>CAKRMH010000004.1 GCA_934364805.1 uncultured Lachnospiraceae bacterium
ATTACACCGACAAAATGGAGAAAAGTGACGGTGTAAATGAAATATTTGGACTGATTACGGAGAAAACCGGAAGAATAACAGTCGTAACAGGTCATTATTCTCCGTAGAATGAGAAAAAGCCTATTTTTTTGCTACTGGCTGGAAATGAACATTTTTTTAAAGGTTTTATCCAGGCATAGAAAATGTAAAAAGCTGACATACTTTATAATGCATAAAGGAAATGCACAAAGGTAAGGAGGCTGATGAAATGGCAAATATGGAAAAAAAAGATGATAAGACAAAAGCAATCATAGATAAAAGTATCGAGACGGTTACAGATCCGGAAAGCACAACGGAGGAAAGAAATCAGGCATATAATGAGTATGTAAAACAGGTAACTCCGACGCACAATCTTGGGGTAAATATGGCAAAAGCATTTGTGCTTGGAGGTGGAATCTGTCTGATCGGACAGATCATCACCAATATTGCAAAATATAATTTCGGATTGGATAAGCAGGAAGCTGCCGCCTGGTGTTCCATGATACTGGTGTTGTGCAGCATTGTACTGACAAGCTTAAACTGGTATCCGTCGCTGGCGAACTGGGGAGGTGCAGGTGCACTTGTTCCGATTACTGGTTTTGCGAATGGCGTGGCTGCTCCGGCCATTGAATTTAAAAAAGAAGGACAGGTATTTGGAATCGGAGTAAAGATATTTACAATCGCTGGACCGGTCATCCTTTATGGTATTTTCTCAAGCTGGCTTCTGGGGCTGATCTATTGGATCATAAAGTAAATGCTGCATGTGAAAAGAAATTCCAATGCTTATGTTGTAAATCCGGCAAAAAGAAGTAAAATTAGAAGTAATGTTATCAATAAGGCAGGATTACAATGAGATAAGGGAGAGAATATCATGCAGACTGGAAAAGCAATTTCGGTACCGGCAATTTTGAAAGTTGGCAAAGGTACGTTAAATAAGATTGGAAATTATTTGAAAACAGAAGGACTTGAGCAGATTGTTATTTTTCTTGGAAATGGATTGATCGATCTGTTTGGCGAACGTGTCATGCGTTCTTTGAAAGAGCAGGGGATCACAGTATTGGAGTATAGTGAACTGGATACAGTGGATATTGATGATATTATCACTCTGGCATTTTCTATGCCGAATAAAACACAGGCAGTTGTATCAATTGGTGGTGGTAAGGTAATTGATGCAGGAAAATATGCTGCTTTTTTAAGAAATATTCCATTTATCAGTGTTCCGACATCAAGTTCAAGTGATGGCTTTTCAAGCGCAAGTGCTTCATTGTTAGTACATGGGAAGCGGACATCGGTGCCGGCAAAACTGGCATATGGCATTATTGTTGACACGGAAGTGATCCGGACAGCACCGGATAAGTTTATTTATTCCGGTATCGGGGATATGATATCGAAGATTACAGCGCTGTACGACTGGATATATGAAGAAAAATGCGGATACAGTGAAGTGAACGATTTTGCTGTTATGATCGCAAAAAAAGCGGTAAACAGCTTTGTGCGCACACCATATGAAAATATTAAGGATGAAATTTTCCTGAAAGAACTTGTGGATTCTCTTGCGATGAGTGGTATCGCAAATGAGATCGCAGGAAGCAGCGCCCCGACAAGTGGCAGTGAGCATCTGATCTCCCATGCGCTGGATAAGATTCTGGAGACTCCACAGCTGCACGGTATCCAGGTCGGAATTGCCACGTACATTATGAGTAAAGTTCAGGATCATCGTTATATACGAGTGAACACTGTATTAAGTGAGACCGGATTTTGGGATTATGCGAAGACACTGCAGATGCGGCAGGAGGATTTCTTAAAAGCTGTGGATCTTGCACCATCGATCAAACCGTTCCGACATACTTATCTGCATGAAGAAACATATCGGAATGCCGCAAAGAAACTCATTGTAGAGGATGAAAGATTAAAACAGATACTAATAAAATAAATAAAATCAATTAAAATGATTAAATTTAATCATAGTATGGATAACTCTTATGTGATAGAATAAATTAAATCAAATTAGTAGATGAAATTTATTTGGAATAAGGAGAGTTGGATTTATGAAAGGTTACGATAAATACGAACGAACATATTTTATGCCACCGGAATGCACATACGATTGGGTGAAGAAGGATCACATTGAGGTTACTCCAATCTGGTGTTCTGTAGATTTGCGGGATGGCAATCAGGCGTTGATTGAGCCGATGAGTCTGGACGAGAAGCTGGCATTTTTCCAGATGCTTGTTGAGATCGGATTTAAGGAAATTGAAGTTGGATTTCCGGCTGCATCAGAGACAGAATATAATTTCATGAGAGCACTGATCGAACGCAATATGATTCCGGATGATGTGACCGTTCAGGTTCTGACTCAGGCGAGAGAGCATATCATTAAGAAGACTTTTGAAGCAGTAAAAGGTGCGCCACATGCAGTGATCCATTTGTACAATTCTACTTCGGTAGCACAGAGAGAACAGGTTTTTAAAAAGAACAAAGAGCAGATAAAAAAAATTGCTGTAGAAGGAGCTGTTTTATTAAAAGAACTGGCAGATCAGACGGATGGCAGTTTCTCATTTGAGTATAGTCCGGAGAGTTTTTCCGGGACGGAAGTGGATTATGCAGTAGAGGTCTGCAACGCAGTATTGGATGTATGGAAGCCAGAAGCTTCCAACAAAGCAATCATCAACATTCCATCCACAGTGGAAAATGCAATGCCACATGTGTTTGCAACACAGGTGGAGTATATCAATAAACATTTGAAATACAGAGATGCAGTTACATTAAGCCTTCACCCTCACAATGACAGGGGATGTGGTGTTGCAACCGCAGAACTGGGTGTGCTTGCCGGTGCAGACCGCATTGAAGGAACCTTGTTTGGAAACGGAGAACGCACTGGAAACGTAGATATTATTACCTTGGCGATGAATATGTATTCGCATGGAGTAGATCCAAAACTGGAGTTTTCCAATATTCCGAAAATCCGCGAGAAGTATGAAACCTTCACCAGAATGCATGTGGATCCAAGGCAGCCGTATTCGGGAGATCTTGTGTTTACTGCTTTTTCCGGATCACATCAGGATGCGATCGCCAAAGGCATGGCATGGCGTGAGGAGAAAAAACTTTACAAATGGTCGGTTCCATATCTGCCGGTTGATCCGGTTGATGTTGGAAGAACCTATGATTCGGATGTGATCCGTATCAACAGTCAGTCTGGACGTGGTGGCGTAAATTATGTATTGAAACAGAACTTTGGAATTTCTATTCCAGAGAAAATGCGTGAAGAAGTAGGCTATCTTGTGAAACATGTTTCGGATGAAGAACATAAAGAACTCTCTCCACAGTGGGTTTACGAGATTTTTGAGGAGAAATACGTCAATACACAGCCATATTTCCAGATTAAGGAGTGTCATTTCAAACAGATTGATGGAATTATGGCAGAGGCAACCATTACCCATGGTGGACAGAGCCGTATTGTCGATGCGCTCGGAAACGGTCGTCTTGATGCAGTGAGCAATATTATCAAAGATTATTTTGGCATAAGTTATGAGCTTTCCGTATATGAAGAACATGCGTTGTCACAGGGGTCATCGTCCAAAGCGATGTCCTATGTAGGAATTACCTGTGAGGATAAAATGTACTGGGGAGCAGGAATTGATGATGACATCATCAAATCTTCGATCAATGCATTGGTTGTGGCCGTAAACCAGCTTCCGGTCATCAAGGCTGACGAATCGATTCAGGATGAACGCCTTGTTGAGATGAAGAATTATATTCAGGCAAATTACAAAAATATAACCTTAGAAGATCTTGCAGAGCATTTCCATCTGTCGGAGCCATATGTATCGAAATACATGAAAGAAAAATCAGGAAAAACATTTGGAGAGATTGTCCAGAATATCCGAATGAAAAAGGCAAGAACACTTTTAAAAAACGGAAATATGGCAGTTGAGAATATTGCATTGTCTGTTGGATATCAGAGTGTGGAACATTTTAACCGTACATTTAAGAAAAAATATAATATGACCCCTGTAGAATATCGGAATTCGTGATATGATAGAGAAAAAGCTTAAAAGAGGATAACACATGCCAGAATTAGTGACAATTGCGACAATCCATACAGAATTTCCGGAGAAGTTTGGAATTCCGAGACAAAGCGGGCTTGTGCCGCAGCTTCGCGGGACTATCATATTTGAACCGGAGTTCCGTAATCCGGATGCAGTCCGTGGCATTGAGGAATTTTCACATCTGTGGTTACTATGGAATTTTTCAAAGGCAAAACAGAATGGGTTTGTACCGATGGTCTGTCCGCCAAGACTGGGAGGAAAAGTGAAAAAAGGCGTTTTTGCAACAAGAGCGCCTTTTCGTCCCAATTCCATCGGTCTTTCTTCGGTAAAGCTGGAAGAAGTACGGATAGACGAAACGCTTGGACCGGTTCTTGTAGTATCCGGGGCAGATCTTATGGATCAGACACCGATTTATGACATTAAACCATATCTTCCATATACGGATTCACACCCGGATGCAAAGGGTAGTTTTGCAGAAGAACATAAAGGGGATCGCATTCAGGTTGTTTTTCCAGAGAAATTGAAAGCGAAGATTCCGCAGACGCTTCAGGAAGCAGCACTCCATGTGTTGGGACAGGATCCAAGGGCAGCATATAACAAGAAACCGGACTATGTATATGGAATGGAATTTGCGGGATACGATATCCGTTTTACAGTTTCGGATGGAATACTGACAGTAAGAGACATTGTGAAGGTAACATCGGATTTGCAGAAGATTAAATAGCATAATCTGGCAGGAAGGATAGAAATGGATAAGGAACGTTTGAAAAAGCAGTTTGCCTTTTTTCAGGAAATTGATAAAGAAAAGGAGATTTTTCGTCAGACCTATCTTGCGGATGCGAGCAGGAAGGAAAATGATGCGGAGCATGCCTGGCACATGGCGATTATGACCGTTCTTCTGAGTGAATATGCAAACGAAGAGATTGATGTTTTAAAAACCGTGACGATGCTTTTGATCCATGATATTGTGGAAATTGATGCAGGCGATACATATGCTTATGATCCAGAAGGAAAAAAGACGCAGAAAGAGCGGGAACGGAAGGCAGCAGACCGGATTTTTCATCTTCTTCCGGATGATCAGGCAGATAAAATGTATGAACTCTGGGAAGAATTTGAAGCACAGCAGACTCCGGAAGCAAAATTTGCAAGAACCATGGACAATATTCAGCCGATGATGCTGAATGATGCGTCGAATGGATTATCCTGGGATGAACATCAGGTAAAACTTTCACAGATACTGAAAAGAAATGAAAGAACTGCAGATGGCTCTGAGCAGATCTGGGAGTACGCAAAGGAGGAGTTCCTGCAAAAGAACATCCAGGCAGGACATATTATCGAAGATCATTGAGAACGATATGGGGAATAAAAGGTGAGAAGAGGTAGAATAAAATTAAAAAATTGTACGATTGCCGCAGTGTCATTTCTGGCTCTTGCGGTGATTGTATTCCTGCTTTTGACATACACCAGTGAGCGAAAAATGCAGTTTGATTATGAAGAACTTGATGATCATTGGGAAGTTGAAATCAATGGAAAACAATATCATGATGTGACGTTGAGCAAGTTTACATTTCCGGTTACAAATAAAGGGGATGTCGTTCAGCTCACAAGAGTATTGAACCGGAAAGTCAGAGTACAGAATCCGGTTCTTCGCATGTACTCGATTCATTCCGTCGTGGAAGTTTATATGAACAATGCGATGATCTATGGCTATGGACGAGAGGACTACAAAGAGGGAAAGCTTCTTGGATATGGATACCAGTATATCCCGCTTCCGAAAGGGTATCAGGGGCATGAAATCCGTATTGTGCTGACGGTATCGGAAAATAATGCATTTACCGGAATCCAGTCTATGAGGATTGCAAATGAACGGAATATGCTGCAACAGGTCATGTCTGGAGACCGGATCAGGCTTGCGGTGGCATTATTTCTGATCGTGTTTGGAGTTTTACTCGGACTGATCACGATTGTTATGATCGTGAAGGATCTTTCTTTTGCAAGATTATTTTATATTGCCTTGTTCTCCCTGCTGATCGGATGCTGGACATTATGCAACAATGATCTGATCTCATATTTTACACAGGATCTGAAAGTTAAAGTTTATATGGAATATCTCTGCGTATATGCGCTGCCAATTCCGATGCTTTTATATTTTTATGAGCCGATTCATGAAAAGAATATGGGAAAATGGCTGCTGGGTTCATATTGGCTGCTTCTCATCGTGCAGACTGCATTTTTTATATATGCATTGGCATCCCAGCTGTTAAATTATATCCATTTTCCTACGTTACTTGTGTTTGCGCATGCTGTTATGATGCTGGATATTCTCTTTGTAATCGCACTTGCAGTCGTGAGCATGAAGAAAAAAGAAAGCCGGGGCAGAGGATTAAGAAGAGGAGTCAGCATAGTTCTGGTTTTTATATTGTTTGAACTGATCCGTTATAATGTCGACAAATACATCCGGCATTTTGAAGGAAATCAGTATAACAGTACATTATGCTTTGGAGCATTGGCAGTAGTGGTATTTTTAATACTGGATTATACCGGGCATATTAAAAGAGGACTTTTCCGACAGGCCCAGCAGAAATTGCTGGAAAATATGGCATATACCGATGAGCTGACCGGTTTGTTTAACCGAAGGAAATGCGATGAGATGCTTGAACAATATCAGAGAGAATGCACACCATTCACATTGATCAGTATGGATCTGAATTTTTTAAAGCATTATAATGACTGTTATGGACATGAAAGAGGAGACGAACTTCTGAAATGTTTTGCAGGAGTTTTAAATGGCACGTTTCCGGAGAAGGCACTTAAAGCCAGATTTGGAGGAGACGAGTTTATGGTGCTTCTGCCATTTTCTGATGAAAAGAAAACCAGACAGCTTGTGACAAGGCTTCGGACGAACATGGAGAAGGAAAATGCATCCAATTCGCAAGTCCAGTTAAGTTCAGCGATCGGGTATGTCTGCAGCAGTGAGCTTCCGGGTGAACAGGACATACATAGAATCTATAGCGAAGCTGATCAGCGCATGTATGAGGACAAAAGAAGTATGAAGGAAGAAATCCAACGGGAAAATCTTGAAAAGTAATTGCATTTCCTGTGTTTTGGTTTATAATTATTCCGTTAGGATAAGAAACGGGATCTCTCGGTACAATGATTTCCGGGCCGTTTACAGAAAGGACGTTCAAAACATGAAGAAAGTGGAAGATTACATTAGAAGTATACCGGATTTTCCGGAACCTGGAATTATTTTCAGAGATGTAACAAGTGTTCTGCAGGATGCAGAAGGATTAAAGCTCAGCATTGATGAGATGACAAAGCTCCTGGATGGAGTTGATTTTGATGTGATTGCAGGAGCGGAATCCAGAGGATTTATTTTTGGTATGCCGATCGCATATGCACTTGGAAAGCCGTTTGTTCCAGTGCGTAAGGCAGGAAAACTTCCATGTGAGACTGTTTCCCAGTCTTATGATCTTGAATATGGACAGGCAACCATTGAAATACATAAAGATGCGATCAAACCGGGACAGAAAGTTGTTTTAGTGGATGACCTGATTGCAACCGGTGGAACAATGGAGGCAGCAGCCAAGCTTGTAGAAAAACTTGGCGGAGAAGTAGTCAAGATGATCTTTTTGATCGAACTTGCCGGATTAGAAGGACGTAAGAAGCTTGCAAAATATGATCTTGCTTCTGTTGTTTCTTACGATGGAAAATAAATCTGAATAGAAAACCATTTTTTACACATACTTGTCAAAAAGAAAAAGGAGTATGTGTATGGATCAGAAAATTGGTGCACAGAGCCTCCGTTTTGCGGAGGCTCCTTTTATTGTAAGCAGTGCTTCGATCGTTGGAACAAAAGAAGGACAAGGCCCGTTGGCGGATGAATTTGATATGATTGGTGCGGATGATAAATTTGGACAGGATACGTGGGAGGAATCGGAAAGTGTACTCCAGAAAGAAGCAGTGACACTTGCTCTCGGAAAGGCGGACATGAAGCCGGAGGATATCCGTTATATTTTTGCAGGAGATCTGCTGGGACAAAATATCGCATCTTCTTTTGGACTTATGGATTTTGATATTCCAATCTTTGGACTTTATGGGGCATGTTCCACATGTGGAGAATCTTTATCCCTTGCAGCCATGTGTGTGGCAGCAGGGTATGCAAATCATGTTGTGGCAGTTACATCAAGCCATTTTGCGAGCGCAGAGAAACAATTTCGTTTTCCCCTGGAATATGCCAATCAAAGACCCTTATCAGCTACCTGGACGGTCACAGGAAGTGGAGCCTTTGTACTTGCCGGGCATCAGGAAAGAAAACATTTATCTGTAACACCGTGCGTTGCCATAACCGGTATTACCACGGGAAAAATTGTAGATTACGGAATCAAGGATTCCATGAACATGGGGGCTGCTATGGCACCAGCTGCAGCAGATCTGATCGAACAGAATTTAAAAGATTTTGACAGAAAGCCGGAAGATTATGACCGGATCATTACAGGAGATCTTGGAACGGTTGGAAAAGAGATTCTGATCCGTCTGTTAAAAGAACGGGGATATGATATTTCAAAGCAGCATGAAGACTGCGGAATTCTGATCTTTGATGATTCTACGCAAAATACCGGGGCAGGAGGATCAGGATGTGGGTGCTCTGCTGCAACACTGAGTGCACACTTTTTAAAACGTATGGAACGCGGTGATTTAAGAAGAATTCTGTTCTGCCCGACTGGAGCACTTTTATCGACAGTCAGCTTTAACGAAGGTCAGCCAGTACCCGGGATTTCACATGGAGTCGTGATGGAATATGTGGAAAGGCAGGTAGACTAATGGATTATTGGAATGCGTTCTGGGTTGGAGGCGTGATCTGCGCTATTGTTCAGCTTCTGATGGAAAAAACAAAAATGATGCCGGGGAGAATTATGGTTCTTCTTGTATGTACCGGGGCAGTTCTTGGAGCTCTGCAGATTTATGAACCATTCTCGGAATGGGCAGGAGCCGGGGCGAACGTTCCCCTTCTTGGTTTTGGAAATACGCTCTGGAAAGGTGTGAAGGAAGCGGTCGATGAAAATGGATTTATCGGTATTTTCATGGGAGGATTGAAAGCATGCGCAGTCGGAGTGTCGGCAGCGCTGGTATTTTCTTATATTGCGTCCCTTATCGTTAATCCGAAAATGAAAAAATAAGGGAAGTGATGCAGCAGATGCATAAAAGAAGCAATTCTGAAAATACTATGAGCAGGCTTCGTAATAGCTGAGCATGAAAGGAGTAGGATATAATGAAAAAAGCAAGACTTTTTCTGATGGCCTGTCTGCTTGCAGGCAGTCTGTCCACGTTTACCGCCTGTGGAACCAATAACGATAAGAATGGAACTGAGATCAATACGGAGAATAACCGTACAAACAAGGATGGCAGCAATGTTGGAAATGATATCAAAGACATGGGCGATAACATCGTCGATGGGGTGGAGAATGCTGGAGACGCTGTTGTAGACGGTGTTGAGGATATGACCGGAACGAACAACGAGAACAATATGGATAATAACACGAATAATACCAATGGGAATACAGACAATAACGATGCAGACGGAAATCGTTAGATAATGAAAAACCCCTCTTTTATCGGAACATCAATATATCCGGTAAGAGAGGGGTTTTTATTTGACAATTGAAAAAAAATATAGCAATATGTAATTTATATTTGATGTAGTTACTGACAGGGAGAAAGAGATGACGAAAGAGACCTATATCCGGATCACAGAGCCGCTTCGGAACAATCCAAAGCGTGCTGCTGTGATCCACATCTGTAATCGCATATTGACAGGGCTTGTATTTGTGTCGTATCCGGCACTTCTTTTGTGGCTTTTTCGGAATCAGGAACAGTCGCTGATAAGGGCAATTCTCGTTCCGTTTGATTCCTTTATCATACTTACCATTTTTCGTGTCTTTGTGAATGCCAAAAGACCCTATGAGGTATTTGATATTCCACCAGTCATTGCAAAAGATACAAGAGGCAGATCGTTTCCGAGCAGACATGTCTTTTCGGTTTTTATTATTGCCATGACATTTTTTGCAGTGTGTCCGGTCCCGGTTTTTGGAGGGGTTATTTTTGTTCTTGGAATACTGCTTGCTGTTGTGCGTGTTTTTGCAGGAGTTCATTTCCCAAGGGATGTGATCGCAGGCGCAATCTTTGGGATCGCTGCAGGATATATCGGATATTTCCTGTAAAGAAGCTATGCTCTTACATTTTCACGGCGGAAGGCACTTGGTGTCATCTGATATTTCTGCTTAAAAGCCCGATTGAAATAGGAAAGGTTTTCAAAACCAACCTCTGCGGCAATGTCAAGGATTGCAGAGTCAGATGCGACAAGAAGCCGGGAGGCCATCGTAAGCCGGTAATCCTTTAGGTAATCTACAAAGGATGTTCCCATCGTCTCCTTGAAATAGCGCATAAAGTGAGATTCAGAGAAACCGGCAACTTCCGCAATATCTGCGATCGGGATTTTATCCATATAGTTATTTTCGATATATTTCAGGACAATTTTAATCTTATCCAGAGAGTGCTTGCTTTTCTTTGGCTGAACAAGATTCCGGCAGCGGTTATCCAGGACAAAGAAAAACTGATAAAGCTGGCTTTTGATATAAAGTTCATATCCCTGGGGCTTGGTCTTACAGATCTCATCACAGGCATCGATCGGTGCTGCAATATCTTCGTAATAAGGATAAACAGGTGTAAAAATCGTTGGAACAGTGATCTTTCCGTCCAACAGTGGAAAAAGAAAGTCGGTACTGCAGGTATCGGCTTTTTTCGTGAGAAACATGTTGGGATGGAAAATGATATTCTCATATTCCATGCTGCAGTTCTCGAACTGTTCGATCGAGTGGAGCTGCCCAGGAAGAATCAGCACGATAGTATTACCGGAAACTTTATATTGCCGGAAATCAACCGTTACCTGTCCTGATCCTTTCTTGATATAGATAAGCTCGATGTCATCGTGCCAGTGCAGCGGAACCATTGGAAAATCCAAAGGTATCGAACAAAGATAGGTATTATATGGAAAGACAATATCGCCATGTGTTTTGGTCTCGTGATAATTTTCATATTCCAGAATATTCATACTTTCACCCTTATCGTATCATAATGATATATTATGATAGGATTGTACTACTTTTTGAGGGTATTTGACAAGAAAATAATACAAAACTGTCCTATACTCATAACATAACAAGGAAACACATAGTTTAAGAATATAAACTTGGAGGGAAAAAATATGACTTTAGCACAGGCTATTGAAAACAAGTACAACAGAGGCATTGCAGAATGCTCAAACGAAGAGATTTACTACTGCTTACTTGAAATGACAAAGAAAATGGCAGAGGACAAGATCTCAAATGATGGAAAGAAGAAATTATATTACATCTCTGCAGAGTTCTTAATTGGTAAATTATTATCAAACAACCTGATCAATTTAGGAATTTATGAGGACATCAAAAAAGAGTTAGCTGATAACGGAAAGGCAATTGGAGATATCGAAGAGATCGAATTAGAGCCATCTTTAGGAAATGGTGGACTCGGACGTCTTGCTGCATGTTTCATGGATTCTGTTGCAACACTTGGTTTAAACGGAGACGGTGTTGGACTGAACTATCATTATGGACTTTTCAAACAGGTATTTGATCACAACCTTCAGAAAGAAACTCCAAATCCATGGATCACAGATGAGAGCTGGCTTACAAAATCTGACATTTCCTACACAGTACAGTTTGGCGGATTTAATGTACAGTCCAGATTATACGATATTGATGTTGTAGGTTACAACAACCGTACAAACAGACTTCGTCTTTTTGATATTGAGTCTGTTGACGAATCTATCGTTGGTGACACAATTGATTTCGATAAGGATCAGATCGCAAAGAACCTGACATTGTTCTTATATCCGGATGATTCTGATGAAAAGGGTCGTTTACTTCGTGTATATCAGCAGTACTTTATGGTAAGCAACGCTGCAAGACTTGTATTAGACGAGTGTGTTGCAAAGGGATCGAACTTACATGACCTTGCAGATTATGCAGCAATCCAGATCAATGATACACATCCATCTATGGTAATTCCGGAACTGATCCGTCTGTTACAGGAAAGAGGAATTGTAATGGATGAGGCAATCGAGATCGTATCTAAGGTATGTGCATACACAAACCATACAATCCTTGCAGAAGCTCTCGAGAAATGGCCAATCTACTTCCTTGAGAAGGCAGTTCCACAGCTTATGCCAATCATCCGTGAGTTAGATAACCGTGTACGTCAGAAAGTATCGGATGAAAGCACATACATCATCAAAGATGGTCTTGTACATATGGCACATATGGATATCCATTATGGATACAGTGTAAACGGTGTTGCATACCTTCACACAGAGATCCTGAAAAATACAGAGTTAAATAACTTCTACAAGTTATATCCGGAAAGATTTAACAATAAGACAAACGGTATTACATTCCGCCGCTGGTTAATGGCTTGTAATCCGGAATTATCCGCAATGATCACAGAATTGATCGGAGATGGATGGAAAAAGGATGCAAACGAATTAGAAAAATTAGCAAACTTCATGGATGACGATGCAGTATTAGACAGACTGCTTGCAGTAAAATCCGGAAAGAAAGCGGATTTAAAGAATTACTTAAAAGCAACTCAGGGAATGGATATTGATGATAACTCTATCTATGATATCCAGATCAAGAGACTTCATGAGTATAAGAGACAGCAGATGAATGCTCTTTATATCATTCACAAATACTTTGAGATCAAAGAAGGAAAGAAACCGGCAAGACCGATCACATTATTCTTTGGTGCAAAAGCAGCTCCGGCATATGTAATTGCAAAGGATATCATTCATCTGATCCTCTGCTTACAGCAGATCATTAACAATGATCCGGAAGTAAGTCCATACCTGAAAGTATTCATGGTTGAAAACTACAATGTAACATTAGCAGAGAAACTGATCCCTGCATGTGATATTTCTGAGCAGATCTCACTTGCTTCCAAAGAAGCATCCGGAACAGGTAACATGAAATTCATGTTAAACGGTGCACTTACACTCGGAACTATGGACGGTGCAAATGTTGAGATCGCAGAGCTTGTAGGAGAAGAGAATATCTACACATTTGGTGAATCTTCAGAGACTGTAATTGAACGTTATGAAAGAGGAGATTACTGCTCAAAAGATTACTATGAGAAAGATGCAGCTCTTAAGAAAGCAGTTGACTTTATCGTAAGTGATCAGGTTATGGCTGTTGGATGCAAAGAGAATTTAGAGCGTCTTTACAATGAATTACTGAACAAAGACTGGTTCATGACATTCCCAGACTTTGAAAGCTATGTAGCTACAAAAGAGAGAGCATATGCCGACTACGAAGATCGTAAGACATGGGCTAAGAAAGTTCTCTTAAATATCAGCAAAGCAGGTTTCTTCTCATCTGACAGAACAATTGCGCAGTATAATGATGAAATCTGGAAATTAAACTAGTTCCTTCCTAATATTATAATGATATATCATATGCCACCGGCAGATCGGAAACGACTGCCGGTGGTTTTATATATAAAAAAATATGATTTGTTGCTTTTACAACAGAATATTGGAATGCGTGCAAGTATAATGAGGCAGTAATAAAGATGATTCATTTTTATCAATAAAAAAGCGCAATGAGTGGAGGAAATAAATTTATGAGTAATCAGATGTTTTGTTTTCAGTGTGAACAGACTGCAGGATGTACCGGATGTACCGGTGCAGCAGGAGTATGTGGAAAGAGTGCAGCAACAGCCGGTCTTCAGGATCAGCTGACGGGAGCTTTGATCGGTCTTGCAAAGGCGTGTGAGAATAATCCATATACAGAGCAGACAACGAGAGTAATTATAGAAGGACTTTTTACAACGATCACAAATGTGAATTTTAATGACGAAACATTAAAAGATATGATAAAAAGAGTTGAGGAAGAGAAGAATCGTATTGTTCCAAACTGTGCCGTATGCATGTCACGTTGTGGAAATACAGATGAATTTGATATGAAAACGATCTGGGAAGCGGATGAGGACATCCGTTCCCTGAAATCCCTGATCCTATTCGGTATCCGTGGAATGGCAGCTTATGCATATCATGCGATGGTGCTTGGATATGAAGATGCACAGGTGAACGCATTTTTCTATAAGGCACTTACGGTAATCAGCTATGATCTGGAAATGGGAGACCTGCTTCCGGTGGTGCTTGAAGTCGGAGAAGTCAACTTGAAATGCATGGAACTTCTGGATCGTGCCAACACAGAGACATTTGGAACTCCGGAACCAACTAAGGTATCCAAAAAGATTGAAAAAGGACCATTTATCGTGATCACAGGTCATGATCTGTATGATCTGAAGAAATTATTGGAGCAGACAGAAGGCAAAGGAATCAATGTATATACACACGGAGAAATGCTTCCTGCACATGCGTATCCGGAACTGAAAAAATTCAGTCATTTAAAGGGCAATTTTGGAACTGCATGGCAGAATCAGCAGAAGGAATTTGATGCGGTTCCTGGGGCTGTATTATACACAACAAACTGTCTGATGCCGGTAAAACCAAGCTATGCGGACCGTGTATTCACAACCGAAGTAGTTTCGTATCCGGAAATGGTACACATTGGAGATGAGAAAGATTTCACGCCGGTGATTGAAAAAGCACTTGAACTTGGTGGATACAAAGAAGATGTGCAGCAGACTGGAATCAACGGTGGAACGGAACTTATGGTAGGATTTGGACATGGCACCGTTCTTGGTGTTGCAGATCAGGTGATCGATGCAGTAAAGAAAGGCGATATCAGCCATTTCTTCCTTGTAGGAGGCTGCGATGGAGCGAGAGTAGGAAGAAATTATTATACGGAGTTTGTAAAGCAGACACCGGAGGATTCCATCATCCTTACGCTTGCATGCGGGAAATACCGTTTTAATGATCTGGATCTTGGAACGATTGGTGGTCTTCCGAGAATCATGGATATGGGACAGTGTAACGATGCATATAGTGCGATCAAAGTTGCAATTGCACTTGCAGAAGCATTTGAATGCGGAGTAAATGAACTTCCGCTTTCCATGATTCTGTCATGGTATGAGCAGAAGGCAGTATGTATTCTTCTCACACTGCTTCATCTTGGAATCAAAAATATCTACCTTGGACCGACACTTCCAGCGTTTATTTCCCCAAACGTACTGGATTTTCTGGTTGAAAACTATCACATTTCACCAATATCCACACCGGAAGAAGATTTAAAGAAAATCCTTGGATAAAAAAAGAAAAACGGGATGCAATATCATTGAGGTATTGCATCCCGTTTTGTCATTGGAAATGTATTTTGCGTTATTTGCGTTTCCAGGTACTGAAACTGATCAGCCCAAGCATTGGCAGGATTTCGAGCCGGCCGGCAAGCATGTCGAATATCAGCACCAGTTTGGAAAAGGCACTGTATCCGGCAAAGTTTCCGATTGGACCGACAACATCAAAACCCGGCCCGATGTTGTTGAAGCAGGCTACCACAGCTGAAAAATTTGTGGTGATCGAGAAGTTATCGATGGAGATCAGAATAAAACTGAATACAACGATCAAAGCATATCCGATCAGATACAGGTTGGTGTCATTTAACACTTTTTCATTGACCCGCTGTCCATTCATACGCACGATCTGAACTTTGTTAGGGTACAATGTCTGATGTACATGACGGCGGAGATTCTTTAATAAGAGAAGAAGCCTCTGGAATTTTAATCCTCCGCCGGTACTTCCGGCGCTTGCACCGACAAACATCAGACAAAGCAGCAGACCTTTCGAAAAACTTGGCCATTGATCGAAATCTGTCGTCGCAAATCCGGTTGTGGTCATTACGGTTGCAACCTGGAAGGCAGCATGCCGTAGGCTCTCCTGAACACTGGAATACAGATGAAGGATGTTCCAGGTGATCAATGCGGTAGAAGCAAGGAAAACACCGAGATAGGCTTTAAGTTCTTCATCCCTCCATACGTTTAGGAAGTGGCGTGTTAAAAGCAGATAATAGCAGCTGAAGTTTACGCCGAACAGCATCATAAATATGGTTGTAACATTCTGCAGATATGGACTGTAGCTGGCCATACTGTCTGATTTTATGCCAAATCCACCGGTTCCGGCTGTTCCAAGTGCCGTACAGACTGAATCAAACAAAGGCATGCCGCCAGCCAGAAGAAACAGAAAGTTCAAAACGGTAAGTGAGACATAGATACCGTATAGAACCAGTGCCGTCTGCTTCATGCGTGGTACAAGTTTTCCGACGGTCGGACCGGGACTTTCTGCACGGAGCAGATGGATGGTAGATCCGGTATTGTAATCGCTTTTTGGCAGGAAAACCATAAGAAGCACTAAAACTCCCATTCCTCCCAGCCAGTGACTGAAGCTTCTCCAGTATAACAGACCGCGGGAAAGTGCCTCGACATCAGGCAGGATACTGGCTCCGGTTGTGGTAAAACCGGATACGATCTCAAAGAGCGCATCAACAAAGGATGGAATCTGCCTTGAAAAATAAAAAGGAAGGCAGCCTACCAGACTCATCAGGATCCAGCTTGAAGACACACATACAAGTCCCTCTCTCGAATGAAATCCTATCTGCGGGCGTTTCCCGAGCAGTCTTAGAATTCCAGTAAGCAAAACAGCAATCGCAATTGCTGCCAGAAAACAGAGGGCAACATGTACATCGTTGTCATACAGACAGATCAAAAGTGCAGGAATCATAAATACCGCTTCCAGTATCATAATTCCGGAAAGGAAACGGTCAATCTTTTTGTAATTCATCATCATTCCCCTTTACTCGAATATATCGTTCATCTGAAGAAGTACACGTTCTGCCTCAGTGACAATAATGACAGTATCTCCAACCTGAAAGAAAGAGTCACCATTTGGGATCTCGGTCTTCCCATTGTGGGAGATGCATACGATCAGAGTACCTTTTTTCAGATGCAGATCTTTCAGTGGAACACCACAGTATCTCGTGTTTGGATCTACTACGAATTCGCTTGCCTCGGCAAGTCCATTGGCAATCGAATGTACAGAAACCGCTGCGCCGGACTGATTGCGGATGGCACGGACATATCGGACGATGGCATTGCAGCACAGATCCTTCGGACAGATTACACTTCCAACCGGAAGGTGATTCAGGATGGCTGCATTTTCAGAATGTCCAATTTTGGTGATGATGTGTGGAATTCCGATCTCGTTTGCATATAGTGAAATGATGATATTAATCTCATCAATTCCAGTCATGGAGATCAGTGCATCACATTCGGATACACCTTCGCTTTCTAACAATGCATGACTGCTTGCGTCTCCACAGATGATATCTGCATCAGGTAATAAAGTAGAGAGCACTTCACAGCGTTCCCGGTCTTTTTCAATGATCTGAACATGAATACCGCTTTTTAAGAGGCTTTCTGCCAGATAATAACCAACGCGGCCACCACCGGCAAGCATGACACGGTTGACCTTGTGTGTAATGATCCCAAGATTTTTTAACAGGATCGCCAGAACGTTTGTAGGAGCTGTGACAAATACACGGTCGTTCTCCTGAAAGGTGAAATTACCATCTGGCATGATCGCCTGTCCGTTCCGGAGAACAACGCAGATCAGTACCTTGCATTTTACAATGGAATCAAGATCGGCAAGCGTAACATGATTTAGCTTGCTGTCTGCATCAATGCGGAGTTCTACGATCTCTACACGATCCTTGGCGAAAGATTCTCTTTTTAAAAATCCAGGGAATTTTAAAAGACGCTCCATCTGGTGAGCAGCCTTTTTCTCAGGATTGACTGCAAGAGAGAGCGCAAAGGTGTTTCGCATTTTAAAAATCTGGGTATAGTATTCCGGATTCCGGATACGGGCGATCGTATGGATATCAGGGTTTAAGGCATGCGCAGTCATGCAGCAGAGCAGATTGATTTCATCGGCGCTGGTTGCGGCAATGAGAAGCCTGGCTTCTTCAATACCTGCTTCTTCTAAAATATTCATGGTGGCACAGTTACCGGTAACAGTCATGACATCATACTGATTCTGCATATTTTCAAGAACTTCCTGCTTGGAATCAATGAGCGTCAGATCGTACCCTTCGGTGGAGAGCTGGCGGGCAATTGCTGCACCGACTTTTCCATCTCCGGCAATAATTATTTTCATTTCTTTTCTCCTTATGAACAAAGCATCTGCTATGAACATGTTAACTATAATTGGTGCATAAAATGTATGCACCACATCAATTATAGTATGCTTACAGAAAAAGGCAAGAGGAATCTTTCTCAACAGGTCATTTCACTATGGAACTTATATGGAAAAAGGGTTATAATAGACGGTGATATGCAACAGATAAAACAGCTTTTATAAAGTTTATGGGGATTGTAATGGGAGACAGAATTATTTCACTGGAGAATGAACGCCAGGAGATCATACAAAAAAGGAATTATACATCTGTAGTAGAATATGATATCAGAAACCATATACTGACGCGTTACCAGAATGTACCAAGTCCGTATGGGGATTGTGTCTATCTGGAGAATGTGCCGGAATCGGTGATCCGTGAAGGCAGGATTCATCCGGAAGACGAAGAAAGATTCCGGGAACTTTACAGGAAGGTTGAAACATCAACATCCCGTGTGAGCGACATTTTCCGGGTTTGTGGAAAAGACGGGGAATATCGGTATTATCAGACGATTTTTAAACCAGCAGAGATCCAGAATGGCAAACCGGTGATGGCGATCGGTTATTCAGAAGAGCTTGGCATGGATCTGAGTGAAGTGGAAAGACAGCTCAGTGAAGATAAAAAAGAGACACTTCTGGATCAGGCTCCGGCAGCACTTGGTATTTTTTGTGTATCCAACGGGGATATCTCCATGGAATATGTGAACAGCATTTTTTTTGATATAATGGGCTGCTCAAGGGAAAACCGGACTCTCGAAGAAGGACAGAAGATATTATTGCGGATGCATCCGCAGGACAAACAAAGAATGAAAGAAATTCTTGTGGAAGCAGCAGAGGTGAGTGGCAGTTTTGAACAGGATGTACGCATTCTGGATACGGAGCGGGAGATTTACAGGTGGTTTCTGCTCCGTGGGAAAATGTTTGAGGCTGCGGCGAATGAAATCCGTTTTTTTGTATGTTTTATGGATATATCCATGCAGCATGGACTGATCGACCGGGAACGCATGATGAATGCAAATATCAGGAGCCTGTTAAGAGACCGGGACATCAGTTTTTCGGTAAAACATGTCCTGAAACGGCTGATCCGCTTTTTTGCAGCAGATCGTGTCGGACTTTTTACCTATGATAAGAATACCCGGATTGCCAGAAGTTTATATGAGGAATGCAGGGAAGGTGTTAAGGGCTATGCGGATCTGGTGCAGGCTGTGCCACCGGAAGTGACGGAGGATTTTGTAGATGCCTTCCAGAAATATGCATTTCATTATATACGGGATGCAAAAGATGATTGTGAAGTAATGAATAAGCCGGTTCATCAATATCTGACAGAGCTTGGGGTAACAAGTATCCTGTCCGTGCCAATTGGAGCAGCGGATGACCCAGAAGGCTGTCTTATGATCTGTGAACCTCGCCAAAATATCGATGATAAAGAATTCCTGACCAATACCGCTTTTTATATTTCCTATGAGCTTTCGAAGCGGAAAATGGCTTCCGAACTGCTTCAGATGAGTTATTTTGATTCACTGACGGGAATCCACAGCAGGAATGCGTACAGAAAGTATCTGAGAGAACACACCGATAAGACGATCAGCTGCGTAGGAGTTCTTTTTGGTGATGGAAATGGCCTGAAATACGTAAATGATAATTTTGGACATTTGTATGGGGATGGCATGATCCGTAAGATTGCAGATCTGCTCAGAAAATATTTTTCAGAGGATGTCATCTACCGGATCAGTGGAGATGAGTTTGTTGTGATTGAAACGGACTGTGATAAGGATGAATTTATGCGGTGCGCAGCAAGCCTGGAAGAGAAAATGAAAAAAGACAACAACCGGATTCTTTCCTGTGGATATATCTGGGAGGAACGTTGTTCTGACGTCAGTGAGCTGATCACAAAAGCCGAACATCTGATGTACATTAATAAGCAGCAGTATTATGCTCAGAATCCGGAACAGACCTCAAGACATCTGAAAGATTCGATCTGTTTTTTTATGGATAATGTAAAAGACAGTAATTTCGTATTTTTCCTGCAGCCGCAGCTTGATTTAAAAACAGACCGCTTATATGGAGCAGAGGCGCTGGCAAGAAAGATTGATGCGGATGGCAAAGTCATCAGCCCATATGAATTCATTCCTGCACTGGAGAAAACAGGACTGATTGCCCAGCTCGATTTCTTTATTCTGGAAAGCGTCTGCAAATATCTTGAGAGAAACAAGGTACTTGGCATTTTTCAGGATATTGTTATCTCGATGAATTTTTCGCGCGTGACGATGCAGGAGAGCGGCTTCGAGGAGCATGTATTCGAGATTGTGGATCAATACGATTTTAACATTGAACTGCTGCAGATCGAAGTAACAGAATCGGCAAGCAGTATCAGCCGTAAAAGGATGGCAGAATTGATGAATTCCCTGTCGGAGCACGGACTGAAAGTGGCACTTGATGACCTTGGTGTGGAGTACTCTTCTTTATCTATGATGACGATCGAGGGCGTATATGGGATCAAGATCGATATGAGCTTTATCAGAGCGATGAGCAGAGATGAGAAAGTTGGAATACTGATCCGGAATGTGATCCGTATGGCACATGAACTGGGCTGCGTAGCGGTTGCAGAAGGTGTTGAAACAAAAGAACAGCTGGAGCAGCTGCGAGAGTATGAATGCGATTATATCCAGGGATATTATTATGACAAACCATTATCCGTATTAGACTTTGAAAATAAATATCAGGAAAAGGAATAAAATATGGAAAATATAGCAATTGGACTTCTGATTCCGTTTTTCGGAACAGTTCTTGGATCTGGAATGGTTATTTTTATGAAGGATAAAATGGACCAGCGGGTGGAAAAGGCATTGCTTGGATTTGCCTCCGGAGTAATGATCGCCGCATCCATCTGGTCACTTTTGCTTCCTTCGATTGAGATGAGCGAGCAGCAGGGTGTGATCGGATGGATTCCGGCAGCGGTTGGGTTTATGCTTGGAATTTTGTTTCTGCTTCTTCTGGATACGGTAGTGCCGCATTTGCATCTGGAGACCGATCAGCCGGAAGGAATGCCTGCTTCTTTAAAAAAAACGACAATGCTTGTACTAGCGGTGACACTTCACAATATTCCGGAGGGAATGGCAGTCGGAGTTGTTTTTGCAGGAGTGCTTGCAGGCAATACCGGTATCAGTCTTGCAGGAGCGTTTGCATTGTCCATTGGAATTGCAATACAGAATTTCCCGGAAGGCGCAATTATTTCCATGCCGTTAAAAAGTGAAGGTCTTTCCAAAACGAGGGCCTTTCTGGATGGAGCTGCGTCCGGCGTCGTGGAACCAATTGCAGCACTTCTTACCATTCTTCTGACTGGACTGATCACGCCGGTTCTTCCGTATCTTCTGTCTTTTGCCGCTGGATCTATGATTTATGTTGTGGTAGAGGAATTGATTCCGGAATCGCAGGCGGGAGAACATTCCAATATTGGAACCATTGGTGTGTCCATTGGATTTGTCCTGATGATGATTCTGGATGTTGCACTTGGATAGAAAAATCACATATTTATATATAGTACAAAAAGCTTTGGAGTTCTTCCGAAGCTTTTTGTCATTTTGTATAAAAGAAAATGCTTCTTGAGAATAAAAATTAATAAAATAGAAGAATTTTACAAAAAAGATTGACTTTGCAAAAATGTTAGCATATACTAACTGACGTACAGAAATACTAACGAACGTACCGGATTTCTAACGAAGATTAGAAAAATGAAATTCACTATTACGTAACAAAGAAACAGCATGAGTAAGAAGGATGGAAAAGAGGTCATGAGTATGCCACTAACAATGGTAAAAGAGGGAGAACCGAACACGATTAAAAGAGTGGGCGGTAAAGAAGAGACCAGAAGATTCTTAGAGAATCTGGGATTTGTTCCAGGAGGAGTTGTGACTGTCGTGAATCAGATCGGCGGTAACATGATTGTGAATGTAAAAGATTCACGCGTTGCCATCGGTAAGGATATGGCAAATAAAATCATGGTATAGAAAGGAAAAGTCATGAAAACATTAAGAGATGTGGCTGTAGGTAAGACTGTTACAGCAAAAAAACTTAACGGCGAGGGACCTGTTAAGAGACGTATCATGGATATGGGAATTACAAAGGGTGTACAGATCTATGTCAGAAAAGTAGCACCACTTGGAGATCCTGTTGAAGTAACTGTTCGAGGATACGAATTATCCTTGAGAAAAGCAGATGCGGAAATGATCGAGGTAGAATAAACGGTCATTTTTATTTTTGCCTGTGAGTTAGAAAAATCTAACATGAAATAGCCAAAGCGAATGAGAAGTAGCGTAGGCGAATTGAAAAGGAGTTAAGAAATGTCAGTGAAAATTGCATTAGCAGGAAACCCGAACTGCGGAAAAACAACATTATTTAATGCACTGACCGGTTCCAATCAGTTTGTAGGAAACTGGCCTGGTGTAACAGTTGAGAAAAAAGAAGGAAAATTAAAAGGTCATAAAGATGTTACCATCATGGATCTTCCGGGTATTTATTCTCTTTCTCCATATACACTGGAAGAAGTGGTTGCACGAAATTATCTGATCAATGAGAGACCGGATGCAATCATCAACATCATTGATGGAACAAATATTGAGCGTAATCTGTATCTGTCTACACAGATCATGGAACTTGGAATTCCGGTGATCATGGCAGTTAACATGATGGATCTTGTTGAGAAAAACGGAGATAAGGTTTATATCGATAAATTAAGCCAGAAACTTGGATGCGAGGTTGTAGAGATTTCCGCATTAAAGGGAACTGGTATCCAGAAAGCGGCAGAAAAGGCAGTGGGTCTTGCACAGATCGGAAAAAAAGCAGAGGTCGTTCATGCATTCAATCCGAAAGTTGAGGATGTGATCGCAGACGTAGCTGCAAAGCTTGGTTCTGATGTTGCAGAAGAACAGAAGAGATTCTTCGCAATTAAATTACTGGAAAAAGATGATAAGATTAAAGAACAGATGAAATCGGTACCAGATGTTTCTGTTGAGATCAAACAGCTGGAAGATGAATTTGACGATGACACCGAAAGTATCATTACAAATGAAAGATACGTATACATATCCAATATGATCGGTGGATGCGTAGCTAAAAATGACAAACGGACAATGTCTGTATCCGATCAGATCGACCGTGTGGTAACGAACCGCTGGCTTGCACTTCCAATCTTTGCGGTTGTTATGTTCATTGTTTACTATGTATCGATTACTACGGTTGGTGCATTTTTAACAGACTGGACCAACGATGTATTATTTGGCGAGATTATCCCGCCTGCAATCCAGAGTGGACTTGATGCGATTGGATGTGCTGCATGGTTAGAGGGGCTGATCCTTGATGGTATAGTTGCCGGTGTCGGAGCTGTACTTGGATTCGTACCACAGATGCTTGTATTATTTATTTTCCTTGCATTCTTAGAGTCCTGTGGATATATGGCACGTGTTGCATTCATCATGGACCGTATCTTCCGTAAATTTGGTCTTTCCGGAAAATCATTCATTCCAATGCTGATCGGAAGCGGATGTGGTGTTCCTGGTATCATGGCATCCAGAACGATCGAAAATGACAGAGACCGTAAAATGACGATCATGACAACAACATTTGTTCCATGTGGAGCAAAGCTTCCAATTATCGCTATGATCGCTGGTGCGTTCTTCGGTAACTCCGGATGGGTTGCAACAAGTGCATACTTTGTTGGTATCGCAGCAATCATCTGTTCAGGTATTATCTTAAAGAAAACAAGGATCTTTGCAGGAGATCCGGCACCATTCGTTATGGAGCTGCCTGCATATCACTGGCCAACTGTTGGCAATGTGTTAAGAAGTATGTGGGAGAGAGGCTGGTCCTTCATTAAAAAGGCTGGTACGATCATCCTCTTATCAACAATTATTTTATGGTTCTTAATGAGCTTCGGATGGGAAGGCGGAAGCTTCGGAATGGTCGAAGAATTAAACGAGTCTATCCTTGCTAAAATTGGTAGCGCAATCGCATGGATCTTCGCTCCACTTGGCTGGACACAGGCAGGTGAAGGCTGGAAGATGGCCGTTGCAGCCGTTACCGGTCTGATCGCAAAAGAGAACGTTGTAGCGACATTTGGTATGTTATATGGATTTGCAGAAGTTGCAGAAGATGGTTCCGAGATCTGGGGCAATCTTGCAGCTGCTATGACACCAATTGCTGCATATGGATTCTTAGTATTTAACCTGTTGTGCGCACCTTGTTTCGCAGCAATGGGAGCAATCAAGCGTGAGATGAACAATACAAGATGGTTCTTTATCGCAATCGGATATCAGTGTTTACTTGCTTATGTAGTAGCACTTTGCATCTTCCAGCTTGGTACACTGTTTACAACAGGTGCTTTCGGAGTTGGAACGGTTGTAGCGTTCATCCTGATCGTTGCATTTATCTACTTACTGTTCCGTCCATACAAGGAAAGTGAGACATTAGATGTAAACCTGAAAAAGGCAGTATAATTCAGCCCTCAAAATACTCTTTCTCTATAGTATTTTATATAAGATGTCAGCTGTGCAAGCAGCTGGCATCTTTTACTTGACGGAAAATGTGAAAATGCGCATAATAAATTTTAATGTATCAAGCGATCGGTTAGAAAGGAATGAGTAGGATGAATAACCGGAGACAGGGAATTTTGTATATTATTATGGCGGGCTTCTTTTTTGCACTTATGACCTTTTTTGTACGTCTTTCCGGAGACCTTCCGACTATGGAAAAGGCCTTTTTCCGCAATGCAGTGGCGGCAGTCATTGCATTTGGGACACTGGTAAAGAGTAAGGAAAAGTTTGCTTTCAAAAAAGAAAATATTCCGGACCTTTTTATGCGGAGTTTATGTGGAACACTTGGACTGATCTGCAATTTTTATGCGATCGATAAACTGAATATTGCGGATGCAAACATTCTGAACAAACTATCGCCTTTTTTTGCAATTCTGATGTCTTATTTCATATTAAAGGAGAAGGCGAACAAGATAGAGTGGCTGAGCGTGATCGTTGCTTTTACCGGAGCACTTTTTGTCGTAAAACCATCCTTTAATATGCAGTTTGTTTATGCCATGATCGGCGTATGTGGTGGATTAGGTGCAGGAATTGCATATACATTTGTCCGCAAATTAGGGAAAAAGGGAGAGCGTGGACCAGTCATTGTATTGTGCTTCTCGGTTTTTTCCTGCGTGGTAACGATGCCGTTTTTGATGTTCCAGTTTCAGCCAATGAGCCTGTCGCAGTTCGTATTTCTGATCCTGGCAGGGGTGTCAGCTGCCGGTGGACAGTTCAGCATTACAAAGGCTTATACCAAAGCACCTGCACGTGATATTTCGGTATTTGATTACACACAGGTATTGTTTGCAGCATTGCTTGGTTTTTTATTCCTGGATCAGATACCGGATATGCTTAGCCTGATCGGTTATGTGATCATTATTGGAAGTGCTGTATTTAAATGGGCGTATATACGGAAACAGACGCAGAATGCATAGGTGGAAGTTTTACTTGAAACGAAAGATAACGAGTGCTATACTCACAACAACATAGTGTGGAGGAGAATGATATGGATAAGATGGAATTTACAAGGATCGATGGCGGTGTCTGTGCCGCAAAAGGATTTTGGGCAAATGGATTAAACTGTGGTCTGAATCCGGACAGAAATAAGAATGATCTTGGAATGATCTTTTCAACAGAGATCTGTAATGCGGCAGCAGTATATACGACTAATAAAGTAAAAGGTGCTCCGATCCTGGTAACGAAAAAGCATCTTGAAGCAACCGGAAAGAAAGCAAGAGCAGTGATCGTAAACAGTAAGAATGCGAATACCTGCAATGCGGATGGAGAAGAAAAGGCACAGAAGATGTGTGAACTTGCTGCAAAAGAACTTGGAATTTCAGCGGATGAGGTGATTGTCGCTTCTACAGGTGTTATCGGTCAGATTCTTCCAATCGAGCCGATCGCAGATCATGTGAAGGAGCTTGCGGCGGGGCTTGCACCTGAGAATCATGACAAGGCTGCAAATGCGATCATGACAACAGATACATTCCCGAAGGAAGTCGCAGTACAGTTTACACTGGATGGAAAGACCTGTACGGTTGGTGGAATGGCAAAGGGAAGTGGAATGATCCATCCCAATATGGCTACAACACTGAATTTTGTGACAACGGATGTGGCCATTTCTTCTGAGCTGATCCAGAAAGCACTGTCTGAGATCGTAAAAGTTACTTACAATTGTCTGAGCATTGACGGAGATACCTCTACCAATGACATGGTAAGTATCATGGCAAATGGTCTTGCAGGTAACACCAAGATCACAGAAGAAAACGAAGATTATGAGATCTTCCGCAAAGCATTGTATGAAGTGCTTATGAATATGACAAAGATGCTCGCAAAAGATGGTGAAGGTGCCAGCAAGATGCTGGAATGCACGGTATCCGGGGCACCGGATCAGGACACTGCGATCATCGTTGCCAAAAGTGTCATCCGTTCTCCGTTATTCAAATGTGCGATGTTTGGAGAGGATGCAAACTGGGGAAGAATTCTCTGCGCAGTCGGATATGCGGATGCTGATTTTGACATCACAAAGGTTGGCGTGGATCTTGCTTCTGCAAAAGGACGTATTGCAGTGTGCAGAAATGGTTCCGGAGTTGAATTTTCTGAGGATGAGGCGAAGGTGATTCTTGGTGAGGATGAGATCTACATTTATATTGATCTTGGACAGGGGGAAGCTTCTGCTAAAGCATGGGGCTGTGATCTGACCTATGATTATGTAAAAATCAATGGAGATTATCGTTCCTAACGTGAAATTGACATTTGCGGGAACAAATGCTATATTGAAAACAAAAAAGAAAAAACAGAGCGAACAAAGGTGTTCTGGACCGATAAGGTTCAGGGCACCTTTTTGTTTATTTTATAGGAGAATGGTTTTATGAGGACAAATCTGGATGCAATTGATGAAAAAATTATAGAATTATTACAGGAGAATGCACGCATATCCATTAAAGAGATCGCCGGGCAGGTATTTTTATCTTCGCCAGCAGTTACGGCAAGGATCGAGAGGCTCGAAAAGAACCATATTATTACCGGGTATCATGCCCAGATCAATCCGGATGCACTTGGGTACTGTATCAAAGCATTTATTAACCTTGAAGTAGAACCGGTTCAAAAAAAGGAATTTTATCCTTTTATAGAGGCAATTCCGAATGTGGTAGAGTGCAGCTGTGTGACAGGGGAGTATGCGATGTTGATTGAGGTTGCCTTTGAGAACACGGTAGAACTGGATCATTTTATTAATGAACTCCAGCATTTTGGAAAAACCAAGACACTGATTGCTTTTTCCACTTCTGTGGAGCACCGGAATGTACCGATCCATTCCTGGAGACTGGAAGAAGTAAAGAGCAGTGATTGACGAGTGCACCTTACTGTGATACTCTAATAATTAAAGAAAAAATACTCTAATAATTAGAGAAATGACAAAGTGAGGAATATATCAATGAAGATTGCAATTGCAAATGATCACGCAGCAGTAGAAATGAAGAACGAAATTATGGCATATTTAAAGGAACTTGGACACGAAGTTATCAATTATGGAACGGATACCAACGAGAGCTGTAATTATCCGGAATTCGGAGAACGTGTTGGACGGGCTGTTGTGGATGGAGAAGCAGACTGTGGAGTACTGATCTGTGGAACCGGAGTTGGAATTTCAATCGCAGCAAATAAAGTAAACGGTGTACGTGCAGCAGTATGCTCTGATGCGACAACAGCACATCTGGTAAAAGAACATAATAATGCGAACATCATCGCATTCGGTGCAAGAATTGTTGGTTTGGAGACCGCAAAGGATATTGTGAAGTCTTATCTGGATGCAGAATATATGGGCGGAAGACATCAGACCCGTATCGACATGATCCACGAAATTGAGAAGCGAAATAAATAAAACTTGAAATGTATTGGCTTTTATTGTAAAATGGACGGATGAGAGAGTTTTTTACTCGAAGTGTTATTAAGGAGGAAGATCGAATGATTTCAGCAGGAGATTTCAGAAATGGTGTTACCATCGAATACGAAGGAAACATTTATCAGATTATTGAATTCCAGCATGTTAAACCAGGTAAAGGCGCAGCCTTTGTTAGAACAAAATTAAAAAATATCATCAGTGGTGGTGTAGTTGAGAAAACTTTCCGTCCAACTGAGAAATGCCCAACTGCACATATCGACAGAAAAGATATGCAGTATTTATACTCAGATGAGGATTTCTACTACTTCATGGATGTAGAGACTTATGATCAGATCCAGCTTCCAAAAGCAGATGTAGCAGAGTCTTTGAAATTTGTAAAAGAGAATGAGATGGTTAAAGTATGCTCCCACAAAGGAAACGTATTTGCTGTAGAGCCACCATTATTCGTAGAATTAACAATTACAGAGACAGAGCCAGGATTTAAAGGTGATACAGCTACTGGTGCTACAAAACCTGCAACTGTTGAGACAGGCGCAACTGTTTATGTACCATTATTCGTTGAGCAGGATGATGTGATCAAGATCGATACAAGAACAGGTGAATATCTGTCACGTGTTTAATCACACAGGATATGGTTTATTGTGAATAAGAAAGAGATGAGATCGGGAAACGACAGTTTCCCGGTCTTTTTATTTTGGAGGATTAGGGTGTCAAAAGTCGTCTTTCAACTTAGTGACTTGCAAATTGCACAAAGCAGTGACTGATTTTGTGACTTTGGAGAAAATTAGAAAATCTTAGTTTGCCTGTGTGGGGTTAGTGTTTTGCTGCCATGGACGGCAGCAAAAGTCTTAACGCCCCATGGACGGGGCGTTTAAGACGTACACGTTACTTTAAAAAATATAATCAGGCAAACTTAGATTTTCTTATTTTCGGACAATGGAACATAATTAGAATTGCTTTGTGCAATTTGTTAATTGAAAAAAATAAAAGACGACTTTTGACACCCTAATCCTATGAAGTAAAAACTTCGTAGTGATGCGTTATAGCATTGTTATATGAATTCCGAAAATTGGATACACTATATATGAATTTATCAAACGAGGTGCAATATGAAAGACAAGATTTTTGGAATTTTACAGCGTGTCGGAAGATCATTTATGCTTCCAATCGCAATTCTTCCGGTAGCAGGACTGCTTTTGGGACTCGGAGGATCATTTACCAATGAGACAATGTTAAAAACATATGGACTGCTCAAAGTCATGGGACCTGGTACGATACTTAATCAGATTCTTCAGGTAATGAATGCCGCAGGAAATATTGTTTTTACCAATCTTCCGGTTATTTTTGCAATGGGGGTTGCAATTGGAATGGCGAAAAAGGAGAAAGAGGTTGCGGCACTGGCGGCGGTCATTTCTTTTTTTATCATGCATGCTTCGATCGCAGCACTCATTCTGTCGAACGGTGGAAAGGAAGCAATGCTTTCCGGTGCGGTAACCGATGTCTGCGGGATGGAATCTCTTCAGATGGGGGTATTTGGAGGAATTCTGGTCGGATTAGGTGTGGCAGCACTTCACAACCGGTTTTACAGGATCGAGCTTCCGCAGGTATTATCCTTTTTTGGAGGCACCAGATTCGTGCCGATCATTTCCGGGATTGTGTATGTGGGGGTTGGTATCCTGATGTATTTTATCTGGCCGGCGATCCAGTCTGGAATTTATGCGATTGGGGATCTGGTATTAAGATCCGGATATGTGGGAACGTGGGTGTATGGATTTATGGAACGTCTGCTGATTCCATTTGGACTGCATCATGTGTTTTATCTGCCATTCTGGCAGACTGCTGTAGGCGGAACATTTGAAGTAGGCGGACAGACGATCGAGGGAGCTCAGAATATTTTCTTCGCACAGCTGTCGGATCCGTCAGTCACACATTTTACCGTTTCTGCTACAAGATTTATGTCTGGAAAATTTCCACTGATGATCTTCGGACTTCCGGGTGCAGCGCTTGCCATGTACCGCACTGCGGCAACGGAGAAGAAAAAAGCAGTTTCCGGACTGCTCTTATCGGCTGCGCTGACTTCAATGATTACAGGTATTACAGAGCCGCTTGAGTTTACCTTTTTATTTGTAGCTCCGTTATTATATGGAATCCATTGTGTACTTGCTGGATTTGCCTATATGCTTATGCATGTATTTCAGGTCGGAGTAGGAATGACATTTTCCGGAGGATTCATCGATCTGTTTTTGTTTGGAATCCTACAGGGAAACAGAAGGACAAGCTGGCTTTGGATACTGGTTGTCGGAGCCGTGTATTTCTTCGTGTACTATTTCCTTTTTTCCTATCTGATCCGAAAACTGGATCTGAAAACACCGGGACGGGAGAATTCAGATGAAGTGAAATTGTATACAAGAGCGGATGTTGACAAAAGTAAGGAACGGGAAGAAAAAAATGATTCCCAGGATGAGATTTCTGCAGGAATTTTAAAAGGACTTGGAGGAAAAGATAACATCTCGGATGTGGACTGCTGTGCGACCAGACTGCGTTGTACAGTTTACCGGGCAGAACTTGTGGATGACAATATGCTAAAGGCAACCGGAGCATCCGGTGTGGTGCATAAAGGCAATGGCGTACAGATTATTTACGGGCCGAGAGTAACGGTTATCAAGTCAAACTTTGAAGATTATCTGGAAAATATACCAAAGCATGTGGAAGAACCAGAAGAAGTTGAGAAGAAAGTAAAAGTTATCGCCAGTCCGATCACCGGAATCGCAGCAGAACTTTCCACGGCCCCGGATGAAGGCTTTGCTGGGAAAATGATGGGAGATGGTGTGGTCGTGACACCAACGGAAGAATACGTGGTTGCCCCGGAGGATGGAGAAGTAACGTTTGTATTTGAAACGAAGCATGCCATAGGATTTACAACCTCAGATGGAACAGCGCTTCTCATCCATGTAGGAATCGATACGGTAAAATTGAATGGAAACGGATTTGAGGTGTTTGTAAAGGATGGACAGAAGGTGAAAAAAGGGCAGAAAATGTTAAAACTGGATCTGGAATATATCAAAACCCATGCCCCTTCGCTGTGTTCACCGATCCTTTGCACAGAACTTGTGGATGGAGAGTCTGTGCGTCTGCTTTCCAGTGGAAAAGTAAAAGCGCTCGATCCGTTGTTTGCCATTGAATCAGGCGAGCTTCCGCAGTGAGAAAATACAAAGCAGGGCCATAACAATCTGACTGACCAGCATGCCGGAAAGACCGGCGCGGATCCCGTATAGAGGGATCAACACCCAGATGATAACAATCCGGATCGCACATCCGAGAAGATTAATGTAAAACGGAATTTTTGGATAGCCAAGTCCATGCAGAATGCTGCTCAACAGGGCATTCAGATACATGAATGGGCAGATCCAGCTTAAGATCTTGATATAAGTTCCGGCGAGGGTATTACAGAAAATCCGGTTACCGATAACATCTGCGGTGAAAAGAAACAGCAGCGTAAAAGCAAAGCCGAGCAGTAGGCCGTAATAGATGGCGCTGGTGATGGCATGGTGGATCGCAGCAGTGTTTTTTTTCGTTTTTGCTTCGGATATGACAGGAAGCAGAAGAACAGATACGGAATTGGTCAGTACCGTTGGAAAGAGAATGAACGAAAGCGACATTCCGGTGAGGATTCCATACACACTCAGGGCATTGGCAGAATCGTAGCCAAACAGGCGCAGTTGTCTTGGAATCAGCAGATTTTCCACGCTCGAACAGAGGTTTATCAGGACGCGGTTGGCGGTCAGTGGAACAGCCATAATGATCAGTGCCCGTGCACTTTGTTTCAGACTTCCGGAAAAGTGATGGAAGCCGACTGCGGTCACAGAGATGAGCATTCCCAAAAATTCTCCGATGACGATGCCCCAGATTGCATCGACCGGACGGAGTGTGGAACCATGATCGGAAGCAATATTGCAGATCAGATAGACACCGGCAACACGTGCAACCTGTTCTGCCAGCTGGCTGACGGAGGGAATCAGTGCTTTTTGTTTTCCATAATAATAACCATTGATGCAGGCATGCACGCTTGCAGGAACAAGACACAGTGTCATGGCACAAAGCAGGCTTTCACAGCGCGGTTCCTGTAAAAGTTCACTGGCGATAAAACCTGCATTCCGGCAGATGACAAATGAGACCAGAACAGAAAGACTACAGGAGAGCAGGAGCCCGAGCATCAGATACAGCCGGGCTCCTGCTTCGTTTGCTTTTGCAGTTTCTTCAGCGACAAAGCGGGAAAGAGCAGTCTGGATGCCTGCACCGGTCAGGGAAAGGCAAAGGGACATGACAGGAAATACAAGTTGATAGATTCCCAGTCCTTCTGCACCAATTGTGCGTGAGAGGAATATTCTATAGAAGAAGCCGATGATACGGCTTAAAACACCTGCGGCAGTTAAAAAAAGTGTTCCTGTGATCAGAGGATTTTTCAGTTTCTGGATGAAAGTCATGGAAGAACTCCATAGGGTGCATTTAATTTAAATATATGATATAAAGGGGCTGCGTATGAGTAAACAGATTTATTTCGATCATGCGGCGACAACGAGTGTACTACCGGAAGTAAGAGAGGCTATGCAGCCATATCTCACAGAAAAATACGGAAATATGTCTACCGCATATGAACTTGGAGAAGAAGCAAGGGCTGCAGTGTCGCATGCCAGAGAGGTGATCGCACACTGTATCGATGCCAGACCGGGGGAGATTTTTTTTACTTCGGGAGGCAGTGAATCAGATAACTGGGCAATAAAAAGTATTGCCGGTGAATATAAATCAGAGGGAAAACATATCATCACATCTGCAATCGAGCATCATGCCGTGCTGAATTCCTGTGCTTATCTGGAGCAGCTTGGTTATGAGGTCACGTATCTTGAAGTGGATGAAAAGGGGCTGGTGAGCATGGAAGAACTGGAGCAGGCCATTACGCCGGAAACAACGCTGATAACAGTGATGTATGGAAATAACGAAATCGGAACGATTGAACCGGTGCATGAGATCGGCAGAATCGCAAGATACCGGAAAATTCCGTTTCATACCGATGCGGTGCAGGCAGTCGGACAGATTCCAATCTCTGTAAGAAGAGAACCGATCGATCTGATGAGTGCCAGTGCGCATAAATTTCATGGACCGAAGGGGGTCGGCTTTTTGTATGTGCATGAAGGCGTGAAAATTCCGTCTTTTATCCATGGCGGAGCACAGGAAAAAGGAAAAAGGGCAGGAACGGAAAATGTACCTGGAATTGTTGGAATGGCAGAAGCATTACGGATTGCAGTGCTTCAGATGAAACAGAACCGGGCGAGAGAGATCCGGCTTCGCAATTACTTTATGGATCGTCTCCTGCGCGAATTTGAACGGGTGAGGATCAATGGACATCCGTATCAGAGGCTTCCGGGAAATATTAATATCAGCTTTGGTGGTGTGGATGCAACATCGCTTTTGACGCTGCTTCAGGAAGACGGGATCTGTGCATCCGCAGGGTCGGCATGCAGTACCGGACAGACGCGGATCTCACATGTGATAGAGGCAATCCATGTACCAGACGAATATGCAGTTGGAACGATCCGTTTTACACTTGGAAGGGAGAATACAAGGCAGGAAGTGGATCAGACGATCCGGTCACTGAAGAAAAATCTGGCCATTTTAAGAGAAGACGAAGCAATCTAGCCTCGTCTTCTCTGTTTTAGGAAAGTGCATATTTTTCGATGGCAAAAGCAACGCCATCCTCATCATTGGAACATGTGACAGCATCTGCAGCAGCTTTGATATCTGCAGGTGCATTGCCCATGGCGACGCCAAGGCCGGCAGCTTTTAGAATAGAAAGGTCATTCTCGGTATCTCCAACCGCCATGGTCTGTGCGATCGGAATCTGGAGTTTTTCGGCAAGCTGTGTTAAGGCTGCGCCTTTTGTGACGCCTGCTTTTGTAAATTCAAGGTTGTGGTAGCCGCCGCTTACGACTGTCAGTATTCCGGTGGATAACAGGTATTTTTTCACATCCTCGCGGTCTTTTAAGGTGCCGTCTGGCAGTGCAGGGAAATTTAAGGTCATTTTCTGGATGGAAAGCCGGTTCTCCTGTATGAATCCGGCAAAATCATCCACACGGGTTCTGGTGTTGATAATATATTTTTTCAGTGAATCCGGGATGTTCAGTTTCTGGGCAATGGAAAGTCTGTCCGCAGGGGAGAAACCATCTCCGTGGATAAAGGCATCCATGTGAATGTCCTTGGACAGCAGATAGTTCAGGATTGGAATGGTCATTTCCGGATCCATTGGATTTTCAAAGAGGCAGTTCTTTTCGGCGATTTCATAGACGGCAGCTCCGTTTGACGTGATGGCATATCGGATGCCAGTCTGGCTGATCTGTTCAAATGGAAGGCCACAGAAAGGCCGGCCGGTTGAAATGATCACTTCGATCCCGGCATCTTTCGCACGGTTTAAAACGTCAATTGTATGAGATGAAATCGTTCCCTGGGTGGTAAAAAGTGTTCCATCGAGATCCAGGGCGATTAATTTAATATTTGACATAAAGAATCCTTTCTTATACATTATATCTGTCAGCATTCATTATTATAGACGAATTTTATAAAATGTGAAGATAGAACTTGCAGAAAAACAGATAGCGAGGATGGAATAGATGACAAGAGAAGAATTAAAAGCGCTGATCGCAGACGGCCCGGTAATCTTAGACGGTGCCACAGGAACCAATCTGATGGAAAAGGGAATGCCGATGGGCGTCTGTCCGGAGGCATGGATTTTAGAGAATAAAGAGATCATGATCGACCTTCAGAGACGGTATGTTGAGGCAGGGACACAGATTCTCTATGCACCGACATTTACGGCAAACCGCATCAAGCTGGAAGAATATGATCTTTCGGACAGACTTGAGCAGATGAACCGTGATCTTGTAAAAATCAGTAAAGAGGCTGCCGGTGGGAAGGCATATGTTGCCGGAGATATGACGATGACCGGTAAACAGCTGTTTCCCCTGGGAGACCTTATGTTTGAGGAACTGGTAGATGTATACAAAGAACAGGCCCGTATCCTGGATGATGAAGGCGTGGATCTTTTTGTAGTAGAGACGATGATGAGCCTTCAGGAGAGCCGTGCAGCAGTCATTGCGATCCGTGAAGTTTCGGATCTTCCAATCATGGTTTCACTGACTTATAACGAAGATGGAAGAACGCTGTTTGGAACGACACCGGAAGTTGCGGTGGTAGTATTACAGTCACTGGGAGCCGATGTGATCGGAGTGAACTGTTCCACAGGACCGGCAGAGATGGCACCGCTTGTTGCAAAAATGGCAGAGTATGCAACGATTCCGATTCTTGCAAAACCAAATAACGGATTCCCGGAGCTGATTGATGGTAAGACGATCTACCGGACAACCCCGGAGGAGTTTGCACAGGCGGGCGTTTCACTGGTTGAAGCTGGTGCGGCGATCGTTGGAGGATGCTGTGGAACAACACCGGCACATATCAGGGCACTGGCTGGGCTGGTGAAAGGAATGGAAGTGCATACACCGCTTGCACATCACAGAAGTATTCTGACCTCAGAAAGGAAAAGTGTGGAAGTCAGTCTGGATGGCAACTTTATGGTGGTTGGTGAGCGAATCAACCCGACCGGTAAAAAGAAACTTCAGGCAGAACTTCGCGAAGGAAAATTAGATCTTGTACGTGAAATGGCCAGACAGCAGGAAGAGAATGGAGCACGGATACTTGATATCAATATGGGAATGAACGGTATTGATGAAAAAGAGATGATGCAGAAAGTCATTTATGAGGTTTCTTCCACTGTAGATTGTCCTTTGTGTATTGATTCAAGCTATGTCGAAGTAATTGAAGCGGCGCTTCGGATTTACCCGGGACGGGCACTGATCAACTCAATCAGTATGGAATCTGCAAAGCTTGAGGCACTTCTTCCGGTTGCAAAGAAATATGGTGCGATGTTTATCCTGCTTCCGGTTTCCGATGAGGGACTGCCGAAGGACGGAGAAGAGAAAAAGGCTATTATCAATGCGGTTTATGACCGTGCATTGCAGGAGGGGCTTGCGCATGAAGATATCGTCGTAGACGGGTTAGTTGCAACGATTGGCGCAAATCCGGAGGCCGCAAGGGAATGTTTTGACACAATCGCATATTGTAAGGATGAGAAAAAACTTCCTACCATCTGCGGACTTTCCAATATATCCTTTGGACTGCCGGAGCGAATTTATGTAAATACAGCATTTCTTACAATGGCAATCTGTAAGGGACTCACGATGGCAATTGCCAATCCATCCCAGGAAATTTTGATGAATGGAGCTTTTTCATCGGATCTTCTTTTACACAGACCGGACAGTGATATCCGCTATATTGAGCGGATGAACCGCCTGGCAGAAGAAAAAGCCAGATTTGAAACGGTTGTGGTAAAGAAAGAGAATGCAGATGTTTCGGGAAGCAGTGATTCCGCAAGTAAGGGAAGTGCGGTTTTTCAGGCAGTATTAAAAGGAAATAAAGGAACGATCCTGGATGAAGTGAAAAAAGAACTGGCTTTAGGGAAGAAGCCGGAAGACATCATTAATGATGATCTGATCCCTGCAATCAATGAAGTCGGAGTGCTATTCGACAAGAAAAAGTATTTCCTGCCACAGCTGATCGGAAGTGCCAATACGATGAAGCTGGCAATCGATTATTTAGAGCCGATGCTTGAGAAAAAAGACAGCGGGGCAGACATGCCAACGCTTGTGATTGCCACGGTAGAAGGGGATATTCACGATATTGGAAAGAACCTGGTTGTTCTGATGCTGAAGAATTACGGATATCGTGTCATCGATATGGGAAAGGATGTTCCAGCAGAAGACATTATTGAAACAGCAATAAAGGAGCATGCGGCGATCATCGGTCTGTCAGCACTGATGACTACTACGATGATGCGCATGAAGGATGTAGTGGAAATGTGCAAAGAAAAGCACTGTGGGAGCAAGGTGATCATTGGTGGTGCATGCATTACACAGAATTTTGCAGATGAGATCGGTGCAGATGGATATTCCAAAGATGCGGCAGAGTGTGTAAGACTTGTCGAACGTCTGCTTGAGGGATCAGATTCGTAAAGAAAGTATTAAATCTACGAATTTTAGTTGAGTTTCAGAGAGGGCTGACGTATAATTGCTTATAGTCTCAGCCTGGTCAGAGGGCTTTGCATAACCAGCTTGTATGTGGATACAGGTATACAGTTATACAAAATAAGAAAAGGCGGTTTTTTGTATGTCAGATGATAAAATAATGGATATAGATTCGAACCAGAACAATGATGAAAATGAATACGAAGATGTCTGCTATATCTGCCGCAGACCGGAGCATGTAGCAGGTAAAATGATACATATTCCGAACAATATCTGCATTTGCAGGGATTGTATGCAGAAGACATTTGATTCCATGAACAGTTCAGGAATCAATATGAATGATATGATGAATATGAACTTAGGTTCCATGCCGAATATCAGCATGATCAATCTTTCGGATCTTCAGAATTCGATTCCGAACAGTCAGAAGCTTAAGAAGAAAAAGGAAAAGAAAGAACCGAAGCAGGCACCGGTACTTGATATTCATTCGATCCCGGCACCGCATAAGATCAAAGCCAGTCTTGATGAATATGTAGTTGGGCAGGAGCATGCCAAGAAGGTCATGTCGGTTGCGGTATATAACCATTACAAACGTATTATGGAGAATACAGAGGATGGTGTGGAAATTGAAAAATCCAATATGCTGATGATCGGACCAACCGGTTCCGGAAAGACATATCTTGTGAAAACATTAGCGAAATTACTGGATGTGCCACTTGCGATCACAGATGCAACCTCCCTGACAGAGGCAGGATATATCGGTGATGATATTGAAAGTGTTGTAAGTAAGCTTCTTGCAGCAGCAGATAATGATGTGGAACGCGCAGAACATGGGATTATTTTTATCGATGAGATCGATAAGATTGCAAAGAAGAAGAATACCAATCAGCGTGATGTCAGCGGTGAATCCGTACAGCAGGGAATGTTAAAGCTCTTAGAAGGAGCGGAAGTGGAAGTCCCGGTAGGCGCAAGCAGTAAAAATGCCATGGTTCCGATGACAACAGTGGATACCAAAGATATCTTATTTATCTGTGGTGGAGCTTTTCCGGATCTGGAAGAGATCATCAAGGAACGTCTGAATAAAGAGGCATCCATCGGATTTAAAGCAGATCTGAAGGATAAATATGATAAAGAAGAGAATCTTCTGGAGCAGGTTACCGTAGAAGATGTGCGGAATTTTGGCATGATACCAGAGTTTCTGGGAAGACTTCCGATCTTATTCTCTCTGGAGGCATTGACGGAAGATATGCTTGTGCGTATCCTGCGTGAGCCGAAGAATGCGATCATCAGGCAGTATCAGAAGTTACTGGCTATGGACGAGGTAAAACTGGAATTTGATGATGAGGCACTTCACACAATTGCAAAGCGTGCAAAAGAGAAGAAAGTAGGAGCACGTGCGCTTCGTGCGATCATAGAAGACTTTATGCTGGACATTATGTATGAGATTCCGAAGGATGATAATATCGGCAGTGTAACGATTACAAAAGATTTTATCGAAAAGAAAGGCGGACCGCTCATTACGATGAGAGGCTGTGCAGAAATCGAAGATAAAGCAGAAGCATAAACAACAGACCGTATGGATACGAATACAGGAACTGCAGGAGAGAACATCCAAAGTTCCTGTATTTTTGATTTAGGGAAAGGGTGAGGATATGAAACTGATTCATTGTGCGGATCTGCATCTGGATTCAAAAATGACGGCAAATTTGTCGACAGAGCAGGCAAAAGAACGCAGAGCAGAGATCTTAAACACATTTATGAGAATGGTAGATTACGCAAATGATCATGATGTGGAACTGATTCTGATTGCAGGAGACCTGTTTGATACAAGAAATGTATCGGCAACAGCAAGAAATGCGGTCCGCGATGCGATCGTGATGCATCCGGGCATTACATTTCTTTATCTGAAAGGCAATCATGACAATGACAATTTTTTGTCCAGACTGGATGAAATTCCGGCGAACCTGAAGCTTTTTGACGAGAACTGGAAGTCCTATCGTTACGGCAGGATCGTGATTTCTGGTCTGGAACTGAATGCAGTCAATCAGGTAACCGCATATAATTCCCTGGTACTCGATCATGATGACTACAATATTGTAATGCTGCATGGTCAGGACAGCACTTATCAGACGAAGGATAAGACGGAAGTCATTGCATTAAATGAGCTGAGAAACAGGAATATTGATTATCTGGCACTTGGGCATATCCACGGCTATAAGGAAGCGCAGCTGGACGGAAGAGGGATATACTGTTATCCGGGATGTCTGGATGGAAGAGGTTTTGACGAGTGCGGCGAAAAAGGATTTGTACTTTTAGATATTGATGAGAAAGCGCATTCCATGGTACATCGGTTTGTGCCGTTTTCCAGCAGGGTTTTGCATGCGGTGCAGGTAGACGTAAGCCGGTGTATGACATCGCAGGAGGTAGCGGAATGTATTCGAAAAGTGATAGAACAGAAGCAGTATCCGGCGAAAAGTATGGTGAAATTTGTATTGTCCGGTGCGGTGGATATTGAATCAGAGCGGAATACCGAGTATCTCGCACAGCAGTTTTCGGATCTGTTTTATTTTGAAAAAGTAGAGGATGAGACAACACTTCGTCTGGATTATGAGCAGTATGCAAAGGATGAGTCACTCAAAGGAGAATTTATCCGTATGGTGCATGCATCGGATCTGGATGAGAAGATGAAGCCGGAAGTGATCCGAATGGGAATTCAGGCGTTGTCAGGGGAGGAGTTCGTATGAGACTGTTAGCGTGTCATATTGAAAATTTTGGCAGGCTCCATGACTTTTCGATGGAATTTGCAGATGGAGTGAATACGATCAGCCAGCCGAATGGCTGGGGAAAAAGTACGCTTGCAGCATTCTTTAAAGTGATGTTTTATGGATTTGACTCCAAAAAAGCAAAGGATGCACCGGATAAAGAACGCAAATTATACTTGCCATGGCAGGGCGGAACCTATGGCGGAGAATTGGATTTTGAAGTAAATGGCAGGCGTTACCGCATCAGCAGGACATTTAAAAAAACAGAGCGAACCGACCAGTTCCATTTGTATGATCTGACAACGAATCTGGAAAGCAGCGATTATTCGGATAAGATCGGAGAAGAACTGTTCGGACTCGACAGTGGTTCTTTTCGAAGAAGTGTATTTATCGCACAAAGCGAGGTACTTTCCGGTTCCACGGATGCCATCAATGCAAAGCTTGGCAATCTTGTGGAAAACACCAACGATATCAATAATTATGAGACTGCACAAAGCAGGATCAAAGAGGAAATGAACCGGCTTACGCCAGACCGTGTGTCGGGCTCGATCCGGAAAAATAAAAACAGAATCACAGAACTGTCAGAAGTCCTGCGTGGATCGGATGCGGCAGAGAAGGCATATCTGGAGAAAAAGCAGCTGTTAGAAGAAAAACAAAAAGAAAAAGAACGGATCTCTAAACAGAGGCGTATCTATGCGGGAAGACTGCGCAGTGCCAGTGAAGCAGACAAAAAAGAGACTTTACGGCAGCAGTACATCAAGCTGGAAGAGGAAGAGCAAAACAAGAAAGAGTTGTATCTGGAAAAGAGAAAAGCATTTCCGCAGGAGATTCCACAGGCAGAGGACTTGTCCAGTATGCAGCAGAAAGCAAGACAACTGGAAGAATATCATACGACCGGTCAGAACTTTGCATTTACACCGGAAGAGGAGAGACGCTATCAGAAGTTAAAAGAGCAGCTGGCAGAAGGAAAACAGGCAGTTTCAACAGAACCAAAAGAAAATCCCCGTGGACTGCTGTCGGGAGGAGTCGCAGCAGTTGCAGCTGGTATCATTCTGTTACTGATGGGAATGACCGTATTTCGTGGCAATGGCATCCTGTTCGCCATGTGTGGTGGAATTGCAGTGGTCGCTGGCATTGTGCTCCTGTTCCATGAGAAAGCACAACGACGCACTTATGAGGAGAAGAAACAACAGGAGCAGAAGCTTTTGTTTGAATTAAAAAGCAGCGGGCAGGAGCTGCAGCGGCTGGAACAAAAGAAGCAGCAGTATGAGCACGCAAAGGAGATGGAAGAAAAAGTCCGTAGACAGCTGACAGAGTTTCTTATGCAATACCAGATCGCATTGGAAGAAGATATTACAGGACAGCTTACGGCACTTTTGATACAATCAGAGGCGGTAAAAACCGCTTATGGAATCTGGGAGGATGCTGTGCATGCGAAAGAGGACTTCCGGAAAAGAAATCCGGAAGAAACACGGACACCGGTGGAAAAATCCGTAGAATCACTGGAAGAATTAAATGAAAAGATCGCACACCTTGATGAGGAGTCAGAGAAGATCCAGGATGTGATCTCAGATTATGAGGGGCAGATCGAGGAACTGCAGGAGAAGATGGATCTTCGGGATGAGAAAGAAGCAGAACTTGAGGAACTTCGAAAGCGGCAGGAAAAAGAACAGAAAAGATATGAGCTGCTGAAAACAACACATGAATATCTTCAGGCCGCAAAAGAGCAGTTTACCTCCAGATATATGGCGCCGATATCCAATGGATTTGCCAGATATTATAATGATTTGAATGCATCTGCAGGGGATCAGACCTGGATGGTGGATGCCAATATGGAATTGAAGTTAAAGGAACAGGGAGAGTACCGCGATGTCCGGTGGCTGTCTGCCGGCTATCAGGATCTGATCGGATTTTGTATGAGACTTGCACTTGTAGATGCCATGTTCCCGGAAACAAAGCCATTTCTGGTATTGGATGATCCGTTTGTCAACCTCGATCAGGAAAAGGCACAAAAGGGAAATGAGCTGCTGAAACAGCTTGGAAAAGAATATCAGACGATCTATTTTACCTGTCACAACAGCCGGGTTCCATAGAAAAACTTGCAAAAAACAGTATCATGTGATACTGTTTTTTGTGTTGCATGGGAAAATATCTGTGAAAAGGAAATAGACATGGATGAGAAAATAAATCAAAAAATTATAAATGCATTTGAGATATGTCCGATTTTTCAGGGAATTGACTGGTCCTGTTTCCATCCTGTCTATCGCGAATTCCGAAGAAAACAGGAAATCTGTGATGTGGTTGATGGTGTTTCCTGTGTGGGAATCATTGGCAGTGGAGAAGCGGATGTGTATACCGTATCCGACGAACTGACGCAGCCAAATGTTTCAACACAGCATGCAGGGAGCATTTTCGGGATCTGTAACATCTTTTTGGACAGTGCGATGCCGACAAAGCTTGTCTGCAAGGTACAGTGTGGTGTTGTGTTTATTCCGAAAGAAGAATTCCGGCAGCTGATCCACAGGGATGAAGAATTCCAGAGACGTTATCTTACGCTGTGCAATCAGAAGATCTTATATCTTGCACAGAAAATAGAATTGATGGGAATCAATTCCTGCAAGGGAAAGCTTGCATGTTATCTTCTTCGCAATGCCAATCGGGAAGGAAACGTGCTTTTGGGCACATCCAAAGAGCAGTTTGCAAGATATTTAAATGTCAGCAGGGCAAGTCTGTTTCGGACGATTGCCGATTTTACCGCCAGAAATCTGATCCGTTCGAAAGACAATCAGATTCAGATCATAAACAGAGATGGACTGGAAGCCATCAGAAAAGGAGAATGAAAAAGATGAAAAAGAAATTATTGGCACTGGCACTGTCTGCAGTACTTGCAGCAGGTGCTTTGGCAGGATGTGGAGCGTCTGCAAAGGATCAAAACAGCGCAGATACGCAGAGTGCAGCGGATCAGGCTGTGACAGAAGAAAATACAGAAAGCACAGACGACACTCAGATCCGCCTTGGAGGATTAAAAGGACCGACATCCATGGGAATGGCAAAACTGATCCAGGATGCTTCCAACGGGGAATCAGATCTCAATGTTGATTTTACACTGGCTGCTTCCGCAGATGAACTGACACCGGCTTTTGTACAGGGTAATCTTGATATTATGGCGGTTCCGAGTAACCTTGCAAGTGTTCTTTATAATAAAACAGAAGGAAAAGCACAGGTTCTTGCGGTCAATACACTTGGGGTATTGTATATTGTGGATACCGGTGATTCGGTAAAGAGTCTCTCTGATCTGAAAGGGAAGACAATTTATGCAACCGGACAGGGCGCAACTCCGGAATATTCCCTGAAATATCTGTTAAAAGAAAACGGACTGGATCCGGAAAAGGATGTTACGATCGAGTGGAAATCCGAGCCGACAGAAATTGTATCTGAGATGGCTGCATCTTCCGATGAAGTGATCGCAATGCTTCCACAGCCGTTTGTAACTGTGGCACAGAGTCAGGTAGAGGGATTAAATGTCGTAGTCAACCTGAATGATGAGTGGAATGCACTGGACAATGGAAGTTCCCTTGTTACCGGTGTGGTTGTAGTGCGCAGTGATTTCGCAAAGGAGCATCCGCAGCTTGTTTCTGAATTTATGGATGCATATCAGGCATCTACAGAGTTTGCCAACAATCATGTGGAGGAAGTTTCTAGCATGATCGAGGATCTGGATATTGTAAAAGCTCCGATTGCACAGAAAGCAATTCCACAGTGTAACATTACATATATGGAGGGAAGTTCAATGAAAGATGCGTTAGGCGGATATCTTGAGGTGCTGTATGAGCAGAACCCGGCAAGTATCGGCGGTGCACTTCCGGCGGACGATTTCTATTATGAAAGATAATCGTATTGGAACTCATAAAACAATATGGATAGAGAGAACGGCAGCAATCGCTGCCGTTCTTGTTGTGTGGGAAATCGCAGCACGTATGCTCGATCAGAAGATTCTTCTTGCATCTCCATGGGATGTTCTTCTGGCTTTTGGAGAACTTTTGCACACGCCGGAGTTTTATCAGGCAGTGGCAGGTTCGTTTCTTCATATTGCACAGGGATTTTTACTTGGACTGCTTGTGGGCAGCATCTGTGCGGTGATCAGCGCAAAGGTACATCTGATCGAAATCCTTTTATGGCCGTATATGGCAGCAGTGAAGGCTGCGCCGGTGGCTTCTTTTATCATTCTTTGTCTGGTATGGCTTTCCCCATCCGGCTTATCGGTTTTTATCTCGTTTCTCATTGTAGTTCCGGTTGTGTATACCAATCTTTTGAATGGAATACGAAACCTTGATCCACAGATGAAAGAGTTCGCAAAGTGTTTTGAAATCCGTCCGTGGAAAAGACTGATCGGGATCGATCTTCCGCAGCTGCGGCCTTATATCGTGTCGTCCTTTGAGATCGCGATCGGAATGGCATGGAAGGCGGGCATTGCAGCGGAGGTTATCGGAACACCGGATGGATCGATCGGAAAAATGCTGTATCATGCGAAAATCTATCTTGCAACACCAGAGCTTTTTGCATGGACGCTTCTTGTTATTTTTATCAGTGTATTATTTGAAAAGGCAGTAACCGGTCTTTTGAGACTGGGATATCAGAGATTGGAGTATAGGATATGAGTATCAGACTGCATAATTTAGAGTTTAATTATAAAGATCAGACCGTGATCACAGATCTGTCACTGGAGATCGCCGATGGCGGGATCTTATGTGTGATGGGCGAATCCGGCTGTGGGAAAACAACGCTGCTTGGTATTCTGACCGGAAGACTGAAACCTAAGAATGGTGAAATCCAGGGAATTTCCGGGAAACGGATCGGTATGGTATTTCAGGAGAACCGGCTTCTGGAGGAGTTTTCCGCAGAAAGCAATATCCTTCTGGGGTGTGACAGGGGATTCTATCCATTCGACGGTGTGGATTCCAGACACTGGAAGAAAGCCGAAAAGAGAAAACACATAGACGAGCATCTCAGGATGGTCGGGCTGGAAGAAGCCTCCAAAGAGAAGGTAAAGAATCTTTCCGGCGGCATGAAGCGGAGAGTTGCTATCGTGCGTGCAATGATGTCAGATTGCGATATTTTAGTTATGGATGAGCCTTTTCAGGGGCTGGATGAAAAAAACCGGAGAAAGGCAATTGCGTATATCAGGCAGTATAAAGGAGAACGCACATTACTTCTCGTTACACATGAAAAGGAAGATGCACAGAGGCTGGGCGGAGTGCTTTTTCAAATGTCATAAGCGTATTTTTCTGAGTACATTGATTGTAAATACAAAAAGGATGTGGTATAGTCTCTTTCGAACGGTATTCGAAAGAAACTGTATCGCAGAGGATGTGTTGTCACCCGAACAGAAGAGACAATGTCCGGCAGATACTCAAACGAGGTCCGACCGGATGGTCAGAAAGAAGGTGGTAGCATGAGAATAGGAATCATAGGAGCAGGGCGTGTGGGCTGTTCGCTTGGAAAGTATTTCAGGCTGAAAGGAGCACATCTTGCAGGATATTATGATGCCAGTGCTGAGGCTTCCAAAGAAGCCGCAGAATTTACACAGACAGACTATTTTGAAACACTGGAACAGTTGGTGCGTGAATCAGAGATTCTGTTTATCACGACACCGGATACATGGATTGTTCCGGTCTGGGAAGAAATAAAAGGACTGTCTCTTACGAATCAGATTATATGTCATTGTAGTGGCGCACTATCGTCCGATTCATTTTCTGGAAGCGACGACATGGGGGTATCATGTTGTTCGGTTCATCCGATGTTACCGTTCAGTAACAAATTCTCATCATACGAACAATTAAATAAGGCTTTTTTTACGGTGGAGGGACAGCCTCGCGCGGTAGAGGTGATCTCGCGTTTTTTGGAGGCATTTGGAAACGAAGTCTGCCGGATCGACGGAGCATGTAAGCCTAAATATCATGCGGCAGCAAGCATACTGAGCAATCATGTGATCGCAGTGCTGGACACTGGATACCGGCTGCTTGAGGAATGCGGTTTTTCGCGGGAAGAAGCAGTACGTGCGACCGCAGAACTTGTGCGCCGCAATGTGGGAAATGTCCTGGAGAAAGGCTGCGAAGAGGCTCTGACCGGACCGATCGAACGTATGGATACCGGGACTGTACAAAAACATCTGGACTGTTTAAGCAGCGAAGATGCAGGAATCTATCGTGCACTTGGAAGCCGTCTGGCTGATCTGGCTGAAAAGAAGCATCCAGGGCAGGATTATGATGAGATGAGACGGATTATGGAAAGGAAATAAAAATGAAAAACACAGTTGTAACATTTCAGGAAGCAAAGCAGAAAGGAGAGAAGCTTTCCATGCTGACAGCCTACGACTATTCTACCGCAAAGCTGATCGATGAGGCCGGCGTGAATGCAATTCTGGTAGGAGATTCGCTTGGAATGGTGGTCCTTGGTTATGAGGATACACTTTCTGTCACAATGGAAGATATGATCCATCACAGTGCTGCAGTTGCACGCGGAATCAAAGATACACTGCTGATCACAGACATGCCGTTTATGTCTTACCAGACATCGGTATACGATGCAGTTGTCAATGCGGGAAGACTGGTGAAAGAAGGCCGTGCGCAGGCTGTGAAACTGGAAGGCGGCAAGGAAGTATGTCCACAGATCCGTGCAATCGTGAATGCATCTATTCCGGTTTGTGCACATCTTGGACTGACTCCGCAGTCAGTCAACGCATTTGGTGGATTTAAAGTACAGGGAAAAGGGGAAGCAGCAGCACAGAAGCTTCTCGATGAGGCACGTGCCGTAGAAGAGGCTGGTGCATTCGCTCTTGTACTGGAATGTGTACCAAAAGCTCTGGCAGAAAAGATCACAGAAACCGTACATATTCCGACAATTGGAATCGGAGCCGGAGCCGGATGTGACGGACAGGTGCTGGTATATCAGGATATGCTTGCCATGTATGCCAATATGAAACCAAAATTTGTAAAGCAGTTTGCACAGGTCGGCGAAGAAATGAGAAATGCATTCGCAGCATATCGAAAGGAAGTTGCAGAGGGAACATTCCCTGGCGAGGAACATACTTTTAAGATGGACGAGAGCATTCTCGACCGCCTGTATTAGGAAGGAGCAGAAAATGAAGATATACGGAGAAATTGATAAAGTAAGAGCAGAAGTAAAAGCATGGAAAAGAGAAGGAAAAACAGTCGGATTTGTTCCAACGATGGGATATCTGCATGAAGGACACAAAAGTCTGATTGACGCAGCAAGACGAGAAAATGATAAGGTGGTTGTCAGCATTTTTGTAAATCCAATGCAGTTTGGACCAAACGAGGATCTGGCAAGTTATCCAAGAGATATGGAGCATGATGCAAAACTTTGTGAGGATGCAGGAGTGGACATTATTTTTCATCCGGAACCGGAAGAAATGTATGATGACGGATTCTGTTCTTATGTGGACATGAATGGACTTACCACAGAACTTTGTGGGAAAACCCGTCCGATCCATTTCCGTGGAGTTCAGACCGTTGTATTGAAATTATTCCATATCGTCACACCGGACCGTGCATATTTTGGTCAGAAGGATGCACAGCAGCTGGCGGTGATCCGTCGTATGGTCAAGGATCTGAATGTTGATACCAAAATTATCGGCTGCCCGATCGTGCGTGAAGCAGACGGTCTTGCAAAGAGTTCGAGAAATACATATCTGAGTCCGGAAGAAAGACAGGCGGCTCTGGTATTAAGTCGCAGCTTAAAAACAGGAAAGGCTCTGGTAGATCAGGGAGAGACGGACGCTTCTGTTATCCGTGCAGCGATTACAGAAGAACTTGAAAAAGAGCCACTTGCCAAAATTGATTATGTGGATGTCGTTGATTTTGATACCATCACACCGGTACAAAAACTCACCGGATCCGTACTCGTGGCAATAGCGGTTTATATTGGAAAAACACGTCTTATTGATAATTTTATCGTTGAAAAGTAATTGGGAGAGAAAAATGAATTATACAATGTTAAAAGGAAAGATCCATCGCGCAATCGTAAAACAGGCAGATCTGAATTATGTCGGAAGTATTACGGTGGATACCGAACTGCTTGAAGCAGCCGGGATTTTAGAATATGAAATGGTACAGATCGTTGATGTTGAGAATGGAAACCGTTTTGAAACCTACACGATCGCAGGGGAACCGGGCTCTGGAATGATCTGCTTAAACGGTGCTGCCGCAAGACAGGTGGCAGTCGGTGATCATGTCATCCTTATGTGTTATGCACAGATGACACCGGAGGAAGCTGCAAACCATCATCCAAAGGTCGTATTTGTGGATGATAAGAACCAGATCGCACGTGTGACAAACTATGAAAAACACGGTAAGCTGACGGAAGATTTTATATAATACAGTCCGTTTGGGAAAAATCCGCTCTATACAGGAAGTTGATCTTTTGTTATACTTGATTTAACTATGTATTTTGATATATGAGGAAAAGATCGATGAAAAGAAATAAATGGTTAACACCAATTCTGGCAGGACTCACTGCAGTCCTGCTTTTAAGCGGATGCGAAAATGAAAAAGAAAAGAACATGGAAGCCTACCGCCAGTATGGAATCAACTGTATGGAGCAGGAGGACTATGATGGAGCATTAAAGGCTTTTCAGAAAGCACTCGATCAGTCTAATGGAAAGATCGGAAAGAAAGAACTGGACATCTGTTATTACAAAGCAGAAGCACAGTATCGTTCTGGAGATAGTGACGCAGCACTAGGCACCTACAATTCGATTATTTCATATGATAAAAATGCGGCAGATGCGTATTATCTGAGAGGAAATCTTTATTATGCGCTCGGCGATGGAGAGAAAGCAGCAGAGGATTATCAGAAAGCTGTCAGTGCAGATAAAGATAATTATGAGCTTTACATTGGAATTTATGAGTCTCTTGCAGCCAATGGACAGGAGTCAGATGGAGAAACCTATTTAAATGATGCTTTAAAGATCAAAGGTGACAAAGAAAACGACAATCTGCAGAAGGGCCGGATATACCTGCTTTTAAATGATTATGATCATGCAAAGACATGTCTGCAAAAGGCATTGGATGCAGGAAACACAGATGCCAATTTCTATCTGTCACAGGTAAGTGAGGCAACTGGAGACAGTGATGCTGCGGATTCGTATGTGCAGGCTTACCTCGACAGTGGAAATGTCGATTCCGAGGATATGTATGAGATCGGAAAGCAGCAGATGGACAAAGGGGATTACGATCATGCAGTGACTTATTTTGAGGCAGGTCTTGCAATGGATGAAGTCCCGAACAAACAGGCATTGATGAAAAAATGCATTGCGGCATATGAATATAAAAACGATTTTGAATCAGCAAAAAAGATGATGGCGGATTACGTGGAGGCATACCCGGATGACCAGGATGCAGCCAGGGAATATGTTTTTCTGCAGACAAGATAAGGAGCATTATGGCAGAAGCGTTTGAGTTGGAAGAATTACAGGAAAAAGTAATACTGGTAGGAGTCAGCGAACAGGAGGGAGACGATGCAGAAGATTCCCTTGTTGAGCTTGCAGAACTTGTCAGGACAGCGGGAGCGCAGGTGGTTGGGACACTGATCCAGAAACGTGAACTGATCCATCCGGGAACTTATGTGGGAACCGGTAAGGTGGCAGAGATTGCAGAACTGATCGAACAGACCGGTGCGACAGGCATAGTCTGTGATGATGAGCTTTCTCCTGCACAGCTTAAGAATCTGGAGGACCAGCTTCAGACAAAAGTAATGGATCGCACACTGATCATTCTTGATATTTTTGCTGACCGTGCGACAACCAGTGAGGGTAAGATCCAGGTCGAACTTGCACAGTTAAAATACCGGATGAGCCGTCTGACCGGACTTGGAAGAGCCATGTCCCGTCTTGGAGGTGGAATCGGAACAAGAGGTCCTGGAGAGAAAAAGCTTGAGATTGACCGAAGACTGATCAAGGACCGCATTGCCCAGCTGAACCGTGAACTGAAAGAAGTGCAGAAGCACAGAGATGTTGCCAGGGCACAGCGTACCAAAAATCAGATCCCGGTTGTAGCAATCGTGGGTTATACGAATGCCGGAAAATCCACACTGTTAAATCATCTGACGGATGCAGGAGTCCTTGAGGAAGATAAGTTATTTGCTACACTGGATCCGACGACCCGTCTTCTGGAACTTTCTGGAAGACAGCAGGTGCTTTTGACGGATACAGTCGGATTTATCCGTAAGCTCCCACATCACCTGATCGAAGCATTTAAAAGCACGCTTGAAGAGGCAAAATATGCAGACGTTATCTTTCATGTAGTAGATGCATCCAACCCACAGAGGGATAAACAGATGCACATCGTGTATGAGACGCTTGATCAGCTTGGGGTAAAGGATAAAACGGTGGTAACACTGTTTAATAAACAGGATCTTCGAACTGATGATGAACCAATGCATGATTTTCGTGCAGACCATACCTTGGCGGTTTCGGCGGCAAAGAATGAAGGGTTAGAAGAACTCAAAGAATTATTATCTGAGATTTTAAGAGAAGATAAAATCTATATTGAACGTGTAATCCCATATGCGGATGCAGGAATGATCCAGATGATCCGCAAACAGGGAGAACTGATATCAGAAGAATATGAGGCAGACGGCATTGCAGTCAAGGCTTACATACCGATGGAGGTATATGGTAAGCTTCCTTAATAAATCGGCATTGCTCCGTCAATGCTATCTTTAGAGCTTTGGGAGATGTGTTCCAGAAGCTCTTCTTTTTTGCGTGCGAGCAGAAGTTCCATAAATTTCTCGCTGCGCTGAACCAGAGCATCACGTCCGTAATTCATGACAAAGCGGGTCCACAGAGGACAGACAAGCTCGCGGAAAGACATAAAGAATAGCGGAAGAAGCATATTTCCACTGATGTAGGAAAGCTCGTGATATAACCGGAATGTATTTTCTACAACCTCGTCATTGGTTGTACTGTTTTGAATGTTATGAAGCAGCGGAACAAGACTTTGCAGTTCTTCATCGCCTGCCTGGTCAACGGAAAGGGAAGCAGCAAGATTCACCAGTACGATCCGCAGCTCAAGGATCGAACGAACCTCTTTCCGGCCGATGTTACCACCGTGGAAATGCATAATGGAAACAAGTGTATCAAGCGTTCCGTTTCTCCGGTAGTCTTCCACAAATGTTCCAACTCTTGGTTTTACAACGAGAAATCCCTTTTTCTCCATCTCGGAGATGCCGGAATTGACAACAGCCCGGCTTACCTGCATCGATGCAGCAAGCTCACGTTCACTTGGAAGTTTCGTTCCGATCGGAAGTTCACCGGATAAGATTTTTGTTTCAAGTTCTGTAATAAATAATTCCTTAAGGGAAGGTGTTTCTAATTTCTGAAAGTTCATTTCTATTCTCCAAAATACTTGGTCATACCAGATACCAAGTCGACTGATTCAATATTTTAAGTGGATTACTACAACAATAGTACAATATCCGAATTGGAAAAACAATATTTTGTTCGCAAAAATATGGTAAAAACGACAATTTTTATCAATGATTGACATCGCACAATAATTATGTTATGTTTACTTCCAGATGTTATTTGTGCGGCTGGTTGTACCAGAACAGGGATTACCTGGACAACGAAAGATGGATCTCGCAGATATAACAGGAGGGAGTATTTTTCATATTCTTTGAAACCGGCAGATGATTGAGGGGTCATCTGCCGGTTTGACGTTGCGATTGCGATGAATATACATTATAATTGGGATTATGGCAGACTGGAACAAAAGGTCTGCACGTATAAGGTATGATTTTTCAGAAAAATGGGATAGTTATAGAATGAGTAAACAGCAGAAACAACAAAAAGATGCAGAGCGTGCTGCTGAGAAGAAAAGAAAACTTAAGGACAGGCAGCTTCGCAGAGAAGATATATTATATCGTAGAACACATCCGATCCGTTGGGATAAACTGGATAATACCGCACATTTGTTTCCGGTTATTGCCGGAGAGAGCATGACCAATGTATACCGGATCAGTGTAACCTTAAACGAGAAGATCAATAAACAGATCCTCCAGGAGGCACTCGACATGGTACTCCCGAAATTCGACGGATTTAATGTCCGGCTGAGACAGGGGGTGTTCTGGTATTATTTTGAAGAGAATGGAAAGAGTGCACCAAAGGTTGTGGAGGAGCATATGTTTCCGTGCAGGTATATTGAACAGAATCAGAATCACAGCTATATGTTCCGGGTGACTTATTACGATTGCAGGATCAATCTTGAGGTATTTCATGTCCTGACAGACGGAATGGGCGGACTGAATTTTATCAGGGAGCTGACCTATCAGTATCTGAGACTGGTGCATCCGGAACTTCGCAAGATCGCAGGGGATACACTCAGTGATGGAACATCGCTGAACAGGGAAGACAGCTTTGTGAAAAACTACAAGAAAAAAAGTGCAAGCGGATATCAGAAGAGGAAAGCGTATATGATACGTCTGGACAAACTTCCATCGGGAGAATTTGGGGTTATGCATGGAAGCATGCCGGTTTCCCAGCTGAAAGAAGCTGCACATCGGTATGGCGGGTCGATCAACGAATATCTGGTTGCAGTATTTGTCTGGAGCACTTATGTGGAATGTCTTCACAAAATGCCATCGGATAAGCCGATCCGTGTAGCAGTTCCGGTCAATTTAAGACCGTATTTTGACTCTGTGACAACCAAAAACTTTTTTATCATGGTATCGGCAGAATTTCATCCGACAAAGGAAGAATACACGTTTGAAGAGGTTTTCTCCGTGATCCAGACAAGTTTACGATCGCAGATCAATAAAGAGCATCTGGAACAGCTGTTTTCTTACAGTGTGGCTGGGCAGCTGAGTAAATTTGCCCGTCCGGTTCCGCTTTTTTTGAAAAATTTATTTATGAAGATGGTGTATACAAGGTCGGCACTGGCAAATACCACTACGGTAACAAATATCGGAAATATTCAGGTGGAGGATATCTACCGTCCGTATATTTCAAAGTTCCATTCATTTATTGCTATGTCAAAGGGGCAGTCGATCAAAGGGACGATCTGTTCTTATGGAGACACACTGGTATTTTCTTTTAGTTCGATTTTTTATGATGCATCGATCCAGAAAGCATTTTTCCGGAAAATAGCAGCAGATGGGGTGGATGTTTCAATTGAGACAAATGGAGTATATTAATTATGAGCAGATGTAAAAAATGTAATATCGAAGTGCTGGATAAAACGGATAAGTGTCCACTCTGCCATCAGGTGCTGGAGAAGGATGGAGTGGTACAGCACAATATGTATCCGGATGTCCGTATTGCGACAAGAAGATTCCGTATGGCTTCAAACTGCCTGTTATTTGTGTCCATCGTTGCTGAGACGATTATGCTCTACATCAATTATCTGGCAGATTCCCATTTCTGGTGGAGCTTTATTGTAGGGCTGATCCTGATCTATGTCAATGTGACACTGCGTCTTGCGATCATGGGACGTTCCGGTTATCAGTTTAAGATCATCAGTCTGACGTTTATTGCAGTCGCAATTCTTGTTGGAATTGATTTCCTTACCGGATACAAAGGCTGGTCGGTCAATTATATTTTCCCGGCGGGGATTATTCTTGTGGATGCAGGTATTCTGGTTCTGATGGCGGTAAACCGCAGGAACTGGCAGAGCTATATGATGCTGCAGATCTTTATGATATTATTGGGATTGATTTCATTGATCCTGGTTGCAGTGAATGTGATCAATTTTCCATATTTTGCGGTGGCAGCATTTGGAGTATCGGTTTTTATATTCCTTGGAACCGTGATCATTGGTGATCAGAGAGCAAGAACAGAGCTAAAGCGGAGATTTCATTTATGATGGAAAAAGAAACTAGTATTCAGGGAAGGGTCATTCGGGAATTGCTGTCGCATCTGACGAATGATCTGATGATCGGGAAGAAGATCAAATCCGGGGAACTGCGGAAACGTTTGCAGGAACCACCATGGAAGGTGCCATCCTGTTTTACAATGACACATATTGATATGCCGGGATTTTCCATGAAATTTCTGGCATCAAAAGAGAATCCAAATACGGATAAGGTAATCCTCCAGCTTCATGGAGGCGGTTATATTGGTGCAGTGCGCAATGCATATTATGTGTTTGCGGGACTATATAATGAAGTGAGTCATGGATTAAGTGTTCTGACTCCGGATTACCGGGTCGCTCCGGAACATCCTTTCCCGGCAGCACTCGAGGATGCACTGGCATCGTACCGCTGGCTTTTGGATCAGGGATATTTTGGAGATGATATCATTCTGGCAGGAGATTCCGCGGGCGGAGGACTTGCCATGGCATTATGTATGTATTTAAAAGAACATCATATGCCGATGCCGTGCGGGATTGTTGCCATGTCTCCATGGACAGATCTGACGGCAAGTGGAGAATCATATAATACCAACTTTGAGAAAGATCCGCTGTTTGGAAATACAAGGGACAGCATGATCTACAACAATTATTATGTCGGAGATGCCGATCCGATGGACCCTTATGTGTCACCGCTGTTTGGAGACTTCAGACAGTTTCCGCCGATGCTGATACAGGTCGGATCAATCGAGATGCTTCTGAGCGACTCTGTCGAAGTTGCGGCAAAGGCGAGGCAGCAGGGTATAAAGGTCCGGCTGAGCATATATGAAGGTATGTTTCATGTTTTTCAGATGGCATATCTGAATATACCGGAATCCAAAAAAGCATGGGCAGAGGTAGGAAAATTTATTGAGATATTGATGAAAGAGGAAGGTTAAACTGGGGAAATATAAATGTCACCTTTAATGGAGAAGCTTGCAGGTATGGGGTGTGATATGAATGCGGCATGGAACCGGTTTTTGCATGATGCGGATTTTTTTGAGCAGTGCTTTCGAAAACTGCTGGAGGATCCGGTATTTGAAGCGTTGGGGAGCGCAATACAGGAACATGACAAAGAGGCAGGATTTGAATATTCCCATGTGTTAAAAGGCATTATTGCCACAGTAGGACTGACACCGATGTATCAGGAGATCGAGGCAATTGTGGAACCACTTCGTGCAGGACAGGAAGCAGGTGTACAGGAAGCTTACGGAAGGCTTATGAGCAAACGGGAGCAGTTTTTGAAATTACTGGAAGAAGAGAGGTAAATGAAATGAAAAGATATGAACAGCAGAGATTTACTGGTGAACGCGCTTTATTCATGAGCAGAGACCTGGAACTGGATTTCTGTACATTTGCAGATGGAGAATCACCGTTAAAAGAAAGCCGGAATTTAAAAATTACAAACAGTCTGTTCCAGTGGAAATATCCGCTCTGGTATTGTGATCATGTTGAGGTGGAGGATTCCACGATGTTTGAGATGGCAAGAGCAGGAATCTGGTATACCAATCACATTTCCATGAAAAATATTACTTATGAAGCACCAAAAGGTTTCCGCCGTTGTGATGATGTTGTGCTGGACAATGTTTCCATGGTCAACGCACAGGAGACACTTTGGAACTGCCGCAATATCAAAATGAAAAATATTACTGCAAAAGGTGATTATTTTGCAATGAATTGTGAAAATATGGACATTGATGGATTTACACTGGTTGGCAACTATTCCTTTGATGGCTGCAGAAACCTTACGATCCGCAATGCAAAAATGCTTTCTAAAGACGCATTCTGGAATTGTGAGAATGTGACGGTATACGATTCCTTCATTTCCGGTGAGTATTTTGGATGGAATGCAAAGAATGTAACACTGGTCAACTGTACCGTGGAAAGTCTTCAGGGAATGTGTTACATGGACAATATTGTTATGAAAAACTGCAGGCTGATGAATACGGATCTGTCTTTTGAGTATTCTACCGTGGATGCGGAGATTAAAAGCAATATCGTGAGTGTGAAAAATCCAATCTCCGGATCAATCAAAGCAGAACATATTGATGAAATTATTTTTGACGATGATCAGATCGACAAAACCAAAACTGAGATTATAACAGAACAATAAAAGGAGTGCACATGGCATACGATTTTGACAGGGTACATGACAGAAGACATAGTAATTCTTATAAATGGGATATTCCTGAGAACGAACTTCCGATGTGGGTAGCAGATATGGATTTTCAGACAGCACCTGCAGTCATCGAGGCGCTGAGGACCCGTGTGGAGGTTGGAAGTTTTGGCTATAATATTGTTCCGGATGAATGGTATAAAGCCATTCAGGGATGGTGGAAAAGAAGACATCATCTTGAAATCCAAAGGGAATGGCTGACATTTTGTACAGGTGTGGTACCAGCAATTACCTGTGCAGTGAAACGCATGACTAATCATGGAGATCAGGTCCTGGTGCAGACGCCGGTCTATGATATTTTCTTTCATTCGATTGAAAATACCGGAAGACATGTACTGGAAAGTCCGCTTGTCTATGAAGAGGGACAGTATCACATTGATTATGCGGATCTTGAGGAGAAACTCAGTCATCCGCTTACGACGATGATGATTCTCTGTAATCCACATAACCCGGTTGGAAAAATATGGTCTAAGGAGGAACTGGCAAAGATCGGTGAGCTTTGCCGGAAACACCATGTTATGGTTTTCTCAGATGAGATCCACTGTGATCTCTGCGATCCGGGACAGGAATATGTGCCGTTTGCTTCGGCATCGGAAATATGTGCGGATATCAGCATTACAGCAATATCAGCATCGAAGGCATTTAATATCGCAGGTCTGCAGACAGCTGCTGTTTTTACACCGAACGAGGGACTTCGCAATAAGATCGTGCGTGGATTGAATACGGATGAGATTGCAGAGCCGAATTCTTTTGCAATCCAGGCAATCATTGCTGCATTCTGCGAAGGAGAGGAATGGCTGAATGAACTGAATGCATATATTTATCGCAATAAACAGATTGTGCGTGAGTTTATCAGTCAAAACCTCCCTCAGATTCATGTCATAGATTCGCAGGCAACCTATCTGTTATGGATTGACTGTAGTGGAATCGCTGATCAGACAGATGAACTTTGTGAGTATCTGCGGAAGGAAGCAGGATTATATCTTTCCGCAGGAAGCCATTATCGTGGAAACGGTGCAGCGTTTGTGCGTATGAATACAGCCTGCCCGAAAAGCCAGATCGAAGAAGGCCTTCGAAGACTGGAAAAAGGTATCTGTACATTTTCAGTTTAGAGATGGCGTAGTGGGGAAACTGTCACGCAGGCAGAGTGTTCCCCAGCCAAGCTCCCGGTTGGGGTAACCGGCTTCTGCACTGATACGTTTTGCACCACGCAGAAGATAGGCTTTTATTTTTTCTCCATACAAAAAGGGATCATTTTTATTTACAATTCCATATTGCATCAGAAGTGCGGCACTTCCGGTCACAAAAGGCGTGGCCATGGAAGTGCCGCTTTGCGTCTGGTAACCTCCGCCCGGTGCACAGGAGGTGATATCAACACCGGGAGCAGCAAGATCGGGCTTGATCTGTTTGGTTTCCCAGGTGTAACCGCGTCCGGAAAAAGCTGCAAGTGTGTGAAAACTGGAATCATAGGCTGCCACAGAGATCACTTTTGCAGCAGTAGATGGTATGGTGAGGGTGTTTTCCGGAGTACTGTTTAAAAAGCGTGTTGTCCGGTTCCGGACAGATACCGATGGCATCCACATGTCCCAGATGCCGGAGACGATATCCTGTGCAGTCAGCGTGACTGTCCAGATGCCGGAAGGAAGATAACTGTCCACTGTAAGAAAATCAAAGTAGATTTCCTGATAACGGCTGTATGGAGCAGGTTCCCCATAGAAAACGAGCAGATCACAGCTTCCAATCCGGTATCTGCCCGTGCCTGGGACTGGGTCAATGGCAATGGAACGCATACCAGATGGATCTGTGATCTGAACAGTAAACCGGTCGGAATAATTTTTCCACAGCTGCAGACTGAAAGAAGTTTCATAGTCACTGAGCACAAATTCCACACGCTGGATGGGCCCGTTATATCCCGGAGAACCAGGGGAGGAAGGAACGGGTTGGACGCTAGTAAGGATTCCGCCTGTATGCCCGGCAGAGTTTCCTTCATTTCCGGTTCCAACGCAGATGGATACTCTGCCGATTCCTGTGATATCATTTAAAAAGGTTTCGAGAAGTGATGTGCCGGAATGGGAACCGTAGTTGTTGCCAAAACTCAGATTAAGTGCGAGCGGTTTTTGCATGGATTCTGCAAATCGAACACAATAATCAACAGCCTCCATAAGTTCGACAGTACTTGGAAAACCACCTGGATCAGACACACCAAGTTTTACAATGACAAGATCCGATTCGTAAGCAACACCACGGTAAACACCATCGGAGGCACGGCCGTTTCCAGCAGCAATTCCAGCAACATGAGTTCCGTGTCCGGACAGATCACGGCTTGGGCAGACAGCCAGACGTCCGGCCTCTGTTTCAGACATAAGTGCCTGGTTTATGGTCTGTGAGGAATAAAAGCTTCCCTGCCGGTATATCTCATCAGAAGTATCTGCTGTGGAAGCAATCGTCTGATCCCAGAGAGAAAGAATGCGTGTGGTTCCATCCGGATTTCGAAAATCCGGATGCGCATAGTCGATTCCGGAATCAATAACACCGACCAGTATATCTTTGCCGCTTAGACCGCTTTGAAGTCCGGGAATGCCGGAGATTAGACTGCGGGACGGGGAAGATTCCTGGACGGAAGTGATACAGGAAGCCTGCCTGGCGGCAAAAGTCGCAAAAAAGAGGCGTTTCGGTTTTTCCATAAAAGTAATATAGGGGGTGTTGGACACGGGATCAATCTGATTCTCCGGAATTTGAAGGATTGCGTATTGATTGGAAAGGATCGCAATCTGAACATCCGGAAACTGCTGATTCAGATCCAGAAGGCGGCCACTGTATTTTACAATGACTTTCCAACTGTTTTGAGCTGGAAGGTAACCGGTTTCAAGATTGACGGATTTGGAACGTTCTGACGGAGTAACTTCGAGTGCCAGATTCAGAATATTTTCAATTTTTTGATTTTGGATGGACATAGATTCCCACAGAGAAAATTTTTCATACTAATATATGAGTCGGAATATATTGTTATGAATCTGACTACATAGCTAAAATATGTAACAAATATATTGGATTGTATAGATTTTAGTACATGAATGTGCTAAAATTTATATGTATCGGGGTTACAGTTTTTTATTGTTTGCCAGGAACTGGAAGAGAGTATCTGTGTTTCGGGCTGACACAGAATCAGAGAAGGAAAGGATGGGGTGTGGTATGGTGAAGAATGTCAGGATGGGTGTTTTTTCCCAGGAGCAGAAAGCAGAACCGGCAACTACAGAAGATGTTGCCGTAGCACAGGACCTGTTAGATACGCTTCGGGCAAATGAGAACTACTGCATGGGAATGTCTGCGAACATGATCGGCGTGAATAAAAGAATCATAGCGATTAATGCAGGAATTGTAGATATGCCGATGCTGAATCCACGGATCTTAAATAAGGCGACACCATATGAGGTGCGTAAGATCCACAGATCCGAGGAAGACAGGACAATCACCAGATATGATGTGATTGAAGTGGAATATGAGGATATGGACTTCAATAAAAAGAAACAGACTTTTACGGGATGGCTGGCACATCTGATCCAGAATGAGATCGACAGATGTGAAGGGGAACCAGTCGGATAAGGAAGATATAACATTGAACAAACAAATAAAAAACAGACACGATATCAGAAAGCTGCTGGAGGATACCATCCTGCAGCTGGAACGTAATACAAGATTTCTGGAGACGAAGCAGTATCTGCAGCATGGAAAAATGTCAGTATACGAGCATTGCATCCGTGTGGCAGAGAAAAGCTGTGATATTGCATGGAAAATGAGGCTGGACGTGGATTATACGATTTTGATCCGTGGAGCGCTGCTGCATGATTATTTTCTTTATGACTGGCATAAGAAAGATTCATCGCACAGGCTCCACGGATTTTTTCATCCTGGAAAGGCATATGAGAATGCAAAAAGAGATGTGGAACTGACAGAGATTGAGGAAGATATGATAAAACATCATATGTTTCCGCTTACTGTGATCCCACCGAAGAGTAAAGAGGCATGGATCGTGTGTATTGCGGATAAAATATGTGCGTCAGAGGAGACTTTAAAAAGAAAATAGCACATTAAGAAAACATTAAGAATCTCCATCCGTATTTCTCAATTTTTATTTGTTATAGTAATATCAGGTCTGGCATGTGCAAAGCTCAGTGCATGTAGGAGTGGACAATTGTGAATAACAGGGAGGATAAGAATGAGCAGAAAAAAAATAGGAGTGATCGTGGCAGCCGGAGTGATTGCTGTGGCAGCTGTAATCGGGGGGATCTGGTATTTTGGAAAAGGAAATTCCGGCAGCGGAAAATCTGCAGACAAAGTATTTGTGCAGAAAGTATCGGAAATTGATAAGTGGAATACCGGAGTGAACAGCAGCTACTCCGGAATTGTGGAATCCCAGGAGACATGGGATGTCAACAAGGACACAGAACGTCAGGTGAAAGAAGTGCTGGTGGCAGTCGGAGATACGGTAGATGTCGGTACACCGTTGTTTACGTATGATACGAAAGAGGCGGAGAACCAGATTGCCCAGACAAAACTGGAGATTGAGAGTATCAGCAATGATATTTCCAATTACAATTCGCAGATCGATGAACTTCAAAAAGAGAAGAAGAATGCACCGGAAGATCAGCAGTTTGAATATACGACACAGATTCAGACCCTGCAGACAAATATCAAGCAGTCTGAGTATGACCAGAAGAGTAAACAGGCAGACATCGATAAGTATCAGCAGACGATCGACAATGCGGTTGTGACAAGTAAGATCGCCGGAGTTATCAAATCCATCAATGAGGATGGAACAGATGCATCTGGTAATACAACGGCTTTTATGACAGTTCTTGCAACAGGGGATTATCGCATAAAAGGCAAAATTGATGAGCAGAATGTATCATATCTGACTGTGGGACAGGAGGTGATCGTGCGTTCAAGAGTGGACGAAAATGTGACATGGAAAGGAACAATTACTGCGATCGATACTGAGACAACAGCAGACAATAATTCCAATGGATCGGTAAGCTATATGAATGGTTCAGACAGCAGCTCGGAGGGGGCTACGAAGTATCCTTTTTATGTAACATTGGATTCAACAGACGGGCTGATCCTCGGACAGCATGTATTCATTGAGCCGGATTATGGACAGACCGAAGTGAAAGAGGGAATCTGGCTCGATGAAAGCTACATTGTGCAGGATGACGGTGATCCATATGTATGGGCTGCAAATGACAGAAATAAGCTGGAAAAACGTAAGGTAGAACTCGGTGAATACGATGATACTCTATTTAAGTATGAGATCGTATCCGGTCTTACGGAAGAGGATTATATCACCTGGCCGATGACCGGACTTTATGAAGGAGTAACAACCGTAACGGATGAGAATGAAGTTGATTATTCTTCTCCGCTTTATAATATGGAGAGTACAGATACCATGGATGAGGATGAATTCATGGAAGGCGGAATGAGCGATACGGAACAGACAGCAGATCCGGAGGTGGCCGAATGATTCTTAATCTGAACCATATATATAAGGACTACAATCAGGACAAACTGGTTGTTCCGGTTCTAAAGGACGTTGGACTTCAGGTCGAAGAAGGAGAATATGTTGCGATCATGGGACCCTCTGGCTCCGGAAAGACAACACTTATGAATATTATCGGATGCCTGGACAGACCGACGTCAGGAACCTATGAATTAAATGATGCGGACGTTCTTAAGTTAAAAGATAAGGAATTGTCTAAAGTTCGTCTGAACAGTATTGGATTTGTATTTCAGAATTTCCAGCTTATGCCGAGGGAAAGTGCATTGGATAATGTCTGCCTTCCACTTATTTATGCGGGGATCAAGAAAAAAGAACGGCGTGAAATGGCGATGAATGCATTGGAACGTGTGGGACTGGCAGATCGTGCAACATTTAAGCCGACACAGTTATCCGGCGGACAGAAGCAGAGAGTGGCAATCGCAAGAGCAATGGTCAACAATCCGAAGATCCTGCTTGCAGATGAGCCTACCGGTGCATTGGATTCCAAGTCCGGGCATGCGATTATGGAGCTTTTTCAGAAATTGAATGAAGAAGGGGTCACGATCGTAATGATCACGCATGATATCAATGTTGCACGTCAGGCAAAACGTATCCTTCATATTATCGACGGAGAAATATCAGAGAATGGCAAGGTGCAGGAGAAGGGGGAAGACGCATGAAAAAACGAATCATAACGATTGTCCTTGTCTGCATTCTTGCAGGTGGAGCAGTGACAGGTGCCGTTTTTGGGATCAAACACTATCAGAAAAATAAACTGGTTGCAGATGTCATGAGTGTATCATCCTTGAACTGGGGTTACTGGGGAGATTCCATGGAGAGCGAAGGAATGGTGACAAACAATGCGTCCCAGAATGTCTACCCGGAATCCAATCAGATCATTAAAGAGGTGTACGTGGAAGAAGGACAGGAAGTGAAAGAAGGAGATCCGTTGATGGCATATGATGTCACAAGTCTTCAGCTTTCATTGGAGGTAAAAAAACTTGCAGTTCAATCGGCAGACAACAAAATCGCTGTAGCGAAGAAAGAACTGGAACGTCTGAAAAAGACAACACCAGTCAGTGAAAACACACAAAATCAGGTGACTCAGCCGGAAGAACCTGCGTTTACACTGCCACAGCTGACACAAAACAATGATGCATACAATTATATTTCACCAGAAGCACTTCCATATAATATATCAGATGTGGCACAGAATGGGGCTGCATTAGGCAGTGCTGCCAATCCGTACCGTTATCTGTGCGATGAAAATGGGTATGTGACGGGAAGTTTTATTAATGCGCTTGTAAGCGGCGGGCTGACATTGGATTCGGTGGATGGAGATCTCTGGGTTGTTCTGGAAATTCGCGAAGGTAATTCAAAAACCGGAGAACTGATGTCATCCTGGACAATGAGTCCATCCACAATTGCAGGCTGTGAAAAGAGCAGCAGATGGAGTATCCTGACGAAACAGCAGATTCAGAATGAAGAAACTCAGGTTCAGCCGGAGGTACAGCCGGAACAGACGCAGAATAATGCCAGTGAAACTGTCTATACCAAAGAAGCATTGGATAAGGCAATCCGGGATAAGGAGAAGGAATTAAAGAAACTGGATCTCGATAAGAGAAAAGCAGAACTGGAATTGAAGAATCTGGAAGAGAGCGCAACAGACGGTGTTGTCCATGCGAAGATCAACGGTGTTGTAAAAAAGGTAGGAGATCCCAAGAATCTTCCAAATGATGGAAGCGCATTTCTGACAGTCAGTGGTTCGGAAGGTCTTTACGTGAAGGGGGATATCAGTGAACTGATGTTAGATAAAGTGAAAGTCGGACAGACAGTTACGGCAACAAGCTGGCAGTCCGGTATGACGTTTACCGCACAGATCACGGAGATCGATACCTATCCGGATGACAGTGATTCCTATTATGGGGACGGCAATCCGAATGCTTCTTATTATGCATACATGGCATATATCGATGATCCGACTGGACTGACCAATGGAGAATATCTGAGTCTGACAATAGATACGTCAGACGAGGAAACGGCATCCTCTGGCATATATCTGGAAACAGCTTATGTAAGACAGGAAGATGGCAGATATTACGTTATGAAGGATGAGGATGGTGTTCTGAAAAAACAGTATGTGACAACTGGTAAAATCATATCCGGTGGATCCGGGATCGAGATTACATCAGGACTTACAGAGGCTGACTCCATTGCTTTTCCATATGGTAAGACCGCACAGGAGGGTGTGAAAACACAGCCTTCCGATGGCATGATGCATTAGAAAAGGAGGCGCATCAGATGTTAGAAAATATTCGATTATCCTTTCAGGGGATATGGTCACACAAAATGCGTTCCTTTTTGACAATGCTTGGCATTATCATTGGTATCGCAGCAATTATTGCAATTGTTTCCACAATTCAGGGAACAAACAAACAGATTGAGCAGAATCTGATCGGTTCTGGAAGTAACAATGTGAAGGTACAGCTCTATAATGGAGACTGGACATTTGATTTTTCCTATGAGTCCGTACCAGACGGAATTCCAACGGTTAGCCAGAATACACTGGATCAGATCAAAGCATTGCCGGAAGTTGAGGATGCTTCTTTATACCTCAGCAGACAGGATTATGATGGTGTCTACTATCTGAATAATTCGATTTCCGGTGGATATGTAAACGGAATTGACGAGAATTATTTTGATACATGTGGATATGTGATGAAATCGGGAAGAGGATTTACCGAGGACGATTATAACAATTCCAGAAAAGTTGCAATCTTAGATGAGAATTCTGCACAATCTCTGTTCCAGGGAACAGATCCTATGGGCAAGACGATTGAAGTAAAAGGAGAGCCGTTTGTTGTCATTGGAATTGTCACACAGCTGGAAAAATTTGAACCAGTCATTAATTCGCTGGATGATTACTATACTTACACACAGGATACAAGCGGATGTGTTTATGTGCCGGATCGTGTATGGCCGGTTATCTATCAGTATGATGAACCGCAGCAGGTGGTATTGAAGGCGAAGAGCACAGAGGATATGACAAATGCGGGAAAGAAAACAGCAGATCTGTTAAACAGCGGTCTGAATGTATCAGAAGATAATGTAAAGTACAAATCACAGGATCTTTTAGAACAGGCAAAACAGATCCAGCAGCTGAGCCAGTCAACCAATACGATGCTGATCTGGATTGCAGGAATTTCACTTCTTGTCGGAGGCATCGGTGTTATGAATATTATGCTGGTATCGGTAACAGAGCGGACCAGTGAAATCGGATTAAAGAAAGCGATCGGAGCAAGAAAGAGTATGATCCTTGGACAGTTTCTGACAGAGGCAGTGGTACTTACCAGTCTTGGAGGTCTGATCGGAGTGATTGTCGGAATTATTCTTGCTGAGATTATTTCAAAGCTGAATGCAACGCCGGTATCGATCAGTGTTCCGGCAGCGATTCTTGCGGTTGCTTTTTCTATGCTGATTGGAATCATCTTTGGGCTTCTGCCATCTTATAAGGCAGCAAATCTGGATCCAATTGAGGCACTCAGAAGAGAGTAAAACTATAAAAATATAAGAAAGCGTCTCAAATGAAACGGATTTTTGAAATGCATCTGGATTGTATGATGAAAAGTACAATGCCAGGTGCATTTTCATGCAAACAAATGTAGAAAAATTCTCATTTATAAGGTAGAATGAAAACACAAATAATGTTAAAGATTTAACAAATGAAATAAAACTGATTTACAACTGTTCAAGAAAAAGGAGAATCTATGTACGCGGACGAAAACGTAATCAAAATCAAACACGACGTGTTATACGAAGTAGCAAAACTCGCTTTTGCAGGAGAACTTGATGAGAAAAAGGATCAGATCGCTTTTGAACTGATTCCAGGACCAAAACCACAGTTCCGTTGCTGTATTTACAAAGAGAGAGAGATCATCAGACAGCGTATCCGCCTGGCTGAAGGAAAAGCTCCGGGAGCGATCGATGATGGCAATGTGATCCAGGTTATCAGCTCTGCATGTGCAGACTGTCCGATCTCAAGTTTTGTTGTAACAGAAAACTGCCAGAATTGTATGGGAAAGGCTTGTATCAATGCCTGCAAATTTGGAGCGATCGAACCTGGACGTGACCGTTCACACATTGATTCGACGAAATGTAAAGAATGTGGACGCTGTGCACAGGCATGTCCGTATAATGCCATCGCACATCTGAAAAGACCATGTAAATCCAGCTGCCCGGTCAATGCAATTACTTACGACGAGAATGGAATTACAGTCATTGATGAGTCCAAATGCATCCGTTGTGGAAAATGTATCCACAGCTGCCCGTTTGGAGCAATTGCATCCAAGACGTATCTCGTTGATGTGATCAATGCAATCAAAGACGAGGGAAAGAACGTATATGCAATGGCAGCACCGGCAACCGAAGGTCAGTTTGGTGAGCAGATCACAATGAACAGCTGGAAAAAAGCGATGAAAGATCTTGGATTTAAAGGCTTTATCGAAGTCGGACTTGGCGGAGATATGACTGCTGCCTATGAGGCTGAGGAATGGGCAGAAGCTTATAAGGAAGGCAAGAAGAAAGTAACTTCCTGCTGCCCTGCATTTGTAAATATGGTACGTAAACATTATCCGGAGCTTGCAGACTGCGTATCTACAACAATTTCTCCGATGTGTGCAGTATCCCGTATGATCAAAGCAAAAGATCCGGATGCAGTCACAGTGTTCATCGGACCTTGTCTTGCAAAAAAATCCGAAGTAAAAGACCAGGCGATCGAAGGAAATGCAGATTATGTACTGACCTACAGTGAGATTCATGCGATCATGAAAGCAAAGAATATCACTCTGATGCCGGATGAAGAATATACATATCAGGAATCATCCATCTATGGTAAACGTTTTGCAGCTTCCGGTGGAGTAACAGCAGCAGTACTTCAGAGCTTAAAAGAATCCGAAGATGAGATCGATGCAAAGGTATGTAAGGCAAATGGTGCCGCAGAATGTAAGAAAGCGCTGCTTCTTATGAAAGCTGGAAGACTTCCGGAAGACTTTATTGAAGGAATGGTCTGTGATGGCGGATGTGTTGGCGGACCAAGCTCCCACCAGGATCAGCTTCTTGCCAAAAAACCAAGAGAAGCCCTTCTGTCACAGGCAGATGACCGCGGTATCCATCAGAACCTTGAGAATTATGATATGGATTCCTTCTCAATGCACAGAGAGTAATTCGTTTTACGATAATCAAATAAGAAACTATAACAGAGTGGCTGTTCTCCTTGCGGGGGACAGCCATTTTTGTTTTAGCGCATCGGGTGCCTGATCTGGACATACCAGAGAAAATACATTGTGGAAAATTTAACAAAATATGGTAAAAGCGTTGACAGTAGTAGGTTTAGGATGTATCTTATAAGAAAGGGGATGCCTTGCACAAAAACGACTGGTTGAACCAGATGGCGGATAGCCAGCCAGAAAACGCAATGATAAAAGATCTCAAAAAGGAGAACATATGAAAGACTTTAAGGTAATTGAAGTAAAGAGAAGTATTTTTGAAGATAACAATGCAGATGCGGATAATCTGAGAGCAGAATTAAAGTCAGAGGGGACTTTTCTTCTGAATCTGATGTCCTCGCCGGGAGCCGGTAAGACAACGACTCTGAAACGGACGATTTCCATGTTGAAAGATGAAATGAAGATCGGTGTTATGGAGGCAGATATCGACTCGGATGTAGATGCGGAAGCAATCGCAGCAACCGGTGTCCGTGCAATTCAGATCCATACCGGTGGAATGTGTCATCTGGATGCTGATATGACAAGACAGGGAATCCGTGAATTTGGAACAAAAGATCTGGATTTTGTTGTTCTTGAGAATGTGGGCAATCTGGTGTGCCCGGCAGAGTTTGATACAGGAAGTACCAAGAATGCAATGATTTTGTCAGTGCCGGAAGGGGATGACAAACCATTAAAGTATCCACTTATGTTTTCCATCTGTGATGTCGTGCTGATCAACAAATGTGATACACTTGGAGTATTTGATGATTTCAGCAAAGAAGCAGTGAAAGAACGTATTTTAAAACTGAATCCGTACGCAAAGATCTTCTTTGTGTCTGCTAAGACCGGTGAGGGATTTGAGGACTGGGCAGACTGGATTCGCAAAGAGGTACAGAGCTACCAGCAGGACTAGGGAAGTCAGATAAGAGGAGGAGTATAACATGGCAGATCCAATTGGAAATTTTGTTCCGGAATATATTGAGAATCAGACGGAACGTGAAGTAATCATGAAACTGGCCAAAATGGTCACAGACCGTGTGCCGCAGAAGCTTGGAATGAAGAAGCTTACAAAGTATGACCCGGAATACTGGGGACTTGCGGCACTCTGCACAGATGAGATGGCAGAGATGGCGTTAAAACTCGGCGGTGTCAGAAAACCAAAGACGCTGGATCAGATGGTGAAGATTACAGGAAAAGATCCAAAGTATGTAGAAGAGATTTTAGAACAGCTGGCTTATGCCGGAGTTGTAGAATATAACTGGGAAAACCCGGAGCATGTAAAACAGTATGTGCTTCCGATGTTTGTTCCGGGAAGTGCAGAGTTCAGTAATATGAACGCAAAGATTTTTGAAGAGCATCCGGAGATGGGACGTTTCTTCGAGCGTATGAGCCGTCTTCCGCTTGAGAAGATCACACCGATGGTTCCGGAAGGTGGAGCTGGTATCGGTATGCACGTGATTCCGGTAGAGAAGGCAATCGAGATGGAGAATCAGTCGATCTCAATCGAGCATATCTCACACTGGCTGGACAAATACGATGGAAAATATGCAGCGAGTCCATGTTCCTGCAGACGTTCCCGTACTGCATATGAAGAAGGCTGTGCAGATGATCCGGAGAGCTGGTGTATTGCAGTCGGTGATATGGCTGATTATGTTGTTGAGACAAATAAAGGTGGACGTTATATCACAAGAGAAGAGGCTCTTGAGATTTTCAAGCAGGCTGAGGACAATGGGTTTGTTCATCAGATTACCAATATTGATGGAGAAGATAAGATTTTTGCAATCTGTAACTGTAACGTAAATGTATGTTATGCACTTCGTACTTCCCAGCTTTTCAATACACCGAACCTTTCGAGATCTGCATATGTTGCAAAGGTGAACCCACAGGATTGTGTGGCATGTGGACGCTGTGTGGAATTTTGCCCGGCAGGAGCAGTGAAGCTTGGACAGAAATTATGCAAAAAAGACGGAAGCGAGGTAACTTATCCGAAACATGTTCTTCCATCCGAGAAGAAATGGGGACCGGAAATGTGGGATGAGGATTACCGCGACAAGAACCGCATCAACTGCTATGATACCGGTACAGCTCCATGTAAGACGGCATGTCCTGCACATATTGCAGTTCAGGGATATCTGAAAATGGCTGCACAGGGAAGATATACAGATGCACTTGCGCTGATCAAGAAGAATAATCCATTGCCGGCAGTATGTGGACATATCTGTAACCGCCGCTGCGAGGATGCATGTACTCGTGGTACGATTGATGAAGCAATCGCAATCGATGAAGTTAAGAAATTTATTGCGGCACAGGATCTGAATGCCGAGACACGCTACATTCCAAAGAAAGTGGTTCCGGCAGTGAAAGGATACTTTGATGAAAAGATTGCCATAATCGGTGGTGGTCCGGCAGGTCTTTCCTGCGCATTCTATCTTGCTGAAAAAGGATATAAACCAACGATCTTCGAGAAGAATGAACGTGCCGGTGGTATGCTTGTATACGGAATTCCTTCTTTCAAACTGGAGAAAGATGTCGTTCAGGCTGAGATCGATGTAATCAGGGAAATGGGTGTAGATATCAAAACCGGAGTAGAAGTCGGAAAAGATATCACATTAGATGAACTCCGCGCTCAGGGCTATAAAGCATTTTACATTGCAATCGGATGCCAGGGCGGAAGAAAAGCTGGCGTTCCGGGAGAAGATGCCCAGGGCGTAGCTACCGCTGTAGAACTTCTTCGTGAAGCAGGAGCAAATGAATCTTATCCGATCGAGGGAGATGTTGTTGTAATCGGTGGAGGTAACGTTGCAATTGATGTGGCACGTACAAGCAGCCGCTGCGGAGCACCGAATGTAAATATGTTCTGTCTGGAATCCAGAGACACAATGCCTGCATCCAATGAAGAAATCGAAGAGGCAGAAGAAGAAGGCGTAGTAATGAACTGCGGATGGGGACCAAAAGAGATCTTATCCGAGAATGGAAAAGTTACTGGAATCGTACTGAAGAAATGTCTTTCTGTAAAGGATGCAGATGGAAGATTTAATCCGAAATACGATGAGAATGATACCATTACAGTTCCATGTAAGCATGTATTTTTGTCTGTTGGACAGAGCATTGAATGGGGCAGCCTGTTAGAAGGAAGCAAGGTAGAACTTGGACGTGGTAATGGCGCTGTTGCAGATGCGCTTACCTATCAGACTGCAGAGCCGGATATTTTTGTCGGTGGTGATGTTTATACCGGACCAAGATTTGCAATCGATGCGATCGCAGCCGGCAAACAGGGAGCAATCTCCATCCATCGTTTTGTACAGCCACATTCAAGTCTTACGATCGGACGTAACAGAAATGATTTTATCGAGCTGGATAAAAATGATATCAAAGTGGAAAACTATGATAACTCCAGTCGTCAGATTCCAGGCACGAATCAATCCATCGATGCTAAAAAGTCTTTCCGCGACGCCAAACTTACATTTACAGAGGAACAGGTGAAAGCAGAGACTGCAAGATGTCTTGGCTGTGGCGCATCCGTCGTTGATCCGAATAAATGTATCGGTTGCGGTATTTGTACAACAAAATGTGAATTTGATGCAATTAAATTAAACAGAGAACTTCCGGGATGTTCTAAGATGGTGCCAAGTGAAGACAAACTGAAATATATTCTTCCAAATGCACTGAAACAGTCCATTAAGATCAAGTTCTCCGGTAAATAGATCATAGAGGAGAGAATATGCACGAACTTGGAATCATCGTTCATGTAATACGTACGGTGGAAGAGGTCGGTGAGGAAAATCATCTGACAGAAGTCCGATCGGTAACCTGCGAGATTGGTGAGGTAAGCGGCGTTGTGCCGGAATACCTTACCGACTGCTGGCAGTATGCACGCCGTAAATCAGAACTTCTGAAAGATTCAGAACTTAAGATCGAGATCCTTCCGGGCGTGACCGTCTGCGAGGATTGCGGGAAAACGTATTCCACTGTAAAATATGCAAAACAATGTCCATACTGCGGGAGTTATGCAACACATCTTGTCCAGGGAAATGGATTTAGCATCAAGGAGATAGAAGGAGCCTGAAACAGGGCTCCTTTTTCGATGAAAATTACTATTGCAGAACAAATGTTCGTATTGTATAATGTAAAAAGAACATATGTTTGCGAAAGGGCGTGGTAAGAAAGTGAACCAGATCATACAGAAAGATACAGACCTGATGGAGAAGCTTACGATTTTATCGGATGCTGCAAAGTATGATGTTGCATGTACTTCCAGTGGTGTGGAACGTAAAGGCGATGGAAAGCATCTTGGAAATACCTCCGGATGCGGAATCTGTCATACATTTACGGGAGATGGCAGATGTATTTCACTTCTTAAAATTTTGTTTACAAATGAATGTATTTATGATTGTCGTTATTGTGTGAACCGTGTATCGAATGATGTGAGAAGAGAGCGGTTTACGCCCGAAGAGGTGTGCAGACTTACGATCGGGTTTTATCGGAGAAATTATATCGAGGGTCTGTTTTTAAGCTCGGGAATTGTGCATAGTCCGGATTATACGATGGGCTTATTGTATGAGACTCTTTTTTTGCTACGCAACAAGTATCATTTTCATGGATATGTTCATATTAAGGGGATTCCTGGAGCTTCTGCGGAAGTTGTGGAGCAGGTTGGATATCTGGCGGACCGTATGAGTGTGAATCTGGAATTGCCGACTGCAGAAGGTCTTCGTACACTTGCACCCAATAAAGTCCGTAAGAATATCCTTAGACCAATGAGACAGATACAAAGTGGGATAAAAGAGAGCCGTGCGTATCATGGCATAACGAGTATGAAGAGCCGTGTCAGTATAGATGAGAAGACTTATTATAATCAGATGGCAGAGATTGCAGACAGCCATGCAAAGCTGTCGGATTATCACAGGACAACAGGTATCCTGCCGGACGTATCTTATGGAACTGGAAAGACACAGACAGCAACACAGCGTGTGGCAGAAAGAGACTGGAAATTTGGAGAATTACAGAATACCAGTGGTGGAACGCTGGCACATGCGGACCGTTATTTTGTCCCGGCCGGTCAGAGCACCCAGATGATCATCGGAGCAACCGGAGAATCGGATTATCAGATTATGTCCGTTTCCGAAGCATTATACAACCGATTTGATATGAAGCGTGTGTTTTACTCCGCATTTATCAATGTGAATCAGGATGCAGAGCTTCCGGCTTCTTTCAATGGACCGCCACTGCTTCGGGAACACCGTTTATATCAGGCAGATTTTTTGCTGCGTTTTTATGGGTTTAAAGCAGATGAACTTTTGTCCGAGAAGCATCCGAACTTTAACGAACGGATCGATCCGAAGTGTGACTGGGCAGTACATCATCTGGAACAGTTTCCGGTAGAGATTAACACTGCCGATTATTATACACTGCTTCGTGTGCCGGGGATTGGAACAAAGAGCGCAAAGCGTATACTGGCGGCCAGACGTCATGCGGGACTGGACTTTCCTGATATTAAGAAGATGGGAGTTGTTTTGAAGCGGGCATTATATTTTATTACGTGTAAAGGAAGAATGATGTACCAGACGAAGCTTGATGAACGCTATATCACCAATCATCTGATCTATAATGAGAAACCTGCCGAACTGCTCCTCGGTAATGGCCAGACACAGACCTATGAACAGATGTCCCTTGCGGACTGGATTCCATTATCGTAATGAGATTCATTGTTTTCCAGATCTCCAAAGACAAGGGAAAGTATGTTAAGCAGATTAGTAAGAAGATTGTTTTATGTGACCTGGGAGAGAATTAGCATTTCTTAATGTATCTGGAGATATGCAGCAATGTTCTGCCAGGGAAGGCAGAACAAATCCGAACGATCCATGGAGGGATCGTTTCGGATGTTTGCGTTGGGATAGATTATTGTAATCAGATACATTTAGAAATTCTTATTCTCGTACAATGGAACAAAAACAATCTTCTTACTAATCTGCTATATATAATAATGTATGTCTTTGGAATCTGGAATAGAAGAAACACAAAGAAAGGACAGGCAACCGTATGAAAGAACAGTTGATCCTTCGTTGCGAGGATACATTAGATGGCATATTTACCGCAATTTTTGATGGTTTTGTATACAAGAACCGGGAAAGTCAGCCATACGAAGATCAGATCCGGATCGCTGTCGGAGAGGAAGGAAATCTGCAGCTTTTTGCAAAGGAGATTACAGTTGAAACTGATTCACAGAAAGCTGCGAAAACAGTATATGCTATCCGTACCAGGCTGGGACAGTACGTATATCAGAGAGTATTTTATGCACTTTGTCATTATGCGGAAGAACGGGCAAGCGTTGTATTTGGATATCTGGTGCGTGCATTCCGGTTTGGGATAAGAATCGATGAACATCTGGCTGATTCATATGTCATGCGTGTGATGGAACTCTCAAGGAAGGTATCGAACGAGTGTCAGAAGCTTTATGGATTTTTAAGATTCCGTCAGCTTGATCAGCTGCTTTATGCGGAGTTTGAACCAAAATGCAATGCAATTCCGGTTATGATGGAGCATTTTGAAGATCGTTATCCCAATGAGAACTTTCTGATCTATGATAAGAAAAGGAAATATGCATTGGTACATCCGGCATACAAGGCATCCTTTTTCGTGCAGGAGGAAGAAATGCCGGACATAGATGCTGGCGAGCGGGATGAATTTGAAGAATTATGGAAACGCTATTTTGTTACAATGGAGATCAAAGACAGACATAATGAGGTCTGCCAGGGAAACCTTCTTCCGAAATGGTATCGAAAGGAAATGTTGGAATTTCAATAGTCTTATCGTCATATTTTATCAGAAATATCTGATAAATTGACGTTTTAACACTTTACTTTTTGAAATTGTTATGCTATGCTAACCCTAGCTGTAATTGCAGCATATTATTAATTGGAGGTACTTTCGATGAACAAAGGTACAGTTAAATGGTTCAACAACCAGAAAGGCTACGGATTCATCACAGCAGAAGATGGACATGATGTATTCGTACACTACTCAGGACTTGATATGGAAGGATTCAAATCCCTTGAAGAAGGTGCTGAAGTAGAATTCGAGATCACTGATGGTGCTAAAGGCCCTCAGGCAACTGGCGTTAAAGTTATTGGCTAATAAATAACCGCCTGACTAATCAGCAAGTTTCTATGTACCTTTTTCATTTCGTTATTAGAGCAATTGAATAAGATATAAGATTCACAATGATTAAAAAAGAGACAATCATTACCGTATCCGGTAACTGGTTGTCTCTTTTTTGTCTGAATAGTGATCACGAAGGATTATTTTCTGGAGCCGAGTGTAGTAAGAATTGCACCAAGGAAAATGAACAGATCCGAAAGGTTATAAATGATCCGGCGTTTTTTCTTTTTCTTATGGGGAAACCAGAAATAATCGACGACATGTCCCTTGCGCTCACGGTCGAAAAGATTGTTTAGTCCGCCAGCTGCAAAAAGAGCAAGTCCTGTAGTTGTCATACGATCTTTCGGATGATTGCGGACGAAAAACCAGCCAAATACGATCAGCAGAAGAAGAACTGCAAGGCGGTGAAGCTGTTTCATTTCATGAGGGTGTTTTTGCATAAAACCATAGGCTGCACCGGTGTTGTAAAATTTCTGGATCATGATGTGTCCGTTTAAGATTGGATGGACTTCATCCAAAGGGTAGGTTTTGTCAACATAATATTTGACACCATAGTCCAGACCAAACAGTGCAATTGCAAGAAAAATAAAAATCATCAGACAGCCTCCTCAAAAGCGATTTCATGCTGGATCAGAAAACGACGTACAAGTTTATCCCATTCAGCCTCAAGACTTTTGTCCGTGGAAAAGATCGTGTAGGAGACGCCGGTCGTAAGCAGAAGCAGCTGGTTCTGATATCTGAGATTTAAGAACATTCCGGAGATATCAGAAACAGTATAACTGCTCTGGACAGAAGCAAGCGTCCTGCTCAGATTATCCGGAGACAGCAGGAAAATGAACTTAAAAGAAGAAGGTGTCTTTTTTCCTTTGATCAGATCAAAACATTGTGTCCGTAACATGGAAAATGGAAGTGCTTTATGATCCGTAAGGCCGAGAGCTTCCAGTTCCTCAGAAGAATAAAAGTCTTTGTTGATATGACCATCGATGACGAAAGAAGCACCAGTCAGAATATCTGCTTCCTGAAGCAGAAAGTGGTCAAATATATCACTGCGAAGCAGTTTGTTCATAAAATCCTTGATATCCGTTAATTTCAGTGCAAGCATGCAAAGTCTCCGTTTCTGTATAAACTGCTTTTAGTATACCATAATCCTCTATTGGAATATAGAGGGATTCTTGCTATAATGTGAAAAGATTGTTGGAGGAAAAGAACATGAAAGAACAGAAGAATTTATTTGAAATGTTAAAACAGGGGGTTACCCCATTTGGATGTGTAAAGGAGAGTCTTCGGAGACTGACCGGTGCAGGATTTGAGGAGATCAGCTATTCAGAGGAATGGAAGCTTAAAAAGGGTGGAAAATATGTGATGAATCATCATGATACTGCACTTTTTGCTTTTACGATTGGAGAAAATTATCAGACAAATGATATGCTGCGTATGGCCGCTGCACATACGGATTATCCGTGTTTCCGGATCAAACCGAATGCAGATTTTCAGACGGATGCTTATGCACAGGTCAATGTCGAGGTGTATGGCGGCCCGATTTTAAATACATGGCTGGACCGGCCGCTTGGCATTGCAGGAAGAGTTGCAGTGCGAAGCAACAATCCGTTTGAACCGGATATGCGTTTTTACCGGTCAGACAAACCGGTGCTTACGATTCCAAACCTTGCAATCCATATGAACCGTGATGTGAACAGCGGTGTGGAATTAAACCGCCAGATCGACCTGATGCCGGTACTTGACATGATTCCGAAAGAGCAGAAGGAGACGGATTATTTCTTATGTTTTCTGGCAGAAGAGCTGAATGTGGCCAAAGAAGATATTCTGGATTTTGAACTGAGCCTTTTCTGTACGGAGGAACCTTGTTATATCGGACCGAAGGAGACTTTGATTTCAAGTCCACGACTGGATAATCAGACGTCGGTGTCTGCACTTGTATCAGCAATGATTGATGGAACACGTGACAATGGAATCAATCTGATTGCGTTATTTGATCATGAAGAGATCGGCAATACAAGTAAGCAGGGAGCTGCTTCAATTCTGCTTCACGATATGGCAGAACGTATTTTGGAAAAACTTGGTTCGAACAGGGAAGAAGCAGCTCGCACAATGTATGATGCTATGCTTCTGTCCGTTGATGTTGCGCATGGACTGCACCCGAATAAACAAAATAAGATGGATATCACGAATCATCCAGTACTTGGAAAGGGTTTCTGTATTAAGGAAGCATGCTCCCAGTCCTATGCAACGGATGCACAGGCAGTCGCAATACTCTGCCAGATCTGTGACCAGAAGAAGATCCCATATCAGCGCTTTGTAAACCGTTCAGACCTTCGCGGAGGTGGAACACTCGGTTCTGTAGCCTCTACTTTATTCCCGGTCAAGACAGTAGATATCGGCATTCCGCTTCTTGCTATGCATTCGGCAAGAGAATTGATGGGAACAAAGGATATGGATGCATTAAAAGACGCAGTGTGCGCATTCTTTTCTTTGTAGATCATGGATTTGTGAAAAAAATATAAATAATTCAAAATACCCTTTTCAAATGAAAGTTTTCATGGTACTATTACGTAGTAATCAAAACTACATAAGAAAGTAAAAAATAACATTTGAAATAATAATAAAAAACTGTTTGCTGCTTATAATAGCATCAGACGGGAATTGGTACCGCAGGACACTGCAAAGAAAGGGTATGAGAATTATGTATAAGATCATTATTGATAGTTGTGGTGAATTATCGGAAGAACTGAAAGCAGATGGTCATTTCAGCAATGTACCTTTAGAACTGGAAGTTGATGGATACAGGATCCGCGATGATGAGAGTTTTGATCAGAAGGATTTCTTAAGAAGAGTCAAAGAGAGCATCAAAGGACCAAAATCAGCATGCCCGTCACCGGAAAGCTTTATGAGTGCATATGAAGGTCCGGAAGAGAATGTTTATGTCGTCACATTGTCTTCCAAATTGAGCGGATCTTATAACAGTGCGGTTTTAGCAGCAAGTCTTTACGAAGACGAACATGAAGAACATAAAAATATCCATGTATTTAATTCTAAATCTGCATCCATTGGCGAGACGATCATTGGTCTTAAGATTCAGGAATTTGAAGAGGACGGCCTTCCTTTTGAAGAGGTTGTTGCAAAGGTGGAAGATCATATCGCTTCAATGAATACATTTTTTGTACTGGAGACATTGGAAACATTGAGAAAAGCCGGCCGGTTGAGCAATCTGAAAGCGATGATCGCAAATACTTTAAACATCAAGCCGGTAATGGGATCAACCAAGGAAGGCACAATTCAGCAGCTTGGTCAGGCACGTGGAATGAAAAAGGCGATGGTTCAGATGGTACAGGATGCAATCAAGTGCACAAAAGACTGTGAAAAACGTGTTCTTGCAATCGCACACTGCAATTGTCCGGAGCGTGCACAGTTCGTGAAGGAACAGGTTGAGAAACTTGCCAAATTTAAAAAGATTGTCATCGTAGATACCGCAGGGGTTTCCAGCATGTACGCAAACGATGGTGGCATTATTCTTGCTTTATAGAAAATACACTTGAAACAATACTTACAGGAAAGTACAATAAAGGGGAAGAAACAGTTCTGTTTCTTCTCCTTTATTGTGTGTAGGGAAGGAATATTAAGAATTTTAAGGAAGTTTTGGAATGACATATTTATATGAAGAAGTACTTGACAGAATAGAGCATGCAAGAAGGTTTGGAAACCTGCCCGGTGTCAAGGTCAGCCGTGCGATGTTACATAGACTTGGAGAACCACAGAAGGGAATGCCATATGTCCATGTTGCAGGAACGAATGGAAAGGGCTCCGTCTGTGCATTTTTAAGCAGCATTTTAAAAGAGGCAGGCTATAAGGTCGGCGTTTTTACATCGCCGCATCTGGTTGATTTCAGAGAACGTATTACTGTAAATGGCAAGATGATTCCGAAGGAGACGGTGACAAGAATCGGGAATCGTCTTTTAGCGGAAGATTTTGGAGTTTCCCCGACGATGTTTGATTATTGTCTGGCAATGGCAGTATTGTATTTTAAGGAACAGCAATGTGATATTGCGGTGATGGAGACAGGACTTGGCGGAAAGCTGGATTCAACCAATGCACTTGGCATACCGGATGTTGCAATTATCACCAGGATCGGATATGACCATATGGCGATTCTTGGCAATACACTGTCTGAAATTGCAGGAGAAAAGGCCGGAATCATAAAAAAAGGTTCTTATATTATATCAGAAAGACAGGAGCCGGAAGCGGAAGCTGTGATAAAGAAGGCAGCTTGGGCTTGTGAATATTATGAACTGAACGAAATGGATGTGAAATCTGCATCCGAACTTGAAATGCAGCTTCTCGGAGTACATCAGTGGGAAAATGCGGCTGCGGCAGTCAAGGCGGCAGAATTTCTTTTAAAAGACAAAAGTGACAGAAAGCAGGTGATCCAGGAAGGAATTGCACTGGCAAAATGGCCGGGAAGAATGGAGATTTTATCAAAAGAGCCATTTCTTATGGTTGACGGAGCACATAACGGACATGGAGTAGCTGCATTAAAGGAAAGCCTCTTAATGCTTTATCCAGGCGAAAAATTCCATTTTATCATGGGTGTTATGGCAGACAAGGACTATGAAAATATGGTTTCGGAGCTGCTTCCACTCGCAGAGGATTTTATAACGGTGACACCGGAGAGTGAACGTGCACTGCAGGCAGAACGTCTGGCGTCTTTTATCAGGGAAAAAGGTATCCACACGGAGTGCGCCACATGTGTAGAAGATGCATTGAAATTGTGGAAGGAACGCACAAAGAAGGAAACTAACGTGGATAAAAAAAAGAAGACGGTCGCATTTGGTTCTTTGTATTTCATTGGTGAAATCGAAGCGATGAACGACAAAATCGGGAAATTGTAGACGGTGAAAGGGTTTCTTTTTAAAGATTGGGATGCTATAATATGGAATGCATTTTTCCCGGAAAATGTATGAGTGAATGGGTGAACACATATTTAGGAGTATAAAATGAAGAATATTTTCCGCATTTTTAGAGCAGATGTGAAAGGTCTGCTCAAGAACTTTTTGGCACTGGTCATTGCAGTTGGACTGTGTGCATTGCCGGCACTTTATGCATGGTTCAATATTTATGCAAACTGGGATCCATATGCGAATACCGGAAATATCAGGATTGCAGTAGCAAGTCTTGATAAGGGATGGACCAACAAAGACGGTGATAAACTCAATATGGGGCAGAATGTGATCGATAACCTGAAAGAATCGGATAGCATCGGGTGGGTTTTCCTGGATACGGAAAAAGAGGCACTCGATGGAGTCTATTCAGGTGATTATTATGCGGCTGTTGTGATTGATGAGGATTTTACCTACAGCATGTATAATGCAATTGCAGATAATTTTACGAATCCGAAGATCACATATTATGAGAATCAGAAAAAGAATGCAGTCGCAAGCAAGATTACAGATACTGCAGTTTCTACGTTACAGACCAGTATCAATGAGCAGTTTATCAAAGCAGTAACAGAGACCGTATTCCAGACGACAAACGGAATCTCGGATGAACTGTCCGATACGGATGCTGTAAATACATTTATCCAGAAGATCGATGTAGTGAATGAGAACCTAAAAGGTTACAGTTCTATGATCGATTCCTTTATGGCAGGAAATGTTTCGATTGGAGATGTAACAAATGATGCGAATAATACTCTGAGTCAGGGACAGAGCCTGATCGGAGATGGAATAGGCAAGCTCGAAGAAGGACAGAAGGGACTGGATTCTACGCAGGCATCTTTCCAGAATTTCAGCACGAATATTACGAATTCCATGAACCAGATTCAGAATTCGATCAATACCATATCCAATCAGATCAGTCAGGCACAACTGGAACAGAATGCAGAGACACTGACAAACGATCTGAAAGACATTATGGATAATGCCAAGGCTTTATCGGATGAGATTCAGTCCATGCAAAAGCAGCTTCAGGACACACAGAAGGAACAGACAGAGGAAAATGTCCAGGATGTGCTGAAACAGCTGGAAGAGCTTAAGAATAAAGCAGATGGATTACAACAGAGCGGATCGCTTGATATGGATAGTATCAAGGAGAGTATAGAGCAGCAGAAAAAGGATCTGGAAGATAAGGTAAACAATCTGAATGATCAGAATCAGGACACTGTGAACAAAGAACTGGATGGCATCAAAGATAAGGTAGACGAAATCGGACAGAAGGCTCAGGATGCAGTTGATAAAGATACCGCAAAGACAGTATCAGATGGTATAAAAAAAGGCGTGCAGACCGTGCAGAGCTCTCTTTCCACTTATGCAGATACTGTAAAACAGATGAATGAGCTGTATAATAACCGTGTCGTTCCGCAGGTCAATACCATGATCAGCAATCTTTCCGATACACTTCAGAATGTGGAAAGCCTGCTGACAAATTTAAGCAGTACCATGGATGGCATGAAGGACATTTTTCAAGGTGTGGATACAACGCTGGGAACTTTGAATACAAGTATGTCACAGCTTCAGGGCGTGATCAACAAAACAAGTGATAAACTGACCGATGTGCTGGATCGTCTGAAAGGAGCATCGGAGAGTGAGCAGATGGATATTATCATGCAGCTGCTCGCCGGTGATCCGGATACCTACAGTGAGTTCTTTTCCCAGCCGGTAGAAGTGGAGGATCATTATATATATGAGATCGCAAACTATGGATCTGGTGTAGCACCATTCTACAGTACGCTTGCGATATGGGTAGGAATGACGATTCTAGTGTCCCTGGTCAAGGTACATGCAGATAAAGAGGGACTTGTCCAGGTAAAACCGCATGAATTATTTTTCGGAAGATATCTGTTATTCTTCCTGCTATCACAGATACAGACACTGGTTATTGTGCTGGGGGATCTTTACCTGCTTAAGATCCAGTGCCTGTATCCATTGGAATTCTGGATTGCTTCGGCAGTGGCATCCTTTGCGTTTTCTATGTTGATCTACGCACTTACGATCGCCTTTGGAGATATCGGTAAAGCGCTTGCAGTTGTTGTTATGGTAATACAGATTGCAGGGTCTGGTGGAACTTATCCGATTGAAGCATTGCCGTCATTCTTCAAAGCAGTATATATTTTCTTCCCATTCCCATATGCAATTAATGCGATGCGGGAGTGCATCGGAGGCATGTACCAGAATACCTATTCGCTTTGTCTTTTGGAACTTCTGGTATTTGCAGTAGCGGGACTTTTGGTCGGACTTGTAATCCGTATTCCATTTATCAGAATCAACCATTACATTGAAAAACGTATGGAAGACACGAAGATGCTGTAGGAGATTGGAAATGAAAGAAAAGAAAAAAGAACAGAACAATGTAAAGAAGATTGATAGAAAACAGCTTCAGAAAATGTATGACATGATGGTGGATTATGAGGAGATGATCCACCAGCAGAACCAGAAGCGGATCAAAAATGGATTGCGGTGCATCTATATCATCCCGGCTGTCTTTCTGTTTCTTATGTTTGCAACAGATAGTTCCAAGGTGATCTTTTTAGTGCTCTGGATCGTCAGTCTGTTTCTCATCGCAATATATCTGATCTATGTAGAATACATTGATTATAACCTGCAGGAAAAGATGCATGAGATCAAAGGGGAAGGCTGCGACCAAAAGATTGACACGCTGATCGATCTTCCGGAGCCTGTAGAGTGCAAAGTGTCTGAGGTTGTGGAAAGGCTCGACAGTATCGGAGGTGAGCAGAAATGAAAAAAATCGGACTTGTATTTCTGTCAGATGCAAAAAGACTGAGTTCTAATGTGGTTGCAATTGTCATTATTATGGGACTTTCCATTATTCCTGCCCTCTATGCATGGTTTAACATCCTGTCCAACTGGGATCCGTATGGAGAGGATGCAACTTCACGTATGCATATATCGGTTTATTCGGAAGATGCGGGATTTGAATATGAAGGATTATCGCTAAATATCGGTGATTCCGTAATCAGCGGCTTAAAAGAGAACAGTGCGATCGGATGGGTATTTACAGACAGCAAGGAAGAAGCATTGGATGGTGTGTACAGTGGAGACTATTATGCGGCATTGATCATACCGGAGAATTTTACCAATGACATGATCAGCTTTATCGGAGGTGATCTTGAGCATCCGACGATCGGTTATTATGAGAACAGCAAAAAAAACGCAATTGCGACCAAGATTACTTCAAAAGTAAAAAAGACGGTGCAGCAGCAGGTCAATACGACATTTGTCAGCACACTGGCGGAAATGACCGTTTCTGTCAGTGATGCACTGACCGGTATTGAGACAGAACATGGATCGGTTCTGGATACGACGATCACCAAGATGAAAGATATGGATTCAACGCTGGAAACATACGAAAATATACTTGGAACATTTGCGCTTGTAACAGGTTCAGCATCCGATCTGGTCGGATCGACGCAATCCATTCTGCCGAATCTGAACAATATGGTGGAAAGTGGACAGGATACTGTGAATAATTTGCAGTATTCTGCATTATCCGGTGGAGAAACTGCCCGGACCGTTGCAAACATGGTGGATATCAGTATGGATACCATTACAAATGGTCTGCAGAACCTGAATAAACAGGTGGAAACTCTTCAGAATGCGGATGATATCGCTAAAATTACAGAGCAGCTTGCAAGTACAGAGCAGCTTACGGATTATGTGTTAGGAATTTTGAAATCACAGCTTGGAGAGCAGAGCGATGAATATCTCGGTGGCCTGAACAGCTATCAGGCATTAAAAGACAGCATTGGCAGATTGCAGCAGGATCAGAATACAACGCAGGAACAGCTTCAGGATCTGAAAAGCACGATCGCATCCCAGGTACAGACCTGCCTGGATGCGATGTCACAGCTTAAGATTACGTTTGACAATAATATTGTGCCAAAGCTGGATCAGAGTGTTGATGATGTGCAGAGTGCGTTGATCAAGACCAATGCATTGCTGACTGGAATTGACGGAAGCTTTTCTGATGTGGAATCAGCATTACAGTCCTATCAGGATTCTCTAAATTCAGGAACCGACAGTATAACAGCAACAAAGAACTATATTGCGGATATCCGCCAGAAACTGGAGACAGTCACAGATGCACTCTCTGCTTTGAATGGAGATGAGCAGTATCAGGATATTCTTCAGATGTTCCAGAATGATCCGGAAATGATCGCCTCGTTTGTATCATCGCCGGTTTCGCTGGATACAGAAGCTGTGTATAAGATTAAAAATTATGGTTCAGCAATGGCACCATTTTATACTGTTTTAGCGCTCTGGGTAGGGGGACTTATCCTGGTTGCACTCGTTCATGTGAAAGTGGAACGAGAAGATGATCTGATAGATGTTAAACCATATCAGGCTTATTTTGGAAGATATATTGTATTTTTCCTGGTTTCACAGGTACAGGCGGCAATTACGGTGCTTGGTAATCTGTTTTTTGTACAGATCCAGTGTGTACATCCGTTTTTATTCTGGCTGGCAGCTGCATGCAGCAGTTTTGTCTTTTCTCTGTTTATGTATTCTCTTACGGTTGCATTTGGTAATGTGGGGGAAGCGATTGCGGTTGTTGTTATGGTAATCCAGGTTGCCGGTGCAGGAGGAACATTCCCGATCGAGGTACTTCCGGAGGTGTACCAGGCAATCTATAAATTCCTTCCATTTACGTATTGTCTGAATGCGATGAGAGCCTGCGTTGGTGGTATGTACCAGATGGAATATATCAAGGACATTGCAATACTGGGTGTGTACGTGCTGGTCTCACTGTTCATCGGACTTATAGCTGCAATTCCGTTCCGTGGAATGAATCAAAAGATTGAGGAGAGCAAAGAACGTTCGAAAGTATTGTTATAGTTATGGAATATATAATTTATTTCAATAGAAAAAATAGATATTCAATCTAGACAAATGAAACTGATTGTACTAGAATTATCTCAATTAATAATAAACCCAGCGAATGATAATAATAAGTTATGGAAAGAAACTGGATTTGGAAAGAAACGGAGGATTTTAGGATGGAAAAGAAAAACCTTGATTGGGCAAATCTTGGATTTGGCTATATGGTTACTGATTACCGTTACGTATCAAATTATAAAGATGGAAAGTGGGACGATGGAGCGCTTATTACAGATCCAAACGTCACATTGAATGAGTGTGCTGGTGTGTTCCAGTATTCCCAGTCCTGTTTCGAAGGATTAAAGGCATATACAACAGAGGATGGACATATTGTATGTTTCCGTCCGGATATGAATGCAAAACGTATGATGGATTCTGCAGAGAGACTTGAGATGCCAGTATTCCCGGAAGAACGTTTTGTTGATGCAGTAGAGCAGGTTGTAAAAGCAAACGCAGCATGGGTTCCACCATTTGGATCAGGAGCGTCTCTTTATATCCGCCCATATATGATCGGAACCAACTCTGTTATCGGCGTAAAACCGGCAGATGAGTATCAGTTCCGTATTCTGGTTACTCCGGTTGGACCGTACTTTAAAGGCGGTGCAAAACCGATTACAATCAAAGTATCTGATTTTGACCGTGCCGCACCACATGGTACTGGACACATCAAAGCCGGATTAAACTATGCAATGAGTTTACATGCCATTGTGACAGCACATAAAGAAGGATTTGACGAGAATCTGTATCTGGATCCTGCAACAAGAACAAAAGTAGAGGAGACAGGTGGAGCAAACTTTATCTTTATTACCAAAGATGGAACATTGGTTACTCCGAAGTCTGACAGTATTCTCCCTTCTATTACAAGACGTTCTATCATGGTAGTTGCTGAGAAATACCTTGGTATGAAGGTTGAGCACAGAGAAGTATACTTTGATGAATTAAAAGACTTTGCGGAATGTGGTCTTTGTGGTACTGCCGCAGTGATCTCTCCGGTTGGAAAGATTGTTGACCATGGCAAGGAGATCTGCTTCCCATCCGGAATGGAAGAAATGGGACCACAGATCAAGAAGATTTATGATAAACTGACAGCAATCCAGAAGGCTGAGATCGAAGGACCAGAAGGCTGGGTTAAAGTTATTATGTAATCTTACAAAGAAATATATGAAAGAATAGAAAGTCCGCTCCGTGTGAGCGGACTTTTTGTGGATAAAATTACTTCTGTGTGATATGATATAGACAGTTATATCACAGAGAGGCGAAACAGACATACATGAATTTATTTGATATTGTAGGTCCGGTTATGGTAGGACCATCCAGCTCCCATACAGCAGGAGCCGTTAAAATTGGAAATATCTCAAGAAAACTGCTTGGAGAGGAGATACAGAATGCAGTTATCTGGTTTCACGGTTCATTTCTGGCAACCGGAAAGGGACATGGAACAGATAAGGCATTGCTTGCGGGATTGCTCGGCTTTGCAGTGGATGATCCACAGATCCCGAAGAGCTTTGAAATTGCACAAGAGAGGGGAATCCTTTTCCAGTTTGAGGGAATAGATCTTGGCGATGTCCATCCGAACTCCGTCAAATTGAATCTGACAGGAAAGAGTGGGAAGACACTGGAGATTACGGCAGCTTCCATTGGAGGCGGAAGAGTAGAGATCTGTCAGATTGACGGATTGGATGCACATTTCTGCGGTGATTATCCAACCCTGATCGTGCATAACTTAGATCAGCCTGGGCATGTTACGGAGGTGACGTCCATGCTTGCGCATAAATCCATCAATATTGCGACGATGCAGTTATATCGCGCAAGCAGAGGTGGAAATGCGGTAATGGTCATTGAGTGTGATCAGGAAGTGCCGGGAGAGGCAATTCAATGGCTGGAGCATTTGGAAGGGATTCGGAAAGTAACTTATTTTAGTCTGGAGGAAACAGATGTATAAATCACTGGCAGAAATTATCGATTGTGTAACAAAGAAGAATATTGCTTTCTGGAAATGCGTGCAGAAAGAGGACTGTATAGAACTCGGTATTTCTGAAGAAGAGGCATTTTCAAGAATGCAGGGAATGTATGAAGCAATGAGAAGTGCGGATGAGGGATATGAGGATACGCTTTACTCGCAAAGTGGTCTGGTTGGAACGGATGGAAAGAAAGTGCATGACGCAAGAATCAAAGGACAGCTTCTCTGTGGCGATTTTATTGGAAAAGTAATGGAACGTGCAATCAAAATGGGCGAATCCAATGCCTGCATGAAGCGGATTGTTGCAGCTCCGACTGCAGGCTCCTGCGGAGTAATTCCAGCTGTTTTTCTGACAATCCAGGAAGAAAAAGGATATACCGATGAACAGATGACAGAGGCGCTTTATGTGGCTGCCGGCATCGGAGGTGTGATTGCAAACCGCGCATTTTTAGCCGGAGCAGCAGGTGGATGTCAGGCGGAGATCGGTTCGGCATCATCTATGGCGGCTGGAGCAGTTGCATACCTTATGGGCGGAGATGCAAAAGTTATTGCGAATGCAGCAGCGCTCGCCATGAAGAATCTGCTTGGACTTGCCTGTGATCCGGTGGCAGGACTTGTAGAAGTCCCGTGTGTGAAGCGCAATGTTATGGGTGCCGTCAACGCAATGACATCGGCGGATCTTGCACTTGCCGGGGTGATGAGCAGGATTCCTCCGGATGAAGTTTTTGATGCAATGCGTGCAATCGGCAGAGCAATGCCCGAAAACATCCGGGAAACCGGACTTGGAGGACTTGCGGGAACGCCAACGGGAGTGGAACTCAGGGAAAAACTCACCGGAATGTAAAGAGAATGGGAAGTCGTTATGCAGAGAAAACGTAGAAGTGATCACAGCATATGGATCGTTGGAAGCCTGATTCTTGCGGTTATTTTATTGATTATTATAATCGTTGCATTTGTAAGACATATACAGGCAAGAAAAACGGGAAGCATGCATTCGGAGGAACAGATCCTCGACGAAAAGTATATAGAGGAATGGCCGGACATAGATGTTCAGCTTCTGGATGTGAATGAATATTCAAGACCACAGATTGCACTCGATCAGGTTCATGGAATTGTGATCCATTATACTGCGAATCCCGGAAGTACAGCACAGCAGAACCGTGATTATTTTAACGGGCTGGCACAGTCTGGGGAGACATACGCCAGCAGCCATTTTGTAATCGGTCTGGAAGGTGAGATTATCCAGTGTATTCCGTGTGATGAAATGGCATACGCATCGAATGACCGCAATGAGGATACGATAGCGATTGAATGCTGCATTCCGGATGAAACAGGAAAGTTTAATGGAGAGACCTATGATTCACTGGTTGAACTTACCGCATGGCTGATCGGCCGATATCATCTTGGGATTGATGATGTGATCCGTCACTATGATGTGACGGGTAAAATATGTCCGAAATATTTTGTAGATCATGAAGATGCCTGGGAACGCTTTCAAACAGATGTCGTTGCTTATATCGACGAAAATGGAGTGGAACGTAAATAGATAAGGAGAACCCTTGTGGAGACAATAATCAATGAGTTAAAAAATGCACAGAATGTGAGAAGTAATCTGAGTAAACTGCGTCAGCTGGTACGGGATTCAAAGGAGAAGGAACTGAGTCTGGAAGAACTGGATCATAACAACTGGATGCTTCCTTTTCTTAAGTCAGAGGATGCAAAGACAAGAAAAAATGCAGCGCTTCTTCTTGGAGAACTGGAGTGCGAAAATGCCAAAACAGCTCTCTGGGAAGCATATCAGACAGAACAGACGCTTTTTGTGAAGAGTGCGTACCTGAATGCATTATCCCATCTGGATGTAGAGGAACTGGTGCCGGAACTGAAAGAAGAGCTTTCTGTTCTTATGACAGGAGAGGTACTTCCGGAGAATCAAAAGCACGTGAATGAACAGGTGCGAGAACTGAGAAAGATTCTGATTCAGTATGAAGGAATCACACATCACACATTTTCTGCCAGAAATCAGACCTGTGAAGTGCTTTTACTTTGTAACCGGGAGCAGAAGGGTGCCGTGATCCATACGATCACGGATGGAAGAGCAAAGCTGCATCCACTTGGCATACTGGTTGAAACAAGCCAGCTGTCAGCAGTTATGCAGAACAGACTGTATCGGGAACTGGTGTTCCCAATCCATGCAGGCGGGCTTCTTCCGGCGGATGCAAAGAGTGCGGCACAGAAACTCTGGAATTCCGATATGTATGAGCTGTTAGAAAGACTGCATAAGGAATCTGGTGATTTTTATTTCCGCATCGAATGTAAAAGTCCGATGACACTCGAGGAAAGAAGTGCCTTTTCCAAAAAACTCTCATCAGAACTGGAACGATTGTCTGCAGGAAAACTGATCAATTCAACCTCTGATTATGAGATTGAGCTTCGGCTGATCGCCACCAAAGATGGCTGTTTTTATCCATGCATGAAGCTTTATACGATGAAGGATAAAAGATTTGCTTACCGGAAAAATGCGATTGCAGCTTCAATCCATCCTTCGACAGCAGCATTGATTGCAGAACTTGCCAGACCGTATTTGAAAGAGAATGCCCAGATTATGGACCCGTTTTGTGGCGTTGGAACGATGTTGATCGAAAGGGATCTCTGTGTTCCCGCAAGAGAAATCTATGCGACTGATATTTTTGGAGAGGCCATCGAAAAAGGACGGGAAAATGCAAAGCTTGCAGGAGAGAAGATCAACTTTATCCACAGAGATTTCTTTGATTTTAAGCATGAGTATCCGTTTGATGAAATTATTACCAATATGCCGCTCAGAGGGAAAAAGACGAAAGAAGAAACCGATCAGTTCTATGCGGATTTCTTTACAAAACTGCCCGAAATTCTTGCGAAAGATGCGGTTATTATCCTGTATACGAACGAGATTGGATTTGTGAAAAAACAACTGCGGATTCATAGGAATTTCTGTCTGTTGCAGGAGTTCTGTATGCAGAAGAAAAATGAGTTTTATCTGATGATTATTGGAACGAAATAAGGGGAAGCAGAAGGATGATGTCAGGAGCAAAGGATAAGTTCGAGCATGTGGGAAACGAGCTGATTGATGTGAAACTTGTGCAAAGATTGCAGAAACAGTTTTGCAAAGCAAATAATATATATCTTGGCTGTATGTCACGTGATCTGGGTTATGTCACGGAACCATATGGAAGTGAAAATGAGATTGCATTTTTAGAATGCATGCTGGACATTGTGGCGTGCAAAGACACCATCCGGAATCTTATGACGGACGGTATTGAGAATGTAATTGAACTGGAACAGAAAGTTCCGTTTTTAAAGACATATGGAGTTGCAGTAAAGATAGATGGCATTACACAGATCGTCTGGATGGCAACCGCAGTTCTGGAGGAAAAAATTACGGAAGACAGTATTGTTCCGGAAAGTATGATGAAGACAACAGAGGAACGGTTTTTAAAATCGCTGGAATTTTTAGAAGTACTTTCAAAGCAGCTTTTTGCGATTCGGATGGACGAACTGATCGCACAGGATGCAATACAAAAGAGCGCAGCGTCTGAAAAACAGATCAAGACGGAGCTGGACCGCTCGGAAACAATGACAGCAATTGTAAAAATGCTGGAATCCGAGAACGGATTTGTAAAGATCGTGGATGATATTCTTGAGATCGTCTGCAATTATATGGAGATTGAGGCGGGAGGTCTGTTACAGCTGCAGCCGAACAGCAGTTTGGTGGATATGATCTGTGAATACCGAAAGGATACAGGAGAAAGCTGGATGTCTCGGTGCCAGAATATTCCCAAAGAGCAAATCCCGTTTTTCAATGATAAGCCATATCTGATTTCGGCAAATACACCGCTTCCGGAACAGTTTCGTTCTTTCTTTGGAAAATTTGGAATCAGTGCGGCCATCTTTCTGCCGGTTGAATTAAAACAGAAGGTGACGATGTATCTGTGTTTCTGGGAAACACACAGGGAACGTATCTGGGATTTGAAGGATATCAAATTCCTGAATGATGTAAAACGTATTATTCAAAGCATTTTATCCAAACGGATTGCCAAGAATTCACTTGCAAGTTCTTACGCATCTTTAGAGGCAATTCTTGAGAATGTCGGATGCGGTATTTATGTGATGGATCAGGACCAGAAAGCGATTCTTTACAGAAACCAGAAATTCAGTCAATTATTCGGAAACAGCATGAAAGCAGGAAAGCTGGATCAGATCATCTACAGCAGAAAGGATCAGGGAAGAGATCATTTCTTTGAAGAACTGTATTCGCCGGAGGAAGATAAATGGTTCGATATGTATAAGACACATATTGAATGGGTGGATGGACGCAAGGTTTCTTTGTGTACGGTGTATGATGTTACCGATAAGAAACTGTATCAGCAGAAGATCGAAAAACAGGCAAACAATGATTTCCTGACCGGCTTATATAACCGGATGCGTTGTGAACATGATTTGGGGCAATATATCAAGCAGGCAAAGGATGCTGGTGGCGAGGGAGCTCTGTTATATATTGATCTGGACGATTTTAAACACATCAATGATGGACTTGGACATCAGTATGGTGATATTCTGTTAAAAGCAATTTCGAAAAGTCTTCAGAAAATCCATGGCGTGGAAGGAACCTGTTATCGTATGGGTGGAGATGAGTTTATTATTATTATCACCAATACACATTATCAGATGCTGGATGAAATCTGCAGTAACATCAGTCAGATTTTTACAAAGCCATGGTATCTCAAGGGCGGGGATTACTACTGTACGATGAGTATGGGAATCGTGAAGTTCCCTACAGATGGTGCAACCGTAGAAGAAGTAATCCAGAAAGCGGATACGGCGCTCTTTGAGGCAAAGCGCAATGGAAAGAACCGCGTCAGCTACTATGATGAACAAACAGAAGCGTCTTCCTATCGCAGGCTTGATCTGGAAAAAAACATGCGGAATGCAACCATGAATGCGTGCCGTGAGTTTGAAGTTTTTTATCAGCCGATCGTAGATCTAAGCAGTGAAAATAATTCATGCTGTGGAGCGGAGGCACTTGTACGATGGAATTCGGAACAGATGGGATTTATTGCACCAACTGATTTTATTCCGCTTGCAGAATATTTAGGACTTATTAATCCGATTGGAGAATATGTCCTTGAACAGGCAGCAAAGAAATGCAAATACTGGAATGATATGGGACATCCAGAGTATAAGATCAATGTAAATCTGTCTGTTGTACAGCTGTTGCAGAACGATATTGTGGATAAGATCCGAAGCGTACTGGAAAGTACTGGAATCAATCCAAGGAATCTGACACTTGAAGTGACAGAAAGCCTTGCAATCAATGACATGGATCGCATGAAATGGATTTTAAGTCAGATCAGGGAGCTTGGAGTACGGGTGGCACTTGACGATTTTGGAACCGGATATTCATCATTGAATCATATACGTGAGATGCCGATTGATGTAATTAAGATAGACCGTTGCTTTATAGAACACATTGCGGAAGATGATTTTTCGGATGCATTTGTGAAAATGGTTGCGGAACTTGCATCGACAATCGGCGTGGCAATCTGTGTCGAGGGTGTAGAAGACACCGGACAGCTTGAGATGATCAGGCGGATGAAGATTTCTCTTGGACAGGGATATCTTTTTGGAAAGCCAATGCCGATTGAAGAATTTGAAAAGAACTATGTGATGTAGCAGTAACCTATGACTGCTTAAGTAGAAAACGGATATTGCCAATACGGAGAATGGCGCCCTGTGAAGCGGCGCTGGTCTCGACTGCATTGGCGATATTCGTTTTTTCAGTACTCAGACTTTTGACAAGATAATATTCCTTTTTGGATGCCAGAGGCGCTTCATGCATATAACGGATAACATCCGGAGTGGATAAAGAGCCGGAATAATCTTCGCCGAGAATGGCACAAACATCGGACGGCTGCAGGATTCCTGGAAGAATTGAATCGATGGCGCGGTCATAATCAGCGTCGGAAACATCAATCCGAAAACGGATGTAACAGCTTCGGTCTGCCGGCATTTCAGCGGAAAAATCAGTGATATGTACATAGCCCCATTTTTTTGTGACAGCTTCTTCGATCTTTGGAAGAAGCTCTGCTTTCCTGGAATTCAGCACAGTAACGAACATGTTAAATTTCTGATCGTTCGGAAGCCGGGTAATCATGCCGATCCCTGGAATTTTTGGAAGTTTTACCTGATCGATATTGATCTCATTTACATCTACAACAAGACGAAACATAAAAAGTTCTCCTTTACCTCATTCTCATTTGTGTAATAAAAAGTATAACACAGAACTGTTCGATACATCAAATCATGGTAGAAAAAGATGGAATTTGAGGGGTACTTACCGCTAAAAATATGGGTATAAAATTTGCGACTGAGATGATACCATAGACCTAAATACAAATTTCAAATGGGGTAAGGAGAGTAAAAATGATTACAAACGAGTATCAGATTCAGGTAGAGGGATCTCTGCCATATGCAAAATTATATACCTATTTGTGGGAAAAATCATCGGAGATCGGAATTGACAAAAGACCAATGATTCTAATCTGCCCAGGCGGTGGCTATGCAATGACCTCTGACAGGGAGGCAGACCCGCTGGCAATGCAGTTTGCCGCAATGGGGTATCATGTGGCAATTTTGAGATATTCCGTTGCTCCGGCAGAATATCCGGTTGCACTTTTGGAAGCGTGTCAGACAATGAAGATGATTCATGAACATGCAGAAGAGTGGCTTGTGGATACAGATAAGATCTTTATCCTTGGCTGTTCGGCAGGCGGGCATCTGGCTGCAAGTGTCGGAACATTCTGGAATGAGAAATGGATCGCAGAGAAGCTTGGATGCGGGAATGAAATGTTTCGTCCTGCAGGAATGATTCTGTGTTATCCGGTTATTACATCGGGAGAATATGCCCACAGAGGTTCCTTTGAGGCACTCTTGAAATCCCAGTATACCGAAGAAATGTTAGAGAAGAATTCGCTGGAAAAACAGGTGACGAAGGATACACCGAAGGCATTTTTATGGCATACTTATACGGATGATTGTGTTCCGGTTGAAAACTCACTCCTTTTTATTCAGGCGATGAAAACATATGATATTCCGGTTGAATTTCATATGTATCCGGTTGGGGGACATGGCCTGTCTACCTGCGACAGCCTGGCTGCAACACCGGAAGGCTACGGCGTACAGAAAGAATGTCAGAGCTGGCTTCCTTTAGTCAGAGACTGGCTTAAGGCTGCTGTGAATGAAGGAGTCGGATATGAATTATAAGAATAAGATCTGGGGAACAGAAGAGGAAAAACTTGGATTAAATCTGGACACGCTCTGGTCCGGTGTTGCCAGAGATACAAATAATTATCATGCAAAAGAATATTTAAAGCCGGTGCGTCAGGAGATTTTTGCTGAAAATTATGCAAAAGCAGCAGAGATGATCGAGCAGCATCTGCTTGGAGAATTCGGAGAAAATTATCTCCCGATGGGCAATCTTAAGATCTGTCCGGTGGAAGATGATAATGGTCAGAAAGTGAAAAATGAGGAGCACTTACATAACGTTCCGGTTCAGTTCTGTTTTGGACACGGACTCAGCTATACAACATTTGATTATTCGGATGTAAAAGCATATACGCTTGCTGCAAAAGGCAGATCAGAGAAGTCAGATCCGCTTGATGAAGTGACTGTGATTACAGAAGTGACGGTAACCAATACCGGGGACAGAACCGGAAAAGAAATCGTTCAGGTCTATGTTGGCATGAAAGATTCTAAGATTGACCGGGCCGTAAAGGAACTGCGGGGCTTTGATAAAGTGGAGCTTGCACCGCAAGAAAGTAAAGTGGTACAGATACCGCTCACGAGACGTGCCTTTACTTATTATGATGTAAAGGAAAAAGCATTCGTTGTGGAGCCTGGTGAATATCAGATTTATATTGCAAAATCTTTGCAGGATGTTCAGGATACAGTGACAGTTACAATGAAATAATACGATGCAAAATCAGATAACTCTGTAGGAATGCCGGTTGGCAGAATGCAGAGTTATTTTGCATTTTAAAGTATTGTAGAAACCGGAAAATGGTGGTATATTGGCAAGTGTTTGTTATATAGAAAGAGATTTTACGGAGATATTTGTAATGCAGGAAAAAGAATTGAAATTATATGATTCTTCCGATATGGCGAGGATTGCCTGCGATGACTGCAGGGGATGCTCTGCCTGCTGTGAAGGAATGGGCGATACGATCATTTTAAATCCATATGATGTGCGGGAACTGTGTGTGCATTTAAAGCTGGATTTTCAGACACTTCTTACGAAATATGCAGAACTGAACGTACAGGAGGGAATGGTTCTTCCGAATCTGACAATGACGGGAGAGCGCCAGTGCTGTGGGTTTTTAAATGAAGAGGGAAGATGCATGGTACATGCATTTCGTCCAGGCCTTTGCAGACTGTTTCCGCTTGGCAGAAATTATGAAAACGGTCATTTCCGTTATTTTGTTGTAGAGGGCGGGTGTCCCAGAGCAGGAAAAGCCAAAGTTAAGATCCACAAATGGCTTGGAATTCCAGAATTAAAAAGACATGAGGAATTTCTGACCAGATGGCATTATTTCACAAAAAGATTTCAGAATTTTGTACAAAATGCACTGGCAGGTGGTGAAACACCAGAACAACTGCAGCAGCTGAATATGGTCATGCTGCAGGGATTATATTTTACGGAATACGATGAGAAAAAGGACTTCTACGAACAGTTTGAACAGAGACTTCATAAGCTGGAACAGGTGCTTGATACGGTTGAAGGCCAAGTTTTGCGTAGATGAGAAAATTAGATGAGTAACAAAACAAGTGATTTAACAACGGGTGTACTGGGAAAGCAGATTTTATTATTAAGCCTTCCGCTTATGTTTTCTAATCTGCTTCAGGTACTTTTTAATATTTCCGATATCGCTGTTGTAGGAAAATTTGCGGGTGCATATGCACTTGGATCGGTAGGTTCAACATCGATACTGCTTACACTGTTTTTGGCAGTTCCTCTTGGAATGGGGGGAGGAATCAATGTTCTGACAGCGCTGGCGATTGGCTCCAGATCAAAAAAGGATGTTTCAGAAACAATTCATACAGCGGCAATCATCAGTCTGATCGCAGGAATTCTGTTACTGGCATTTGGAATGTTTTTTGCAAGGGATCTGCTGACACTTCTGAATACGAAAGAGGAACTGATTGAGGGTGCAGTGGCATATCTGCATGTGTATTTTCTTGGAATGCCGGCAGTTGCACTTTATAATTTCGGTAATGCAGTATTCAGTGCGGCAGGTAACACAAGAAAACCGTTGGTATATTTGTCGATTGCAGGCGTAGTGAATGTTATCTTAAATCTGTTTTTTGTGATCGTGTTAAAGATCGATGTATGTGGTGTCGCAGCGGCAAGTGCGATCTCACAGTATTTATCAGCAGGACTTCTCTTAAAGGATCTGTTCCGGGGAGAAGGAATGTGCAGACTTCAGATGACTGAGATGAAGCTTACGGGCTCAAAGGCGAAAAGAATTCTGCAGATCGGTGTACCGTCTGCGTTTCAGTATATGATCTACAGCGTGGCCAATCTGTTTGTGCAGACCGGAGTAAATACATTCAGCGCAACGGTAGTTGCAGGTAATTCGGCTGCTGCGAATGCGGATAACCTGGTCTATGACATTATGGCTGCTTTTTATACGGTCTGTGGCAGCTTTATGGGGCAGAATCTTGGAGCACGGAAAAAGGATCGTGTGAAAAAGAGTTATCTGATCTGTCTGTTCTATTCTTTTATGATCGGACTTGTGGTCGGACTTCTTCTCGTACTGTTCGGGCATCAGTTCCTTTCTCTGTTTGCCAATGATGCGGCAGTAATTGAAGCCGGAATGGAGCGGCTTATGGTTATGGGACTTGCATATTGCATTTCGGCATTCATGGATTGTACGACTGCGGCCACAAGAGCACTTGGGAAAACGGTATTCCCGACGATTGTGATGATACTTGGATCCTGTGTATTTCGTATTGTCTGGATCTACACAGTTTTTGCTGTATATCATACAACGCAGGCACTCTATCTGCTTTATGCAGTTTCCTGGATCATTACGGCAATTCCGGAGATTATTTATTTTGTCATCATATACAAAAAAACGGTAAGTCCAATCGAATCATGCAAGGAGTGATGATGAGTTTTCTTTACTGATTTTTTACTGTACGGCATATATAATTTGTTTTGGCACTACGAAACAGAACATATATGAATGAAGGTAAAACAAAATGTCACTCACAAATATTATGGGACTTCTTGGAGGACTCGCACTGTTTTTATATGGAATGCAGATGATGAGTCAGGGACTCGAAAATGCTGCTGGGAATAAGATGCAGCAGATACTGGAAAAGCTGACCGCAAACCGGTTTTTAGGGGTATTGGTTGGCGCATTAATAACAGCGGTAATCCAGTCATCTTCTGCAACAACGGTCATGGTCGTAGGCTTTGTCAATGCCGGAATGATGACTCTGAATCAGGCAGTATGGATCATCATGGGAGCAAACATTGGAACAACAATCACGGGACAGCTGATTGCACTTGACGCAGGCGCAGTTGCACCGATCATTGCTTTCATAGGAGTCATTCTGATTATTTTTTCGAAAAAAGAAAAGATTGGTTATGTTGGCAGTATTCTGGCAGGACTAGGAATCCTGTTCATCGGTATGGATATGATGGGAGGTTCGATGGAACCGCTCGCTCAGTCGCAGAGTTTCATCAGCCTTCTGACCAAATTTAGCAATCCGATTCTCGGAATTCTTGCAGGAACGATTTTTACAGCAATTATCCAGTCTTCATCTGCGTCGGTAGGAATTTTACAGGCCCTTGCGGGAAGCGGAATCGTTACGTTGGACAGTGCCGCTTTTATTTTGTTTGGGCAGAATATCGGAACATGCATTACGGCATTTCTTGCGGCTCTTGGTGCAAACCGGAATGCAAAGAGAACAACGATTATCCATATTACATTTAACGTGATTGGAACGATTATTTTTACAATCTTATGTATCACAACACCACTCATTCCGGTTTTGCAGGGAATGACAGAAAGTGCACCGAAGCAGATCGCCAATCTGCATACCATGTTCAATGTGACAACAACTTTGATCCTGCTTCCGTTTGGAACAGCACTTACAAAGCTGGCGCAGCATATTCTTCCCGATCCGAAAACAGGAGAACCGGTGCAAGGACAGATCGGTCATTTACTGACGAAAAACAGCGATGTGCTCGGAATGGCATCTATTACACTGGAAGAAACCAAAAGAAAACTGGAAGATATGCTGCTTCTTGCGGAACAGAATGTACATAGTTCCTATGATGTTTTTCTTCAGTGTGACCGTAACGTGTTTCAGCAGATTGAAAAAAGAGAAGAACAGGTCGATGAACAGCCATAATTGTTTTTTCTCCGGAAATCCGTTATAATATCGATATTCAAATAACAGAAATCAGGAGAATTACAATATGTTAGATCAGAATACATTTATGGAAACAATCAAGGCTGTGTCGGAAATTATGCGTACTTCACAGGAGCCACTCAGCAAAGAAGAGATTCTTTCCTATTTTAAAGATATGGAACTGAATGAGAAGCAGGAGAACATGGTGTTGGAATTTTTATTGACACCACATGAAGAAACTGCGGAGGAAGAGCAGGACAAAGAAGCGGAGGAAGCCAAAACAGAAGAGACGGAAACAGAATCTGAAGAAAACGATAAGCAGGAAGAAAAACAGGCGGATAACGAGTGCATGCCGGACTCCCGTATGTTTCAGATGTATCTGGAGGAACTTTCGGATATCCCGGAATATTCCAGAGAGCAGATGAATGAGATGTATGCAAAGCTTTTGGATGGAGATGAGGGAATGATCCACACGATCTCCAATGCATGGCTTCGCAATGTCCTTGAAATTGCAAAGAAGCTTGCTGTTTCTTCGGACGGATTTGAAGATGTTGTTCAGGAAGGCAATATGGGACTTTTTCTGTGTCTGAGTGATCTTTGTGGTTCAAAGGAACAGACAGATGTGGAGAAAGAACTTCTTCTGGCAGTGGAGGAGTCTATGAAAGACTGCATTCGGGAACTTACGGGAGAAGATGAAAGCGAAAATGCGATGGTTGGAAAGGTGTCACTGGTCAGTGAGGCTGTCAAATATTTAAAAGAGGAAAAGGGGCACGAACCATCCTTAAAAGAACTTTCTGATTATACCAGCGTTTCCGAGGACGAATTATCCGATATTCTTGATCTGATCGATAAGGCAAAGAAGTAATGGGAAACGGGATATAAGGTGGAATGTATTGTAGAAGGATTAGGAGAGCTGGCGGATATCCGCCAGCTCTATGCTGCACATGTAAAGTCAATCATGAATGCTGATAAAAAGTGAAAGATCTGTCTGATTGAAAACGTTTATTTGACGTTAAATGCTTTGATTCCAGGGTAAACTGCACTGTCACCAAGTTCTTCCTCAATACGAAGCAGCTGGTTGTATTTTGCAACACGTTCGCTTCGGCTTGGTGCACCGGTTTTGATCTGGCAGGTATTTAAAGCAACTGCAAGATCTGCAATTGTAGTATCAGCAGTTTCTCCGGATCTATGAGAGGAGATTGCGGTGTAGCCGGCTTTATGAGCCATCTTAATCGCCTCTAAGGTCTCAGAAACGGAACCGATCTGGTTCAGTTTGATCAGGATTGCATTTCCAGCGCCCAGTTCAATACCTTTTGCCAGACGTGTTGTATTGGTTACAAACAGGTCATCACCTACAAGCTGTACTTTATCGCCAAGTCTTGCGGTAAGTTTCTGCCATCCTTCCCAGTCTTCCTCGTCCAGACCATCTTCGATGGAGATGATCGGATATTTCTCACATAATTTTACCCAGTGCTCGATCAGTTCTTCTGAGGTATACTCAGTTCCAGCTTTTGGAAGCTTGTAGTATCCTTTTCCTTTTTCGCTCTTCCATTCAGAGGAAGCAGCATCCATAGCGATCTTGAAGTCTTTGCCTGGCTCGTAGCCTGCTTTTTTAACAGCCTCAAGGATGGTCTCAATTGCTTCTTCGTCAGATTTTAATGCAGGTGCAAAACCACCTTCGTCACCAACGGAAGTAGCAAGACCTCTTTCTTTTAAAATGGAGGCAAGTGCATGGAATACTTCGGAACACCATCTTAAGCACTCCTTGAAGGATGGAGCACCAACTGGCATAATCATGAATTCCTGAACATCCAGTCCGGATGAAAGTGCATGACATCCTCCGTTTACGATATTCATCATTGGAACTGGAAGACGGTTTCCGGAAACACCACCCAGAAAACGATATAATGGAATATCAAGTGAAATAGAAGCGGCTCTGCAGCAGGCGATGGAAACAGCAAGAACTGCGTTTGCACCAAGTTTGGATTTGTCAGCAGTCCCGTCAGCATCTATCATAGCTTTATCGATTGCATAGATATCGGATGCGTCCATGCCTTCGATCGCATCGTTAATAATGGTGTTGATGTTTTCGACAGCCTTTGTTACGCCTTTTCCAAGATATCTTCCTTTATCGCCATCTCTAAGCTCAAGTGCCTCAAATTCACCGGTCGAAGCGCCACTAGGTGCAGTTCCACGACCAATTGTGCCGTCTACGAGATAGACCTCAGCCTCAACGGTTGGATTTCCTCTGGAATCCAGAATTTCACGTCCGATTACTTTTTCAATCTCCAAATAGTTCAATGTTGTTCTCCTTTCAGTAATGAAGAAACTCCAACCGGAAGTAGCTGGCTTCCGGTGAAATGGGAGTCTCAATGATTTACACAAGGTTAGTGTAGACTAACACATTTTTATTTTCAAGTAGTCTTAATGGTGAAAATTTCTCTTTTCCAGCCAGGGGGATGAGGTATATAATGAACAAAAAAGTAAGGAATTGTGGAAGCGCATGAAAACAAAAGAGAAGGCAATTGGTTTATTGGGATTATTTTTTTTCGTATTTCTTGGACTGGAGTATCAGTTTGACAATATGATGGCATATGTGACGGATGCAGGTGGGGTCGTTTTGGCACAGAGCTGGATTCTCGGAATCAGTGTTCCGGGATTTCTTTCCTATGTTTTCTGGAAGAAACGGATTCCAAAGGAAGCAAAAGCGGTCAGTGCAGCTTTTCTGCTGACAGCGTTTGGCTGTATTTATGTGATGAGCAGGCATACATCGTACTGGACCGTGCTTGTGTCTGGCATCATATTATTTTATCTGCTTGGATGTGCAGGCGGTATGATACATGATCTTGCTGCAGAAAATTTTTTGCTGGGAGACAGACCGGCATGCTGTGTGGGAGTTTCCTATGCATTTGGAATTCTTCTACAGTTTTTGAATCACAAGGCTGTTCCGAGTGCCGTATTGGAACAGTGCATTCTGGCATTGTTTTTGGTGATAAGCGTTTATATGGCACGGAAAATGGATGTAGATTCTGGCACGGAGATATCGTCTGAACAGAAAAAAGGGAAGAGTACAGCACAAAAGAAAGGAATCTTGCTTGTAATTCTGGTCGCACTGATGACATTTATTTTTGCGTCTTTAGATAACACAGTGACACTTGTACATGCGGGTGGGAGTATTGACATTGGACAATGGCCGAGGCTTCTTCTGGCATGCAGTGGACTTGCAGCGGGTTTTTTGTTTGATATAAAAAACGGAAAGTATATGCAGATAGTGATGTATTGTGTAACGCTGCTTTCTACAACCAGTATTCTTGTCATAGACTTTGGAGGATCTTTTCTGGCCGGACTGGTTGTTTTTTATCTGTCAGCCGGGTTCTTTTCTGTATATTTTACGGTTGTATTCATGAAGTTATCCAGAGAAATGAAAGAACCCGGATTCTGGGCTCCGATGGGGCGTGCTGTAAATAATGCTGGTTCTGTAATTACAGCATTGGTCGCTGCTTTTTTTCTCAAATCGGGCAAATTGACAGTGATGTATGCAGCAGTGCTTCTTTTTGCTTTGACCAGTGTGGTTTTATATATCTATCAGGAAACAGAAAAGGGAACAGAAGGAGGCGGGCCGGAAGAACAGGAAGACCGTTTTTTGGTTTTCGCAAAGAAATTTGCATTAACGGAAAGAGAACAGGAAGTTTTACACATGCTGATTACATCAGATGATAATGTACAGCAGATTGCCGATGAACTTGCTATTTCAAGAGCAGCTTTGTATCGTCACATTTCGAATATGAATGAGAAGACGCATACAAAAGCAAGGATCGGATTGATTCAGTTTTACTTTGAATGGCAGAATAAAAATACAGGAAATTAAAGCTTTTTCTTCCTTTTATACGATTGAGACAAATGTCAACTCCCATATATTCGGGGAATATGCTAACATTTTGATACAAAATGAGAAGGCATTCCGGAATGTATGGGATGTTTTTAGCTATGGACGATAGGAGGAAACAGTATGAAACGAAAAAAAGGAAAAGGTTTAAGATTACTTCTGATTCTTATTTTGCTTGCCGGATTTCTGCCAACGGAAAGAATTCAGGCAGCAGGAGCGGGTGGAATCGAATTTCGGATAGAGGGAGATGCGTGGACCTCCTATGAGGGAATGAAGGCGCAGGATTCGTCGTTTGAGATTTATGTAAAACCAGATGGGGATGCAGATTATGTTACGTTCCAGAAATTGCTGGATCAGGGCAGAATCATAAAACACTCAGATAGCCAGTATGAATTTGATTCTTCGATCACATCGATCCGTGTGTTCATTACGATGAATACCGACAAGTATATGTTAATGTCTGGAATCGGAATCGGAGAGGAACATGCCACAACGATCGACATTGCATCAGGTACACAGTTTATACAGCTGGATAAAAAAAGTGTGACGGTTACCTGGTCTTACGAGAAGGACAAACTTGGAGAGGATGCATTTTTAGAACATGGAAAAGCCGAGATTATCGCAATTGAAGGAATTTCTGATTTCCGGGATATTCCGTTTGCCAACAATCCGGGAGATGACAAAGGGGGACATATTGCGGTAGAACCGGGAAGAAAAGTGACGGTAAAATTAACTCCGGATTATGGATATCAGCTGAAAAGCGTTGCATTAAACGGAACAACATTGGTCCCGGATGATGACAATATGTCTGTATTTACATTCCGCATGCCGGATACAAATGTGCATTTTCAGGGAATCTTTGAGAAAACCGCAGATACAATAAGCCTGAAAGAATCTGGAAGCACAGTCAAGAACATAAGTATTGAAAACGGATACAATGCAGCAGCAAGTGGAACGCTTCAGATGGATGTGACAGATAATCATAGTTACGATACGAAAGAGGCACAGAAACTGGTAGAAGGTGCAGTATCTGCAAAAGCAGTTGACTTTACATTGAATCAGGTTGTCAGCAAAGGAAATGGAGAAAACTGGGAGAAAAATATTACAGAATTTGAAAAGCCTATTACATTAAAGCTGGCACTGGATGACTATGATCCCAATATGGAGTATGAGATCGTGCGTAATCATGAAGGAATATTGACGGTACTTGATACAACCGTAGAAAACGGAACCATTTCTTTTGATACGAATCAGTTCTCCACTTATGTGATCGTGGCCAGAAATAAAGGGAAAGACAAGGAAAACAATACACCATTACAGTCCGGTACCAATGAACCGTCAGATACATCTGCGAATGTCAGTCCGGCAGTGCAGAATAGTACACCGGTCAATAATATTCCGACGCAGAACGGCACACCGGTATCGTCAAACGCAAAGGCAGTTTCTCCGGTTACAGGAGACGATATGCCGGTACATATATACATGGTGCTTGTAGTATGCATGGTTGCATTTGGTGTTATAAATATCCGAAGAAAGAAGAATCACTCCGTATAAGAATTTAAATGTTTCTGATATTGCTTTGGGGACATGTGCATATGTTCTTTAAAGAGTTTGATAAAATAGCTGGTGGTGCAAAAACCGACAGCCTGTGAGATTTCCGTGATACTTTGTGAGGTCGAGACCAGAAGCTTTTCGGCCTCACGAAGCCGGATATCGTTCAGATACTCGCTGAAGGTTACATGCATAAGCCGGTGAAAGCTTCTGGAAAAATAGCTGTAACTTAAATTACAGAGCGCTGCCATGTCGGTTGCAGTGATCGCACTGTCATAGTGTGAGAGCATGTAGGTAAGTGCCGGAGTCAGCTGCTCTTTTAATTTCCGGTCTTCAAAGTCAAGTGGAAGAGAGGTCTCTTCGTGTGTATGCCAGTAACGCAGAAGCCACAGATAAATACGACCGATATGATTTTTTATGGCTAATTCATAGCCATAATTTTTTTGTGCGGATTCCTGGATGATGGACTGCATCAGTTCCGGAATCATGGTGTCTTTTAAAGTGACCTGTGTGATTACTTTTTCATGGATTAGGTTATCAGTGACAAATGGCAGCAGATATTTCAGTTCAAAATGACTCTGGGACATTCCATCATAAATAAGCTCCGGAAGAAAACGTACAACGATATAAGAGCCTCCGTTATCCGAGACCGCATCAATCTTATGGACCTCTCTCGAGTTAATCAGAACAAAATCCCCTTTTGCAAATTCATGATAGATTCCATTCAGATAGATCTGAAACTGTCCGGAGAGTGCATATAGCATTTCAATATAATAATGATAATGTGCAGGAAAAACATTTCCCCTGTTTTTCGGCATTTCAATGTGGCAGAGATATTGACAGGCAACACCGTCCATATAGAGTTGTTTTTCTTCCAGGTAATTCATTCCTGTTCTCCTTAAATGACAAAATATTTCTATTTTTTGATATGAATATTATAGCATTTGCATCATTTTTTTACTAGAATATCTTTCAGAAGGATATAGGACGTTAAATGATTTGGAGGATAAAGAAATGCGTAAAAATACAATTGGAGTTCCATTACCTGGATTTGGGGAATATTGCAGAAAAATGGCAGCAGAAGGTGCAGTTCTTTTAAAGAATGAAGATCAGATGCTTCCAATAAAAAAGAATGAGAAAATCTCTGTTTTTGGGCGTTGTCAGTTTGAAACATATCGAAGCGGTACCGGTTCCGGTGGTGCTGTCAATGTACCGTATCATGTGGACATTCTTGATGCGATGCGAAAAAGCGGGGAATTTTGTATCAACGAACAGCTTGCGTCTGTTTACGAGGAATGGCTGAAGGATCATCCATTTGACAATGGCGGAGGCGGCTGGGCTGCGGAACCGTGGAATCAGAAAGAGATGATCATTACAGACGAAATTGCACATACAGCAGCGGCACAGTCACAAAAAGCAATTTTTATCATCGGCCGTACTGCGGGGGAAGATAAAGATTATGTCAATGAAGAGGGCAGTTATCTTCTGACGGAGGAAGAACGTGCAAATCTGAAGATGGTTACCCGGTATTTTACAGAGGTTGCCGTACTTTTGAATGTATCAAATATCATTGATATGAAGTGGTGCAAAGCTCCGGAATATCTTGGACATATCAAAAGCATCTGCTATATCTGGCAGGGTGGAATGGAAAGTGGCAATGCAGTAGCAGATCTACTTTGCGGAAAAGTGACACCGAGTGGAAAGCTGACAGATACGATCGCAGAATCTCTGCAGGATTATCCGGCTTTTGATCATTTCGGAGATGAAAAAGAGAACTGCTATACCGAAGATATTTATGTGGGATATCGTTATTTTGAGACATTTTGTCCGGAAAAAGTCATGTTTGAATTTGGCTATGGATTGTCTTATACCGAATTTACAAGGACAGTTACCGAAGCGCATGTGACTGGAAGCGGTACGCATGCGGTTGTTGAGATTCTAGTCCATGTGAAAAACACGGGTGCATATAAAGGAAAAGAAGTTGTACAGATTTATGTGGAGGCTCCGCAGGGAAAACTCGGAAAAGCAAAACGTGTCCTCTGCGCTTTTAAAAAGACCGGAGAACTTCAGCCGGGAGATTCAGAACTTCTCACTTTCCAGATTCCAGTGTCAAGGTTGGCTTCTTATGATGATTCCGGCGTGACAGGACACCGCTTTTGTTATGTTCTGGAAGAAGGCACATATGTATTATATGCAGGAAGCAGTGTACGGGAAGTGGAACAGGTATCGATAGAAGGAAGTGGAAATTATTCCGTAGAGAAAACACTTGTCATGGAAACACTTAGGGAAGCACTTGCACCGGTAAAGGCATTCAAACGCATTCGTCCCGGAAAAGAAAAAGAAAACGGCTGCTACGAGGTGTGCAGTGAGGATGTGCCATTGAGAACCGTGGATTTACAGAAACGGATCGAAGAGCATCTTCCGAAAGAACTGCCGATTACCGGCGATACAGGAATCCGCCTTAAAGATGTGGCAGAGCAAAAGGCATCAATGGGAGCTTTTATTGCACAGATGGAAAAAGAAGAACTTGCAACCATTGTGCGTGGTGAGGGAATGAGCAGTCCAAAGGTTACACCTGGAACGGCTGCTGCATTTGGCGGAGTCAGCGAAGGGCTGCATGCACTTGGAATTCCAGTTGCATGTGCATCAGACGGACCTTCCGGAATCCGTATGGAAGGTGGATTAAAAGCGACGCAGCTTCCGATTGGAACTTTGCTTGCATGTTCTTTTAATGTGCCAATGGTAGAAGAATTATATGTCATGGAAGGAAAAGAACTTGTCGGAAATGAAATCGATACATTGCTTGGTCCGGGAATTAACATTCATCGTCATCCTTTAAACGGCAGAAACTTTGAATATTTCAGTGAAGATCCTTATGTGACAGGAACTTTTGCAGCGGCAGTGACACGCGGAATCAAGAAGGGAGGCTCTGTGGCAACGGTAAAACATTTTGCTGCAAATAACCAGGAAAAAGCACGCAGTATTGCAGACTCTGTTGTTTCAGAACGTGCACTCCGCGAGATTTACCTGAAAGGATTTGAAATAGCGGTAAAAGATGGAAATGCGACATCTATCATGACTTCTTATAATCCTTTGAACGGACACTGGAACGCATCCAATTATGATCTGAACACAACCATTCTCCGGGAAGAATGGGGATTTGACGGAATTGTGATGACCGACTGGTGGGCCAGCATGAATGATGTGGTTTCCGGTGGTGAACCGGGCAAAAAACTGACCTCGTCTATGATTCGTTCACAGAACGATCTGTACATGGTTGTGGATAACAACGGAGCTGCCCATAATGCAGCAGGCGATGACACGTTAGAAGCCTTGGAAAACGGCAAGCTGACACTTGGAGAATTACAGAGAAGTGCAGCAAATATCTGTCGTTTTATCTTGAATGCACCGGTTATGAAAAGACCGTTGAAGGCCTGGAACCAGATCATATCTGTCGAGCCGGCTGCTGTTGAAACTGTGAAGGGAACAAGCCAGACAATTGGAGCAGCATGCAGAGTGCTGATTGCAAAAGATACGACGGAAACTGTTCATGTAGAAAAGGCCGGAACGTATGAGATCACAGGGCAACTGAAATCCTCCCAGTCGAATATTGCACAGGCTGCCATGAATCTTTACATGAATGACATTCTTCTTACAACAATCCAGATCAGTGGAACAGATGGAAACAGTACCGTCCAGAAGCTGATTTGTGTGGAACTGAAAGAAGGAGATTATACAGTGCGTGCAGAAGAAGTCAAGCCACAGATGGACCTGGAATGGCTTGAATTTAAACCAGTAAAAAAATAGTATTTTCGATGACCCCTGTCTATGTTACAATCGTAACAATAGTAATGTAGACGGGGGTCATTTGTTTGGAGTTTATGTTTGAGAAAAAAGAGGGAGAAAAATAAAAAATGCAATACAGCAAACTACAGATCGGCTGCATGATCATTGTATTATATGTGACATGTAATTACATCAGAGAGAAAAGAAGCTATCAGATTCAGGATAAAAATCGTGTATTTGGGTGGCTTTTGGGCATCGCAATTTATGGAATTGCCATGGATGGAATTACTGCATATACGGTGAATCATCTGGAACAGGTACCAGCACCGCTGAACCGTTTTCTGCATCTACAGTTTCTTCTCGCTATCGATACCTTTGTATTCGTAATGTATTTGTATATCCGCAAGATTACAGGAGGACTGCCGAAACGGAAAAAAACATGGATGTTACTTTTGACTCCGCTCATATTGAACCTTGGAATTGTGATAATTGGTATTTCGGAACTTCATTATGACAAGGGACGTGTGACAAATTATTCTATGGGATTGTCAGCATATACCTGTTTTGTAATGTTTGCAGTGTATATGTTTGCCGCAATCGGTCTTTTGCTGCTTTACTGGAGAAATATCGGAAGACATAAGGAAATTACGATACTGACCTGTCTGGGAGCGGCTTTTCTTGTGACATTTTATCAGATGTTTCAGCCGGAGGCTCTGCTTACAGCACTTGTTCCAACTATTGTGATTACGGGGATTTATCTGAACATGGAGAATCCGTTACTTACCGAACTGAAAAAACATAATGATGAGATGGTGATGGGATTTGCAACACTTGTTGAGAACCGGGATAACAGTACAGGAGGGCATATCAAGCGTACGACTGCCTATGTCAGAACTCTTGCAGAAGAATTGAGAGACAGAGGATATTACAAAAAACAACTGACAAAAGCATATATCGAAACGCTTGCGATGGCTGCACCAATGCATGATGTTGGAAAAATCGCAATTCCGGACGCTATTTTACAGAAACCGGGTAAACTTACTGATGAAGAATATGAGATCATGAAAACGCATGCAGCGCATGGAGGTGAAATTGTTCTGGAACTGTTTGGACATACCGGGGATGAAGAATATGAAAAGATGGCATATGAAGTGGCAAGATATCATCATGAAAAATGGAATGGCAAAGGCTATCCGGATGGAATTGCAGGAGAAAAAATACCGTTGAGTGCGAGAATTATGGCAGTTTCCGATGTTTTTGATGCAGTATCGGCAAAGCGGTGTTACCGGGATGCTCTTCCTTTGGAAGAATGTTTTCAGATTATTGAAGAAGGGAAAGGGCAGGACTTTGATCCGGTGATTGCAGAGGTGTTTCTGGAGATCAAAGATCAGATCAGGAAAATTTATGAACAACAGGTCAATCTGCGTTGAAAATACATATATTATGTGCTAAAATTATTTAGAATGTCTTAAGTTTTTAAGTTATAAAGCATATTATCAGAAGGCGCAAGGCCTTGATCATAGGAGGTTATAGAACAAATGGAAAGCTATAAGAGCGAATTTATAGAATTTATGGTAGAAAGTGATGTCCTGAAATTTGGTGATTTTACATTAAAGAGTGGACGTAAATCACCTTTTTTTATGAATGCAGGAGCATATGTAACAGGCGCACAGCTTAAGAGACTGGGCGAGTATTATGCAAAAGCGATCCACAGCAATTTCGGAGATGATTTTGATGTGCTGTTTGGACCGGCATATAAAGGAATCCCGCTTGCTGTTGTAACAGCGATCGCATACCATGAATTATACGGAAAAGAAGTCCGTTACTGCTCAGACCGTAAGGAAGTCAAAGATCATGGCGCAGATAAGGGAGGCTTTCTTGGAAGCAGCTTAAAAGACGGCGACAGAGTCGTAATGATCGAGGATGTAACGACTTCCGGCAAATCCATGGAAGAGACAGTGCCAAAAGTAAGATCCGCAGCAGATGTCCAGATCGTTGGTCTGATGGTCAGCCTAAACCGCATGGAAGTCGGACAGGGTGGAAAAGTAAGTGCACTGGATGAGATCAAAGAGAAATACGGATTTGAAGGCAAAGCAATCGTGACAATGGAAGAAGTGGTAGAACATCTTTACAATCATGAGTGTCAGGGGAAAGTCGTAATCAATGATGAGATAAAAGCAGCAATCGATCATTATTATGATCAGTATGGCTGCAAGTAAAAAAACGCGGCACAGAATTGCTCTGCTTTTGTTTGGCGCGTATCTGGTTCTATTGTTCTATTTCCTGTTCTTTTCAGAAGCGATGGGAAGATCTGGAATAGATGCAGAGTATCATTATAACCTGACTCCCTTTCTTGAGATCAAACGATTTCTCAGGTATCGGGATGTCCTTGGGCCTGAGGCGGTATTCTTGAATATTTTCGGAAATGTGATCGCTTTCATGCCCTTTGGTTTTTTTGTACCGATGATTACAAAGTGGCATAAAAATATTGCATATGTCACATTATACAGCTTTGAACTGAGCCTTCTTGCGGAAACCATGCAGCTGGTATTTAAGATTGGAAGTTTTGATATCGATGACCTGATGCTGAATACGCTGGGAGGCTTATGTGGCTGTATGATATATCATATTATGAAACAAATCAGGAGTATGTACCATGGCATTCGGAAAAAGAAAGCGTAATCGCTTTAAATTTACGGAAAAAAAACATTCAAAAAAGGGTATACTGGCAACCGTACTCGGAATTGGGCTGATCGCTGTGTATGTTGCATTTGTAATACTTGCCTTCAGACAAAACGGTGGACTGTCCGTGTATTATGGCAGTGCTGGTGTATTTGCGATGTTTGGAGTGATCCTGGATCTGGTATTGGCGATCCAGAGTCTGAGAGAAGAGAATTCGTTTCCATTGTTTCCGAGACTGGCACTTTTTGTTGCAGTGATCTCGGCAGCCGGCTGGTTCGGTACATATACAATGGGAATTCTAGTATAATAGTAAGGTGGCAAAATGAAATATCGGGAACTGATCAGGAAAACAAATGAAGAAATGAAAGAACGTCTGGAACTTGTAATGGAACGGGTAAAGGAGATTTCTATAAACCCGGAGACAAAAGCACCGTATGATGCATATTACAGGCAGGTGGCAGCGTATCTGACATTTCTTTATTCTGTTTATGAAAAAGCCTGCAGAGGGGAACTTTCACACATGTCAGAACGTGACGGAAAGGCCTGCAATGAGGCTTTATTTGCAGAGATTCAAAAAGAAAATTATAAAACCAGTTTTGCAAATCCGGCGTATGCAGTCCGGATACTGGGAGAGGAGTATGGACAGATTCTCAGTGCAGTCTATGCATTGGTAAGGAATACGGCAGCCTGTGTATTTGAAGGGAATTGTCAGTATCTTTGTATTTATGCGGAACTTTTTGTGGAGCTGCATACGTATTTTGAGAATCCGGATGAATTGACAAGAGAAGAAATACGCCAGGCAGTGTATTCTTTTGAACACGATTATTCGGAAGTGTTTAATGAGGATTCCGTAAAACGTCTGGTAGACCCGGATTATGATTATTACACGGATATCGTTATGAACTCAGATCTGACAGACCTCAGTTATCTGTACCGCTATGGACGCTATATCAGTGCGAACGAGACCGGAATCGCAGCGTTTTTAAATGCACTTCCACAGGAAGATATTCAGGCGATGGCAGACACCTATACAGAGGGATACCGTATTGGCTTTGAAGTGACCAGAAAAGATCTGAGTATCAAGGAAACGGTAGAGATCCGTTATCCGGTCGGATTTGAGCGTATGGTACGCTGTGCAGTGGATAATTTTGCAAAACTGCATTTACGACCGGTTATGAAACCGTTTTCCACCGAGGCAAACAAACAGTATGTCTATGATCACAGGGAAGATCAGGCACTTTATCTGGATAAGGCACTTGTTGAACGTGGACTTGAGGTATACCGTACTGTTTTTGAAAAGGTGAAGAAAAAGGCGGCTCTTTATGCGGGACCGGCGGTGATCGAAGTATTTGGAGAAGAACCATTTTCACCGGAGACAAAGCTGGAAGCACCACATTTTAGTGAAAACCAGCAGCAGCTTCAGGTCTATCGCCAAAGCGGGTACAGCCAGATCATCAACCAGTATATTAAGGGTGAGGAACGGAGCTTTACGATCATTTCCTATCCGGTTCCGGAGATCGGAGACCAGTTCCCGGAGATCTTTGCGGAGACAGTAAAGATCAATACGTTAGATTACATGTTATATCGCAATATGCAGCAGAAGATCATTGATGTGCTTGACCGGGCAGATCATGTGCATATTGTTGGTGCAGAGGGCAATAAAACAGATCTGGTCGTGACAACTTATCCGTTGACAGATCAGGGAACGCAGACCTCCTTTGAGAACTGTGTGGCAGATGTGAATATTCCGGTAGGAGAAGTGTTTACTTCCCCAGTATTAAAAGGAACGACAGGCAGGCTTCATGTAAGTCAGGTATATCTGAAAGGATTAAGCTATGAGAATCTGGAAATTGACTTTAAAGACGGAATGATCGAACATTATACATGTACGAATTTTGCAGATGAAAAAGAAAACCAGAAATACATCAGGGATAATATTCTCCATCATCATGATACACTTCCGATGGGGGAATTTGCGATCGGAACGAATACGGTTGCATATGTGATGGCACGCAAATATCACATTGCAGACAAACTGCCGATTCTGATCGCAGAAAAGACCGGTCCGCATTTTGCGGTAGGAGACACCTGTTATACATACTGTGAGGATACGGCAGTGTATAATCCGGATGGAAAAGAGATCGTAGCAAGAGACAATGAAATATCACTTCTTAGGAAAGAAGATCCGTCGAAGGCATACTTTAACTGTCACACCGATATTACGATCCCATATGATGAACTTGACAAAATCACTGCAATCGGTAAAGATGGTATTAAAACAGATATCATATCGGGCGGACGGTTTGTTGTTCCGGGAACGGAGACCTTAAATGTACCGCTGGATCATGAATAATAAGGAGGAACAAAAGTTATGGCACAGGTAGGTATTGTAATGGGCAGCGATTCAGATATGCCGGTTATGGCAAAGGCTGCAGATATTTTAGAAAAGCTTGGTGTAAGCTATGAGATGACGATCATCTCAGCACACAGAGAGCCGGACGTATTTTTTGAGTATGCAAAGGGCGCAGAAGCCAAAGGGTTTAAAGTAATTATTGCAGGTGCAGGAATGGCCGCTCATCTTCCGGGAATGTGTGCAGCAATCTTCCCAATGCCGGTTATCGGTATTCCAATGCATACCACATCCCTGGGTGGAAGAGATTCCTTATACAGCATTGTACAGATGCCAACCGGTATTCCGGTTGCAACCGTTGCGATCAATGGCGGTGCAAATGCCGGAATCCTTGCAGCAAAGATCCTTGCAACAAGTGACGCAGAGCTTCTTCAGAGATTAAAGGATTACTCCAAAGATCTGAAAGAGCAGGTTGAGGCAAAAGATGCACATCTGCAGGATGTTGGATATAAGAATTATTCCAAATAAGGACAAAAAGCATTGCCGCTGCCGGATTGACGGGGCAATGCTTTTCTTATTTTCTGATATTAGATATACTAATAAATTAGATTATTATATATAATTGGAAATAATAAGAGTTTCAAGCTATACTATAGAAGTAATAACGGTAAAATGAACGTTTATAACAGGAGGAAACAAAATGGATTACAAGAATTCAGGTGTAGATATTGAAGCAGGATACGAATCAGTTGAACTGATGAAGAAATATGTTCAGGGAACGATGAGACCAGAAGTTTTAACAGGACTTGGCGGATTTTCCGGAGCATTTTCCATGGCTGCACTCAAGGATATGGAGAACCCAGTGCTTCTTTCCGGAACTGACGGATGTGGTACAAAGGTGAAGCTTGCATTCATTATGGATAAACACGATACTATCGGAATTGATGCAGTTGCAATGTGTGTAAATGACGTTGCATGTGCAGGTGGTGAGCCATTATTCTTCCTTGACTATATTGCATGCGGTAAGAACTATCCAGAGAAGATCGCAACAATCGTAAGTGGTGTTGCTGAGGGATGCAAACAGTCCGGCTGTGCACTGATCGGTGGAGAGACCGCAGAACATCCGGGACTTATGCCGGAAGATGAGTATGATCTTGCTGGATTTGCAGTAGGTGTGGTAGACAAGAAAGACATTATCACAGGTGCAGATGTAAAAGCAGGGGATGTGCTGATCGGTATGGCTTCTTCCGGAGTACATTCCAATGGATTTTCCCTGGTACGTAAGATCTTTAAGATGGATAAGGAAACATTAAATACTTATCATGAAGAATTAGGAACAACACTTGGTGAGGCACTTTTAGCTCCAACAAGAATTTATGTAAAAGCACTTCGTTCGATCAAGGACGCAGGGGTACGTGTAAAAGCATGCAGCCACATCACAGGTGGTGGATTCTACGAGAATGTTCCACGTATGCTTCCGGAAGGAAAACATGCTGTCATTGAGAAGAACAGCTACCCAATTCCACCGATCTTTACAATGATGGCACGTGAAGGCCAGGTAGAAGAGAAAATGATGTATAACACCTATAATATGGGACTTGGAATGGTACTTGCAGTAGATCCGGCTGATGTGGACAAGACAATGGAAGCAATCAAGGCAGCAGGAGATACTCCTTACGTAGTAGGTAAGATCACAGATGGAGAAAAGGGTGTAACTTTATGCTAAAACTTGCAGTGTGTGTATCGGGTGGCGGAACAAACCTGCAGGCCATCATGGATGCCATTGACAATGGAACGATCACGAATGCCAGGATCGAAGTCGTGATCAGTAATAATAAAAACGCATATGCGCTGGAACGTGCGAAGAAACATGGAATCCAGTCCGTGTGCATCTCTCCGAAAGATTATGAGAGCCGTGAAGCATTTAATCAGGATTTCCTTGCCAGACTGGATTCTTACCAGGTCGATCTGGTCGTACTTGCAGGATTTCTTGTTGTGATTCCGGAGGCAATGATAAAAAGTTACAGAAACCGGATTATCAACATTCATCCGTCACTGATCCCGTCGTTTTGCGGAACCGGATATTATGGACTTAAGGTTCATGAAGGAGTGTTAAACAGAGGCGTAAAAGTGACCGGAGCAACAGTACACTTTGTAGATGAAGGAACAGACACAGGTCCGATCATTTTACAGAAGGCCGTGGAAGTAAAACAGGATGATACACCGGAAGTACTTCAGAGACGTGTCATGGAGCAGGCGGAATGGATCATTATGCCTAAGGCAATCGATCTGATCGCAAACGGACGTGTTACGGTAAGCGACGGACATGTGCAGATCCATGAATAATATTTTGAAAATAACAAATAAATAATTGCGAAAGAAAGGACAAATCATATGAAAGTTCTTGTAGTTGGAAGCGGCGGACGTGAACATGCGATTGTAACATCCGTGGCAAAAAGCAAACGTGTAGATAAGATTTATTGTGCACCGGGAAATGCTGGAATTGCAGCGCTTGCAGAATGTGTACCGATCGGTGCAATGGAATTTGATAAACTGGTAGATTTTGCCAAGGAAAAGGCAATTGATTTTACAATCGTTGGAATGGATGATCCATTGGTTGGTGGAATCGTAGACCGCTTTGAAGCAGAAGGCTTAAAAGTTTTCGGACCACGCAAAAATGCAGCAATCTTAGAGGGATCAAAAGCATTTTCCAAGGATCTCATGAAAAAATACAATATTCCAACAGCTGCTTATGAGAATTTTACAGATCCGGAGGAAGCACTGAAATATCTTGAGACCGCAAAGATGCCGATCGTATTAAAGGCAGACGGTCTTGCACTTGGAAAAGGTGTACTGATCTGCAACACACTTGAGGAAGCAAAAGCAGGTGTGAAGGAGATCATGGAAGATAAAAAGTTTGGAACAGCCGGAAATACCATGGTTGTGGAAGAATTCATGACCGGACGTGAAGTATCTGTTCTTTCTTATGTCGATGGTAAAACCATTCAGATCATGTCTTCCGCACAGGATCACAAACGTGCGAAAGATGGCGATCAGGGACTGAATACAGGTGGAATGGGTAACTTCTCACCAAGCCCGTTCTACACACCGGAAGTGGATGCATTCTGCCAGAAATACATCTATCAGGCAACGGTAGATGCAATGGCAAAAGAGGGAAGACCGTTTACCGGAGTTATCTTCTTTGGACTGATGCTGACAGAGGACGGACCTAAGGTATTAGAGTACAATGCCCGGTTTGGTGATCCGGAGGCACAGGTTGTTCTTCCACGTATGAAAAATGACATCATTGATGTAATGGAAGCATGTGTGGATGGCAGATTAGACACGATCGATCTTCAGTTTGAGGATAATGCAGCGGTATGTGTGGTACTTGCATCCGATGGTTATCCGGTAGCTTACGAAAAAGGATTTGAGATCACAGGTCTTGAAAACTTTGAGAATAAGGATGATTATTTCTGTTTCCATGCTGGAACCAAATTTGATGAGAATGGAAAAATTGTTACAAACGGAGGCCGTGTACTTGGAATCACAGCCACAGGAAAAGACTTAAAAGAAGCCAGAAAGAAAGCTTATGAAGCAACGGACTGGGTTCAGTTTAAAAATAAATATATGCGTCATGATATTGGCAAAGCCATCGACGAGGCATAAAATAAAAGAATTTGAAGCTAAGAGGTTCGCTCTGTATGGAGAGAGCCTCTTTTGTATCGGATAATTGTTAAAGAGAGGGACAAAGATTCATGAGCAGGACATCAGAAGAATTTTTGAAATATCTGGATCAGATGAAGCAGTATGACCATGTATTGACGCTGCTATACTGGGATATGAGAACCGGGACACCACCGAAAGGACAGGATGGACATATTAAGGCACTTACGCATTTTTCAATGGAGCAGTTTAAACTGGAGCGGGATCCGAAAGTGGAGGAAATGTTAGAGACATTATCACAGCCGGATGAGTATCATGAGCTTGAACCGCAGATCCGGTTTACTGTGACACGGATGAAGGAAGAGCTGGAGAAGAGAAAACGAATTCCGGAACAGTTCTATGAGGCATTTGTAGAAGAACAGGCGTTATCAGAATCCGCATGGGAAGAAGCTAAACAGGCAGATGATTATTCCATATTTGCCCCACATCTGGAGAAAATGATCCAGATGACCGAGCAGATGACGGGATATACGGACCCGGGAAAAGATGTGTACGATGTTCTTGTAGACAAGTATGAGCGTGGAATGGATACCAAAACGATCGACCGGTTGTTTGAGGATCTGAAAGCAGAACTGATCCCGCTTGTAAAAGAGATACTTGCTGCACCGCAGCCGGATGAGAAGAAGTTTACAGGAACTATCCCAAAAGAGGAGCAGGAAGTCGCATGTGAGCTTCTGCTGGACTATATTGGTTTTCAAAAAGATGCGGGAACCATGGCGGAAAGTGAGCATCCATTCACACTGAATTTCAGTCAGAATGACGTGAGGATCACAAACCACTATTATGATAAGAATGCGTTATCAGCGCTGTACAGTGCGATTCATGAGGGTGGACATGCCATTTTTGAGCAGAATGTCAATCCGGATTATGAGGGAACCAGGGCAGAAAGCTGCGAGTATATGGGGATTCATGAGAGCCAGTCCCGTTTTTACGAGAATATCCTCGGAAGAAATAAGAATTTCTGGGTTCCGATCTATGAGAAACTCTGTGCATGCATCCCGGAATATCGGGATATTTCACTGAATGAATTTTACCATGAGATCAATCATGTCAGAAACAGCCTGATCCGTACGGAAGCGGATGAAGTGACCTATTGCTTCCATATCATATTACGTTATGAGATCGAGAAGGAGATCTTCCGCAATCATGTACCGGTAGACCGTCTGCCGGAGATCTGGCGTGATAAAATGCAGGAATACCTTGGCATCTGTCCCAAAAGCGATGCGGAGGGAATTTTACAGGATATGCACTGGTCAGACGGTTCATTTGGATATTTTCCGTCATACCTTCTGGGTTCGATCTACGATGGCATGTATCTGGAGCAGATTGAAAAAGAACTTGGTTCTGTGGATGAGATTCTGGCATCCGGAGAGATCGCAAAGATTACACACTGGCTGAATGAAAAGATCCACAGGTACGGAAGTATGCGGGAACCGAAAGAAGTGATCCAGGCAGTCTGCGGCAAAGAAGTCAGTGCGGCTCCGCTTATCCGTTATTTCAAAAAGAAATATCGCAGAGTTTACCGGTTAGAAGAGCAGCCAAAGATGGGAATACTCTTTGATATGGACGGCACGCTGTGGGATTCTGCGGAAAATGTTGCAAAGTCATGGGATGAAGTAGTACAGGAATGCGGTTATACGCAGTTTCATATTGCAACAGAGGATATCAAAGGTGTCATGGGAAAAACCATGGACGTTATTGCAGAGCTTCTTTTCCCAGGCATTGAACCAGATGAGAGAGCGGAACTTTTGCAAAAATGCGGCGACCATGAGAACGACTATTTAAGAGAGCATGGAGGAACCCTTTATCCGGAGATTCGAAAGACCATGGAAAAATTAAAGGAAATGGGTTATCACCTTTATATAGTAAGCAACTGCCAGTCAGGATATATCGAGGCATTTCTCGATCATTATCAGTTCCACGACCTTGTGGAGGATATCGAATGTTATGGCAATAATTTAAGACAAAAGGGTGACAATATCGCACTTCTGACAGCGAGAAATGATCTCTCCGATGCTGTATATGTAGGAGATATCCAGGGAGATTACGATGCAACCATGCATGCGGGGCTTACTTTCATCCATGCAGCATATGGATTCGGCCAGATCAAAGAGAAAACCGCTGCAATTGAAGCTTTTACGGAGCTTCCACAGATCATCTCATCTGTGTTACCAATAGAGAAGTTCAAATAAAAGAAGAGGAGTATGGATATGTTAGAAAAACTATTCAAACTGAAGGAAAACAACACCAATGTCCGGACAGAAGTCATCGGTGGAATTACAACCTTCATGACAATGGCCTATATTCTGGCTGTTAACCCGACAATTCTGTCAGCATCCGGAATGGATAAAAACGCAATTCTGATGGCAACTGCGATTGCATCATTCATCGGAACCATGGTAATGGCATTTCTTGCCAATTATCCATTTGCACTTGCTCCGGGACTTGGACTGAATGCTTATTTTGCATACACGGTATGTGGCAAAATGGGATATTCATGGCAGATCGCCCTGCTTGCAGTATTTGCAGAGGGTATTATTTTCATCGTATTATCCTTGACAAATGTACGTGAAGCAATTTTCAATGCAATTCCAAAGACATTGAAAGTCGGTGTATCGGTTGGTATCGGTCTGTTTATCGCATTTATCGGTTTACAGGGTGGACACCTGATCGTGAATGATGATTCTACACTGGTAACGATCGTTGATTTTACAGAGAATTTCCATACAACAGGAATCTGTGCGCTTCTTTGTGTGATCGGTCTGTTCATAATCGCAATTCTTCATACAAAGAATGTAAAAGGCTCGATTCTGATCGGTATCATTGTAACATGGATTCTAGGTATGATCTGTCAGGCAGCCGGAATCTATGTGGTTGATGCAGAAAACGGATTTTATTCCTTATTCCCATCATGGTCAAGCTTTGATCTGACTTCGATCGGAGAGACATTCGGACAGTGCTTTAAAGCAGACGTTTCTGCTATTAATGCACTTGATTTCGTTGTTATTATTTTTGCGTTCTTATTTGTTGACATGTTTGATACATTAGGAACACTGATCGGTGTTGCAAACAAAGCAGATATGCTGGATAAGGATGGAAAACTTCCAAATATCAAACAGGCATTGCTGGCAGATGCAATTGCTACCTCTGCAGGTGCAGTACTTGGTACCTCTACAACAACAACATTTGTAGAGAGTTCTTCCGGTGTAGCCGAAGGCGCAAGAACAGGTCTTGCATCTGTTGTAACAGGTTTCCTGTTTTTAATTGCAATTTTCTTATCTCCGGTCTTTGTTGCAATTCCTGGATTTGCAACGGCTCCGGCTTTGATTTTTGTAGGATTTTTAATGGTCAGCGCAGTTGCTGATATCGATTTCAAAGATCCGACAGAAGCCATTCCGGCATACCTCTGCCTGATCGCTATGCCACTTGCATACAGCATTTCAGAAGGTATTGCAATCGGTGTCATTTCTTATGTTGTGATCAACGTTGTATGTGGAAAAGCAAAGAAAGTTACTCCGCTTATGTATGTGCTTGCAGTCTTATTTGTACTCAAATACATTTTGCTGTAAACGACGTAAGCCATACGAAAACGGGGTATAATAGATATATGAATAATCAAAAACCCGCCATATTGAGGCTGTTGCTTCAATATGGCGGGTTTTTGATTAACTGGAGATTCTGTTGGAATTTCGGATTACATTTCAGCGCTCATACCAGTATAGAGCTGATAGTATTTTCCTTTTTTCTCGATCAGCTGATCGTGGCTGCCACGTTCGATTACGCATCCCTGCTCCAGAACGATGATACAGTCGCTGTTTTTTACAGTGGAAAGACGGTGGGCAATGACGAAAGTGGTTCTTCCCTTCATCAGCTTATCCATACCTTCCTGGACGATGCGTTCGGTACGGGTGTCGATCGAGCTGGTTGCTTCATCAAGGATCAGAACCGGAGGATCTGCAATTGCGGCTCTGGCGATTGCAAGCAGCTGTCTTTGTCCCTGACTTAAATTGGCACCGTCACCTTTTAAGATGGTGTGATAACCGTCTGGAAGCTGATGGATGAACGTATCTGCATTGGCAAGCTTTGCAGCGGCATATACTTCCTCATCGGTAGCATCCAGCTTGCCGTATCGGATATTATCCATGACGGAAGCGGTAAACAGGTGGGTATCCTGTAAAACAATACCGAGTGAATGGCGCAGATCTGCTTTTTTGATCTTGTTGATGTTGATACCGTCATATCGGATCTTACCGTCCTGAATATCGTAAAAACGGTTGATCAGGTTGGTGATCGTGGTCTTTCCTGCACCGGTGGAACCGACAAAGGCGATTTTCTGACCTGGTGTTGCATAAAGGTTTACATTGTGAAGAACAATCTTATCCGGATTATAACCAAAATCCACATCATCAAATACGACATCTCCGGTCAGTTTGATATAATCGACCGAGCCATCTGCCTGATGTGTATGCTTCCATGCCCATACACCGGTGTGCTCCGGAGTTTCGGTGAGTACACCGTTTTCTTCCCTTGCATTGACAAGTGTGACATATCCGTTGTCTTCTTCCGGTTTCTCATCCAGAAGAGAGAAGATCCGTTCACAGCCTGCAAGTGCCATGATGATACTGTTAAACTGCTGGGAGATCTGGTTGATCGGCATACTGAAGCTCTTGTTGAAAGTCAGAAAACTTGCAAGTTTACCAAGGGTAAAACCGCCAAATCCGCCAAGTGCAAGAAGTCCGCCGACCATGGCACATAATACGTAGCTGGCATTTCCGATCTGTGCGTTTACTGGTCCAAGATAGTTGGCGTAGCGGTTGGCGTTATAGGCACTGTCGAAAAGCTCATCATTGAAAACGTTGAATGCTTCGATGTTTTCTTCCTCATGGTTGAATACTTTTACAACTTTCTGTCCGTTCATCATTTCTTCAATGAATCCGTTGACACGTCCGAGATTTTCCTGCTGGGCAAGGAAGTAACGGCTGCTGTATCCGGCAAATTTTCCGGTCACAAAGATTGTGATCCCGACCATGACAAGCGTAAGCAGAGTCAGCGGAATATTTAAGATCAGCATCATGATGAAAACACCGACAATGGTAATTGCGGAGTTGATCATCTGAGGCATACTCTGGCTGATCATCTGGCGGAGCGTATCTATATCGTTTGTGTAAACGGACATGATATTTCCGTGAGAGTGTGTATCGAAATAGCGGATCGGAAGATCCTGCATATGATCAAAAAGCTGGTCACGCATTTCTTTGATCGTTCCCTGCGATACATAGATCAGAATCTTGGAATATCCGTAAGCAGCAAGGATACCAAGTGCATAGAAGCCTCCAACACGGGTAAGCGCTGCAAGTAACGGCGCAAAATCCGGAGTTTTCTGACCGAGCAGAGGGGTAATGTAATTGTCGATCAGTGTCTGCATGAACATGGTTCCCTGAATGTTTGCTGCAACACTGATGAAAATCAGAATTACAACAGCGATGCATTGGATCGCATATCTCTGAAAGACAAATCCCATCAGACGGAGAAAGAGTTTGCCTGGATTTTTAATTTTGGCTTTTGGGCCCTGTGGTCTTCCTGGTCCTGGCATTATGCTGCACCTCCTTCATCAAAATCACCGCCGCCTTTCGTCTGTGATTCATAGACATCGCGGTAAATTGCATTTGTGTTTAATAGTTCTTCATGTGTTCCAAATCCATCCAGTTTTCCATCATTTAAGACGATAATATGGTCTGCATCCTGAACGGATGAGATACGCTGGGCGATAATGAATTTGGTTGTGCCCGGGATTGCTTCACGGAAAGCTTTCCGGATTCTGGCATCTGTAGCAGTATCAACGGCACTTGTACTGTCGTCAAGGATCAGGATCTTTGGTTTCTTCAAAAGTGCACGTGCGATACAAAGACGCTGTTTCTGTCCGCCGGATACGTTGGTTCCGCCCTGTTCAATGTGGGTGTTGTATTGATCCGGGAACTGCTGGATGAATTCGTCGGCGCAGGCCTGACGACATGCCTCAATGCATTCCTCATCCGTGGCATTTTTGTTTCCCCAGCGCAGATTGTCGAGGATCGTTCCGCTGAACAATACATTATTCTGGAGAACAACAGATACCTGATTGCGGAGTGACTTCATATCGTAATCACGGACATCTTTTCCACCGACATATACGGCACCTTCGTTGACATCATAAAGACGGCTGATCAGGTTGACCAGACTGGATTTGGAACTTCCGGTTCCACCGACGATACCGACCGTTTCGCCGGACTGGATCGTTAAATTAATATCATCAAGCACCGGTGCCTCGCTTGTGGCAGAATAGCTGAACGTTACATGATCAAAACGTACAGAACCGTCAGAAACCTCATAGACAGGATGCTCTGGATTTTTCAGTGCACTTTCTTCCGTCAGCACTTCACAGATTCTCTTTGCACTGGCTCCACTCATGGAAATCATAACGAAGACCATGGAGAGCATCATAAGACTCATCAAAATGTTCATACAATATGTAAGAAGTGCCATCAGATCACCGGTCTTAAGAGAGCCGCCTACGACCATTTTGGCACCGACCCAGCTGATCAGGATAATGCAGCTGTATACGGTAAACTGCATAAGAGGTGTATTCCATACAACGACATTCTCGGCTTTTACGAGGAGCTTACGGATGTTGGCACTTGCCTTTTTGAATTTCTCTTTCTCGAAATTCTCGCGGACATAAGCTTTTACAACGCGGATCGCAGAGACATTTTCCTGAACGCTTTCATTCAGGTCGTCATATTTTACAAATGCCTGCTGGAAATAACGCATTGCAGTTAATGTGATCAGGATTAAAAGACCACCGAGAATGATAACTGCGATCAGATAAATGGATGCGATCCGTGGACTGATAAAAAATGACATCGCCATTGCACAGATCAGACTGGCAGGAGCGCGCATACACATACGAAGGATCATCTGGTATGCATTCTGACAGTTTGTAACATCCGTGGTAAGTCTTGTGACAAGACCGGAAGTATTGTATTTGTCGATGTTGGCAAAAGAAAATGTCTGAATACGTTCAAACATGGCTTTTCTTAAGTTACGTCCAAGTCCCATGGAAGCCTTTGCACCGAAACGGGCACCCAGGCAGCCGAATGTCAGGCTTAAAAGAGCGGCTGCAATCATCCAGACACCGGTGATGTAGATGTGATGGGTATCACCTTTGTTTACACCATCGTCGATGATCGATGCCATCAGAAGAGGTATGATCGTTTCCATCAGAACTTCGAGTAACATAAAGACAGGAGTAGCAATTGAGGCGTTTTTATATTCCTTGATTTGTGCTCCCAGTGTTTTTAGCATAAAATCCCTTCTTTCCATAATATTTTACAGATATTTGCTACGATAAAAGTGCAGTCCTGTGAAAACAAGACTGCTGCGTATTTCGAAAAAAAATATCTTGATTTTTAAAAGTTAGTGTGCTAACAATATAGTTATAATACGAAAAAATTTATTTGTCAATCTGTAATTATCTGCAGACGGATAGAATACAAGGAGAACAGATATGAGCCAACAGCAAAATTCGGAAAGAAATGTATCACAACCGATGAGTCTGCAATGTCCGCCGGATTTTGAACCGGAGAAGACTTACGGACACAAATTCCGTATGCTTCACAACGGGATCGAGAAATTTATGGAGATCAGACGGGGGAAAAACGAAGAGGTTCTTACCAGTGTGCAATGTGCGACGCTGCGTTATCTGATCCAGAGAGAACGAAATGGACAGGAGGTGTTCCAGAAGGATATTGAAGCTGCATTTTCCATTCGTGGTGCGACAGCAACTAATATTTTAAAAGGAATGGAAAAAAAGGGACTGATCGAGCGGATACCGACGGAATATGATGCAAGATTAAAGCGGATCATCCTTACAGATCTCGCATATGAGGGGGACCAGAAGGCAAAGTGTAATGTTTACCGGATGGAGCAGACGATCGTAAAAGGGATGACGGATGAGGAAGCACGTCTGTTTAACGATCTGCTGGAGCGAGCCTTACATAATGTGGAAGAACTCTGCTGTCTTGAGGAAAAAGGAGAATCGAAGTAAAATTTACTCTTATCTGATAATTTAAGGAATTATTTCAAAAAGCGTCGCAAAATCATAGATTGTGACGCTTTTTGCGTGTTTTGTATGTCAATGTCAGACCACATAATCTAGTTAAATGATGTTGACAATAACACTAGATATTGTATAATTGAATCAGTGATGAGAAATATGAGAGAGGATGTATGAAACGATGAAGATTATTAAGCGTAGCGGAAGCGAAGACGTATTTGATGCTGCAAAGATCGTTGCAGCGGTCAGAAAAGCGAATGAATCCGTCATCGATTACGAGAAATTAGGGGATGAACAGATTCGGGAAATCGCAGACAATGTTGAGGTTGCCTGTGAGAATATGAAGCGTTCTCCAAGTGTGGAGGAGATTCAGGATATGGTGGAGAACCAGCTGATGAATCACCGTGCGTTTAATGTTGCACGTAACTATATTACGTATCGCTATAAGAGAGCACTGGTACGTAAATCAAACTCAACAGATGAACAGATCCTAAGCCTTTTAGAGTGCAATAATGAGGAAGTAAAACAGGAGAATTCCAATAAGAATCCGACAGTAAACAGTGTTCAGCGTGATTATATGGCAGGTGAGGTCAGCAAAGATATCACAAGACGTTTCCTGTTGCCTGAGGATATTGTGGAAGCACATGAGAAAGGAATGATCCATTTCCATGATGCTGATTATTTTGCACAGCATATGCACAACTGCTGTCTGGTCAATCTGGAAGACATGCTTCAGAACGGAACCGTTATTTCAGAGACCATGATCGACCGGCCAAAGAGTTTCTCGACCGCATGTAACATTGCAACACAGGCAATTGCGCAGATCGCAAGCTCCCAGTACGGAGGACAGAGTATCTCGCTTGCACATCTTGCACCGTTTGTACAGGTGAGCCGTGAGAAATTCCGTAAACAGGTTGCAGCAGAATTCGCAGCAATTGGCCTGGAACTCGATGAAAAGCGTATCAATGAGGTCGCAGAACTTCGCGTAAAGGAAGAGATTAACCGTGGCGTCCAGATGATCCAGTATCAGGTCATTACACTGATGACGACGAATGGACAGGCTCCGTTTATTACGGTGTTCATGTATCTGGATGAAGTAAAAGACCCGCAGACAAGAGCCGATCTTGCTGCAATCATTGAGGAGATGCTGCATCAGAGAATCAAAGGTGTGAAGAATGAGAAGGGCGTATTTATCACTCCTGCATTCCCGAAACTGATCTATGTTCTGGAAGAGGACAATATTACCGAAGATGCTCCATACTGGTATCTGACAAAACTCGCTGCAGAATGTACTGCAAAACGTATGGTTCCGGATTATATTTCCGAGAAGAAGATGAAAGAACTCAAGGTAGACAAGAACGGAGAAGGACATTGCTATACCTGCATGGGATGCAGAAGTTTCCTGACCCCATATGTTGATCCTGAGACCAACAAACCAAAATACTATGGCCGTTTTAACCAGGGTGTTGTAACCATCAACCTTGTGGATGTTGCATGTTCATCCGGAAGAGATATGGATAAATTCTGGAAGATCTTTGATGAGAGACTGGATCTGTGCTATCGTGCACTGATGTGCAGACACAAACGTCTGCTTGGAACACCTTCGGATGTAGCACCAATCCTGTGGCAGAATGGTGCGCTCGCAAGACTGAAGAAAGGGGAGACCATCGATAAACTTTTATTCGGTGGATACTCAACAATCTCACTTGGTTATGCAGGTCTGTGTGAATGTACCCGTTATATGAAAGGGGTATCGCATACCGATCCGGAAGGAACACCATTTGCGCTGGAAGTGATGCAGCATCTGAATGATGCCTGCCAGAAGTGGAAAGAGAAGGAGAACATGGACTTCAGTCTGTATGGAACACCACTCGAATCCACAACTTACAAATTCGCAAAATGCCTGCAGAAACGTTTTGGAGTGATCCCGGGTGTAACGGATAAGAACTATATTACAAACAGCTATCATGTTCATGTAACAGAAGAAATGAATGCGTTTGACAAGCTGAAATTCGAATCCCAGTTCCAGGAGTTATCTCCAGGAGGAGCGATCAGCTACGTGGAAGTTCCAAACATGCAGAATAATATTGATGCGGTTCTTTCCGTGATGCAGTATATTTATGAGAATATCATGTATGCAGAGCTTAACACCAAGAGTGATTACTGCCAGGTGTGCGGATATGACGGAGAGATCAAGATCGTCGAGGAAGAAGGCTCAGGTAAGCTGATCTGGGAATGCCCAAACTGCGGTAACCGTGATCAGGACAAGATGAGTGTCGCACGCCGTACCTGCGGTTATATTGGAACACAGTTCTGGAATCAGGGACGTACACAGGAGATCAAGGAACGTGTACTTCATCTTTCTACTCCGGAATTTGATGCAGAGATGAATCCAAACGCAGAGAAATAGGAATCCTAAATAAACAGATGATGCAAAAGACCGGAGATAAAACATCCGGTCTTTTGATGTATGAAAGGAAACATTATGAATTACGGACAAATTTATTATGCGGATGTTGCAAATGGGATCGGCTGCAGAACTTCACTTTTTGTGTCAGGCTGTACGCACCATTGCAAAGGCTGTTTTAATGAGATGACATGGGATTTCACATATGGTCATCCATACACAAAGGAAACCGAGGATAAGATCGTGGAGTCTTTAAAACCATCCTATATTTCGGGTCTTACGATTCTTGGCGGAGAACCGATGGAACTTTTAAACCAGAAAGCGATCGCACCACTGATCGACCGGGTGAAAAAAGAAGTTCCGCATGCATCCATCTGGATCTACTCAGGATATAAATGGGAAGAATTAAATGACCCGGATAATACAAGATGTCATGGAGAATACACCGATGCGATTTTATCGCAGATAGATATTCTGGTGGATGGAGAATTTGTAGAAGAGAAGAAAGACATTGCTTTAAGTTTCCGTGGCTCTTCCAACCAGAGAATCATAGATGTACCAAAGACATTTGAAGCAGGACATATTGTAATCTCCGATTATCAGGTACGGTAAAATGAAAAAGCAGATGGAGGAAGCAGAAGATGAACCGGTATGATATGAGACAATTTGACCCGAAAAGTTATCCCTGGGATGAAAAAGGAAAGAAAACAGCAGTTCATTATATCGTATGGAGATGGATCGTATCGCTCCTGATCATGGCTGGAATTGTATATATGGCAGTTTCGACAAAACTGGAAATGCTTAGTTTTTCAGGGACTCTCTGTGAGATGCTTGCTTTTGTCGCATTGGACAGCGCATTGCTCCTGCTGATCGCCGGATTTTACCGGTGGAAAAGCCAGAGACTTGAGCCGGAGGCACGGCATGACTTTCTTCTTCGGATCTATCGGAGAAACCGGAACAGAAGTGTCGTGATGGATAATCTTTCTTTGCTTGGTATGGCAAAGATCAAGGCAGAGCGCAGAGAATACGAAGCATGTAAAGATGCTCTTGCACTTGTAAAGACGGAAAAACTGCAGCAGCCAGATCTGAAGCTTTACTATAAATTACAGATGGATGCGGCTATGTATACCGGTGATGTGGCAGCTGCGGAGGAATGGAGAGTACGTTTTACCGGAATCCAGGGAGAATTTCCGGCCGTAAGGAAATTCCATTCGATCAGAAACAGCCTGATCTTCCTTTTTGCGAGTTATTTACTGGCGTATAAAGGACTGAGTGTCGGACTGCAGGAGCCGTATGAACTGCGCAGCGCATATCAGATGTGGTCAGATCTTATGGTAGCGGTCGGCGGAGCAGTCTGCTGTGGCATCTGGATTGCACAGGTCTGGAAACGTTACAAGGCATGGAAACAGGAACACAACAGGAGAAATATATCCCAGATCCTGCTTATTGTCCTGCTTGTCTTTTTTGCACTGTTTTTCCTTATTGTTGTTGGGGCGTTTGGAATCCTTAGTATTCCTGAGGAAACCGAAGTGGGAAGAGACGATAAGTATGTATATCTTGATGTATCCTATGGCACCGGTTACTACATCTGGTCTGCAAAAGCGGATAATCCGTTTATCCGGGAGACATATTATAAAAATTCCGGTCTGTCTGATTCTGATAAGACAGATAAGGAAAGCAGAGGTTCCGATACAACAGGTGAGGAAAGTTCGGGTTTGAGTTCCGATGCAGCAGATGATGGAAATACGAATTCCTATCAGGATACCCAAAGCTCAAATGACAGCACAGAAGCAAAACAATATGAAACGGAAGAAAACGAGATGAATGCAGTGTGGCAATATCTTGTGTCGAATTCGGTGATCGAAGACCAGGGCTTTACGACCGACATGGATGCGAAAGGCTATACCTATGCGGTTGTCGGAAATGCGAAAGGAGACCGATTGGTTTTAAAAGGCAATGGCAGTCAAACAGACGACAACGGCAATGCGTGCACCGAATATGTCCTGGAGCAGGAGGGCGGGGATCAGACAGAACTTCTCGGATTCTATCTGGTGAACCGCACGACGCTGGAGGTCACGGATGAACATAAGACGAGCTGGTAGGGTAAAGAATGCGGACGTTTTCATTTGATGCAGTGATGAATGATCTAGGAATCAGTGAAGCAGAGCTTCTAAATTCGGAGGATGTAGATATCGAATGATGTTTGAAAAAGGAACCGGAGTAATTCGGTTCCTTTTTATTCTCCGTAAATGAGGAAAATTGAGTCATTACACCGAAAAATATACGGATTTCGGCATAGAAAACTGCAGATTCTCCGTAGGAAAAAGAAAATACTTGATTACACCGCTAAATACGGAAAAACTGGCGGTGTAATCATATAGAAATGGCAATCTACGGAGAAAATGCCAATATCCTGCGTGTCATGGTTATCAAATTGGGCGTAAATAAAAGGAAACCCATCATAGCGCCTCTGATTTCCTTATCTGAATTCTACGATGTCATTTGGAGAGCATTGAATGATATTGCAGAGCTTTTCAACGGTAAGCAGAGTAATATTTTTATTTTTTTTCAGATTATCGAGAGTTTTGTTGTCAATCCCGGATTTTAACAGGTAATATTGGGAAATCTCTTTTTCTTTCAGCGTTCTCCATAGAGGGTCGTAGCTAATAATGGTATTCATCTCCTTAAAATAAGATAAATCTATTATATGAAATCCCTTTTACTTCTTATATTGTGAATATAATCACAATGCGGTATAGTGAATATATTCACAATAAACAAGAGATAGAAAAGAGGAATACTATGAATCGAAAAAAATTAATTATGATTGTGGTCGCAGTTGTTCTGGCAGTGCTGATAGCCGGAATTGGTGGATATCTGTATGTGGATCATGAAAAGACAGCAAAGGAAGCCGAAAAGGTTGAGAAACTGATTGATGCAATCGGGTATGAAGATAACGGAAGCGGGACGGAAAAGGTGGATGCTTCTGAGGAAACAGAGACAAGCAGTGATACCGAGAGCGTTGCGGTTGCTGTTGATACAGAATCAGATCACGGAATTACACTGGATAGTGAATCTGATATCGCAGCTGCACGCTCAGCATATGATAAGGCTTCAGAAAAGGTTCAGAAAAAGGTAAGTAACTATGACACCTTAAAGAAGTCAGAAGCTCAGTTAGAGACTTTAAAGACAGAGGTTGCATGCCGTATCGTGTGACATTAGAAGATGCGAAGGAGGCTCTGGGCATTACCGAAGAAGAAAATGAAATGAATAACATGCATTACATAAAGCAGAAAGGAAGTAATGGCTGGGGCATTTCAGAGAAATTCCCACATATTGATTCTTCCACTGGCAATATTCATATTGCATTTGATCCGATGAAATGGGATGGGAAGATCCATCAGCTGATCCTTGTAAAAAGGAGAAGCAATTCGCATCTTGGACCGGCATTGATTGGAAAGACGAATGCGGAATTTCCTCAGTATGTGGATGCAGGGGAGAAGGACAACGGAAATTATATCATCTACGATCATGGAAAAAGATCCGGCGTTGTTGTGCCACAGGATTGCTATTATCCAATGCTGGGCAGTAAGTCCGATGAGACAAAACAGGATTTTTCAGATATGTTTGAAGCCTTTCAGAAGCAGATCAGATAGAATAGAAAAAGAACCGGCAAGTCCGGTTCTTTTTTGCTACAGATCTAAAACTTCCAGATCATCGGGAATAAAAAGGCTGCCGTGGAAATAGCGTGCTCCTTCTTTGGTATACAAATCCTTGCGGTTCTGGATATGTTTATCTTCTGTATGATATAAAAGAAGATTGGTTACATGCATCTGCGTTGCAAGCTCACATGCGTCTTTTACGGTAGAGTGATGCTTCTCATAAGGAGAGAAGATATCGGCCTCAGAGTAGAGACAAAATGCTTCGTGTAACAGCCAGGTGCAGTCTTTTACGTAGTCGAGCTCATATTCATTGTATGGCTCATCTCCGCAACAGGTCAGACGTTTTCCGTCTCCAAGATCCATGCAGTAGCCAAACTGTTTATCTTTGGTAGAGTGGATATCGAAGAATGTAACTTTTTTATCAAGGATTGTCTTTTCTTCCCCATCGGTTACGGTGACAAGGTGAATGCGGTCATCGATAAATCGTGTGACTTTGGTCTGAAGCAGTGTTTCAGACATTGATCGGAGGATACGGATTACTTCATCGTGTCCATAGATCGATGCATCACCCTGATAAGTTCCTTTATTCATATTCTGGCCGATGACACGGATCAGCCACACAATGCCAAGAATATGATCGATATGCTTATGTGTGACAAAGATCTCGTGGATGTCGTTTACCGCAATATCTGCCGCTTTCAGCTGATGGAGAAGACCGCTGCCTCCTCCACCATCCACAAGCAGATGTCTGTTATTTTCACTGAATACATAGCAGGTGTTATAGCAGTCTGTAACAACTGCGCAGCCTGTTCCAAGCATAGTTAATTTCATAAAGGATTCCTCTTGGTGTTTTATGCAGCTTTCTCATCGGTAAAGTAGATCTGATACCAGAGAAGGAAGATGTATACACACCAGATCTTTTTATAGTTATCGTGTTTGCCGGAGCAATGATCCTCGATCAGATGTTTTACGTAGTCAACATCAAATAATTCGGATGCGATCGGCATTTCAAGCGCTTTTAAGATATCTGCTTTGACATCGTCATCCTTGATCCACTCGCGGAGCGGAACCGGGAAGCCAAGCTTTTTCTTATTGTATGCTTCGGTTGGAATGACATCACGGCTTGCTTCGCGGAGCAGATATTTTGTGGTGCCATTATGAAGCTTCTCGTCTAAAGTCAGCTTTCTGGCTGTCTGATATACAGAAAAATCACTGAATGGCACACGGCCTTCAATGGAGGAAGCCATTGTCATGCGGTCTGCCTTGGTGAAGATATCTTTTTCCAGCCACAGACGGATATCAACGATCTGCATTTTACTTACGTCATCTAAGTCCTCGTAGCCCTTTAAGATCTGACGGGAGATCTCTTTGTTGGTCATTGGATTTTTCACTTTGGTGATTTTTGCCATTTCCTTCTCGGAGAATACAGAGTTTACACCGATATATCCATCTTCGATCTTTCTGCCTTTGCGTACAAGGAAGTTTCTTCCACGGAAAGGAGGGAAGAGGGAGGCGAAGGAGCCGATCGCATGACGAATCACATATGGAACTTTGTCATAAGCGGAGATCTGGTTATAAGTATTGTATCCGCCGAAGAACTCGTCAGCACCTTCTCCGGATAAGACAACTTTGACATCCTCACTGGCACGTTTGGCAACGTGGTAAAGTGAGATAGCAGAAGGATCTGCAAGCGGCTCGTCCAGATGATATACCGCATCACGCAGGGATTTGAAATATTCTTCCTTTGTGATGATCTTCTTATGGTTTTCAATGCCGAGCTTGTTGCACAGATCTTTGGCATATTCCAGCTCGCTGTATTTTTTCTCATGGTAACCGATCGTGTAGGTATCCGAAACCTTGGATAACGATACCAGGTAAGAGGAATCGATACCACTGCTTAAGAAAGAACCAACCTTAACGTCACTGAGAAGATGATGGTCCACGGAGTTTTTCATGGTCTTCTGGATCTCTTCTTTGGTTGTTCCTTCACCGGTCATTTCCATGCGGAAATATTTACGTAAAGACAATCTGCCCTGACGGTAAGTGAAGCATGTTCCGGCTTCCAGACGATGGATGCCTTTAAACATGGTCTTATCCACAGGAACATAGTTAAAACGCAGATAAAGAGGAAGAAGCTCTTTATCAAGCTCCAGATGATAATCCGGATGTTTTAAGATGGCTTTTGCTTCGCTGGCAAAAATAAAGCTGTTTTCGCCGTGATAATAATAAAAAGGTTTGATTCCAAAATGATCACGTGCACCGTAATACTGATCGTTTTGTACATCGTAGATCACAAATGCATACATTCCGCGCAGATGATCGACGAGGTTTTCTCCCCACGCCTGATAGCCTACAAGGAGTACTTCACTGTCACTGGTTGTCTGGAATGTATAACCCTGGGCAGAGAGCTCTTCTTTGATCTCCAGGTAGTTATAGATCTCGCCGTTGAAAACAAGTACGAGTTTTTTATCCTGGCTGAACATTGGCTGTCCACCAGTTGCAAGGTCAATAATTGACAGACGGCAGTGTCCAAGATAGCCGTTTGCAGTATGATAAGTTCCGTGTCCGTCCGGACCACGGTGTTTGATTTCATCAAGCATCGTATTGATAATGGATGGATCCTGATGTTTGGTATCCATAAATCCTGCGATTCCACACATATGATATTCTTCCTTTCATGTGTTCATAATGATTCCCATTATTACGGGAAAATAGTATTTTTACACCTATTGTCACATTATGACACAATTTTGTTTGAATTGAAACAGAAATGAATTAAAAATTAAGAAATTTTCATAAATGCGCTGGTGTACCTGCGAAAAGAAGGTGAATAGCATCTGACCGTTTATCTTGTTGAAGGTATGAAATTATGCTATAATACCATATGCTTTTTGTGAATGGGCGTCGTGCAGAGGATCGCACGACATAGAATCAGGAGTTTGGGAGAGACTGTGATGAAAAAGAGATGGAAAGTCATTCTGGCGGCGGCATGCTATATTTTCGGTGTGTCTGCTTCCATATATATTGGTGGCTGGCTGATGTTAGTAAAACCGGTCCGGCTTTTGATGTATGCTTATGGAACAGGTACGTTAAGCGTAAGGCTTCTTGTTTCCTGTATTGTTAAAATCGTATTGTCTACGACGGTTGCGGGACTTGTGTGGTGTGTCGGTTACATCGGATGTAATTATTTCAAAGGAACAGAGGATGAGTATGACCGGCTGCTCAGACAGGAACTTGAGCGGAGACACAGACAGCACGAACAGAGGCAGCAGGAACACAGACAGCAGGCAGAATTATATAATTATAATAAGGAAAGTGGTGCAGAAGGATGATTTTACGAATACCGGATTTTTATGAGGACTTTTCCTGTATTGCAGATCAATGTACAGACAGCTGCTGTATAGGCTGGGAAATCGATATCGATGAAGATACCTATGGATATTATTACGGACTGGAAGGAGAACTTGGAGAGCGGTTTCGTAAGAACGTGTTCACCACAGAGGACGGCGAGTATGGTTTAAGACTCGATCCGCATGGAAGATGCCCTTTTCTCGATGAAAAGAACCTGTGTGACATCTGCAGTGCATACGGGGAAGTGGCACTCAGCGAGGTGTGCACGGAGTATCCAAGGACAACGATCACATATGGCAGTGTCATGCAGAAATGTCTGGGACTTTCCTGTGTGGAAGCTGGAAGAATGGTATTTGAGAAGGAAGAACCGATCACCCTGGTAGAACTTCCGATGACCTCGGAGGAATGCGATGAGGAGGAAGACGAAGCGGATCTCAGCTGGTATCGTTTCTTAGAGTATGCGCAGAAAAAGACTTTTGAGATCCTTCAGGACCGGAGGTTTACAATCTGGGAACGCATGGATCATTATCTGGAATATGCAGGGAACGTGCAGGATGTGATCAGCAGACAGGATCTGGATGATCCGGACTGGAATACAGAACAGATCGATTACCAGATGGTGGAAGTGGATCAGCATATGCCGGCTGAAGAAAGCATGGATTCTTTTGAACGGTATCAGGACAGGATCTATATGCTTGAGCAGATGGATATCTTAAATGCAGAATGGCGTGGTGTGAAAAATGAACTTGCAGGTCAGAACGAAGAAGCATATCTTCAGGGCATGAAGCAGTGGTTAGCCTCAGGGGATTGTGTAGAGCGTGATTATGAGCATCTGCTGGTATATTTTAATTACCGGTATCTGCTCCGTACGATCTATGATTATAATTTCCTTACAAGGGCAAGGCTTGCAGTGACTTATACGAAGATCATACGTGATATGGATGCACTCCGTTACCGGAAGCAGAATGGGCATTATGACAGAGCCGACCGGATTGACGTCGTACGCATTTTTTCCAAGGAAATGGAGCATTCGGAAGAGAACTATAAGATCGCAGAGGAAGAGATTGAATTTTCTTCTTTCTGAGAGTACAATAAGCATAGAAGTGGTACATAAGATACAGACCAGAGGCGAGGTATGAATATGGATAATGAGAGAAGCATGTCGGGCGAACAGAGAGTACAGCAGCTAAGAGAGAAGATTGAATCAAGAATTTACAGAGAGAAGGCACCTAAGATTAAGCGGGCAAACCGGATGGTGATCCTGATCGAATTGATATTGGAAATGGGGTGCCTGATCAATGCAGGTTTCCTGATTTTGGACAGAGGAATCGGTGCAGTTCTTTTGACATGGATTGCGGTTATTGTTGCAGGAGAAGTGGTACAGATCGGACTTTTCCTTAAAGACCCTGGAAATGACAGACTACATTTCCTCTGTATCATTCAGTTTGGAATCGTATATATTTTTTCAATTTTCCTGAATTATAATGATAGTACGTTATTTTTAGCAATGCCTTTATTTTTGGCAACGCTCATGTATAATAATTGTAAACAGATGGATCTGTCGTGTATTACCTGTGGAATTGTAGCTACAGTCCGTACGATCCTTGTGGCAGCCGGAATTCAGAATACCTCGAATGGACTGCCAGAGGAGATACTTGTATATGGGATTTTGATGGTAGCGTTGTTTTCACTGACCAGGGCAACACGGATTTCCTGGAGATTTAATCATGATGCCATGCATTCCATGGAGGATGAGAAAGAGATTCAGGGAATTATCATGAAAGATGTCCTCGCGATTGCAAAAGGAGTTCAGGACAAGACAAAAGAGACCGATGTTGTAATCGATCATCTGTATGATTCCGCCCAGAATATTAATAACATTGTTGGAGAGATCACTTCCGGTACACAGAGTACTGCAGATAACATCCAGAACCAGACTGTTATGACACAGACGATCCAGGATTCCATCCAGGATGCAGCAGGACGCACGAAGAACGCAGCAGATAAGGCAACAGAATCCATGGAGACGGTGAAGGAAAGTTTAAAGACCATGGAACAACTCAGCCAGCATTCGGATCATATTGCAGTGACAAACTCCAAGGTAGTTGCTTCCATGGAGAAGCTTCAGAAGAAGACAGAGGATGTTAAGGCAATTACGGATATGATCCTGGATATTTCAAGTCAGACCAACCTTCTTGCATTGAATGCTTCTATCGAAGCTGCCAGAGCAGGGGAGGCAGGAAAAGGCTTTGCAGTAGTAGCAGATCAGATCCGCCAGCTTGCTGAACAGACGAAGAATTCGACAGAAAGCATTACGGAGATCGTCGGAGAACTGAGTGCATACTCTGCAGAAGCGTCAGAATCGATTCAGGACTCTCTTACGGTGACCGAGGAACAGACAAACCTGATCGGAGATGCCTCCAAAGATTTCGAACGTATTAATCAGAATATGCAGGAATTGAACAATGAGATGGGAAGTATTGATTCCATGATGTCAGAGCTTATGAATTCCAATAATGCGATTGTGGACAGTATCAGCCAGCTCTCCGCAGCAAGCCAGCAGATTACGGCAAGCAGTGAGGAAGCAACTGGAATCACGCAGAGTAACAAAGAAAGTTCAAAACAGGCAAAAGATATGCTGGAGCAGGTAATTGATTACTCACATCAGCTGGACAAATATATGGATCAGTAAAAAAGAAGGCGGATTTAAAAATCTGCCTTCTTTTTTTTACTGCTTTTATAAAGGATGTGATTATTTGTCCAGAAGATCTGCGTAGAAGTCTGCATAATCAGTGCGCCCCGCTTTGGTATAGTCGATGGCAGCAGATGGATGCTGGTTCAGACGACCGGTCAGAAGGTAAGGGATGTCATAACCCCAGGCAATGCCTTCTGCTTTCAGAGGAAGCATATGTTCTTCGATAAATTTCAGTACCGGGAAAATATTGTATTTTGGATTCTTCAGGAAACTGATCAGAAGTTCCATTGCACAGTTGCCGGCGCCACGTCCCATAGACATCATGGTTGCATCAAGATAGCTTACCCCGCGTGCAGTTGCTTCAATAGTATTGGCAAAAGCAAGCTGCTGGTTGTTGTGTGCATGCATTCCGATGTATTTATTGTATTTTTCCGCAACATCCATATATTTATCAGAAATGACACGGATCTGTTCCGGATAAAGGGAACCGTAACTGTCAACAATATAGATACCATCGGCAGGGCTTTGACCGACCATTTCCAGAGCCTGGTCGATATCGGCTTCTTTGGCATTGCTGACTGCCATAATATTACAGGTGACTTCATAACCTTTTGCCTTGGCGTCTTCGATCATTTCGATCGCAGTCGGCATCTGATGTACATATGTGGCTACGCGCACCATATCGATGACACTGTCTTTTTTGTCAATAATGTCATGTTTGTAATCGCAGCGTCCGACATCTGCCATGACAGAGATCTTCATATCGGAATTATTTTCTCCAACGATTGCACGGATATCTTCCTCACTGCAGAATTTCCATTTGCCAAATTTATCAGGATCGAACAGTTCACGGGATGCTTTGTAACCGAACTCCATATAATCCACACCGGCCTTTACATTGGTACGGTAGAGGGCATTGATAAAGTCATCTGTAAAACGGAAATTGTTTACAAGTCCTCCATCACGCATGGTTGCATCTAATACCCGGATATCTGAGCGGGCGGTCATTAAGTCTCCTTTTTGAGCCATTGGTAAGTTCCTCCTTTAATAAATGAATGATGATTCTTTTGAATTATTTAGTACTTCAACGCTTCGACGCTTTAAAGCATGTGAGTACATAATACCACAAAAAAAAGATTTTGCAAGTCTTTTGTAAAAAAAAGCATACTTTACTTTTCGCTGGGGTGCTAATATAATGAATGAGTGAATTTTTATGTATATTGAGGAGGATTAGAAATGATCAATTTCACAGGGGCTTTCGACCTCTCGATCGTAGCATTTATTGGCATATTGTTTGCTTTTGCAATTACATGTATTGCCATTGCCAGATTAAATCAGTATCTGCCAAAGGACATGGGGCGCAAATTTGCGCACGACGGTAAGCTTTCCGCCGGAAAACCAAGAGGGGCAGGTATTATTTTTGTATTTACATTTGTGATCGCAGCAGTTCTTTTTGCGCAGGTCAATCTGGAGATCGGCATTTATCTGTGTCTGATCGTAGTAGAGATGCTGACCGGATATTTTGATGACGCAGCAGAGAAGCCATGGGGAGAGTATCTGAAAGGATTTTTGGACTTTGTAGTAGCGGTTGTGGTAGCCGTTGTATACCTGCATTACAACAGTTCGGTCATCAATTTCGCAATTTTTGGTGGTTCTGTCACAATTCCACCAGTAGTTTTTGCAATCCTTACGGTGATCCTTGTATGGGCATCCATTAATGTTACAAACTGTTCGGACGGAGTAGATGGTCTTTCCGGAACTTTAACGATCATCACGATCATGACCATTTTTGTGATCGATAATGTGCTTGGAATCCAGGATGGATTTAATTACTGTATCCTGTTATTTGCAGTATGTCTGCTTGGATATCTCTGGTATAATGCAACACCAAGTAAACTTTTAATGGGAGACGCCGGCTCCAGGGCAATGGGAATTTTTATTGCAATTGCGGTATTAAAGACAGGCAGTCCGCTTCTTTATCTGCTGGTTGCAGCGGTACTCATTGTGGATGGCGGTCTTGGACTGATCAAGCTGGCACTTTTACGTTACCTGAAAATACATATCCTGAAGAATACAACGACTCCGCTGCATGATCATGCAAGAAAAAAGATGGAGTGGTCAAATGCGCAGGTTGTATTTCGTTTTGCGATCATTCAGATCGTTATTTCCGTTGCTACCGTATACCTGGTTATGATGTAGGACTGCGGAAGCAAAACAGGTATTACGAATGGATTAGGAGTTGATAACATGAAGCTTGTAAAAACAGAAGATGCAGTGGGACATGTGCTGTGCCATGATATGACGCAGATCATTCGTGGTGTCACAAAGGATGCCAGATTCCGAAAAGGGCATATTGTTACACCGGAGGATATTCCGGTACTTCTTTCCATGGGAAAAGAAAATCTTTATGTCTGGGAAAAGGATGAGAATATGCTTCATGAGGATGAGGCTGTTGAATATCTAAGAGAGATCTGCTCCGGGGAGAATGTGACTTCGGGTCAGCCGAAAGAGGGCAAGATCGAGATCACGGCGGAATGTGATGGCATGCTCCAGATCGATGTAGAGAAGCTGTATGCTGTGAATTCGCTTGGGCATATGATGATCGCTACAAGACATTCGTATACACCTGTCAAAAAAGGAGATAAACTTGCCGGGACCCGTATTATTCCGCTTGTCATTGAAAAGACAAAGATGGAAGAAGCCAAAAAGGCTGCAGGTGATAAGCCGATTCTGAATGTGATTCCATATCAGATGAAAACAGCAGGACTGATCACAACCGGTAATGAGGTAAAAAAGGGACTGATACAGGATACCTTTTCCGATGTGGTGATCGATAAGCTTGCGTCATATGGAATCCAGGTTGTGGCTCATGAATACCCGGGAGACGATGATGCACAGATCACAAAGCTGATCGGTGAGATGAAAGCGCAGGGACTGGATATGATCCTTTGTACCGGCGGAATGAGTGTGGACCCGGATGATAAAACGCCGGGAGCGATCAAAGCCAGTGGAGCCAGAATCATCACGTATGGTGCACCGGTTCTTCCGGGAGCGATGTTCCTTTTAAGTTATTTTGAAGACGGAACACCGGTGATAGGTCTGCCCGGATGCGTGATGTATGCGAAAAGCACGATTTTTGATATTATGCTTCCAAGGATTGCAACGAAGACGAGGATAAAAGCAGAGGATTTTTATGTGCTGGGACATGGAGGACTTTGTCTTGGATGCAGCGAATGCCGTTATCCGGACTGCTCTTTTGGAAAATAGAAAGGAGAACAAATGGCGGGTCTTAATCATTTTGATCAGCAGGGGAATGCTGTTATGGTAGACGTCTCCGAAAAGGAGATTACCGAACGGATTGCAACAGCCAGCGGAATCATCAAAGTTAATCGGGCTGTGATGGATGCAATCGTTCAGAAAACAGCCAAAAAAGGAGATGTGCTCGGGGTTGCAAGAGTTGCGGGGATCATGGGGACGAAACAGACGGCAGCTCTGATCCCGATGTGTCATCCGCTTTGCCTGAATAAGGCATCGGTAGATTTTGTGATCGATGAAGAACATGGCAGGATAGAAGCAATCTGCACAGTGAAGGTTTCGGGAAAGACTGGAGTTGAGATGGAGGCACTTATGGGAGTGAATACGGCACTTCTGACGATTTATGATATGTGCAAGGCAATCGACCGTGGAATGGAGATTACAGAGGTACATCTTCTGAAAAAGGAAGGCGGAAAATCAGGCGTTTATGAAAGATCAGTATAACCGGACAATCGATTATGTGCGTATTTCACTTACCGACAGATGCAATCTGAATTGTGCATACTGTAATCCAGAACAACAGAAACAGTGCAGTAAAAAGGCAGTGCAGCCTATGTCCGATGAACAGATCGTGCGGTTATGCGGCCTTTTTTATCAGCTCGGAGTGCGGAAGGTCAAACTGACCGGAGGAGAACCGCTTCTTCGGGACAATGTCCCGGATCTGATTGGTGCATTAAAAGAAACATGCCACATGCAGTCCGTGACGATTACGACGAACGGGGTTTATCTGAAACAGCAGCTTGCTGCATTGGTCCAGGCGGGACTGGATGGCGTAAACATCAGTCTGGATACACTGGATGAAGAGCATTTCACAAAGATTACAGGATATCCGTTCCTGCATCAGGTACTGGAAGGAATCCATTCTGCTTTGAATGTTCCTGATTTGAATGTCAAGATCAATTGTGTTCCGCTGGAACCGTATGAGGATGATCTGATCCGGCTTGCAGCTCTGGCACGCGACAGGAAGCTTTCGGTACGGTTCATTGAACTGATGCCGATCGGAACGGCATCAGGACAAAAAGGCATGACAAAACAGCAGATCCTTGACCTGCTTGAAGCAGAGTACGGACCTGCTGTTTTATATGAGAAGAGGCTGGGAAACGGACCGGCAGAATATTACAGCTTTTCCGGTTTTCAGGGGAAAATCGGGTTTATCAGCGCAATGACCCATACATTTTGTAAAGACTGCAACCGTATTCGGCTGACGGCAGATGGACAACTGAAGACCTGTCTGCAGTATGAAGCAGGGACAGATCTTAAAAAAGCGATGGAAGCGCATGCAACGGATGAAGAACTGCTCAATCTGATCCGTGATGCTGTCAGAAGAAAACCGAAGGAACATCAATTTGGATCGGAGCAGAAAGTGTGTGGTCTGGAGAAACATTCCATGGCTGAGATCGGAGGATAACATGGCAAAAGTAATCGCAGTGTGTACCAGTCAGGAACGTGGGACACAAAAAAAAAATATACACAGAGCAGAGTTGATAGAGGACTGGGGGATCGAGGGAGATGCACATGCCGGAAAATGGCACAGGCAGGTCTCGCTTTTATCCTATGAAACAATCGAGGCTTTTCGAAAAAGAGGAGCAGATGTTGCAGACGGGGCATTTGGAGAGAACCTTGTGGTAAGTGGATATGATTTTACCAGATTCCCAGTTGGAAGCAGATTTTCCTGTGGAGAAGTGATCCTGGAGTTGACGCAGATCGGGAAAGAGTGTCATAATGGCTGTGCAATCTTTCAGAAAATGGGAGAATGCATCATGCCACACAATGGCGTTTTTGCCAGAGTGGTCAAAGGCGGAACAATTGCAGAAGGAGACACATTTCAATGCATGTATCGCACTGCAGTCATCACTCTGAGCGATTCTGCATCAAAAGGAGAGCGGGAAGACATAAGCGGGAAGGTCATCTGCGGGATCGCAGAGAAGTCTGGCTGTCAGGTTACTTTTACCAAAGTAATTCCGGACGACGAACAGACCTTATCCGATCTTCTTTGTATGCTTTGTGACAAAGACCAGGTGGATCTGATCCTTACAACGGGCGGAACTGGATTCTCCGAGCGTGATCATACACCGGAAGCTACTTTAAAGGTAATTGAGAGAAATGCAAATGGAATTTCGGAGGCAATGCGGTATCGCTCCCTGCAGGTAACACCAAGAGGAATGCTATCGAGAGGCGTGTCGGGAATCCGTAAGAAGACTCTGATCATCAATCTGCCGGGAAGCCCAAAGGCGGTCCGGGAATGCCTGGAATATGTGATAGATCCTGTGATACATGGTCTGGATATCTTAAAAGGAGTCATCTCGAACTGTGCGGGATAAGAAATTTCACGAATGTCAATGAAAGAAAAGGAGAAAAATATGAGATTGAAAAGATGGATGGCAGTATGTACTGCAATGGTAACGGCGGTAAGCCTGGCAGCCTGTGGAAACGCAAAGACAAATGATACAGACAAGAACACCAGAGACAATACAACAGAAACAGCAAGCGAGACAACCCAGACAGGGGGAACTGTGACGATCGCAGCTGCAGCAAGCCTGGAGAAGGTGTTTGAGGAGCAGCTGATTCCAATGTTCAATGAGATGTATCCGGATGTTAAGGTAGAGGGAACTTACGACAGTTCGGGTAAACTTCAGACCCAGATCGAAGAAGGTGCAGATGTGGACATATTCTTTTCCGCTGCGACAAAGCAGATGGATGCGTTAAAGGATGAAGGCATGATGGACGATGAATCCATCGTAGATATGCTGGAGAATAAGATTGTTCTGATCGTACCACATGGTGAAGAAGGATACAGCAAATTCGAGGATATCGTAAATGCGCAGTCTGTAGCAATCGGTGATCCGGAAAGTGTTCCGGCTGGGCAGTATGGAAAAGAGGTACTTACGAATTTAGATCTCTGGGATCAGGTGGAAGGTAAATTAAGCCTTGGAACAAACGTTACCGAAGTATTAAACTGGGTTGCAGCATCAAGTGCACAGGCGGGCATTGTCTATGCAACAGATGCTGCTTCTATGCCGGATCAGGTGGATGTTGTTGCAGAAGCTCCGGAAGGAAGCTGCACAAAGGTTATTTATCCTGTTGGAATGCTGAAAAATGCCCAAAACCCGGAAGCTGCCAAAGCACTGCTTGCGTTCCTGCAGACGGATAAAGCAGCAAATGTGTTTGAAGCTGCCGGATTTACAATTGCACAATAATCATGGAAGAAGTAAAGGAGGATACACATGGACTGGAGTCCGGTACTCATTTCCGTTAAAACGGCACTTGTTTCCATCGGTTTTACCTTTGTTCTTGGACTGTGGGCAGCACGCAGAGTTGTGTGTCTGAAGTCCGAGAAAGCGAAAGGTCTGATCGATGGGATTTTTACGTTGCCGATGGCACTTCCGCCAACGGTAGCCGGATTTTTCCTGCTTTATATCTTCGGAACGAAAAGACCTGTTGGAATTCTGCTTCAGCAGGTCTTTTCCTGTAAGATTGTATTTACATGGCAGGCAGCCGTGATTGCAGCGGTGGTGATCTCATTCCCGCTTATGTACCGTTCCGCACGTGGTGCGATCGAGCAGGTGGATCAAAACCTTGTTTATGCGGCAAGAACATTTGGAATGAAGGAAAGAACCATATTCTGGAAAGTGATTTTCCCGGAGGCAAAACCGGGAATTCTTGCGGGAGGCATTCTCGCATTTACAAGGGGACTTGGGGAATTTGGCGCAACGGCGATGATCGCAGGAAATATCGCAGGTAAGACCAGAACGCTTCCTCTGGCTATTTACACGGATGTGGCAGCGGGAGATATGGCCGGAGCCGGAAAATACGTTGCAATTCTCGTGGCAGTATCTCTGATCATTGTATCCGTAATGAACTGGAAAGGAGGAAGTCGCTCATGAGTCTTGAAGTGCATATCGAAAAAAAGCTTTCCAATATGACGCTGAAAGTGGATTTTGTAAACGATCCGGCGGATGGAGTTCTTGGAATCCTGGGCGCATCAGGTTGTGGAAAAAGCATGACGTTAAAGTGTATTGCCGGGATCGAGACACCGGATCAGGGACGGATCGTATTAAACGGGCGTGTGCTTTTTGATTCGGAAAAGAAGATCAACATGAAGGTACAGGACAGAAGAGTGGGCTATCTGTTCCAGAATTATGCACTTTTTCCCGGGATGACTGCATTCGCTAATGTGGAAATGGCAATTCATTATTCCAATCAGCATAAAGGGATTAAGACCACACGGAAGGAAGAACATGAAAAAGCAATGTACTATATGCGGCTTTTGCATGTGGATCAGCTGAAAGACCAGTATCCACGGACAATGTCAGGCGGACAGCAGCAGAGAGTAGCGCTGGCGAGAATCCTTGCCTCCGATCCTGAGGTATTGATGCTGGATGAACCGTTTTCCGCAGTGGATGCCTATTTAAAAGAGCAGCTGCAGTTAGAATTATGTGATCTGCTCGGTTCTTATGGAAAGGATGTGCTGATGGTGACGCACAGCAGAGATGAGATTTACCGGTTCTGTGACCGGATGCTTGTGATCGAAGGCGGGCATCAGATGGGATATGGTACAACAAAAGAGCTGTTTGCCGATCCGGAAACGATTGCTGCGGCACGCCTGACCGGATGCAAAAATATTGTTCATGTAGAGATCCTCGATGATTATCATCTGCTCATCCCGGACTGGAATGCAAAGATTGCGGTAAAAGGCCGGATTCCGGAGCAGACGGCTGCAATCGGTATCCGCGCACATTATATGCATCCGGTATCTAAGGAACAGCTGGAAAACTACCGGAATCCAAAGAGTGGCGAACTGGAAAATGTCGTTGCCTGCAGCAGGCCACAGATTCTCGAAGACCCGTTTGAACGTGTCGTTGTGTTTGAACATCATGTCTGGTGGAAAATATCCAAAGAAATTTTTGAGGATGTATATAAAGAAAAACTCCCGGGATACCTGAGTATTCCTGAGAGCAGTATTCTTTATCTTCATGAATAAAATGAGTCAGACCCTGCGTCGAAGAAATGCGTAAAGCTTTTCGATGTGGAGAGGCTTACCCTGAACCGCTTCTACTTTGAGGCGGTTCTCTTCATTAAACCCGACAAGAATATCATGGTTGGCTTCGGAAAGATAATCGATGATACCATCGATATCGGATTTGATATTTTTCGGGCAGTGAATATAAATGTGCTTGTTCGCTGATATATGAAGCGTATAGGAAATGCTGAAGTGATACCAGAGAAATTTGTGCAATGTGGAATATTTATAGATCCACAGAATCTCCCTGATCGGTACGATCGCATTTCCGTATTGCGAAGTCTCGATAAAATAATGCTGGGTGATAAACATATCTTCGGTAGCCAGCTGAGGGAGCGTTGCAAGTTCTTCCTCGGCTTCTTCTAACATCTTCTTCGGACTTCCAAATACGATCAGGTTCTGACAAGTTGGTGAAAGCACCGGAAAGCGGATGTATAGGATATATGCGATCACACTTAGGACTGCATAGATCATTGTGCCATAGTAAACAATAAATAAAAATAAGGTTGGACCGACGGAGTAATCCGGCTGGCTGAGATAGTAGGTGTTCAGCTGGTTTGCAATACCATTCGTTGTCCATTCCAGATCACTGGAAAGGTTCTCAAGAAGTTTATTATAGGAATTCCCGCCGGATACTACTTTGCAGCTTACGGACAGGCTGTCAATCGTCGGAAGTCCCTGCTCGCAGGTGGAAGGATTTAAAAGAACGATTATGACGCGGTCTCCGAACGTGCAGTAATAGTAATAGCCGATCGTGGAGCCAAAACGTGTCTTGGTGTAGCCGGTAAACGTCAGATCTGTGAGCTTTGCATGCACAAAACGGTTGCCTTCCTCATAGACAGCGTGAAGTGTCTGGTCAGAAGACAGCGTGTCTGGATGTCTCATTTCAGAAAGTGGAAAAACGATCCACAGGACTGCAAGAAATACCAGATATAAGATTGGAGAAAAAAGTCTTCTGCGATAGAAGGCTTTTATATTTTTGGATATATAATGTTCATAATTTTCAATCATAGATAAACCTGCCTTTATGCTACTAGTATAAAGGTTTGGAATCGAATAATCAACCTTGCTTTTCGGGGCAAAAGTTGTTAGTATTATCTCATTGAAGAAAAGAAACAGGAGGCAGCATGGAAGCATATACAAGTTTTGCACAGGTCTATGATATGTTCATGGATAACGTACCGTATGACAGCTGGTGTGAATATCTGAAAACACAGCTGGACAAATATGGGATCACGACAGGAACTCTTCTGGAACTGGGCTGCGGAACGGGGAAAATGACCCGAAGAATGGCACAAGCCGGCTATGAGATGATCGGGCTTGACAATTCCATGGAGATGCTTGAGATCGCCATGGAGAGGGAAGCAGAAGTCGATTCAGAAGAAGAGGCAGACTGTGAGACAGCCGCTATGGATCTGCAGCGTCAGCCGCTTTATCTGCTTCAGGATATGCGGGAATTTGAACTATACGGGACGGTAAATGCTGTGATCAGTGTATGCGACTGCCTGAATTATATCCTTGACGAGGATGGGCTTTTTCAGGTTTTTGAAAGAGTCAGTGAGTATCTGGAACCGCAGGGAGTATTTGTGTTTGACATGAATACACTTTATAAGTATGAAGAGCTTCTGGCGGAGAATACATTTGCAGAGAATCGCGACACCGGAAGTTTTATCTGGGAGAATTATTATGATCCCCGGGACAAAATCAATGAGTACGACCTTACGCTGTTTATTGCGGAACAGGACGGAAGGTTTTCACGTTTTCAGGAACAGCATTATCAGAGAGGATATTCCCTGGATACGATAAAAGAACTTCTGGGGAAAGCAGGACTTGAATTTCTTGCAGCATACGATGGATATACGGAATCACCCCTTACAAAAGAGAGTGAACGTATGACCGTGATAGCAGGAAAAATGAACATCACAGATAAGTAGGAAAAGGAGACAACTATGTCAGATTATATTGTACGTGCAACAGCAGCGGATAACAGCATCCGTGCGTTTGCGATCACATCAAAGGAACTTGTGGAAAAGGCAAGACAGGCACATCAGACTTCACCGATCATGACGGCTGCGCTTGGAAGACTTCTTTCAGGCGGTGCAATGATGGGAACGATGATGAAAGGAGAGAAGGATCTTCTGACGTTACAGATCCAGTGCAGCGGTCCGGCAAAGGGACTCGTTGTAACTGCGGATTCCCATGGCAACGTAAAAGGATATGCCAATAATCCGGTTGTAGATCTCCCACCAAATGCGCAGGGCAAATTAAATGTTGGTGGTGCACTTGATCTCGGAGTCTTAAGTGTCATCAAAGATATGGGACTGAAAGAGCCGTATGTAGGACAGTGCCAGCTTCAGACTGGAGAGATTGCGGAAGACCTTACGTATTATTTTGCAACTTCGGAGCAGATTCCTTCTGCAGTAGGACTTGGTGTACTTGTAGATAAGGACTGTTCGGTACTTCAGGCGGGAGGCTTTATCATCCAGCTGATGCCATTTACAAGTGAGGAAGTGATCGAGAAACTTGAAAAGCGTATTTCAGAAATTGATTCTGTAACCCAGATGCTGGAAAAGGGCATGACACCGGAGGATATTCTTGAGCATATCTTAGGCGAATTTGGGCTTGAGATCAATGATACGATTCCGGCGCAGTTCCATTGTGACTGCTCGAAGGAGCGGATTGCGAGAGCGCTTTCCACGATCAGCAAAAAAGATCTGGATGACATCATCAATGATGGTGAGGAAATCGAGATCAAATGCCAGTTCTGTAACCGTGCATATAAATTCAGCATTGATGAATTAAAGGAGATCAGAAAACAGTGAGACATGGATTTGTAAAGGTAGCAGCGGTTACACCAAAAGTCCGCGTGGCAGATACAAAATATAACGGAGAACGGATCCGCCAGTTGATGAAGGAGACCTCGGAAGAAGGGGCAAAGGTTATTGTTTTTCCAGAACTTTGTATGACAGGATATTCCTGCGGTGATCTGTTCCTTCAGGAGAAGCTGATCGCAGATGCGAGGGAAGAACTGCTTGTGACGGCAAAAGAAAGCTGGAAATACGATGGGATATTCTTTATCGGACTTCCGATGGATATGAACGGAAAGCTGTATAATGTTGCGGCAGCAGTGTCGAAAGGAGAGATTCTTGGGATCGTTCCGAAGACATTTATTCCTAATTATAATGAATTTTATGAAGCAAGACATTTTGCATCCGGTCAGGATCTGTGTACAGAACTGACATTTGAGAATGGTCAGAAAGTCCCAGTAGATACGGATCTGATCTTTACCTGTGAGGAATTACCGAAGCTGAAGATTGCAGCAGAGATCTGTGAGGATCTCTGGACACCGGAACCTCCAAGCATTCACCATGCACTGTCGGGAGCTGATCTGATCGTGAATCTGTCTGCATCCGACGAAACAACCGGTAAGGATACCTATCGGGAAGCACTTGTAAGTGGTCAGTCCGCAAGGCTTTTGTGCGGTTATATCTATGCATCGGCAGGAGATGGGGAATCTACACAGGATGTCGTGTATTCCGGACATAACATAATCGCAGAGAACGGAAGAATCTTAAAGGAATCCAGACGTTTTACCAACGAGACCATCTATGCTGAGATCGACATAGAGCGTTTAGAGGCAGAGCGGAGAAGAATGTCGACATTCCAGATTGAGGATGATCATGTGCATATTCCGTTCCATCTGACGATAGAAGATACAAAGCTTACCCGTTATGTAGATCCTGCACCTTTTGTTCCGGGCAATCAGGCAGAACGTGATAAACGATGTGATGAGATCCTTTCGATTCAGGCAATGGGACTGAAAAAGAGATTAGAGCACACCAATTGCCAGAGTGCGGTAGTTGGGATCTCCGGAGGACTGGATTCCACACTTGCACTGTTGGTAACGGTCCGTGCATTTGACCTTCTTGGGAAAGACCATAGCTGCATTACGGCAGTGACGATGCCTGGATTTGGAACGACGGACAGGACTTATGACAATGCGGTGAATATGATCAAATGTGTCGGTGCGGAATTTATGGAAGTGGATATCAAAGAGGCGGTAAACATTCATTTCAAGGATATCGGCCAGAATCCACAGGTGCATGATGTAACCTATGAGAACTGCCAGGCAAGAGAACGGACGCAGATTCTGATGGACGTTGCAAATAAGAAGAATGGTATGGTGATCGGAACCGGCGATATGTCAGAACTTGCACTCGGCTGGGCAACCTATAATGGGGATCATATGTCTATGTACGGAGTGAATGCCTCGGTTCCAAAAACCTTAGTACGCCATCTGGTACGTTATTATGCGGATACCTGTGGAGAGGAAAAGCTGTCGGCAATTCTTCTTGATGTGCTCGATACACCGGTATCACCGGAACTTCTTCCACCGGAAAACGGTAAGATTTCTCAGAAGACGGAAGATATTGTAGGACCATATGAACTTCATGACTTTTTCCTGTATTATGTGCTTCGTATGGGATTTGCACCGGCGAAGATCTACCGGCTTGCAAAGATCGCATTTGCGGGCGTATATGAAGATGCGTTTATTCTGAAGTGGCTGAAGACTTTCTACCGCAGGTTTTTTGCACAGCAGTTTAAGCGTTCCTGTCTGCCAGATGGTCCAAAGGTTGGAACAGTTGCTGTTTCTCCAAGAGGTGATCTTCGTATGCCGTCAGATGCATGTGGAAGGATCTGGCTGGATGAAGTGGACAGATTATAGACTTTATAAGAGATGAAAAAATTCCAGGTGAATTGTTCACCTGGAATTTTTGATTTCTGTTATAATAACTGGATTCCGCGTTTCTTGCATTCTTCAACCGTCTCATCCGGCCAGAGAGAACACTGGACCTCTCCGATATGAGCCTTGCGAAGGAAGAACATACAGATACGGGACTGACCGATACCACCACCGATGGTAAGCGGAAGTTCTCCTTTTATGATCGAGTGCTGGAACGGAAGTTCTGCACGTTCCGGGCAGCCTGCCTTTTCAAGCTGGTCAAGCAGAGCTTTCTTATCAACACGGATACCCATGGAAGAAAGTTCCAGTGCAATATCAAGTACCGGATAATATACAACGATATCTGCATTTAAGGACCAGTCATCATAGTCCGGTGCACGGCCGTCATGTGGTTCTCCGGATTCAAGTTTGTCACCGATCTGAAGAATACATACAGCTCCTTTTGCCTTGCAGATGTAATATTCACGTTCCTTTGGAGTATTGTCCGGGAACATGTCCTCCAATTCCTGTGATGTAATAAAGAAAATATCTTTTGGCAGGATCAGGTCAATATAATCGTACTGGATCGACATATACTGCTCGGTCTTGCGCAGACATTTGTATACGGTGCGGACGGTGTCTTTTAGGTAGTCCAGATTGCGTTCGTTTTTGTTGATGATCTTTTCCCAGTCCCACTGATCTACGAAAATAGAATGGATATTATCGGTCACCTCGTCACGACGGATCGCATTCATATCGGTATAAATACCTTCGCCGTAGGAAAAACCATATTTATGCAATGCATAACGTTTCCATTTGGCAAGAGAGTGGACGACCTCTGCCTGCTTATCATTCTGTTCTTTGATCCCGAAGGAAACAGGGCGCTCATAACCGTTTAAATTATCATTCATTCCGGAGTCCGGATCGACAAAAATCGGTGCGGATACACGGGTAAGATTGAGGCGCTGTGCAAGTAAACCCTGGAAAAAGTCTTTGACAGTCTTGATTGCCAGCTGGGTATCATGAAGATTCAGCTGGGACTCATAATCTTTTGGTATCATTAAATGCTCCATTGTAGCTCCTTTTTATATATTCTGAATTTTCTTAAATATTATAGCATAATGGATTTCTTTTTCAATGATTCCGAAACAAAAAGAAAAGAAAAAATGTACGGACTGTTCCAATCTGGAAAAATATGATAGAATGCTGAAATATAGAAAAGACTACGGTGATGGAATACGGGGGGGATAGAAAGAATGAGAAAAGAAGATTTGTCTGCAGGAGCGGTTATTGCAGAAGCAGTTGGAATGATACTTGGAATCGCCTATATGGTGCTGCAGGTTTATTATGGAATCCGTTTTCATGTGTCACCGGTTACGTGGATCATGAATGTGCTGGTTGCGGTACTTGTATATACAGGGCTTACGATTCTTGCGCATTATCCGGAGAAGATCCATGCACTTCCCCCGGAAAAATGTTCCGGAAAAGTGCGGATGTATTCGATAAGGATGGTTCGTGTGATTAAGCTGTTATTTATCAGCAGCCTTTTGATCCCATGTATTTCAGACGCTTTTGGACATCAGATGAAGGGTGGTTACAGCCTGATTGCAATTGGAATCATGATCGCAGCAGCTGTTTATTATGAATACCACATTCTTCATATTCTCCGCAGCAACAATCAGAAAAAATAATAGAATGTTTCCACAAGAAATACAACGGCACAACAGCCGACCGATACTTTAAAAAGACTGGCACCACGCCAGGCAGCAATCATTCCAAGAATAAGGGCACAGGCTCCGGCAATCGGAACCTGTGTCGCTTCTATTATTGCAGGAAATGTCATGACCGATAACGTAACATAAGGAACATAATACAGAAATGAGCGGACAAAACGGCTCTGGATCTGTTTTCGTATCAGGGTTAAAGGCAGAACACGGATGAGATAAGATACCAGACCGGTTACCAGGATATAGATATAAATATTATGCGTCATCTTTTGCGTCCTCCTCAGGGTTTTTTATCGGAAAAAAGATTGCTGCTCCTACAGATATCATTACGGTCAGTAAAATGGTGCGCAGTCCGCCGGAAAGCGATGAGATTACTGGAAGCACACCGGCCAGATAGCTGCACAGTGCACTGAGTATGACCAGGATCAGGATTACTTTATTGCTTCGTGCCGGTGGAATGATCACAGCAAGAAACATTCCGTAAAGAGCAACGCTTAATGCGCTTACAATGCGGAGCGGAAGGATATTGCCTGCAATGATTCCAAGTGTAGTTCCGATGGACCATGCAGGGAGAGCGATGAGAAAAGCCCCATAGCTATAGTAAGGATTCAGGTAACCGGGGCGTCCGATCGAAATTGCAAAAAGTTCATCTGTGACATCAAAGCTGATCAAAAAGCGATGGATCAGAGGCGTGTCCGGTGACATTTTCTGACTGAGTGCACAGCTCATCAGAATGTATCTGGCATTGGCGATAAAAGTCATAAGTGCGATTTCCAGATAGGTAGCATTCGCTGCGATCAGGGTGAAAGCTGCATATTCACCAGCGGATGCATTATTAAAGAAGCTTGCCAGAAAACCCTGAAAAGGATCAAGACCGGCCTTTCTTGCAGCAATACCAAGCGAAAATGAGACCGCAAGGTAACCGAATCCAATCGGTACGGCGTCCCGGATGCCTTCCCGGAAGGCAGTTTTATTTTTGGTTTCATATAGTTTTGACATTTGTAATCGAATCCCCATTCGTTTTTGTTTAATCTAATTTATCAATATAACATATTTTTGTGGGAAAAGAAACAACTTGAATAAATACAATGCATGCTGTATTGTTAAATTAACTTTATGCAAATTAAATTTAACCAGTTTTGGAGGGAAATATTATGGGATTTCGAGATGATTTTGTATGGGGAGCTGCAACCAGTTCTTATCAGATCGAGGGTGCAGTACGGGAAGATGGAAAAGGAGAACACATCTGGGATGTGTTCACAAAAGAGCCGGGACATGTGTATGAGGATCATACAGGGGAGACCGCATGTGATCATTATCACCGTTTCCGTGAGGATGTTAAGATTATGAAGGAAATGGGACTCAAGGCATACCGTTTTTCCATTGACTGGTCAAGAGTGCTGCCGGAAGGCAGCGGCAGGGTGAATGAGAAGGGGATTGCATTTTATAATGCGCTGATCGATGAACTTCTTGCCAATGGGATCGAACCATATGTCACACTGTATCACTGGGAGCTTCCTTATGAACTTTATAAAAAGGGAGGCTGGATGAACCGGGATATCGCAGAATGGTTCGGCGGATATGCGAAGCTTGTGGCAGAACGTTTCAGCGACAGAGTAAAGTATTTCTTTACACTGAATGAGCCACAGTGTTTCGTTGGACTAGGCTTTTTAAGCGGAGTGCATGCACCGGGCGTGAAGGCCCCGCTCAGAGATACCTTTGAAATGGCGCACAATGCAATGCGCGCACATGGAAGAGCAGTCCAGATGTTGAGACAGTACGCAAAACAGCCACTTGTGATCGGATATGCGCCGACCGCATCAGTTGCTTATCCGGATTCAGACAAACCGGAAGACATTGAAGCTGCCAGACAGTTATTCTTTGAGATTCCGGAGGATGTAAGAAACTGGACATGGAATGTGGCATGGTGGTCAGATCCGGTTCTTCTTGGACATTATCCGGAGGAAGGACTTATGCGGTTTGCACCATATCTTCCAAAGATCACGGATGAGGATATGAAACTGATCTCAGAGCCAATCGATATATACGGACAGAATATCTATAACGGCAGAAGTGTGCGGATGGGGGCAGATGGAAAACCGGAGTTCGTGAAACGATGGGAAGGATTCCCACGAACAGCCATTGACTGGCCGGTAACGCCAGAAGTATTGTACTGGGGACCAAAATTTCTGTATGAGCGCTATCAGAAGCCGATCTACATCACGGAAAATGGAATTTCCTGTCATGATGTGATATCACTGGACGGAAAAGTTCATGATCCGAACAGAATTGATTTCCTTGCAAGATATCTGCACGAGTTAAAACGTGCAGCAGGGGAGGTGGATGTGCGAGGATATTTCCAGTGGTCTTTGATGGATAATTTTGAATGGGCAAGCGGGTATTCCGAACGTTTTGGACTTGTATATGTGGACTATCCGACACAGAAAAGAAATTTTAAGGACTCCGCATACTGGTATCGGGATGTAATAAAAAATAACGGTGCAAATATCTAGTCTTTTCCTTTATTTTATGCTTGATTATTTTGACTATTGGAATATAATAAAAGAAATAGGACTATAGTATTAGATGCTGTGGATTTTTACATAGGAGGAGTGAACAGAGTGAAAAAGGACACAAAGAAGAAATGGCATGAACTGAATATTCTGAGCCGGCTGAATAAAGGCTTCCGTTTTACAACGATGGTTGCAAGCGTAGCAGCAGTGATCGGCATCATTGTAATGGGAGTGATGTCCGTGCAATATTCAAGAGCGTTAAAGAATTACGGGTTTGCCCAGGGAGACATTGGAAAGGTTATGGTAGCTTTTTCAGAAACGAGAAGCTGTACACGAGGACTGATTGGCTACTCAGATCCGGACATTCTTAAGAATTTATCGGAGACACATGATAAGAAAAAGGCATCCTTCGAGAAATACTGGGAAGAGCTGGACAGCAGTATTTCATCTTCTGAGGAGCGGGAGATTTATGATAAGATTAACAGCGAGTTAGAGGATTACTGGAAGATTGACAGCGAACTGATCCAGCTTGGAACGAGTGCAAGTGCAGGGGAAGATAAGAAAGAGATTGAGCAGAAAGCAACGGATGAGATGGCTCCTGCATTCAATGAGATCTATCAGAATATGGTAGATATTATGGATAAAAAGGTAAATGAGGGAGATGCGTTAAGTTCTCTGTTGGACAAAGTGGCGATTATTGCAGTTATCGTTATGATTGTTATTATTGTAGTTGCAGTCAGGATCTCATCTAAAATCGGAAAAGAGGTCGCTGATGGAATATCGAAACCTCTAGATGCATTGAAGAACCGGCTGGTTACCTTTGCACAGGGAGACCTGAGGTCAGAATTTCCACAGATGGAATCCGAGGACGAGATTGCTGACATGGTAAAGGTTGCAAGCAATATGGCAACAGACCTGAATACGATCATTCAGGATTCAGACAGTCTGCTTGGTCAGATGGCAAATGGCGATTATACCGCAAAGACACAGGTAGAAGAGAAATATGCCGGGGACTTCTCCGGACTGCTTAGTGCAATGCGTCAGATGAAGACACAGATGAACGAAGTATTAGGCAAGATCAATGAAGCATCTTCTCTTGTATCAGCCGGATCACAGAATCTTGCTGAGGCGGCACAGGAACTGGCAGAAGGTGCAACAGACCAGTCTGCATCCATCGAAGAACTTCAGGCTACATTTGCAGATATTACGTCAGGCGTAGAGAAAACCTCAGACAAACTGAATGAGACCTATCAGATCGCACAGCAGTATGCGCAGGAGGCGGATAACAGCCAGGTTGAGATGCAGGGCATGGTTGATGCGATCAACCGTATCAATGAGACATCCCAGAAGATCGAGAATATTATATCCGAGATTGAAGATATCGCAAGCCAGACGAATCTGTTATCACTCAATGCTGCAATTGAGGCGGCAAGAGCCGGTGAGGCCGGAAAAGGATTTGCAGTTGTTGCGGACCAGATTCGGAGTCTTTCCGAACAGAGTGCGAAGGCGGCTGTAGATACCCGTCAGCTGATCGAGGGCTCAATTGCCGTGATCAAAGAAGGAAATGAAGCTGCGGAACGTGTAACGGTTTCAATCGAAAAAGTAATTAACGGTATGAAAGAAGTAGCTAATGCTTCTCAGGAACTCAGTGGTATTGCGGAAGAACAGGCAAGGGCAATGGAGCAGGCAGAGCAGGGAATTGACCAGATTTCTGAGGTTGTCCAGAATAACTCTGCAACAGCAGAAGAGACATCTGCTACAAGTGAAGAATTATCTGCCCAGGCAGTTACCATGAGCGATCTGATTGGAAGATTCCAGTTAGAAGAATAGAAGTAACGTGGCAGAGAGAAGAGAGGAAGAGTTTGTTTATGCAGACTCTTCCTTTTTTGACAGAAAAATGCACCGGGCGTATAATAGGCATATCATGAAAAAACAGACAGAGGAAGAATATGAAAGCAATCGAAGTAATGAATATTATGTCGAAAATGCGAAAACTGTATCGCGAGAAGTGCGCACCGGTGTGCAAGGAGTACGGAATCAATCAGAGCGGATTGGATATTTTGCTGTTCCTTGGACATAATCCGGATCATAACACGGCACGTGATATCTGTGAGATTCGCGGAATTAAGACCGGAATTGTATCAGTGGTCGTAGAGCAGCTCATACAAAAGGGATATCTTGAACGTAAAGAGGACGAGAAAGACCGGAGAATACAAAGACTTTTTCTTACGGAAGCATCATATAATATTGTGCGGGCAGGAGAAAATCTTCAACAGGAGACACATGGATTATTGTGTGAGGGAATGACGCTGGAAGACAAAGAGGCCATCAACAGAGTACTTTATAAAGTGGCACGTAACCTGGAGAAAAATGAAAGGCGAAAATAGAACATGTGGGTGGCATTTGCATTCGGCTCAGCGATTTTTGCAGGTCTGACATCCATTCTTGCAAAATGTGGAATAAAGAAAACAGATTCTAATGTGGCAACGGCAATCCGTACCATTGTCGTTCTGATCTTTTCCTGGATCATGGTATTTGTCGTAGGCGCACAGGGGCAGATTACAAGCGTGGTAACGAAAACATGGATATTTCTGATCATGTCAGGACTTGCGACAGGCGCATCGTGGCTCTGTTATTTTCGGGCATTACAGCTTGGAGATGTGAATAAAGTTGTACCGATTGACAAGTCCAGCACGATCCTTACGATGCTTCTTGCGTTCATTTTCCTGAGAGAAGAGATCAGTCTGTTAAAATTTATCTGTGTTGTACTGATCGGAGCAGGAACCTTTCTGATGATTACCAGAAAGGAGCAGGAAGCACCTGTGGAAGAGAAAGGACATAGCTGGGTTTTTTATGCACTGCTCTCTGCGGTATTTGCCAGCCTTACTTCAATCCTTGGCAAAGTTGGAATGGAAAATATCAATTCCAATCTGGGAACTGCAATTCGTACCGTTGTTGTCTTGCTTATGGCATGGGTTGTTGTGTTTGTGACCGGAAAGCAGAATACATTACATCAGATTGAGAAAAAGGAACTGGGGTTTATCTGTCTGTCCGGAATCGCAACAGGCGCCTCATGGCTCTGCTATTATAAGGCGCTTCAGGATGGACCCGCCAGTGTGGTTGTACCAATCGATAAATTGAGTATTCTGGTAACCATACTGTTCTCGTATCTTGTTTTCCATGAAAAACTGGGCAGAAAAGCACGGATCGGACTGATACTGATCGTGGCAGGAACTTTTCTTATGCTGGTTTCATAAGGAAAAAGGTTTGATATCTGTAAGTAGAAAGGCACATAATAGTAGATAAAAAGATGAAATGCGAGGAAAGCCGATGACAGCAAAAACACCAGAGGATGAACACCGGTATGATGACATCATAGATCTACCGCATCATGTTTCCAGAACACATCCACAGATGCCGATGCGGTCGAGAGCCGCACAGTTTGCTCCGTTTGCAGCACTTTCCGGTTATGAGGAAGCAGTAAAAGAAACTGCGCGGCTGACAGAGGAAGAGCGGGAGCTGGATGAATATGAGCGGGAAGAACTGGATCATAAACTTCAGACACTGATCAGACATTGGAAAGAACAACCCATGGTGACGATCACATATTTTAAGCCGGATTCGAAAAAATCCGGCGGTTCTTATGTAGATGTCACTGGAATTGTCCGCAAAATCGATGCAGATCAACGGATGATCTGGATGGAGGATGATGCCAGAATACCGATGGATCATGTGTCTCATATTGAGTTTCCAACAAAAACATATAAAACCTATTGACATACTAGGAAATGAGGAATATAATGCAAACAACATTCAGATATGAAAAGGAGACATGAAAATGAAGAATTTGAAAAAACTGTTAGCACTTTCCCTTGCATTTGTATTGGCAATCGGTGTGTCCGCTTGTGGAAGCAGCACAAAGGACGGAGGCTCTGATACATCTGCTTCCGGCAAAGAAGTATATCGCACATTAGATGAGATCAAAAAAGACGGAACCATCAATATTGGTGTATTTTCCGATAAGAATCCATTTGGTTATGTAGATGAGAACGGTGAATATCAGGGATATGATGTTTATTTTGCAGACAGACTTGCAAAAGACCTTGGTGTTAAGGTAAACTATGTATCGACTGAGGCTGCAAACCGTATCGAATATCTGCAGACAGGAAAAGTAGATGTGATTCTTGCAAACTTTACGGTAACAGAAGAGAGAGCAGAAGAGGTTGATTTCGCAAATCCATATATGAACGTTTCTCTTGGTGTTGTTTCAAGAGATGACAATGTGATCACAAGCCTTGATAACTGGAACAAGGATGATTCCATCATCGTTATTTCTGGTACAACTGCTGAGACTTATCTGACAAAGAATTATCCGGATATTCCACTTCAGAAATTTGATTCTTATGCAACTGCAAAAGAAGCTTTTGAAAATGGAACATCGGTTGCATGGGCAAATGATAATACGGAAGTTATTGCATTTTCACTTCAGAATAAAGGTTATACCGTTGGTATTCCGGAACTTGGAAGTGCAGACAGCATTGCTCCGGCAGTTACGAAAGGAAACGATACTTTATTGAACTGGATCAACGATGAGATCACAAGCTTAGGAGAAGAGAACTTCTTCCATGCAGATTATGAAGCTACACTTGCTGACACTTACGGTATGGATTATGAAGACAGCCTTGTCGTAGAAGGCGGCAAAACAGAATAAGAAACCTGCATACGCCGCAGGGAATAATATAATACAAAAAGAAAGGAGGAAGCAGTTTCATGAATTGGGATTTTATAATGGAGTATCTGCCGATGTATGAACGGGCAGCGATACTTACCGTGAAACTGGGCCTCATTGGAATTGCCTTTGCTGTCCTTGTTGGACTGATCTGTGCGATGATCCAATATCATAAAATACCTGTGGCGAGACAGATTGTTGCAGTATATATTGAATTGAGCAGAAATACACCGCTTCTGGTGCAGTTGTTTTTTATCTATTATGGATTACCAAAGCTCGGGCTGCAGTTTGGCCCCGAGCTTTGTGGTATTATCGGGCTGGCTTTCCTTGGGGGAAGTTATATGGCAGAAAGTTTCCGAAGCGGACTTGAGACCATTGAGCCGATTCAGAGAGAAAGTGCATTAAGTCTTGGGATGACGAACCGGCAGACCATGCAGTATGTCATTTTACCACAGGCGGTTTCTATCAGTGTGCCGGCTTTTGTTGCGAACGTAATTTTCCTTTTAAAGGAGACGAGTGTATTCAGTGCCATCAGCCTTATGGATCTGATGTTTACTGCAAAAGACCTGATCGGACTTTATTACAAGACCATAGAGAGTCTGTTCTTACTGGTTGTATTTTATCTGATCATTCTGCTTCCGGTATCCATTCTGGGAAGTTTGCTGGAAAGGAGGCTGCGTCATGCTGGATTTGGGGCTTGATGTTTTATTGAAAGGCACAAACATGGTGCGTCTTCTGCAGGGACTCTGGGTTGCAATGCAGATCAGCCTTGTGTCCATCGCAATCAGTATGCCGCTTGGAATTCTTGCCGGTGGACTGATGACCATGAAAAATAAACTCGTTCGGTTTATTTTCCGCATTTATCTGGAGTTTATACGTATCATGCCACAGCTGGTGCTTTTATTCATTGTTTATTTTGGAAGCACAAGAGTGTTTGGCTGGAATTTATCAGGAGAGAGCGCTTCTGTGATTGTGTTTGTTCTCTGGGGAACGGCCGAGATGGGAGATCTTGTACGAGGAGCTTTGATCAGTATTCCGAAGCATCAGTACGAAAGCAGCGAAGCTCTTGGACTCAGCAAACTGCAGACATACCGTTATGTGATCATACCGCAGACGGTGCGAAGACTGATTCCGCTTGCAATCAACCTGATTACCAGAATGATCAAGACGACCAGTCTGGTGCTTATGATCGGTGTTGTCGAGATGTTAAAGGTAGCACAGCAGATCATTGAAGCAAACCGTATGACAAATCCAAACGCAGCGTTTGGAGTATTCCTTATTGTATTTATCTTATATTTTCTTGCATGCTGGCCGATCAGTCTGCTTGCAAGATATCTGGAAAAAAGATGGAGGTGATAGATGTGGCAGAGACACTTTTAAGCGTACAGAATCTTACAAAAAAATTTGAAGATCACACCATATTAGACGGACTTAATCTGGAGATTAAGAAAGGTGAGGTCATAGTAATCGTAGGACCAAGTGGATGTGGAAAGAGCACACTGCTCCGCTGCATCAATGCACTGGAGCCGATACAGGGAGGAACGGTTACTCTTTCCGGAAAACCGATAGAATACGGAAGCAGGAATCTTGCTGCAGTCCGCCAGAAGATTGGAATGGTATTCCAGAGCTATGAATTGTTTCCACATCTGACCGTGCTTGACAATATTATGCTTGCACCATTAAAGGTGCAGAAACGGGCAAAAGATGAAGTAAAACAGGAGGCTTTGCAGCTTCTGGAACGTGTTGGATTAAAGGAGAAAGCGGATAGTTATCCAAGACAGTTGTCCGGTGGACAGAAGCAGAGGGTGGCAATTGTAAGAGCTCTTTGTATGCATCCGGAGATCCTTTTGTTTGATGAAGTAACAGCAGCACTGGACCCTGAGATGGTACGGGAAGTGCTGGATGTTATGCTTGACCTTGCAAAGCAGGGACGTACCATGATCATTGTGACACATGAAATGCAGTTTGCAAAAGCGGTTGCAGACCGTGTGATCTTTCTGGATCAGGGACATATTGTAGAAGAAGATGCACCGGAAGTATTTTTCGAGCATCCGAAGACAGAACGTGCAAAACAGTTTTTGAACGTATTTACATTTGATAAGGTGGAACACAAATAGTATGCCAACCACGGACAGATATGTTGTAAAAGAGGCTTTTTTAAAATCCATACAATTGCGTTGACGGCTTTTCTTATGAATAGCCGTCAAAGTTTTTATGCAGAAAGACAAAGGAAGAAGATATGGCTAATATTATAAAGATCAAAGAGTTTGATGCACCAGAGCTGGATGTGTATGCGCGGCTGCCGGAGGTTCAGCTGCTTCGCTATTATGAACCGCAGCCGGGATTATTTATTGCGGAGAGTCCGAAAGTGATCGAACGGGCACTGGATGCGGGATACGAACCGGTTTCCCTGCTGATGGAAGAACGGCATATTGAGACAGAAGGTTCGAAGGTAATCCCTAAATGCGGAGATATTCCTGTTTATACAGCAGAATTTGAAGTGCTGACGAGACTCACAGGATTTAAACTGACGAGAGGAATGCTTGGTGTCATGAGAAGAAAGAGACTTCCTGACATTCGACAGATAATCACAGAGAAGCGTCGGATCGCTGTTCTGGAGAATGTTGTGAATCCAACGAATGTCGGTGCCATCTTCCGGTCTGCAGCGGCCCTTGGGATGGAGGCGGTGCTTTTGACAGCAGGGTGCAGTGATCCTCTTTACCGCAGGGCGTCAAGAGTGAGCATGGGAACGGTATTTCAGGTTCCGTGGACGATGATGGATGCAAAAAGCTGCATATGGCCGCAGGACGCAATGGCAATCTTAAAAGAAGAAGGATTTAAAACAGCAGCAATGGCTTTGAAAGAAGATACAGTAAGTATTGATGCACCAGAACTTTTAAAAGAGGATAAACTGGCGGTTATCCTTGGCACAGAAGGGGACGGGCTGGCAGATTCAACGATTGCGGACTGCGATTATACCGTAAAGATCCCGATGATGCATGGCGTGGATTCCTTAAACGTAGCGGCAGCAAGTGCAGTTGCGTTCTGGGAACTTGGCAAAACAGAGTGATACAGGAATACGGGGGCAAAAGATGCATATCCAGATTTATACAATGACACATAAAAAGTTTTCGGTTCCACCGGACCCGATGTATGTTCCACTTCAGGTAGGGAGTGCAGTGCACGAACCACTTGGTTATTTAAGGGATGATTCCGGGGAGAACATTTCTGCTCAGAACTGTTATTATGCAGAGCTTACAGGCATGTACTGGGTATGGAAAAATGTATTTGATGCAGATTATGTGGGAGTATGTCATTATCGAAGATACCTGCTGAATGAACTTGGGTTTGTTTATACCAAAAAGGAACTTGAGCAGTTATTGCAGTACTATGACATTCTGACTTCCATGAAATTAAAACTTAATTTTTCTTATGAGTATGGATTTACGGTGAATCATACGAAGGAAGATCTGGATGCGGCGGATACCGTGATTCATGAACTTTATCCGGATTTTTATCCACTGTATCGGAAACGCATTCAGGAAAATCATACGTATTTTGGCAATCTGATGATCTGTTCGAAAAAGCTTTATGATGAATATTGCAGCTTCCTTTTCCCGATTTTTGCAAATATGCATAAACTGCTGCAATTGGACCGCTATGATGAATACCATAAGCGGTTATATGGATTTTTGTCCGAATTTCTACTTATGGTATGGACGGAATACCGCAGACTTAAGGTGCGGGAATGCAAAGTTGGCATGATCGGTGCCAAAAATGAGACGGGTGAGGTTGTGGAGCAGATGCTTTCACTTTTTGCAGAAAAGAACGTAGAGGACGCAAAAACATACTTTCTGTCGTGCTACCAGAAAAGACCGGATATCCTGATGGAAGCCTCAGATATTGACGGACATCTGCATCTTTGCCTGGAAGCGGTATCTGTTTTTGAATATGAAAGTCTTCATGGAATGGAAAAGATTCCGATTACAGAGGGGAAAGAGACACTTTTTGGTTATCTCGAACAGCTGAATGAGGCAGTACTTGCATTGACCGGGAACACATACGGGGCTGCAGAGCCAGAGCGGTTGAAAGACGAAAGATACAGTGTATATGCAATTGCAGTCAGTGTGAAGCTCTATGCGGGACAAGAACAGAAGGCAGTCTGTGCGCAGATCGATACTATATGCCAACGAAAAATACCACTGCTTTGATTAAGGCAGTTGCATGGTGGCTGCTGTTTATCGTATAATCATTAGAAACAGAGTGTTTCAGATTACAAGGGAATTGAGAGGGTTAGATATGCCAGTATTTGATTTTAATGAGGAACAGGATAATAAAGTTACGGCGGAATGTACATATACGACATTTCAGTCCAATGAGTCAAAGCCTACCGCAGACAAACCGTTACTTTTGCTGGATAATGAAAAAAGAAAGTGGAATCACCATTCCTGTGGTAAATTCACCAATCCGATCCGGCGCACGTCATTTGAATTTGAGGAAGAGGATGGAACCGTCAGTGCAGATATCCTGCAGATCGATTCCAGGTTTGTAAGCCTGTTAAAGTGGCTTGGTGAGAATCATATTAATGTGCGGCTTTCGGGAGAAAACAGACCGGAAGGATATGCGGTTTATAAGATCCGAGAGATCGCTTTTGGCGGTGGAACCAAGCTCTCAGCGGAAGATGGATTTTTACAGTTTATGATCGAACGGCTTCTTGCTAGCAGTGCACCAGAAGAAATGAATGAGGATGAAGAGCAGGAAGAAAGCGGAGATGATATGAAGCTGACAAGCATTCAGAGCATCACGGATTTCATGAACTGTGCGGGAAGAACGCTTCCGGATAATATCCGTTTATGGGCAAGAAGAAATCTTGCTGTTGCAAGATCCAATGAGGTATCGCCGGAAGAAAGACGTCATGCACAGAGAGCACTGTCCATTATGATGAATGTACAGTGGAAAAGCAATTATTTTGAAGCAATCGATCCGGCTGAGGCAAGACGGATCCTTGACGAAGAACTGTATGGCATGGAACGTGTAAAGCAGAGAATTATTGAGACAATTATCCAGATCAACCGGACACATACACTTCCTGCGTATGGTATTCTTCTGATCGGACCTGCTGGAACCGGTAAATCCCAGATCGCTTATGCGGTTGCACGTATTTTAAAACTGCCATGGACAACGCTTGATATGAGCTCCATTCATGATCCGGAGCAGCTGACCGGAAGCTCGCGGATTTATTCGAACGCCAAACCGGGGCTGATCATGGATGCATTTTCCATGGCGGGAGAATCCAATCTGGTATTTATTATCAATGAGCTGGATAAGGCAGCAGCCGGAAAAGGAAATGGCAACCCGGCAGATGTCCTTCTGACACTGTTAGACAATCTTGGCTTTACAGATAATTATATGGAATGTATGATCCCGACGGTTGGTGTTTATCCGATCGCAACGGCCAACGAGAAAGATCAGATCAGTGCTCCGATCTTATCCAGATTTGCAGTGATCGAGATCCCGGATTATACACCGGAAGAAAAGAAGGTTATTTTCTCAAAATTTGCGCTCCCAAAAGTGTTAAAACGTATGGGAATGCGGGAAGAAGAATGCATTATCACGGATGAAGCACTGGATGCGTTGATCGAACAGTATGCTGATACGACAGGAATCCGTGATCTGGAGCAGGCTGCAGAACATATTGCGGCGAATGCGCTTTATCAGATCGAAGTTGATCACCTTTCACAGGTTGTCTTTGATGCGGATATGGTAAGACAGCTGTAGCAGGCGAAAGGCTGGTAAAGATCCGGTAAAGAAAATGCCAGTGCGTTGACACTGGAACATGGATATGATAGATTTGTATCAACAAAGAGGGAGTAGTTGCATGTGAATCTCACATGTGCTGTGTTCCGTCAGTACGTCCACAGGGACCGGAAGCAGATAACCGATGTTAAACAAGACTTTTTGTGCATTTATTTTGGTGCACAGAAGGTCTTTTTTGTTTATAGGAAAAGGAGGAGCTCATGAAAGAAATTTATCAGATGACAAAAGAAGAGGTGCAGAAGCAATATCAGGCGGGAATGGGATTAAGCAGTGCCGAAGCACAGAAACGCATGGAGCGGTATGGGAGAAACCAGCTGACGGAACAAAAGAAAAAGAGTATTGGAATCGTCTTTGCCGGACAGTTTGCAGATCTTTTGGTGATCATCCTTATAATTGCAGCCGTGATTTCCATGTTCTCGGGAAATCCCGAAAGTACGATCGTAATTCTGGCTGTGATCGTATTGAATGCGGTGCTTGGAACTGTTCAGTATGTCAAAGCAGAAAAATCACTGGAAGCACTAAAAAAATTATCGTCGCCACATGCAAAGGTTATAAGAGATGGGAAAAAGCAGGAGATTCCATCGGAGGAGATCGTGCCTGGAGATCTGCTGATTTTGGAAGCGGGAGATCTGACAGCCGCAGATGGAAGACTTCTTGAGAGCCATTCCCTTCAGGTAAATGAAAGCTCTCTTACCGGAGAATCTGCCAATGTTGAAAAAATTGACGAAATGATTCCGGGAGAAGTTCCGCTTGGAGACAGGAAGAACATGGTCTTTTCCGGCAGCCTTGTTACATATGGAAGAGGGATGGTACTTGTCACTGCGACAGGAATGGATACAGAGATCGGAAAGATTGCAAGGCTTATGAATAATACAAAAGAGAAGCGTACGCCGCTGCAGATCAGTCTGGATGGATTCAGCAGGAAGCTGGCAGGTTTTATTCTGGCAGTAAGCGCACTTGTGCTTGCACTTGAGGTATGGCAGGGGGCAGAGATACTTGATGCGCTGCTTTTTGCAGTTGCACTTGCGGTTGCTGCAATACCGGAAGCACTCGGATCGATCGTGACTATTGTGCAGGCGATGGGAACCGGAAAGATGGCAAGAGAGCATGCAATCATCAAAGATCTAAAGGCGGTGGAAAGTCTTGGCTGCGTATCAGTGATCTGCTCGGATAAGACTGGAACATTGACACAGAATAAAATGACTGTACAGGAGATCTATATTGGTGGAACATGCATGATGCCAAAGGAACTGGATATCTGGAGACAGGATCACAGGTATTTTCTGTACAATGCCATATTAAATAATGATTCGTGCATCCGTGAGGGAAAAACAATTGGTGATCCAACGGAAAGCTGTCTGCTTGCCATGGCAGAACAGATTCCTGTTTTTGCAAAGGAAGGTGCTGTGGAACATCTGCGTTCCATGATGCCAAGACTTGCAGAGCTGCCGTTTGATTCAGAGCGAAAATGCATGACGACCAAATATATGGTGCACAATGTGCCAATGCTTTTTACGAAAGGAGCAGTGGATGTCCTTCTGGACCGCATTACAGGAATCGCAGATGAGAATGGAGTAAGAGTAATTACTCAGGAGGATAAAGAAAGGATACAAAAACAAAATCTCCTTTTTTCGCAAAAAGGGATGCGTGTGCTTGCATTTGCATATAGAGAATATACACAAACACAATTGACAGAGGAAAGTGAAACACAGCTGGTATTTCTTGGACTGGTGTCGATGATGGACCCGCCAAGGGAGGAATCGGTGCGTGCCGTAAAAGAAGCAATCGGTGCAGGAATAAGACCCGTTATGATCACCGGGGATCACAAGATCACTGCTGTTTCGATTGCTGAAAAAATCGGAATTTTCAAAGCTGGTGACAAGGCTGTGACCGGCCAGGAACTGAAGCAGATGGGGGATCAGGAACTCGAAGAAAACATTGAAAATATCTCAGTATATGCAAGAGTATCGCCGGAAGATAAGATCCGGATCGTCAGTGCATGGCAGAAAAAAGGGCATATTACAGCCATGACCGGAGACGGGGTCAATGATGCGCCGGCTTTAAAGAAAGCTGATATTGGAATTGCAATGGGAATTACAGGAACAGAGGTTGCAAAAGATGCAGCTGCCATGATTCTTGCGGATGACAATTTTGCAACGATCATAAAGGCGGTATTAAACGGCAGGAATGTATACCGGAACATACAGAATGCAATTTTATTTTTATTATCAGGCAATCTTGCAGCAATCCTTGTCGTACTGTACTGTACCTTCGGTGGACTTCATATGCCGTTTCAGCCGGTGCATCTGCTGTTTATCAATCTGCTTACAGATTCCCTTCCGGCACTTGCAATCGGAATGGAGCCATCGGATCTGCGGCTTCTTGATCAGAAACCGAGGAATCCGAAAGCGGGGATTTTTACTGCAAAATTCTCGCACAGCCTGCTTTTATACGGAGTTTTGATCGGAGCAGTGACTCTGGCAGCATTCTACATGGGAGATTCCATAAGTGCAGCTGCCGCCAGTACCATGGCTTTTTCCACATTGACGATGGCACGGCTGTTTCATGGATTCACATGCAGAAGCGGGAATGCCTCGCTTGTACAGATCGGAATAAAAAGTAATCTGTGGAGCGTTGCAGCATTTGCGGCAGGAACCGGCCTGCTTATGTGCGTTTTGTGTATCCCGGCTCTGCATGGACTGTTTCAGATTGCACCGCTTGGAACAGGGCAGATATTTACGATAGCGGGACTCGCTTTTCTGCCGACGCTGGTGATTCAGACAGGGCGCTTTTTTAAGTTAAAATAGGTTCATTCATTTCAAATAAAAGTTCATTGGTATCCATTACGGACAGGTTTTTTTCTATTGCAAAAATGAGGATAGAATCCCTTCTGCTTTTCGAATATAACTGTCCGTTTTGGGAAATGTTGAGCGCACGTTGTGTATCGGTAATATTTAAATGGAGGGCGAGACATAATGCAATAACTTTATCACGGGATGGGTTGCGCTTACCATCCAGTATCTGATATCCATAATTACGTTGGAGATGTGCTTCACGGATTAATTCAGAAGCGGTCAGATGATGAGATGCCATCTGGGTGTTCAGATATTCAGGGAAGGTTATTGGAAGTTCAGAACCAGAAAGAAAATCGGTATATTGTTTTAACTCTGTAACATTTTTTGTTGAAGAAAGTAACTTCATTAATTCATTTGTATTTTTTAATGCCATAATGCCTCCTTGAATTGACGAATGAAAAATAATAGAATAATTATATAGTTTTCAGGGAAAAAAGCAAGGAGGCTGCAAATGAAGCTTGCTGAGGAATATCGGTTATCAGAATACAAGGATATGGGGCAGTTAAATGATAATGAAAAGGTACATATTGTAAGAAACCGAATAGATGGAAGAATCTGTGTGCAGAAAAAAGTTTCAGTGGAATTGTACGCTATTTATACGTTCCTGATGGAAAACATGAATCCTTATATCCCTCAGATTTATGAATGCTTACAGAAGGAAAATGAGCTTGTGATTATTGAAGAATACATAGATGGAAAAAATCTGGAAGAGATGTCACAGGAACATCAGTTTTCTGCGAAAGAAGCAGTGGAGATTACGATAGAACTCTGCAGGGCTTTGTATCCACTTCATAATGCCAGACCATCCATCATATGCAGGGATTTAAAGGCTGAAAATGTTATGATAACCAATGAAGGTAAGGTCAAACTGATTGATTTTGATATTGCAAGACGTTATCAACCGGGAAAAGTAAAAGATACGATGATGATGGGAACGGAAGGATATGCAGCACCAGAACAGTTTGGATTCGGACAGACGGATGCCAGGACGGATATTTATGGACTTGGTGTATTGTTAAATTATCTTTTAACCCATGATTTTCCAACGGATCAGTTGGCAGATGGAGATGTGGGGAAAATAGTGAAACATTGTACAGAGATGAGACAAGGCGATCGATATCAGAATGTGCTTGAACTCGAAAATGCGTTAAAAAAATGCAGGGGGGATTATGTAGTACAGGGTACTGGGAATGAACCTCATATAAAAAGTTATGACGCATATAGAATTCCTGGTTTTCGAACAGGAAATATATGGAAAATGATTCTTGCGGTGGCTGGTTATATTTTTATTACGTATTTTTGCCTGACATTAGAGTTTCGGGATAGCAGTGGAGAGCTCCTGAATATAAATATACAGAGATTTGAACGTGGAATCATATGGATTATGCATATAATTTTTATATTTCTTGTGTGCGATTATCGTGGAGTAAGAAGGAGAATTCCGATTTTGAGACAACAAAATATACTGATTCGGGCATTCGGATACATCATTGCATACGTAATTCTTATCGTAGTTGCAGCTTTGATATGTACGGTGATAGAACCAATATTATTTTAGAAGTTTTCCTCCCGATGTATGCTCGCTGCATACCATGAATTGAAAAAAGAATCCTATAATTGGAAAGAAACATAAGTGAAGCTGCTATGTTTCTTTCTTTTTTGTATTTTGGTTTAGATATTCTTTTAAAATCTTGTTTATATATTGAGAAAAAGAGCGGTCTTCGCTCTCGGCAAGAATTTTTAATTGTGCAATCAAATCAGAATCAAGAGTAATACTCACTTTATCTTTTAATGGTTTCATGATCGAAAAACCTCACTTTATTTTCGTGTTATTAATATATATACGCTAGATGATTGACATATACCACTAAGTAGGATAAAGTAGTATAAAGTAGGATAAAATAAGGAGGAAAGAAAATGGAAAAAGAAAAAGGGACAAAATTATGTAAGTATTGTAAAACGGAAATACCTAAGGGAGCGAAGGTATGTCCAAATTGCAGGAAAAAACAAGGTGGAATCGGTAAGTGGATTGTTATCATTGTTGTTGCATTGTTGATCATTTCTGCTATAGCAGGTGGTGGTGATAAAAAACCTAAGAAAGTTGAGAGTAATTCTGGACAGACTACAAATAATACAGAGCAATCTGCAGGAGATCATAATTCCGGACAATCACAAAGTACAGATGATGTGTCAGAAGAAAAAGATACATTTGGTATTGGCGAGACTGCTGAAATGAACGGAGTACGGGTGACTATGCTGAATTATACGGAGAGTACCGGATCTGAGTATAATCAGCCTTCTGACGGAAACGAATTTATCCTGATTGAATTTGAAATTGAAAATAATTCAAATTCTGAGGTAAATGTAAGTAGTATGGCAAGCTTTGAAGCATATGCGGATGATTATGCATTGAATTATTCTTTAAATGCACTGTTGGAAAATGAAAGTGCAAATCAGTTGGACGGAACCATTGCAGCAGGTAAGAAAATGAACGGTGTAATTGGATATGAAGTTCCGGCAGACTGGAAGGATATTGAGATCCATTTTACAGATAATGTGTGGAGCAGCAATAAATTTAAGTTTGAAATTACAAGATAGGTTATAGAATCATAAAAAAGAACCTTCAAAAGTTACATGAAAACGGACTTTTGAAGGTTCATTTTTTTATAGAAAGAGTTATTTAAATTTGTGGCAGATATTTTATCTGAAAATCTTTTATGCAGACTTCGTTATTCCCGGTTGCGTAGAATGCAAGGATGACACCGGTAAACCCTCCACTGACTTCCGTGGAAACATATTTGGACAGAGCTGTTCCAAGGAGAACTTCTTTGCCATCTACGACGGCATAGAAGGAGTAGGTCAGGGAATCTGCTTTTATGATGAGGCGGACCGTATTGGATGGCGGAAGAGGGATGGCTTTTTCAATATGCTTGATACCACCGATATTCCGCTTGAATACGATCTGGGATTCGTTGAGTGTCCGCAAAACGGCAATGTCATAATGCTCGTTTTCCGTGGAATATACCGTGATTCCACCCTCACCGTGATCGACCATAAGATCTGCATACATTTCGAAACAGAAGTCACGCTGCCTGATACCAACAAAAGTAGGAGAATCTACATCTTCAAGTGTAAGTTCGGTTCCATAAATGGTCAGATCATGTTCACCGAAAGTATAGTTCTCTTCATAAGGATGACGGAGATAGCACCAGTCAATGGCAGGATCGGTTGTATCAAAGGAGTAGGTCTTTAAAGGCTTTTGCAGAAAGTCCCCTTTGATCTCATAGCTTTCGTCTGTAGTCTTGTCTTTTCCTGCGGTGAACCAGCCATCTTCATGGAAGGTAACAGGAGTGAGAAAAACTTCACGGCCAAGGGTATGATATGCCTGCCACAGGTGAATCTGGCGGAAACCAAGGCTTAAGATGTGCCAGTCTCCATAGGGATCGGTGACCAGTTCACCATGGCCAATTCCCTGAATGATATAAGGTGCTTTGTTTCGATTAGTCAGTACTGGATTGTCAGGATAACCCTGAAATGGTCCCCAGACAGAGCTGCCTCTTGCATAGGTGATCATGTGACCATATTCGGTGCCGCCTTCTGCGACCATAAGATAGTATTCACCATGAATCTTATACATATGTGGACTTTCAATAAAACGTCCGCCGGATCCCTGCCAGATGCATTTGCTTTCGGTCAGTTTTCTGCCGGTTGCAATATCAATCTCGCACTGTACGATTCCATAGATTCCGGAATCATCGGTGCCATTGCTGATAAAAAAGGTTCTGCCGTCTTCAAAGTAAAGAGATGGATCGATGCCTCCCTGGGCAACCGGAACAGGATCGGACCATTCTTTGTGAATATCATCTGTATAGACGTAGAAGTTTGTCTGCGTGGAATTATTAGTAGTTACCATGTAGAAACTTCCGTCATGGTAACGGATGGTCGGAGCAAAAACACCGCCGGAGCTTTCAACATGTGAGAGCATAATCTGGTTTTTCCTTGTCAGAACATGACCGATCTGGGTCCAGTTGACAAGATCCTCACTTTCAAAAAGCGGGACGCCTGGGAAATACTGAAAAGAACTGCATACCATATAGTATTTTCCATCGGCAAAGCAGACGCTTGGGTCCGGATAAAATCCTTTTAAGACAGGATTTGTATATTTCATTATGAAAACCTCCCCAATTCATAAATTAGATACTTTTTTTATATCATATCCTGGAGGTTTGTACTACAGGAAAAAATAGAGATAATTACCTAGAAATTTTGAACAAAAGAAAAGAAAATTCCGGATAAAAATTCGTTGATTAATTGTAGAAAACAGAATATAATAATGCGGCGTAGTTTGAAAATACAGGCATTGCCTGAGAAGATACAAAGGAGAGGAAGAATGAAAGATCTTACAAAAGGAAAACCATCCACATTGATTCTGGCATTTGCATTACCGATTTTTCTGGCTAATCTGTTACAGTTGACCTACAGTCTTGTGGATACACGTATCGTGGGCTCTTTTCTGGGGGAGGATGCGCTGGCCGCTGTTGGTGCAACGACAACACTCAGTAATCTGATCATCGGATTTTTGATGGGACTGTCAAATGGATTTGCAATTATTACAGCACAGAAATTCGGGGCAAAAGATATGAAGGGCGTGAAGAAATCTTTTGCAGCATCACTGATGCTTGGATGCGGGATTGCAGTGCTGTTAACTGCAGCAGGACTTTTATTTTTAAGGCCGATCCTGAATTTTTTAAATGTCCCGGAAGAGCTGGTTTCGGTTGCTGCTTCTTACATATGGATTATCATAGCAGGGCTTTTGGCAACGTTTCTCTATGATGCCTGTGCCTCAGCGTTACGTGCACTCGGAGATACACTTACTCCACTGATTATTCTTGCTGTTTCGGTTGGACTTAATATTGTTGGAGATCTGTTCTTTGTGATGGTCTTGAAAGCAGGAGTACGAGGAGCTGCGCTTGCAACTGTGCTTGCCCAGATTGTGGCCTTTGTGATCTGCTGGATCTATATGATCCGTAAATACGATATGTTAAGGCTGGAGAAGGAGGATTTTAAAGATCACGATCCGGAGATGATAAAGAATATGATCGGTGCAGGCATGTCGATGGGATTTATGAGCTCCCTGATCAACATTGGCTCATTGACATTACAGACTGCCATCAACAAACTGGGACAGGAGATCATTGTGGCACATACCGCGGCGAGAAAGATTTCGGAGATCTTTATGATTATGTTTACCGTATTCGGACAGACGATGGCTACCTATTGCGGGCAGAATCTTGGAGCAGGGAAGATCAATCGTGTTAAGAAGGGAATCCGCCTGTCAATTTTATATACCTGCATCTGGTGTACGCTTACGATCATTGCAAGCTATACGGTCGGCCCGTGGCTGGTGCACCTCGTTACAGGAACTTATAATGATACAGTTATCACAAATGCAACCAATTATCTGAAATTTGATACGCTCTTTTATTATGTGACGGCTGTCATCTGTGTACTACGTAATGCGATGCAGGGACTTGGAGATCATGTGACTCCGCTTGTATCAAGCTCTCTTGAGATGCTCGGGAAAATTGTTATCGCATTGACACTGGTTCCATGGCTTGGATATACCGGTGTTATCTTAGCGGAGCCAATTGTATGGTTTATCATGGTAATTCCGCTTCTGATACAGATTTTCCGTATGCCTGTTTTAAAGAAGGTGTGACAAATGATAGAGACAGGATTGTTATCTTATTTCCTTACGGTTGCAAGAGAACAGATATGAATAATATTTAAAAATGATAAAATCCTCTTGTGAAGAATGTTGCATAAAAGCTAAGTAAGTTTTCAATAAAGTTGTGGAATTTGTTTCTCATGGAAGTTCATCTCCTTTCTGTTTACGCTGTCATTATAAAACACGAAAGGAGATATTACTTGCCAAAATAAAAAAATAAATGGACAAAAATTGCAAAAAGCAGAGATTCCAATCCTCTGCTTTTTGCATTTTTTATATGTTTTTACGATATTCAGAAGGTGACAGCCCTTTTGCCTTTTGAAAAATCCGGCTGAAATATAGTGGATTATCATAACCAACAATTTGTGCGATCTCATTGATATTATATTGTGTATTCTGAAGTAGTGCTTCGGCATTATATATTCTTTTTTGCAAAATGAATTGTTTTGGTGTAATTCCGGCATATAATCTGAAATTACGGATAAACCAACTGGCACTGACATGATTTTGTTCAGCATAGTCATCAATACTGATCGGTTCATTGTAATGCTCACTGAAATAAGAAATTGCTTTGTCTATTTCCTCAGCGGCATGGGAGTTCACTGTGGTGATAGAAGATTTAAAGTGGCGCTGTAGTTTTATAAAAATTTGTCTTAAATACATTTCAAGCATTTCAGAATAGCTATCCTGACACATTTGTAATTCATTTATCATGGCACGAAAAAGATACTGATATTCCGAACCAGAACCACAGTGGAACACCCTTTTATCATTTGTCAATCCATAGGAACGGAGCAGATTAGTGACATTGTTTCCTGTAAAATGAACCCAGTAAACTTCTGTCTGGTCTTTGGCATAATATTCATATTTCTGTGGTTCTTTTGGACGGTATAAAACCATATGACCAGCATGAACAATCGTTTCTTCCTCATCGTTATCAAAATGAAAATGAGCTTTCCCGGCAGCAATAAAGATCAACTGAAAATCAACTCTGCCACGTGGCCTCCAGGTGGGAAGTTTAGGGTGCGTATATAACTTGTAAGTTCCACACATGGTTACGACGAGAGGCTTTGATTTATCTTTTCTGTCGATTGTTGAGTTATTCAGATATGCATTATTTGTATACATTTGAGTCCCCCATACGATAATTGAAAATATTCATGAAATAATAATTTGAAATATATAAAATCTGTGTTCAGTCCCTGATGCAATTATACCATTTTGTGCATGTTTTGTGTAATTTATGATATGGTTTTCCGACATCAGTTTTTATATACTATCCGTAACAAAGTTGTGGAAACAAAAATAAGGGTAATCGAAAGGAGAAGTTTCACATGGAAGAAAAGAAATACCTGAAATGGTATAACAAGGTGGGGTATGGAACCGGAGATCTGGCAGGAAATGTCGTGTATGCATTTCTTTCCTCATTTGTAATGTTGTATCTGACAAATACGGTAGGGTTAAATCCGGGAGTTGTCGGAACATTGATCATGGTATCAAAATTATTTGACGGTGTCAGTGATATGTTTTTTGGTACATTGATTGACAAAACAAAGAGCAGACTTGGAAAAGCAAGACCGTGGATGCTTTATGCATATATTGGCTGTGCGGTAACGCTTGTGGCGAACTTTGCAATACCGGAAAGTCTTGGAAAAACAGCACAGTATGCATGGTTTTTTATTGCATATACTTTGCTGAATGCAGTATTTTTTACTGCAAACAACATTGCCTATGCATCACTGGTTACGTTTTGTACAAAAAATAGCAAAGAACGGGTAGAAATGGGGTCGTTCCGTTTTATTTTTGCGTTTTTAACAAGTCTGATCATTCAATCTATCACCGTTCAGTTTGTAAGAATGGCAGGCGGTGGAGCTGCTGCATGGAGAACCGTAGCAATCGTATACGCAGTAATCGGACTGATTGTAAACACAATTTCCGTATTCTCAATCAAAGAACTTCCGGAGGAAGAATTAAAGGCGGGCAGAGAACAGACGGAAGAAAAATATGGTCTGATTGAAGCCGCAAAACTTTTATTTTCCAATAAATATTATCTTATGATTTGTGTTACTTATATTTGCCAGCAGATCTACTCTGCCATGTTAAATATGGGTATTTACTATATGATTTATGTTTTGAAAAATGAAGATTTATATTCGGTCTTTTCCTGGGCAATTAATATCCCTGTCATCATCGCAATGTGTATTACACCTATGCTTGTAGAAAAGATGAAGGGATTATATCGAATGAATCTTGCAGGATACATTCTTGGAACAGCCGGCCGTGTCGGTGTTATTTTTGCAGGCTATATGGGAAGTGTTCCGCTGATGCTTGTTTTTACCGCAATCGCAGCACTTGGAATGGCACCATGGCAGGGAGATATGGGAGCTGTTGTGGCAAGCTGTTCAGAATATACTTACCTTACAAAGCGTAAACACATTGATGGAACCATGTATTCCTGTACATCTTTTGGAACCAAAATCGGAGGTGGAATCGGAGTTGCCCTCTGCGGATGGCTGCTTGATGCAAGTGGTTTTGTTAAGGAAGCGACCGTACAACCTGCATCCTGTATGAATATGCTTTATATTATGTATTTATGGATTCCAATGATGCTGTCATTAGTAATTACATTTATTATGTCAAGAATGAATGTGGAAGCAGCGAACCAGAAACTTAGAGAACAGATGGAGAAGTGTTGACATGGAATACAAAGGGATGACAGAAGATGAGCGAATACATATTGAGGATTCAAGAGTTGCTCCTGTCATCTCCTTTGTAGGTGTATATTAAAAAATAGGACAATTACAACATGCAGCCTCTGAAATATATTTTAGGGGCTGTATGGAAAGTGAGGAAGATTATGAACGCTGATATGAAATGGTTGGACAATCCGGAAGTATTCCGTGTAAATCAGTTGGATGCACACAGCGACCATTGTTACTATAAGGACTATGCAGATATAGAAAGAAACGAAAATCCGCTGTTACAGTCCTTAAATGGTCAATGGGAGTTTGCTTTTAGCAAAAATGTAATGAGCAGACCGGAAAAATTTTATGAGGAAAGTTTTGATGCAGCTGGTTTTGATAAAATTATGGTTCCGGGGCATATTGAACTGGCTGGCTATGATAAAATCCGTTATATCAATACGATGTATCCGTGGGAAGGAAAAGAGTACCACAGAGGAGCCTACAGCATGGAAAGTACTGGGAAAGAAGCGGGGATGTTTTCAGATGCAGAATATAATCCTGTGGGTTCTTATATTAAACGTTTTGACTTAAATGAAACGATGTGTGGAAAAAGAATTCACATCTGTTTTGAGGGTGTGGAAGAGGCGATGTATCTGTGGCTGAATGGTCAGTTTATAGGGTATGCCGAGGACAGCTTCACACCTTCTGAGTTTGATCTGACACCATACATTAGAGAAAAGGGAAATGTACTGGCAGTACAGGTACATAAGATGAGCACTGCGGCATTTTTGGAGGATCAGGACTTTTTCCGTTTCTTTGGTATTTTCAGAAATGTTACTTTGAAGGCAATCCCGGATGTTCATCTGGAGGATGTATGGTTCAAACCTGTGTTAAATCAGGATAATGAAAGCGGAAGCGTATCTGTCTGCATGAAGGTATCTGCTCCTGACAGTCAGCATGTAACTGCACGCTTTATTTTAAAGGACAGAGAAGAAAATATATTAGTAGAGAAGTCATTACAGTTAACTAAAGAAAACGACCATATGGAAGGCTCGATTTGTGTTGATTTGGAAAATGTCAAACTGTGGGATAATCATAATCCATATTTATATCATGCTTATGTTGAGCTTAAAGCAGAGGATGGTTCCCTGGCAGAGGTAATTCCTTATGATATCGGTTTCAGAAGAATAGAGATTATAGATAAAGTAATTTATCTGAATGGAAAACGACTTGTTATCACAGGAGTAAACCGTCATGAGTGGAATGCAAAAACAGGAAGATGCATTGGTGTGGAAGATATGAAAGCAGACATATCCTGTATGCTCAGGAACAATATTAATTCTGTTCGTACCTGCCACTATCCTGACCAGATACCATGGTACTATATGTGCGACAATGCAGGTATTTATGTGATGGCAGAAACAAATCTGGAGAGCCATGGCTCATTCCAAAAGCTAGGGGCAATCGAACCATCATGTAATGTACCGGGGTCTTTTCCACAGTGGAGAGATGCAGTACTTGATCGTGCAAAAAACAATTTTGAGACTTTTAAAAATCATACATCCATCCTTTTCTGGTCATTAGGAAATGAATCCTATGCAGGAGATGACATTGAGGCAATGAACGTTTATTTTGCTGAAAAGCAGGATGGAAGATTAGTTCATTATGAAAGCTCTTATTATAATAGGGCATATGAGGATACTATTTCTGACTTGGAGACCAGAATGTATGCAAAACCTGAGGATGTAGAGGAATACTTGAATAATAATCCGAAGAAACCGTATATTTTATGTGAATTCATGCATGATATGGGAAATTCCATGGGAGGACTTGGCTCTTATATGAAGCTGATTGACAAATATGATAGGTATCATGGCGGATTTATATGGGATTTTATTGATCAGGCAATTATGGTAAAAGATCCGGTGACAGGAAAAGATGTTTTACGCTATGGTGGAGATTTTGATGATAAACCGGCAGATTATGAATTTTCAGCAAATGGAATCGTATTTGCTGACAGGAAAGAGAAACCGGCAATGCAGGAGGTGAGGTATTACTATGGCTTATACAGATAAATTAAGAGTGGTCTATGGTGACTATACACTTGGTGTACATGGGGAGGGATTTGATTATATTTTTTCTTATGCACAGGGTGGACTGGAATCTATCGTTAAAAATGGATATGAGTGGCTGTACCGTTGTCCAAAACCTACTTTCTGGAGAGCATTGACAGATAATGACAGGGGAAGCAAGTTCCATATTAAAAGTGGAAGCTGGCTTTCAGCAGATATGTTTATTGACTGTAAGGGAATACAGGTGATCATGGACGGCAAGGAGCAAAAACAATACGCACCTGATAATAACAGCTATGGCGGTGATGTTTATGCTGATGAAATTGTCGTAAAATATACATACGAGACCATAACAACTCCGGCGACAACTGTTCTTGTGAGCTATAGCGTTGATGTATCTGGAAAGATTCGCGTAGATGTACATTATAATGGAGTACAGGGGCTTCCTGAATTCCCAGTATTTGGAATGAGATTTATTATGCCAACATTGGCTGACAAATATTTATATAAGGGACTCTCCGGGGACAGATAGCTCATCACAGACACTGCGCATTGAAAAGAATGATGAAAAATTTGCATTTTCTTGTCTGCCTTATACAGCATCTGAGATTGAAAACGCTCTTCACCATGAGGAACTGCCACCGGCAAGAAGAACTGTTTTATGCATATATGGCGCAGTAAGAGGTGTTGGAGGCATCGACAGCTGGGGAACTGATGTTGAAGAGGATTACCGTATCAGTGCGGAGACTGATAAGGATTATTCTTTTACAATCTGTTAGTCATTAATTAAATAGAGGATCTGGCTACAAAATAGTTCTTTTGTAGCCAGATTGGGAGAATAAAAATATGGACATTAATAAAAAGGCAAAGTTCAAGTTTTATCAGTTACCCACAGGTGAGGATATATTTGCAAAGCTTGGAAGTAATGAAATTAAACAATATGGTTTAAATAGCGAAGGACAGGTAGTGGATACAAATCATTACCA
>CAKRMH010000005.1 GCA_934364805.1 uncultured Lachnospiraceae bacterium
CATTATTCTACTGTATAATAATTATTTAATATTCAATTTTTAAGGTACACATACTTTACAATGATATATCCTAACAAACCCTTATATTTACTGAGTTTATGGGGATATATTTATTATTTAACTTACTATACATTAACTACTAAAGATAACATATATGTTCTCCTATTTAAAACAGGCTGCAAAGCGTCGATGCACTTCGCAGCCTGCGTGATCTTCCTGTTCTGTCTGTATCTATTGATTCCGTTCTATCGTGTGGATGCAATGATCTGCATATTTCCCTCAAAATTCAGAGATTTGCAGTCTGCAGGTGCGATAAAATGATCACCTTTTTTCAGAAGATGTCCGTTTACTGATCCCTGTCCGCTTACAACTGTCATAAGCAGGAATGGATATTTCTGCTCTACCTGTGTATTTCCGGAAACTTCAAGTTTGAATACGGAATAGTAATTGCAGCTGTATAACAGATTCAGACGGTTGAGTGGAAGTCCGTTTACAGAACGTACACTTTCTCCGACCGGTTTTGCAGGAACTGTGATAACATCAATACTCTTCTGTACATGAAGTTCTCTTGGCTTACCGTTTGACAGACGATCATAATCGTATACACGGTAAGTAATATCACTGTTCTGCTGTGTCTCTAAGATCTGGAAACCACCCTTGATTGCATGTACGGTTCCCGGATCGATCTGAATGAAATCACCCTTCTTGATCGGAATCTCACGAATCAGTTCTGACCATCTCTTCTGTTCGATCATCTCTTTTAATTCTTCTCTTGTTGATGCATTGTGACCGATTACAAGGCTTGCATTTTCCGGACAGTCTAATACATACCAGCACTCTGTTTTTCCAAGAGAGCCATTCTCATTCTTTAATGCATATTCATCGTCTGGATGCACCTGGATACTTAGATCTGCTTTTGCATCAATGATCTTGATCAGAAGTGGGAAACGATCCTCTGTCGGATTTCCGAATAATTCCGGATTTTTTGCCCAGAGTTCAGAAAGATGCATGCCTTTAAAAGCACCTTCACGGATTACACCATCTCCGTTTGGATGTGCTGAAATTCCCCAGCATTCTCCGATATCATCGCCCTCTACCGGATAACCATACTCTGTGCGGAGTTTTGATCCTCCCCAGATATTATGTGTCAGAGCCGGATCTAAAAAGATCAGTTCCCCGGATGTCTTTTTCGCCTTGTGTGAGCCGGAAACAATAACAGAGATCAGATCAAATCCATTCTGATCTTTCTCAGATGCCTCTACGATGCGGATATCAACGGTATGAAGCTTGTTTTCCAGATGCTCTGCAACGGTCTCAAGTTCGAGTTTATCGCCCCATGTCTCATCAAAATTTGCATCCAGACGATATGCATGCTCTGTATCTCCATCGATCACTACTTCTGCTACCGGAGCTGGTTTGTTGATCGTTTTTCTATATTGCACAGCGATGCTTCCGCCTCTTAATTCAAAGCGGATGCTGTCTCCAACTTTGGATGCACTCCATCCGTTTTTGAAACAGTCGGTAATTCCTTCCTGTTTGGAAGTATCTGCGGCAAATCCATTCAGTTCCGGTCTGCTGTTTCTGTTGTCATAACGTACGGAATCCTCATAATCATTATAAGTAAATGGTGCACGAAGTTCCGGAGCCGGAAGTTCTGCCTCATCCATAACATCAAATACTTTGGAAAGGAAATACGTGATCACAGAAGCAACCAGGCTGTGTCCTGCATCATTTGGATGAAGATCATCCTGTGTGATCTCACGGTTTGGAAGTCTTCCTGCTTTTACTTCTTCATAAATTGTGCTCTGCATGCTGACGGATGGCAGATCATAATATCTTCCAACACGTGCATGCATCAGCTGTGCGTTGGCACCAGTGTCATAGCATACATTATGTACAAGAAGCATTGCCGGTTTTGTCTCGGAATCATAGATTTTGCGGACAAGACCTTCATATGTCTCCATAAAATGCTCTGTGCTGTCATCATTTACGGAAAACTCTACAATGACAAAATCCGGTTTGTAGCTTAAAAGATCACTCTGGGCACGTGCCACACCAAACTGTGAAGTTGTTCCGCCGATTCCTGCATTCACATATTCAAATTCAGCTTCCGGAAACTGTTTTTTCCACCACTCAAATACATGATATGCATAACATGTCTCCGGTGTGGAAGAAAGGCATCCCTGTGTGATCGAACCACCAAGAAAACCAAGTACCAGCTTCTCACCGTTTGCTGCTTTTTTCATCAATTCTTTCATACGGAAAAGGTTTCCGCGGTTTACGATCCCCTTTTCATAATCAATCTGATATCTCATCTTCTATTTCCATTCCTTTCCTTCTGTTTCGATTATCCTACGCTCTGATTCTGCACCTTCCGGTTCTATGCCTTCCGGTTCTATGCCTTCCGGTTCTATTCATTCCAGATCCCATCGCCCAGAGATTCAATGTAGGCCGTTAATTCTTCTGCCATTTCCTCCGCCTCCGGAATTCTAAGATGTCCCGGTGTTCCTGCGCCGTTTCGTTTGTACATGTAATGATGCACACGTGGATCCTGGATCTGTCCGCACACCTCATCGATTGCACGGTCCCAGTTTGCATCATGCTGAAGAAGTGTTGTCTGCAGGATGATCTGGGCTTTTGGATAAAGTCCCATGAGACGCTCTACAAATGCCCTATAATGTATTCTCCAGTTCTCAGCTTTTGCTCCGTCATAATCTTCTGCCATATAATCTTCCGGATGATTGTCATTCTGTCCGATTGCCACAATCACAACATGCGGTGTATACTCTGCAAAATCCCATGGTTTTACCGGTCCCATTTCCGGGTTGTATTCTAATTTGTCATAGCAGGATTCCACTCCGTAAAAATGAGGATCCACAAACCAGCCGGTGTGATCTAAAAGTGCAATCCCGCCCTGTGAAGTATCATGCAGTTCTGCGTGGAGCTTACGTGCTGTCATCCAGGAATAGGAATACCAGCTGTTGGAATACTCTCCATTATGCTCCGGATCTTCCTTTCCGACATACTGCACTGCCTCGGATACCTCTCCACAGGATACACTGTCACCAAATACCTCGATTCTTCTCTCCGGTTTCAGTGAAGGCTCTATTATTATAGCATTCCTATCCAGTTCAAGTCCATATAATGTGAACATATGGCAGATATCCTGTCGTTTAAAAAGGATCAGTTCATGTTCATCATCCGCAAGGTGCTCTGCAAGAATATACGTATGCAGCTGTTCATCTTCTTTCAATGCGATCTTCGTCTGTATTCCATCTACGATCACGCCAAGATAGTTGTTCCAATATGCACGGTTATTGGAAATGACTGCTTTTACACTTGTTCCGTGAAAACGGATTTTTACGTAGCTTGCCGCATAGATAAATACGGGCGCTTTTTTATCTTCAAAATCAATTCTTCCACTATACTGTAACATTGGATGGTCTGGTGTAATATACATCATTATTTTCCCCCTGTCTATAAATAAAGAGCCTGCTCAACATAAATGTCTGCAGGCTCTTTGATTTTTATTACCGGATACCGATCTCTGTATCTGCCTCTGTCACTACACTGTGCTCTTTGATGTAATCAATGATCTCATCAAGATTTGTGAATGCAAGACCAACATAGCTGTCAGCAGCTCCATAATAAATTGCGATCTTTCCAGACTCAGAATCATGGATTGTTGCGCATGGGAAACATACGTTTGGTACGAAACCACGCTCTTCATACCACTCTTCCGGAGTAAGAAGGAATGTTTCACAACGATATTTTACAACAGATGGATTGTCAATGTCTAAGATTGCTCCACCGATAGAGTATACAAATCCGTTACAGGTTCCACTTACGCCATGGTAGAATAACAGCCAGCCTTCCGAAGTCTCGATCGGAGCAGCACCGCCACCAATTTTAACGGACTCCCACCATTCGCTTCCTTTGCCCATAACATGTCTGTGTTTTCCCCAGTATGTCATATCCGGACTCTCGCTTAAGAAGATATCACCAAATGGTGTATGTCCACTATCCGATGGGCGGGAAAGCATTACATAATTGCCGTTGATCTTTCTTGGGAATAAAACAGCATTACGGTTAAATGGAATGAATGGATTCTCTAAACGTACGAATGTCTTGAAATCGGTTGTTTTTGCAAGTCCGATAGAAGCTCCGTAGAAATCCTGGCACCAGATAATGTAATAGGTATCTTCGACCTTAACAAGACGAGGATCATATGCGTATACCGGCATAAATTCTTTTCCGTTCTGGTCTACGAAATGGATCTTCTCTTTGTCAAATTCCCAGTGAATGGCATCGTTACTTCTTCCGAGGTAGATGTAAGGGATTCCGTTTGTCTGCTCACCACGGAAAACTCCGATGAATCCATCTCCGTAAGGCATTACTGCACTGTTAAAAATACGTGCAACACCTTCTACCGGGTTTCTTCCGATAATCGGGTTCTCTGTGTATCTCCATACTGGTGCACCTTTTAATCCTTCTGGTTTCTCCTGCCATGGCACGTTTGGTACTGCCGGCGCAATCATCTTATATTTGCTCATTTTATTATCCTCTTTATTCTCTCTAATCTTATTTTAATAACTCCAGATTCTTTTCGATCAGACCGCATCTTTGTGCTACGCACTCTACGCTGCGTCCTGGATCTTTTGGTGTATTGAATACATAATCAACCAGCTTATCAAGTGTTGTAGTTGCGACATGCATTCTTGTATCCGATGATGCATAGTAAATGAATACTTCGTTGTTCTCATTTACGATTGCTCCGTTTGTAAATACAACGTTGCTTACATCACCGATGCGTTCCTCTCCTCTTGGTCCAATGAGAAGTCCGGATGGCTCTGCGATAACCTTTGAAGGATCATCCAGCGCTGTTGCGAATGCATAAATAACATAACGAAGTCCAGCTGCTGTGTTACGAACACCATGTGCAATATGGATCCAGCCCTTATCTGTTTTGATCGGAGTCGCACCTGCACCGTTTTTCGCCTCAGTAATTGTGTGGTATTTACGTAAGCTTGTCATTTTCTCTTCATCGATGACTGCGTGTGTAATATCATCGCACAGTCCGAATCCGATTCCTCCGCCTGATCCCGTCTCAATGAAATCATCCATTGGTCTGGTGTAAAATGCATATTTTCCATTTACAAATTCCGGATGAAGTACAACATTTCTCTGCTGTGGAGAGTTTAAGGTAACAAGGTTATCCAGTCTCTCCCAGTGTTTTAAATCTTTTGTACGAACGATTCCGGCTGCTGCAACTGCTGCAGAAAGATCGTTTACCGTTGTATCTTTGCTCTCTGAGCAGAACACACCATAGATGTATCCATCTTCATGTTTTGTCAGGCGCATATCATATACGTTTGTTTCCTCTGGACAGGTATCGTCTAAAAGGATCGGATAATCCCAGAAGCGGAAACCATCTACTCCGTTGTCACTTTCTGCAACTCCAAAGAAAGATTTACGGTCATTTCCCTCGATACGTGCTACCAGATAATATTTTCTGTTCAGCTCGATCGCACCGGAATTCATAACGGCATTGATTCCAAGGCGCTCCATGAAATATGGGTTGGTCTCTTTATTCAGATCATATCTCCATGTAAGCGGAATATGCTCTCTTGTTAATACCGGATACTCATAACGGTCATAAATACCATTATAAAAATCACTCTTTACATTTTTTCTGTTTAACAGTTCTTCCTGTTTTTTTAACAGCTCATAATATTTTTCATGAACCATGGCGATTCTCCTTATTTTTATTTATTTGTTCATACCAAGTCTGCGGATGATTTCCATACACATACGTCCGTTGTGATATGGGCATTTCCAAGGCTCCACGATCGGTTTACCAGCAACCGGTCTGCCTTCCTGCGTTACAAGCCAGAACCACTCAGATCCTTCTCTCTTATCGATCACATGCTCTTTGATGAATTCCCAGACCAAAAGCGCTCCCTCTAAGTATTCTTCATGTTTCGGATCCTGCTGCCAGCCATTTACGAAACCGACAACGGTTTCTGCCTGAACCCACCATACACGGTTTGTATCCACTTTACCTTTGTCACATTCATTGGAAAGGGAATGTCCATCAAATGCAATGTCATAAATCTGTCTGGTCAGCACCTTTGTGATCGCATGCATTTTATCACGGTATTCCAAGCTTCCAAGAACTGAAACTCCGCGGTCTAAAAGCCAGGCTGTTTCGATGTCATGACCATAGGAATACAGATCAATAATGGAATGATATTCTCTGTCGAAGAACACTTCCTGTCTCTTCAGAACCGGATTGTAAACCTTGTCTGCGACAGTATCCATGATCCACATTAAGCGTTCTTTGACTTCTTCATTGCCTGTCACACGAAGTAACTCTGTGTATGCTTCAAACACATGAAGAAGTGTATTCATGGTCTTATCCGCTAACACTCCGTTCTCGGAAAGCTTTTCGTTTGACTCCGGCTTAAAGTCTCTTGTGAATGCTTCCATATATCCAAGATCATCGGTACATTTATCCTCGATCAAATGGAATAACTGGAATGCAAGATCAAGTGCCTCACTGTCACCACTTGCTTCATAATAAGATGCAAGTGCGTAAATGCAGAATGCCTGATTGTATGTATGTTTTGTAGTATCTTCCGGTGTACCGTCATATTTAAGTGACCAGTAGATTCCGCCGAATTCTTTGTCAATGCATGCATTTTTCAGGAATTCATATCCATGCTCTGCTTCAGCAAGAAGGCTTTCATCTGCCTCTCCAAGTGCTTTGGACAGTGTGTATGCATTCGCAAAAAACCATGTGATACGGCTGTTTAAAATGCATCCCTTGACAGCCTTTTTGTCAAGCTCGAGATCATAGTCCAGCCAGCCATAATAGCCGCCGAACTCATCATCACGAAGTTTTTTCCAGAATGGGATAATCCCATTCTGCAGATGGTCTTTCATTTCGTTTGCCATCTGAACCGCTTTTTCCCGGTTGTCCATCATAACAGCTCCTTTCATATTTTTATAAGATTAACCTTTTACAGCTCCTGATGTGATTCCACTGTAGATCTGTTTCTGACAGCAGATAAATACGATCAGCGCTGGAAGTAAGGAAATGATAACACCTGCACAAATGAGGTTGTACTGGCTTCCCATTGGTCCTACGAATGTATACAGTGAAATTGCGATTGTGTGCAGCTCTTTTCTCTGAAGGTAAAGGTTGGCTGCATAGTACTCGTTGTAAACACCAACTCCCTTTAAGATACAGGATGTTATGATTGCCGGTTTTAAAAGTGGAAGCATGATCTTCCAGAAAATCGTCCAGTAGGAAGCGCCATCAATAATGGCTGATTCATCCAGTGACAACGGTATGTTTTCCATAAACTGAATGAAAATGTAGATTGAAATTACATCCGTTCCACAACTCATGATGATATATCCATACAGGCTGTTTACCAGATGAAGGTTTGTCATGATCTGATAAACAGTAACCTGCATCGCAACTCCTGGGAGAAGAGAAGCAAATAAGAACAAGTTACGGATCAACGCATTTCCAGGGAACTGGAAACGGTTCAGCACGAATGCCATCTGTGTTCCGACGATTACGGAAACAAACAGTACAATGACCATAACAAGCAGGGAATTCAAAAATGCTCTTCCCATATCCGCTGTCTGAAATGCTTTGATGAAGTTATCGAAGTTCAACCAGCTCTGTGGCAATGTCATAACGTTTGTATTTGCATATTCCTCGTTTGTCTTAAACGCTGTGATAACACAGGATACGATTGGAAGTACTGCACAGATCCCAAAGAAGATCAGTGATGCATACTCCACGATCAGCCAGATAATATGACCGGCTGAATAACTTTTTCTTCTTTTTTTGTTCGATGTAACTGCCTGACTACCCATTATACAGCCGCTCCTTTCTTCTGCGCTCTGATACGCCTTTTTTCTTCTTTCTTGCGGGCTTTTTCAGCCTTCATGCGTGCCCGTTTTGCAGCATAGGATTCATCCATGCTTTCCGCATCACGGAAGATATATTTAAAGAATAATTTCTGCAGAATCGTACATGCGAAGATGATCAGTAATAATACAACTGCCATTGCAGATGCAAGACCTACTTTCTGGCTCGTATGTGCGATCTCGTTCATGATTACGAAGTATGTTCCTGTTCCGTTTGCACCACTTGTGATTACGTATGGCTGCTCGAATGCACTTAAAGATCCCGTGATAGAAAGGATCACATTTAACGTAACGATCGTTTTAATACTTGGTAAGATAATATGTTTGAACTGTTCCCATTTATTTGCACCGTCAAGCTCGGCTGCTTCATACAGATCTGCATCTACAGACATGATCGCACCAACGAAAAGCACCATGTTCTGTCCGAAGTATCTCCATACAGAGGTCGCAACCAAAGACCAGTTATTTACGGACCGGTCTTTCAGCCAATACGGAAGATTGTCAATGTTAAATCCACACCATGATAATACGGTATCAAATACATATCCATGTGTGTAGAAGAATTTAAAGATAAAACCTACTGCAATACCATTGATCAGGAACGGGAAGAACATTAATCCCTTGAAGAAGTTTCCTCCTTTTACCTTAAAGCTCAAAATGGTTGCAAGGTAAAGTGCAATTACCAGCTGGATCAAAGCTCCAACAACATAGTAAAGACTGAGTTTCAAAGCGCTGAAACAATCGTCTCTCCGGAATACATCAATATAGTTTTTTAAGCCTACAAATTGTCTGCTTTCTACCGGGGTAGAATATTTCATTTTATAAAAGCTGAATTTAATCATTTCTCCGAATGGGAGATATGTAAATGTAAACAATAGCAGCAATGGGATAATCATAAATGCTATACCTATGATCAACTGCTGTCCCTGTCTGCTCTTCGCCCATTTCACGAGATTAAACGGCTTTTTCTCTTTATTTGTTTTTGCTGCAGTTGCTGCCATAATCACGTTTCCTCCATTTTTCCAATTATTTCAAGTGCAAGGGTTTTTATAGGCGCTGCAGCACCATCGCTGCCGCAGCGCCATTTTGTCATTCAGATCTGTTCTGATCCTGTTAATTAATATTTTACTTCAATATCATTTGCCTGCTGTGCATCGCTCCAAGCCTTGTTCCACTCAGTCATGATATCATCAAAGCTCTCGTCTCCGTTTGCAGCATGTTCAATGATCTCCTGAATTTTTGTATTTCCACCATTGTTGATGTTTAACTCAGATTCAGAGTTCATGTCGTTCAGGTAATCTTCCTCACCTTCAAGAGCTGGCTGATCTTCTAAGAGATCTACACCTTCGAAGGCAAGCTTTGTATCAGTCTGGTCTTTTGCAACTGGAAGTCCATCTTCGTTGTATGAGAATCCGGATTTCTCTGTCATCCATTTTACAAATACCATAGCTGCTGTCTGCTCGTCTGCGGTTGCGTTTTTGCTGATACCGTAAGAGTAATCAGCGCCTGCTGATGCGTACTGTTTTCCATCGATTGAGATTGGGAATGGCATATATCCGATATCTGCACCGTTATCTCCAGCAGCTTCCATCTGTGGGTAAGCCCATGAGCCAAGTACCATACATCCGATCTTTCCATTGTTGATCTCAGCTTTGCAGCCTTCCCAGTCGGTTGTTGTATAATCTTCTTCTGTTAAGCCTTCTGCAACTGCATCATAAAGAACCTTGTATACTGCGTAAGCATGTGTGTCATCACCATAATCCTTGAATGGATCCTGTGTATGTACAAGCTGCTGGTTCATATATGTATCATCACCTGTCGCATTGATTCCGATGTAAGCATCCCATGCGCCCATTGTCCAGCCAGCAGCATAGTTTGTGTAAAGCGGAATAGCGTCTGTCTTCTCTTTGATCAGCTTCAGATCAGCGATGAACTCATCCGGAGTTGTTGGAAGTTCTGTGATTCCAGCATCTGTAAATACTTTCTGGTTGTAAACGATACCCTGTGTTGTTGCTGTAGAAGGTACTCCGTAAACTTCTCCGTCGTATGACCATGCATTTACATAGTTGATCTCGTCTGACATGGTATCTACATCACCGTAAGAGATGAAGTAGTTTGAGATATCTTTCTTATCTACTGCAGGGATCATCATGATCGTCTCATAATCACCAGACTGTAAATGTGTTAATGCATCGTCTGCATAGTTGGTATCCGTTGTGATCGTTACATGGATGTCTGGATATTCTTTATTAAACTCTTCCAGATACTGATCCCATGTTGTTCCTTTATAATCATCTGACTGAAGATCCGTACGATGATTGAACATCGTAATGTCTGCTTTGAGGTCTGTGTAATCCTCCCCTAATTTGATGTCTGCGTATTTCACGCTTGTAGCAGAATCCCCATCTGCTCCTTTTTTCCCTGACGATCCGCATGCTGCCATGCTGACTGCCATTGCTGCAACCAATGAGATTGCCAATACCTTTTTCAACTTCATATTGTTGTCCTCCTTTATTTCGCTACCCTTTTGTAAGCTTAATTTAATTATATAATTTTATTTATTTTAGTCATCACTTATTCTTGCATTTAATCATTCATTATTGTTTTCGTATTCATTTTCGATGTTATTCCTAAAAGTACATCATCTTTTTTATGCATATTCACCGTATCATTTTCCATTTTTCTTCTTATATGCGATTAATTTAAGCTAATTTAATGTTTTTTATCATTTTTTAGTTATATTCCATTCTTGTTTTATCCCTCCTTTTTGCTATAATATACTTAAATTAACATAAAAAGGAGAAGTTTATGGAGCCGTTGTCACAGCTTTTTGATAATTTCAGCGAAAAAAAAATTGAAGATCACCCTTTTTTCTTTAGCTTCGATTGTATCGAAAGCATCCACACCGACCGTCCTTTCCAGTGTACGAACGTGATACTGCCATCTGCGTTCTTTCTATATCTGAAGTCCGGGCACATCACGCTGGAGATCCACTCACGCGATCATACATCCCATACGAAGGAATTAACCGAAGGTGACATTGTTTTCTTATATCCGGATACCTTCTTTTCCCTTTCTTCGGATGCTGCCTCAACAGACTTTATACTGCTTGCACTTCATGGGGTTCTTTTACAGGATTATCTGCTTTCATCCCATCAAAGCGACCGTTATTATATACTGGATCACTATCTTCCGATCCTTTCGAACCAGATCGAGCACATTGCAGCAGATTTCACCTCTGACCTTATGACACATTGCAATACCGAAAAACGGATCTTTTTCATGCAGCAATATGCGACAGATCTTATGACCTATTTCTGGCAGTCACTTGTCCTGCCTGCAAACCAGGTGGCACGCTCTGTCCCTTCCTATCTGAAAAAAGTCCGCCGGCATCTGGATGAACATTATGCGCTTACTTTTGTTCTGGATGACGTTGCGGAACAGTACGGAGTGAGTAAATATAAATTCTGTCATGATTTTAAGGAATTTTACGTTCAGCCTCCGCTCCAGTATTTAAACGAACAGCGTATCCTGCACGCAAAAGACTTTCTTCTTTCTACCGATGTTCCGGTACATGAAGTCGGCTCGATGGTCGGCATTGATAACACGAACCATTTCATCACGCTTTTCAAGCGTTGTACCGGTGTAACCCCACTACAATACCGGCGTGAGCACCTTTCCATCGACTGATCTCTGATTCCGGCATCGAAAAATTCCAAAAACAGAACGAGTGAATGTATCTCATGATTCCGAGATACATTCACTCGTTTTTATTTGATCTTATTCAGGTTCTTTACGCTGTCTTTCACAACCAGATGTCCTTCTACAATTGAAATACCCTTGTGATAAGGATCGCCATTCATCTTTTTGATCAGGATGTTGACACCGCGGCGCGCCATTTCCTTCAGATCTACTTCATATGTCGTAATTGCAATATCACTGAGCCCCGGAAACAGATAATTATCATATCCTACTACGGAAATATCCTCTGGCACACGATATCCCAGACCTTCCAGTTTATGGATCAGTTCATTTGCACACAAGTCGCAGTTACATACAAATGCAGTTGGCATATCTTCCGGAAGCTGCATCAGATTTACTGGATCGATCTGATCATTCGAAGGATCACGATCCGGTATTACCCAGTCATCATGCACCGTAAATCCATGTTCAAGCATAGATTTGCAGTAACCGAAATAACGGTCGGTAATACTTCCGGTAGCTTTTAAAGTTCCTACATATGCGATCTTGCGATGTCCCATTTCAAACAGATAATTGGTAAGCTTGTAAGCACCATAATAGCTATCCGAAATGATCGCATCGCAGTCTTCATTTTCATTGCAAAAATCCAGATACACCATCGGGACATTGGAATTTTTCTCCAGACTCTGAAGGTAACGTTCTCTCTGTCGTCCGATCACGATCAGCCCATCTACTTTCTGTTCCTGAAGAAGCATTGGAATCTGATTTGTCTCTGCTGCCTCGTTTGTAATGACTTCAAGCAATGTAAAGCACCCCTTTGCCGAAGCCTTTGTCGTTACCATCTGGTACATCTGCCAGTAGAAGGAATCATATTTTCCAAGGAATACCTCGGAAATGATGATTCCGATGTTATAACTTTTCTGTGCTCTTTCCTTACGGATTGCCGATGGTTGTTTATATCCCATTTCCTCCGCCAATTCTTTAATTCTCGCCCTAAGCTCTTCGCTGACTCCTTTCTGGTTCGACAGAGCTTTTGACACGGTTACGGTGCTGACATTTACCTTTTCTGCAATGTCAGCCAGTTTCACTGCCTTTGCCATAAATCCTTACTCCTTTTTATCCTTTCACTTCTACCAGGTGAATTAATTCTGCATGATAATCTCCAAATACGCTTACAGCCAGAAGACCACCGTTCATCAGTGCGTCTCCTCCAAGAATCTGTTTCTCATTCTCTCTGTTTTCGTATGAGATCTCATATTGTGCATCTGCCTTTAAGCCCTGCAGACGGATCTTCCGGCTGTGGCAGTTTGGTCTTGCAAGCACCTGCACAAATGTAACCAGCGCTTCGGACTGGTCTTTTGCAGCCACTTCATAACAATCATATTCATGATTCTCATTGTAAGATGCAATTCTGTAGTAATCGCCCTCTCTGACCAGATCATTGTACTTATGATACATCGCAACCTGGGATGGGATCATGCTTCTGTCTTCTTCCGGAATCTTTGTAACATCTAGCTCATAGCCAAATGTTCCGGCAAGCGCAACAAATCCACGTGTTTCAAACGGCGTTACTCTTCCAACCGTGTGGTTCGGGCAGTCCGATACGTGGGCTCCCATGGAAGATAATGGATAAATCAGGGAAGTTCCCTCCTGGATCTTCAACCGTTCTACTGCATCGGTGTCATCAGAACACCAGATCTGCGGGCTGTAGTATAACATTCCCGGATCAAATCTTGCTCCTCCGCCAGAGCAGTTCTCAAGCAGAAGATGCGGGAACTCATGGATCAGGCGCTCCTGCAGTTCGTACACGCCAAGCACATAACGATGGAACAGTTCTCCCTGTTCATCTGCTGCAAGTACCGCACTTCCGATATCTGAAAGCTGACGGTTCATATCCCATTTTACATATTCAATATTGGCGCTGTGCAGAATGTCTGCCACACAGTTATATACATAATCACGTACTTCTTTTCTTGAAAAATCAAGTACATACTGGTTTCTTCCAAGGCTTGCAGTTCTTCCCGGAATCTGGATTGCCCAGTCGCTGTGTTTCTCATACAGTCTGGAATCCGGTGAAATCATTTCCGGCTCGAACCAGATACCAAACTTCATTCCAAGTTTGTTCACTTCATCTACGAGATACTTCAATCCGCCCTGGATCTTATCCTCGTTGACGAACCAGTCTCCAAGGCTGGTATTATCATCATTTCTGTGTCCAAACCATCCATCATCCATAACAAGCATTTCAATTCCGAGTTTGGAAGCCTGACGTGCGATGTCTAAAAGTTTCTCTGTCGTGAAATCAAAATAAGTAGCTTCCCAGTTGTTGATTAGGATCGGACGTTTCTTATCTTTATATTCGCCACGGATCAGATGTTTACGGTACATGTCATGGTAATTGCGTGTCATCTGTCCGATTCCATGATCAGAATAGGTAAGAACAACTTCCGGCGCCGTAAAGGATGCTCCTGGTGTAAGTTTCCATCTAAAATTCTCGGGATTGATTCCCATCGTCAGTCTGAGAAGACCAAACTGGTTCTTTTCTACCTGTGCAAGGAAGTTGCCGGAATATACAAAATGCATTCCGTACACCCTTCCCTGTTCCTGTGTTGTCGTTTTTTCCTTTAATGCGATAAACGGATGCTCCTGATGTGAGCTCTCACCTCTGACCGATCCAACGCTCTGTTTTCCATAACCGATGCTGCGGTATTCCATCTGGCGTTCTCTCGCCCAGGAACCATGTAATGTGATCATCTCATAATCTTCATCGTCAAGATCAAAGCTGCTGGAATATACCTTTTCCAGATATACCTCCTCTGCTCCATCGTTGCGCACGATCACACTTCTTGTAATGACGTCCTCTTTTTCAAAAACGGTGTATAACAGATCAATTGCGACATTCAATACCTGATCTCTGCAATGAAGGATCAGTGTCTCTGTCTCTTCTTCCCCGGAAAATGTCGAAGGCAGTCCTTCTAACTGTGGTTTGTCTTTTGTGATCTCATAGGATTCATAAGTTACAGATACGGCAGTATGTCCTGCTTTGGTGCCAATCTCGATTGCGCTCTCCCTGTAATCTCCTAATCCATTTCCCGGATACTCCATTGGGAATGCATCCAGAAAGGATGTCCTGTCGCGGTTATTCTTTGACGGAACAAACGGTGCCTCATATATCCTCATCAGATAGCTCAGATCCTGTGGTCTGATCCGGCTTCCGTAATATACGTGTCCAACAAAATTCTCCGCATCCACAATTCCGATCACATAGCTTGTATGGTCTGTATCCAGCTGGAACAGCCTGTTTTGTTTGTTAAAATGAATCGCCATATTATCCTCCATGCATTATGTTTCATTGGTAAGATTTAAAAAAGAAAATGGTTCCTTCTCATTCCATTGTAAAAACTGGATCAGCAGGTATCCTGCCCGGATTGAAAGTTTTTCCTCATGCAGTACCCGAAGTGCCTCTTTCTGATCTACGAAGCAGACCTCGATGTCCTCGCTGTCCTCCAGCTGTTTTCGATCCACACTTCCACACACATATCCAAAAACCGTGCTGTCAAGTTCATCCGAAAGTCCCTGTGCCAGATAAAACGGCCGTCTGAGGTCTGGATTGCCCCCCTCATATACCATAAGATCAAGTCCTGTTTCCTCCTTCATCTCACGAACCGCCGCCTGTGCATCGGTCTCCCCTTCCTCGATCAGCCCCGCTGGAAGTTCATACAGGTATTCATCCATCGGATAACGATATTGCCGGATCATAACAAGCCGGTGCGGACTCTCCTTTGTCACCGCAAAGACTGCCATCCCGGAAGCCCGGTTCGAATGCGTATTCAGCTTGATCTTCTCCTCCGGTTCTCTTGATGCAAAATAATAATGAAATGGCTTTCCCGTACGTGTCAGGGCATCCATCTCATAAAGATTCAGGAAACGGTTGTCGGTCAGTTTCCGGAATGCTGTATATTTCTGATGATCTGCCATAAGGTCCCCCTTAAAAACTAATTTAACTTAATTATATAGTTTAATTAGCTTTTTGTAAATTAAAAAAGAGCAAATATTAGATTTTTTCTAACATTGCCCTTTTTCCACTTGGAACTACACATATATGATGCTATACTGTGACTGCAAAAATATTTGTTATACACAGGAGATCCTAAATGAATACACAAAAGCAGAAAATCACTCATGAACTCAAAAACTATACACTGATCACCATCAGTATTTTTATCATGGCTTTCGGTGTCTATTTTTTTAAATTCCCAAATAACTTCGTATTCGGTGGTGTGACCGGATTCGCTGTCGTTGTTGCACAGATTACGCCACTCTCTGCCAGCGTATTTTCTTTTATCGCCAATACGGTACTGCTCGTTCTCGGTCTGATATGCCTTGGACGTTCCTTTGCACTGAAAACCACTTATGCAAGTATGCTTTTATCCATTCTGCTGCTTGTTTTTGAACATGCATATCCGATGGATCAGCCATTATCGAACGAACCGATGCTGGAACTGATCTTTGCGATCGCACTTCCCGCCATTGGCTCCGCAATTCTGTTCTATCTCGGTGCTTCCAGTGGTGGAACCGACGTACTTGCCATGATCATCAAGAAATATACCCATGTAAAAGACATCGGTATCGCACTGTTTATCACCGATCTGTTAATGATCATCTGTGCCTGCTTCGTATTTGACATCAAAACGGCACTGTACTCGTTTGTCGGTCTAACCGTTAAATCCTTTATGATCGACAGCATTATTGAAAATATCACTCTTTGTAAGTCCATTATGATCATCTGTGATGATCCGGAGCCAATCTGTAAATATATTACCGAGGGGCTGAATAAAGGCGCTACGATCGTTGATGGAAAAGGTGCCTACACACATTCCTGCAAACACATTGTCTTTACCACACTGACCCGCAGACAGGCGATCGTACTCCGAAACCATATCCATGAGCATCACCTAAATGCTTTTATCTCTGTCTCAAGCACCAGTGAAGTATTCGGAAACGGATTCTCCAATATCTGATCCGGTATACATGACTCCATAAGCTGCCTGCATACTTCCGCAGGCAGTTTATTTTTGTTCATTCTGTTTATTTGCATCCTGATTTCTTGGTGTACGCTCCTTTTTTCTTCCTATGTATACATTCCATCTGGTGTATGCTTCCTGGGAATTTCTTGATTTGTAGATCACATTCTGTTCCTCTTCACTTACTGCTTCAATAATGGAATAGCTTCCACGATCATAAGTAAAACGTGCGTTTTTTCCTTCTACCTCTTTCTCTCCAAGGACAAATTTATTGATTGTGCTTCCTTTTGCCTGCATTCTTCTTTTCCTCTTCCTGCTGCAACACAAAGTTGACAGCCGCCTGTAATTTCTGATCTTTTTTTATCTCTTCGCTCTCCGCCAGCTGCGCAGCCTCTTCTTCTGAAAACAATTCTCTCAGCTGTACCTGATGATTGTGCACAGGAATATAGGATACCTGTGCATCCTCATACACCGGCTTCAGAACATAATATGGAATCTCAGGTCCTTTTCCCCGTCTCAGCTGAACGATGTTCTCCACACGGCATAATCCCTGCGTCTCGCTGTATATATACTGTTTCTTCTGAAACATGCATGATTCTCCTAATCCTATAATAGATAATTTTACATTTTATCATACCATTGTCCAATGAAGAGTTCAATAACCAATGCCCGAAGCTTCCGTCCAAACCACTATACAATAAATTTCTCTACATTTTTCTGAAGTTCTTCCGCAGATGCATGTGCAGCCGCAGCCTTCTCTTTGATATCCGAAGCTTTCTCCACTACAACTGCTGTTTTTTCTGCAATATCTGTTGTACCTGTTGCACCCTCGGTTGCTGCTTTGCTGACTTCTGTGATCGCATCCATAACGCCTCCGATCGATGCCAGAAGTTCCTCTGAGGAAGCAGAGAAATCCGTCACAAGAGCATCCACATTCGAAGCATCCGATTTATAAGACTCTGCCATATTTCCAAAGTCTGCAAGACTCTTCACAACATCATTTCCGACAAACTCAAGAAGCCGTTTTGAATCCTCCGCCAGATTCTCGACTGCCTTGGTAACATTCTGTGTTACCTCCTGGATATTGCCGACTGCTGCCTGCGACTGTTCTGCCAGTCCACGTATTTCATCCGCAACAACAGCAAATCCCTTACCTGCTTCTCCTGCGCGTGCAGCCTCTATGGATGCATTTAAGGAAAGCAGATTCGTCTGTCCAGTAATGTCCATAATGGATTCTGCAAGAACCCCGATCTGCTCCACAACCTTAATGTCTTCCAGTGCTTTTGTCAGACTGCTCTCAATTTCTTCATGGACTTCCTTTGTCCGTTTATCGTTTTCATCGGAATCTTCCTTAATCTTCATTGCACGCTCACGGATATCATCTGCTTCTGCGGCTCCATCCTGTGATCTGGTCGCAATTCCTTTGGCAGCATCCTCAATCTCATGGGACATTGCATTAATTTCTTCCGAAGACGCTGCTGTCTCCTGCATTCCTGCTGCAAGCTGTTCTGTTGTGGCTGATACGTTTTCGATTTCTTCTTCTAATGCCTTCACATTGGCATCAATATCCTGGATCATTCCAGCGATCCCAACTGCGCCTTCTTTAACATCCCCAATTAAGCTTCCCATCTCCGATCTCATCGATTCCAGAGAAACGGAAAGCACTCCAAAATCATCCTTTCGTTCCAGGAGATCTTTGTCCAGTGGCTGCGAGAAGTCTCCCTTCTCCATTGCATGGATATATCCCAGACTTCTTTTTAAAGGTTTTACAATACTAGATGCGATCAAGAGCAGAAGCACCACCATCACCGCTTCCACTGCAGCTACCAATAAGACAAATTTATTTCTTGTACTATCTACATCCCTTGTAAAATCAGCTTCCAATGCGGCAATCTGATCATCGATGTAATCCGTATAATTTCCAGTTCCGATTACCCAGCCAAACGGTTCAAATGATTTGCTGTAGGATCTCTTTGGCGATGGTTCTGTCTCCCCCTCTTTTGGGAATACATAATCCGTATAGCCGCCATCCGGCTCCTGACCGACCGCAATGATGTCTTTTACCATCTGATAGCCATTTGCATCTTTTGTTTCCATACGATTTGTGCCTTCGGTATCGCTGCCGAGCAATACCACATTGGTTCCATCATACTGATCTATCCAGAAATAGCCACTGTCACCATAGCGCATTTCCCGGATCTCATCTGCAGCCAGCGTCTTTGCCTCCTCCTCTGTATATATGCCTGCCCGATACTGGTCATAGATGGTCTGGCACAGGGATATCGCACAATTGACCTGATCCTTGATCTGCTGGTCATAAGAATCTCTCTCATCCTGTTCCATCACGCTCAGTGCATTATCCTTCATATGATCCATGCTGGAAGTCGAAAAAATAACGCAGACTGCTAATGCGATCATTGCTGCCACCATGACAATCAGTAGTTTTTGTTTTACCTTGATATTATTCATACCACGTCCCCCTTGTAGATCATTATTACTATTTCTTTCTTACCATTTTACCACTTTCCTAATATGTTGTACATGTTTTCTGCTAATAAAAGGTTTTTTTGTATCGTTTTTTACAATACAGAGTGAGAATTTCTATCTATAATCAGACTCAGTTAGACAAAGGCGTCAACCAGACCGGTTGGCGCTTTTTTTATTTGTAAAAACGAAGGAGGATTGGATTATGGGAAGAATCGAAAACCATCCTATTCTCGGACCTGGTCCGGAAGGGAAAAAAGTTACCTTTTATTATAATGGCACTCCAATGGAGGGACTTGAAGGCGAGCCGATTATGGCAGCACTCAAGGTCAACGGCGTCATGGTACACCGTTATACCGCCAAAACACACGAACCTCGCGGTGTCTTCTGTGCGATCGGCAGATGTACCGATTGCGTTATGATCGTTGATGGAAAACCGAATGTCAGAACCTGCATCACTCCTTTAGAAGAAGGAATGAAGGTTGAAACACAGTACGGTGTCAGTGCAAAGGAGGCTTGAATATGGAAGTAAAACGTTATGATATGATCGTTGTCGGTGCAGGTCCTGCAGGACTTTCCGCAGCAATTGAAGCAGCAAAACATGGTGTAAAACCAATCGTATTTGATGAAAATGCAAGACCAGGCGGTCAGCTTTTTAAACAGATCCATAAATTCTTTGGTTCCAAAGAACATAAAGCCAAAATCAGAGGCTTCAAAATTGGTGAAGAGCTTCTTGCTGAAGCTGAGAAATACGGTGTCGATGTTGTCTTAAACGCAACTGTCGTCGGATTGTATCCGGATAAAGAAGTTACCGTCCGTATCGCAGGTGAGGTGAAACACTTCAAGGGTGACAGCATTCTGATTGCAACCGGAGCTTCTGAGAATATGGTGAACTTCAAAGGCTGGACACTTCCAGGCGTCATCGGTGCCGGAGCTGCCCAGACCATGATGAACCTGCACCATATTCTTCCTGGTAAGAAAGTTCTGATGCTTGGCTCCGGAAACGTTGGACTTGTTGTAAGTTTCCAGCTGATGCAGGCAGGATGTGAAGTCGTAGCACTCTGCGATGCAGCACCAAGAATCGGCGGATATGGAGTGCATGCAGCAAAAGTTGCAAGATGCGGAGTTCCATTCTATCTGTCACACACGATCGTGGAGGCAGAAGGCGATGAATATGTAACCGGTGTCACAATTGGACAGGTCGGACCGGACTGGAAGGTTATTCCAGGTACAGAAAAACACTTTGATGTGGATACGATCTGCCTTGCAGTCGGCTTATCTCCAATGTCACAGCTTCTGGATCAGGCAGGATGCAGGATGAAAGATACCAGAGGCGGTTTTGTCCCGGATTGTGACGAAGAAGGTCAGACGAGCGTCCCTGGAATCTATGCTGCCGGTGATGTATCCGGTATTGAAGAAGCAAGTTCCGCCATGATCGAAGGACGTATCAGTGGTATCACGATTGCTGAATACCTTGGTTTTGCAGAGGAAACCGAAAAAGAGACACGCATCAAAGAGTTGGAAGCCCAGCTGGATACACTCCGCCAGGGTATGTTTGCTCCATGCAACCGTGGAAAGAAAATTGAGAAAACAGAGGAGGGCATTGATATCTCCCAGAACCTTCTCACAAACGGCTTCGTAGGCGATGATGAGATCAGCCGTTTCCCTGGTGTTACCAGACAAAGAAAGATCCATCCGGTTATGGAATGTACACAGAATATCCCATGTAACCCTTGTCAGGATGCCTGCAAACGTGGATGTATCACCATCGGAAAGAATATCACCTCTCTTCCGGTTGTTGACAATGAGCACGAATGTATCGGCTGCGGTATGTGTGTTGCAAGCTGCTCCGGTCAGGCAATTTTCCTTGTCGAAGAAGATGTAGAACCTGGATATGGAGAAGTTACCATGCCATATGAATTCATGCCGCTCCCAAAAGCCGGGGATAAAGGAATCGCCTGTGGCCGAAACGGTAAAGAAGTCTGTGAATGTGAAGTTACCAAGGTACGTACGAGTCCTGCTTTTGACCACACCAACCTTCTTACCATCAAAGTTCCAAATGACATGCTTATGAAAGCTCGTTTCTACAGAGCAAAAAAGGAGGCTTCATTATGATTGATATCAGACAGAAATTAGACGAAATCGGACCTTTTGTTCCTGGTGCAGACGACGACTTATTGGTATGCAGATGTGAAGAAGTTACAAAAGGTGAAATCCGCCGCGCTGTCCACGAAGGTATTTTCACAATCGAGGAAATGCGCAGATATTTAAGAAACGGAATGGGACTCTGTCAGGGACAGACTTGCAGCAGACTGGTCAAATCCATTATGGCTGCCGAATTAAAAGAAGCTCCTGATTATGTAGAACCGGCTTCTGCGAGAGCACCAATGAGACCTATTGAAATGGAGATTTTAGGAAAGGATCAGGGTGGCAAACATGAATAAAACAGCAGATGTGATCATTATTGGCGGCGGTATCGTCGGATGTGCCGCAGCCTACTACCTTGCAAAATCCGGAACAAAAAATGTAATCGTGCTGGAGTCCACAAAAAGCATCGGTCATGGTGGAAGCTGCCGTAACGGCGGCGGTGTGCGTCAGTCCGGCCGTGATGTCAGAGAACTTCCTTATGCAATGTACGGAATCGAGCACCTGTGGCCGACACTTTCTGAGGAACTCGGCGTGGATGTTGAATATACCCAGAAAGGCAACCTACGCCTTGGCAAAACAGAGGCTCATCTGAAAAAATTACAGACACTTGCCGACAATGCAAAAAAAGTCGGTCTCGGTGTTGAAATGGTAGATGCCAAAGAAGTACAGGAGATCTGCCCTTACCTTTCCAAAGAAATCATCGGTGCAAGCTGGTGTCCAACCGATGGTCACGCCAATCCACTGACCACAACATTAGGTTATTATAAACGTTCCTTAGAGCTTGGTGTTTCCTATTATACGGATGCCAAAGTCGCTTCCCTGAAGAAAATACGTGGAAAAGTACGTCAGGTCATTCTGACAGACAACACTGTTTTCGAGGGAGAACAGATCATTCTTGCCGCCGGATATGAAAGCCGTGCGATTGCAAGAACTGTCGGTGTAGATCTTCCAATGACACGCCTGATCGATGAAATGTTTGTAACCGAGATGCAGCCGCATATGTTTGATATCATGCTTGGTACTGCTGCTGCTGACTTCTATGGTCATCAGGCACATCACGGCTCTTTCGTATTCGGTTCCGAATGTGGATACGAAGAAGTAACCGACATGGATGATCCTTCCAAATTATATACTAACTCCATGACACTTTCCGCAAGCTGCCGTGCCGTTATGGACTATGTCCCATGTCTGAAGGATGCCAAAGTTGTACGCAGCTGGTGTGGATGGTTAGACAATGCATTCGATGGAGTCCCATTCATCGGGCCTTGTCTGGATGCCGAGGGACTGATCGTTGCCTGCGGATTCACCGGACACGGATTTGGAACAGCTCCAGCCGTCGGTCTCATGCTTTCACAGATGGTCCACGGAGAAAAAACAGTCGTAGACCTGAGCGCACTTGCTCCAAACCGTTTTATGCCAAACAAATAAAAATAAAGTCAATATCGTTTTTTACAATACATAAACGATAGGATGCGTTAATATAATAAAGAATTATACTTGAATTACCAAATAAAATATGGTAGATTAAAGAGGACGAAGGCGTCAGATGCAGAAGCATCTGGCGCCTTTTTTCTCTTTTACAGATACGTAAAGGAGGATTTAACTATGGATACAAAAATTGATTTTCTCTACCTCTCCGAGCCAGATATGATAAAGGCCGGTGTCAAGGACATGAGTAAGTGTGTGGACTGCATGGAGGATCTTCTGGTCACCTTAAATAAGGGAGATTATATGATGGGCGGTGAGAACCACAATTCCCACGGATGCATGATCATGTTCCCGGATGACCCGAAATTCCCGGGCATGCCAAAGAACGGACCTGACCGCAGATTCATGGCAATGCCTGCCTACCTCGGCGGCAGGCACCAGTTAGCAGGCATGAAATGGTATGGTTCCAACATCGAGAACAAGGAAAAAGGACTTCCACGTTCTATCCTTATGATGATGTTAAACGACAAAGATACCGGAGCTCCACTCGCACTGATGTCTGCCAACCTGCTCAGTTCCTACCGGACCGGCGGAATTCCAGGCGTCGGCGCAAGATATCTTGCAAGAAAAGACTCCAAAGTCGTATCCATCATCGGACCTGGTGTCATGGGCAAGACCTCTCTTGCCGCATTCATGGCTGTATGTCCGAACCTGGAGACACTCAAGGTAAAAGGCAGAGGTGCCAGATCCTTAGACGACTTTGTTTCATGGGCAAAATCAGAATTTCCACAGTTAAAAGAGATCATTGTCTGCAAGGACAATGAAGAAGCAATCCGGGACAGCGATATTATCAGTTTTACCACAACCGTATTGAACGATGTTTCCACATTCCCTGAGATCAAAGAGGAGTGGGTGAAAAAAGGAGCTCTCATCTCCATGCCATCTGCAGCAAGATTTGACAGCAAAGAATTTGTTGCAAAACGTACCAAAATGGTCGTTGACAACTACAGTCTGTATGAAGCATGGGAGGAAGAATATCCGTATCCGACTTACGATACCGTATGTATCGTCGGTTCCCTTTTCACCGATCTCGTACATGATGGTCTGGCAAAACGCGAAGATATTATCGACATCTCTGACATTATCACAGGAAAGCATGTCGGTCGTGAAAGTGATGATGAAATCATTATCTTTTCCGTGGGCGGTATGCCGGTTGAAGATATTGCATGGGGACATGAAGTATACAAAAATGCACTTGCAAAAGGAATCGGCGTAACTCTTCCGCTGTGGGACAAACCTGACATGGCATAAGAGGTGCTATTTATGAATCTACTGCAGCCATATGTACAGAAAAACGCAAAAGGATATCAGAGTATGCGTGCAAAAAGCAATCATATTTTTGAGTATTATGCTTTTGAGGAGGAACCTGCGGCACAGCCCATAAACGCTGTGCCCGATGGCTGCGTAGATCTTCTGTATGCAATCGGAGAAAACGACGTCCGCTGTTTTCTTGGCGGAACCGTCTTAAAGATGAAATACTGGCCTTTTGAAAAGAACCGTATGTATTTTGGCATACGTTTCCAGCCTGGACAGTGTATTCTTCCAGACGGCGTTTCGATCGGTGACATCATCAACACCGACATCGAGATCCCATCCACTGCATACGGTGCAGATATTGATGAAGCGCTCTCTCATACCGAGAGCATGAAAGAACGTGCAGCAATGATCCATAAGGTGCTTTGGGATGCCCGTCAGACGCAGTCATCCCCAAATTCCAAAGAAGGCATTGAGGCATATATAAGAAACCGGATTTATGAGACAAAAGGAACTGTATCCATCAAAGAGATCTCACAGGACACCGGATATTCGGAATGTTATGTACGAAGGGCATTTCATGAAATGCACGGCATCAGTCCAAAAACCTTTGAAAAGATCGTACGCTTCCAGAACACACTCGAAGAAATGGCACTTCATAAAGATATGGCTTTTTATGATATGGCACAGGAAAGCGGTTATTACGATCAGTCTCACATGGTAAAAGAATTTAAGAGCTTTACGGGACTTACACCGGAAAATTATCAGAGATATATGGCAAATGTATAAAAAGGAGGACACACTATGGCTACAGGTCTATCAAAAATTGAAATCATAACAAGTTTTGCCAAATTTACAGAACTCCAGAAGGAACTCAGCCACCTCGGAGTAAGAGGAATGACAGTGACACAGGTTATGGGATGCGGAATCCAGAAAGGGTCTGCGGAATATGCTGTGGAGGAAAACGAAGAATTCGTCCTTCTTCCGAAGCAGCAGATCAGCCTTGTGGTTGACACCAGCAAAGTACGGGAAATCGTGGAAGCCGTCAAACAGATCTTATATACCGGTCACATCGGAGACGGTAAGATCTTTGTATACTCCCTGGATAACGTGATCAAAGTACGTACCGGCGATGAAGGTGCAGACGCACTGTAGGAGGCTGCTTATGGAAGAGAAAAAATTAGGACTCGGAAGCGTTATATCCACTTCTGTAGGACTTGTAATCGCAACCAGCTGTCTGGTCTCACTCGGCCAGGGTGCTGGTGAAGTCGGAATCGTATTTATCGGAGCCATGGTCGTGGCCTGTCTTTTAAACCTGACTACAATCGGTTCTTTATCTGAATTAAACGCATTGATGCCGAATATAACCGGCGGGCTCGCACAATATACCTTAGCCTGCATGGGACCACTTCCTACGATCGTATCCATGGTCGGCGGCTATCTGATCTGTAATATCCTGTCTGCCGGAGTTGAAGCATCCATCTTCGCATATGCGATGTCACAGGTTATTCCGCTGCCGATCCCAAGTATTGTATACACGGCAGTCATGATGATCATCGTCATGGTTGCGAACCTCCGCGGTGTTGACATGTTTGCCAAACTTCAGGATCTGGTCGCTTTTCTTCTGGTTGGATCCATGGTTGTCATGGGACTGATCGGAGTCTTTAAGCTTGGAACCGGTCAGGTTGTAACCCAGCCTGCCAATATGGCAACAAGTCCGTCGCAGGTCATCTCCATGACCGCAGTTGCATTCTGGCTGTTTATCGGAGCGGAATTTGCAATTCCAATCTCCGGTCAGGTCAAAAATGCGAAAAAAAATGTACCGCTTGGTATGTGCCTTGGTCTGATCATTATCCTGATCATGCAGTCGGTCATGGTGCTTGGTTTTTATCATTACACCCCATGGACAGAGCTCGCAAACTCTGCTGCGCCACACATGCTTTACGGAGAACTTCTTCTTGGAAAAGCCGGAAAAATCTGGATGGCACTTGTCGCTGCCCTCGCCGTCATCAGCACCCAGAACTCCGGTGTCAACGGACTTGCCTACATTGGACAGGGCATGGCAAAAATGAACATGCTGCCTCAGATTTTTGCCAAAACCAACAAACGCGGCGTTCCATTCTTTGGAGTCATCTCTATTTCGGTATCCATGTTTGTATTTGCCTATATCAGTGACGGTTCTTCTGATATGATCGAGTTTCTGATCCTTGTCGGTTCCGTTTTCTGGATGATTACATACATTTTTGCACACATGGATGTACTGATCCTCCGTAAAAAAATGCCAAAAGCACCGAGAAGCTTTAAAGTTCCTTGTGGTCCGCTGTTCCCGCTCATCGGAATCATCGGAACCTCATATATGATCTTCTATATCTCAACCGATCCTCACGAACGGCTGATGATCTGGCTGATCACAGGAATTACGATCATAGTTCTTGGTATTTACGCATTTTTCTGGACGAAATATCGTATGAAAATGCCTGTATTGAAAGCTGTTCCGATTGAAAAGGTTATGGCTATGGATAACGAGCTGTACTATAAAGCCCGGAAAAAACATGGCATCTGGTAACCCATTCCCCTGTTTTATCTGAGGCGGTTTTCATTGATTGCCTGAATCATCATCTGTGCATCCAGAGGCTTGGATACATGTGCATTCATACCAGCCTTCAGGCTTTGCTCAATATCATCTGAAAACGCATTGGCGCTCATGGCAATGACCGGAAGCGTCTTTGCGTCTTCTCTGTTCATATTCCGTATCTCCCGTACTGCCTCAAGTCCATTCATCACCGGCATCCGAATATCCATAAACACAATATCAAACGTCCCAGGCTCTGTATTTTGTATCTGTTCCACCGCTTCTTTTCCGTTCCATGCTCCGGTGACTATTGCCCCGTGTTTTTCCAGAATAAATCTCAGGATCTCCATATTTAGGTCATTATCTTCTACCAGAAGGATATGAAGTCCCTGTATGGACTCTATCTGATCCGGCGCCGCATTCTCCTGCTGACCCTGATGGTCAATCTCCAATGGAAGTGTGATCGTAAACGTCGTTCCTTCTCCAGGTTCACTTTGAAAACGAATGGTTCCTCCAAGCAGATCGACCAGCTTTTTTGAAATAGCAAGTCCCAGCCCAGTTCCGGAGTATGCGGTCCGTGCGCCGCTGTCTTCCTGGGCAAATGGTTCAAATGCATGCATCTGGAATTCCCCGCTCATTCCTTTTCCATTGTCTTCACAGGTCAGTTCGATCATGGTCGTTTCTCCATCTGAATAAAATTCTTTACATCCGACGGATACCCATCCGTTTTCATGATTGTATCTGATTGCATTGGTTCCGATATTCTGCAGAATCTGACGTATGTGCAGTGGACTCCCCATATAACGTGTATGCATCAGTTCCGGGTTCCGTCTGATAAATTCCACTCCATGCTCCCGCGCCTGAATCTCCAGAAGGCTATCCACGTCGGTTAAAAGCGCCAGAAGATCAAATGGCTTACTCTCAAGCTGGATCTTCCCGGATTCCAGTTTATTCATATCCAGCACATCATTCACCAGATCAAGCAGAAAACCGGACGCAGAAACAATTTTATCAAGACATTCTTCCTGCTTTTTGCGGTCGTCCATATAATGCCTGCATATTTCAACCATTCCCTGGATTCCGTTGATCGGCGTACGTACATCATGGCTCATCCGCCGCAGGAAATCCGTTTTCGCTATATTGGCGCACTCAGCCTGCTGAGCTGCTTCCTTCAGTTGCTGCATGTTTTCACGGATCAGCCGGTCACGAAACAGTAAAAATCCCATACAGCCTAATGCATACACTGCCTCTCCGGCAACAAGTATTTTATTCCGGAAAGAAAACACCTCAGAACGTGGAAAAAATACATAGATCTGATAATTTTTTATTTTTTTTCTGCCTCCATACCAGCGTCCTCTCTCAGACTTCAGGCGAACCAGATTATTTGTGTCCGAGTTGAACTGCCCTTTATAGAACCTTCTGCATTCTGCAACAGATCTGTTCTGGAGCGTTTCATCGTTGGAACTTAACACATTTACGCCATCTGTAATGACTACCACACCATCCAGGTCAAAGGTAAATCCCTGAAACAGCGTTCCAATTGCAATGTCTCCGTTTTTTCCATCCGGAATCCGTTTTCTTTCATAGGCAATGACGATCCCAGGGGCATCCGTTCTTGCCACAGCTGTAAAGTCATAGTCACTGCCATCCTTTTCGATACGGGTCATATAGGTTTTCTTCGGATATTGCAGAATATCCCGTACCACATTACTTTGGATCATATCACCCCAGAACGTATCCGCATCATCCATCTCCCCGGTCTGGTATACACAATCCATAGCTTCATCCAGAATGAGGATTCCACTCAGTCTCTGATCATACAAATAATCCGGGATCATTTCTTCCCAGCAATACGTCTCTTCTTCCAGTTTCTGGCGCAGCTCGGTTGTCTTGTCGAGAAGGCGGTACAGACTTTTTACCTCGTCATTTGCCTTATATGCATCGTATCTTGCTACGTGCTCCTGTACAAATGCATAGGTCTCCCTCTGTACCCGATGCATCCTCGCAAGATCAGAACAGGTAAATACCTTATATCCGGTCATAAAAAGCAGGATTGCGATCAGAAACAGGATCAGAATTGTTTTCTGAAATTGCTTCATGTCTCTGTGTCCTCCATGATCATGTCGCTTTCGAGACCATATTTGTGCAGGATCTTCTGCATAGCTCCATCTGCCTGCATTTCCCGTAACGTATCCGTCAGTTTCTCTGCGAGTCTGGTATCTGTCCCCTTTTGAAATGCTACTCCAAGCTCTGAAATATACAGACTCTGATCTAACATGCGATATGCACCCGGATCTGACTGCACGAACGTATTCAGCGCACTTTTATGCCCTGCAATAGCATCCGTATATTCCTTCCGAAGGCTCGCATACAATTCCTCCATCGTAGACATGCTGTATACCGTCTGGACTTCCGGGATTCTTGGATCGTCTCCATACAGCAGAACTTCCTCCGGCTTACTCGTTGCCTGGACAGAAATACGCTTTCCAGCCAGATCCTGTAATGTCCGGATGTCACTGTCTTTTGCAACGACAATGACCTGGCTGCTGTGCAGATACGGTCCTGCCCAGTCATAGTCATTTTCCCTTCCCGTCATGGTAAAACATCCCCAGAGACAATCCACTTTTCCACTTTCAAGATAGTCATTTTTCTGTTCCCATGGAATCTTTTTAAATACTGGCGCATATCCCATACGCCGGCACGCTTCGACAGCAATCTCCACATCAATTCCCGCTGGTTTTCCGTCTTCATCCTGATAATTATATGGTTCATAATCATCACTCCCTATGATCAGCTCCGGAAGCTCCCTTTCCGGCTGAAATGTCTTCTCATTTCTGCTGTCTCCATCGACTGGAAACATGATAAAAAGCATGATTCCGACCATCATGCATATCCAGTATTTTACAAATTTTCTCATATATTTTATTGTAGTAAAACCCCTGTGCAAAATCAATTGCACAGGGGTCAAAAGTCATCGACAAATACCGACAGAATATGACGTTTTCTCTGTTTTTCCTTGTAATACAAATACCAGAAATCCAATGACAAACATTACAGCGATTGCTGCTACGCCGGCTTTGGACGTATGAAAAAGCTGTGTAGTGATTCCCATTGCAGCTGTTCCACTGATTCCAATATTGCCAGCCTGAAGGATCAGCACAAGACTTATCACAAAAGGAACACAGCTTCCAATGTATCCCCATGCGTATCCATGCGATGACACTTCATCCATTCGTTCATCCGTTGTCACGTCAACCAGCATTGAATCATAAAAGATCAGGCTTCCTGCAAATCCCACCTTTGCAAGCACAAAGATCACAAGGAAGATCAGCCATGTTGCCGGAACTGAAAGTGCTGCGCATCCGAGAACTCCCATCATCATGAAAAAAGTAAACAATGGTTTTTTATGATTGCGGTTATCCGCCAGGGTTCCAAGTGTAGGTCCAAGGATCGCAACGATCACGGTTGAAATTGAGATCGCATAGCTTAAATATGCCGTAGAATCTGCATCACTTATGCCTGCTGCAGCCGCCATATTCTTAAAATAAATTGGTATGATCGTTGAAACAAGAAGTGCAAATGCAGAATTTCCAACATCATACAAGATCCAGAATTTTTCCAGTTTTGTTAATTTCCCGTTCATTTTATACTCCGTATACTCCTTATTTGTTTTATATCTGAAGTATAACGCAGTGATGTAAAATCCACATTCCTGTTCTTGTAAATATTATGTAATTTTTGAATTTTTAAAATCCAAGGTTCTCGTCTACCAGAATAATCTTGAAGCGGCCTTTTACGCGGCTGAACCTTGTCGTCAGTATCTGACAGCAGATACACTGAGGACTCTTGCAGTCAAAACAGGTTCCATTCTTAGAGCATGGTGTATCAATACCAAAACGCTGTGCATTGAACGGCGCAGCCTCATTTCTTGCCCGGCTCATCGCGTCTGCCTCTGTTTTTACGATCTTATTCATTCCCACGATCAAAAGTACGTTCTTTGGTCCATAGGCATAGGCAGCCACACGGTTTGCATAGCCATCGATATTAATGAACACGCCATTTTCACTCATGGCATTCACACTTCCTAAAAACCAGTCTGCCGAAAAAGCCCTGAGTGCAATCTCTTCTTTCTCCTCCTGCGTATTGACACGGTCTCTGTCATAAAATACATAATCTCCGCTTGAAACTGCATCATAAAGTCCGCATTCCTTTACGGAAGCTGCCCCGCCCATGGATATCGTGCTTCCTTTTGGGATCAGCTCCAGTGCCTTCTTTACCGCCTCTTCCTTTGTCTCTACGTAATAAGCCTCCATATTTCTGGATTCCAGTGCCTGTACTACACGTTTTCCAAGCACCTCATTTCTCATCTGTCTTACGTCCATCTCTTGCCTCCTGATTTCCTGTTTCAGGAATTGTTTTACTGAAACTTTTTCTCAATTATACAATGTTTTCGTAAAACAGAAAAGGCTCTATTCTGGAAAGAAGTATATCCACTTCTAGTTTTCTTCGCGGATGATCTGTGCCGCCTGAACCAGATTCCAAAGGCTTGCTTTTGTCTCGCTTTCTCCACGGGTTTTCAGTCCACAGTCCGGGTTAACCCAGAGTTTATCCGGCTCAATCTTATGAAGCATTTTATGCAGGGCATCCACGATCTCCTGAACGGAAGGAACACGTGGAGAGTGAATATCATATACACCTGGTCCGACTTCTGTCTCAAAATGGTTCTCACGCAGTGCATCAAGGATCAGCAGATCCGAACGGGAAGCCTCAAAAGTGATGACGTCAGCATCCATCTGATCGATTGCAGGAATAATATCTGTAAACTCACTATAACACATATGCGTATGTATCTGTGTATCCGCTTTTACACCACTGTGTACAAGGCAAAACGCCGGGATTGCCCAATCCAGATACTTACTGTTCCAGTCGGATCTGCGAAGCGGGAGTTTTTCTCTTAATGCAGCCTCGTCAATCTGGATGATGCAGATTCCATTTTTCTCAAGATCTAATACTTCATCACGGATGGCAAGTGCAATCTGTGTAACGGATGTCTCCGGTGCAATATCTTCTCTCGGGAATGACCAGTTAAAGATGGTAACCGGGCCAGTAAGCATACCTTTCATCGGATGGTCTGTCAGTGACTGTGCATACACAGACCAGGATACCGTGATCGGATTTTTTCTGGAAACATCGCCCCAGATGATTGGCGGTTTTACGCATCTTGTTCCATAGGACTGCACCCAGGCTTTCTCTGTAAACAGATATCCATCCAGAGATTCTCCAAAATACTCTACCATATCATTTCTTTCATATTCCCCGTGAACAAGAACATCCAGACCGATCTCTTCCTGCAGTTTTACGCACTCTGCAATCTTATCCTGATTGAACTTTACATATTGCTCATTTGTGATCTGGCCCTTTTTCCATGCCGCACGGCTGGCCTTTACCTCTTTGGTCTGAGGGAAGGAACCGATTGTAGTTGTCGGGAAAAGTGGAAGATGAAGCTCTTTTTTCTGAAGTGCCTGTCTTGCGGTTCTCTTTGGCAGACGCTCATAATCTGATTTTCGGATTTTTGCCACACGCTCAGTAACTTCCGGGTTCCTGCATTTGCGGTCTGCTTCAAATAATGCCTTATTTTCCTGATATTCCGGACTTGATTCATAATCTTTCCAGTCTGCTAATCCACCAAGTTCATGAAGTTCTTTCAGTTTTTCCACAGCAAAAGCAAAATATTTTGTATAATCGGTGGAAAGTTTTGTCTCGTTTGCCAGTGTAAACGGAACATGAAGCAGGGAGCATGATGTACTTAACACCGTGTTGATTCCAGCCTCTTTTAATCCACTGAGTATTTTTAATGTTTTTTCATAATGATTTTTCCAGATATTCTTACCGTTGACGAGTCCTGCAAATAAGATCTTATCTGCCGGGAAACCATTCTCTGCCACAAGATCTGCAGTCTGTACCCCCTCTATAAAATCCAGTCCGATCCCGTCAACATCAAGTGCTGTCAGATCCTTGTAAACATCGCTTACATCTCCAAAATAGGTCTGAAGTAACACCTTTACGCCGCCTTTTCTGGCGAGGAGTTCCTTGTACATCTGAAGGAAACATGCCCTGTCAGCTTCGGTTACATCCTGCACGAGGCATGGCTCATCAAACTGCACCCAGTCTACACCACGTTTGTCTGCTTCCTGTAAAAATGTGCTGTATGCAGCAACCAGTTCTTCCACATAGGAAGCCTTATCTCTGTTTCCAACGGTTCTTGCCAGTTTTAAAAATGTATACGGACCTGCGAAAACCGGCTTTGCATTGATTCCAAGTGCTTTTGCCTCTTCCCACTCAGAAAATACCTTGCTTCCGTCAAACGCAATCTGGGCATCGTCTTCAAGTTCTGGAACAATGTAATGATAGTTGGTATTAAACCATTTTTTCATGGCAAGCGCTTTTACATCACCGTCTGCTGCCTGATGTCCTCTGGCCATTGCAAAATAGGTATCCAGTGGAGACGCCTGAAGCGCACGGTATCTTTTCGGGATCACGCCAAGCGCATATGCGGTATCCAGCAATCCATCATAGAAGGAAAAGTCATTACATGGAATGCTGTCGATTCCAGCTGTTTTTAACAGTCCCCAGTTTTTTTTTCTTAAGTCCTTCGCTGTATTCTGCAGTTCTTCCTCTGTGATCTGCTTTTTAAAATATTTCTCGGTCGTAAACTTTAATTCTCTGAGAGCTCCGACTCTCGGAAACCCAATAACAGATGTTTTCATAGTGTGCATTCTCCTTTACCCAGAATCTGTGTTGATTTGTTACCACTATTCTAAACAGAAAATGTTTCATCTGTATAATACATAAAAAATGCCGTTTGCCATAGATTTTTCCTATAACAAGCGACATTTATGTAAGATTTTACAAGTTTTTCCGTAATCGGTTCCAGATCAGTATAGATATAATGACTGCGATCCAGTCTGTCAGTGCCTGTCCGTAGATCACACCATTTAATCCCAGACATGCATTGAGAAGATAGAGAAGCGGGATCAGAAGCACTCCCTGTCTTAACACCGACAAAATCGTTGCCGAAAGCGCATTTCCAACCGACTGCATACAGTTCATGTTCATAAACAGGATTCCGATCACCGGTCCGGAGATCATATATGCGACCAGCATCTGCACTCCATAATGTATTACCTCCGGATCATTGATAAAGATCCGGATGATCGGCTCACGCAGTACAAAAAACAATACGGTCGCAAGGATTCCTACGATCAGGCAGCATTTCTTTGTATAACGTTCGACCTCTACAAACCGCTCGCGGTTCCCTGCGCCGAAATTATATCCAAGAAGCGGCTGGACGCCGTTTGCAAGTCCCATCTGAAGGAATGTAATGAACATATTTGCCTTAAACACGATTCCAATCGCTGCCACCGGAGCATTTCCATAGGCAACCAGAATCTGGTTCAGTACAATAGTTGAAACGCTCATAAGCATCGAAAAGATTGCAGTTGGGAACCCGATTCTGCACACACTCGCGGGAATAGAATCCTTTAATGTAAAGTCTCTCATGTGAATGGAAAATACTTTGCTTTTCCGGAGAAAATACCACAGAAAATATCCGCAGGCCAATATGTTTCCAATCGTTGTCGCAATGGCTGCTCCGGCCGCTCCCAATCCAAATCCTGTGATCATGACCGGGTCAAGTACAATATTGACAACGGTTCCGATCATACTTCCGATCATCGCCTCTTTGCTTGCCCCTTCCGCACGAACAACAAAACTTGCCGCTGCTGACCAGATGATAAAAGGTGCTCCATATGCGATATGGAATGTATATCCCTTTGCAAGTTCATATGTCTGCGCATCCGCACCAAACATGTTTAAAATCGGATTCATAAAGCACATGAGTATGACACAAAGGCAGATTCCAATTGCAAGCGATGCATATATTACAAATGCGGACGCATTTCTGACACGTTTACCGTTCTGCTCTCCCATCGCTATAGACGCGACTGCACATCCACCCATTCCGAGCATGTTTGCAAACGCCATAAACAGAATGAAGATCGGGTTTGTCAGGCTTACCGCTGCAACCTGAAGGGAATCACCCGTCTGCCCTACAAAAAATGTATCAGCCATATTGTATACAACAGTTACCAGGCTGCTGATCACACTTGGTACCGCCATTTTTGCAACAGCCTTCGATACCTTAAGGCTGCTCATCAATTCGTTTTCTTCCATATTGCAGTTACCTCTTTCCAATGATTTCTATACGCTTTCCTGTTCGTCCAGATTGCGCAGCATTTTTGCTGCAATCTGCAGAAATAACTCTTGTTCCTCCCTGGTGATTCCCTTTAAAAGCTGCTTTTCTGATCCTACAATCTCTGCCCGCAGTACTTCCCTGATATCCGATGCTTTTTCCCGGAAAACAATTCTCTTATATCTGCCGTCGTATTCTTCCGGAATCCGGCTGATCAGTTCCTTTCGTTCCATCTCCCGAAGAAGTTCAGTTGCAGTAGACGGACGCATGCCGAATTCTTTCTCGATCTCCTTCTGATACACCGGGTGTTTCTCGGATGCCACGAGAATATAGTCGAGAACCATTCCCTGTGCTCCGCTGATACCGATTCTCTTTTGAACCAGCTGTGAACGCCTTCTCAGACGATTCGATATCTGGTTAATCATTTTTCCAGTATCCATATAATTGTCACCTCTTTTTCAAATAGTTCGGTTCCTAACTATTTAAATATAAAAAAACGAACTTGTCAAGGATTTTCCCCCATCTCATCTTCCGGCCAGATGCTTCCCTCATCCAGTCCCTGTGCCGTCAGCCATTCATCTTCAACATTAAGCTGTCTTTTCGCACCAGTTTCATCTTCAAGTATAACCAGACATTTTTGCTTTTCTCCAGGCTGCCGTTCCTCACATCCATATTCTCCATCAAAAATCTGTTTGATCTTCCACATGATCACTGCCTTCTTTCATACATTGTTAATCTTTTCAACACGCTTTTTTCACATTCTCCCAGTATGATAAATCATGTCGAAAGGACATAAACAATAATTTTTTTCATAATCTTTTTCATAACTCCTTTATAGATCCGGACCATCCCCCATGGTCCGGATTTTGTCATACATATGAGCAAAATTAGTTGCGTAAGCGACGGGAAAGCACGTATAACGTGCTATTTTGCGAATATGTATGACAGGAATCAGGGTGGCAAAAGACAACTTTCTGCTTAATGGCTGGCAAATGCACAAAACAGTGCCTGATTTTGTGACCTGGGAGAGAATTAGAAACTCTTAGTTTACCTGCCTGTACATAGTGTTTTGCTGCCATGGACGGCAGCAAAAGTCTTAACGCCCCACGGATGGGGCGTTTAAGGCGTACACGTTACTTTGAAAAATACAAATCAGGTAAACTTAGAGTTTCTTATTTTCGGACAATAGAACAAAATAGGCACTGCTTTGTGCAATTGCCAATCAGAATATTAAAAGCCGTCTTTTGACTCCCTGATTCCCAGGACTATAAAAGCTCACCAAGCGTGATATTTCTCAGCTTTCTCGTCAGACTGAATGTCCCCGAATCCTTTTTCTGTGTACCCATCAGAATCGTCAGATCCTCATTCGGGAAATTGGCAAAATACATGCCGAGCCATCCATCCCAGCCGTACTCGCCAGATGCGCACAGATTTCTGTGACGCTCCGGGATCACACATCTTCTCATCAAGTTGCCATATGTAAAACCGTCAAGACCGATCCACTGATCCATCATCATCTGCTGGTGCGGAAGCAGGCTCTGCGATGTCATGAACTGAACGGTTTTTGTGTGCAGGATCTGTTCGCCATTTCCACATCCACCATTTTGCAGCATACGTGCAAACTTCATATAATCGTCCAATGTTGAGACCAGTCCTGCGCCTCCTGCTTCATAAGCCGGTGCCTTTTTCATGTCATTTCGGATTGCAAGATTATTGCCTTCATAGCGGATCATCTTCTTATCCTGCCCCTGCCCCACTGTTTCATAAGCAGCTGCAAGTCTTTCCTGTTTTTTCTCAGGGACCCAGAAATCAGTGTCGTTCATGCCAAGTGGCTGAAAAATCTCTTCCTCCAGAAATTGTGAGAATTTCTTTCCGGAAACCACCTCGATCACAGCCCCGAGTACGTCAGCAGATGTTCCATACTGCCAGGAACTTCCCGGTGTATATGCTAACGGACATGCTGCCAGACGGTCTGCAAACTCCAATGTTGACATCGGATTTTCTGAATCCAAACGTTTCTCCGCTTCTGCGTACACCTGTCCCACTGCCAGACCAGCTATCGTCTGCTCATCCGGATACACCAGCCCGGATGTCATGGACAACAGATCATTTATGAACATCGGTCTCTCTGGTGTCATAAGCTGTCCATCCCTGCACACTTTCTGCTTTGCAAATGCCGGCAGAATATCTGCTACCGGCTGATATAATTCCAACATTCCACGTTCCAGAAGTATCATCGCCGCTGCGGATGTAACAGGTTTTGTCATGGAATACATGCGAAAAATGGTATCTCTGTTCAGTTTTCTTCCTGCTTCACGGTCTGAGAACCCTTCCTCACAATATACGATTTCGTCATTTCCTCTCCTGACAAGGAAATTGACCCCCATCACTTCCTGCTCATCGATTGCTTTTTTCATTGCATCCTTAAGCAGATTCCCCAATTTCTCATACATAAATCAATTCCTCCAGTGATTGGCTTTGTATCCTGATCTCTCAGTTCTATCCCTGTGCATATCTTGTCAAAAACTGTTTTGTACGTTCTTCCTTCGGATGATCGATTACCTCATGTGGATCACCCTGTTCCACGATCACACCATCATCCATAAAGATGACCTGATCTGCTACATCTCTTGCAAAAGCCATCTCATGTGTAACAATGATCATCGTAGTCTTCTGTTCCGCAAGTGAACGGATTACCTTAAGCACTTCACCGGTCAATTCCGGGTCCAATGCAGAAGTTGGTTCATCAAAGCAGAGAATATCCGGTTTGAGTGCAAGTGCACGGGCAATGGCGACACGCTGCTGCTGGCCTCCGGAAAGCTGATGCGGATAATGATCCATACGCTCAGCAAGTCCCATTCGCGCCAGAAGTTCTTTCCCGTGTGCATCAATCTCTTCCAGAATCGCCTTTTTGTTCTGTTTAAAATCAGCTCTTTCCTGTGCAAGCAGGCGTTCTGCCAAAGTTACATTTTCAAGTGCCGTATACTGCGGGAAAAGATTGAATGACTGAAATACCATTCCAAAATGAAGACGTTTTTTGCGAAGCTCCTCGTCCTTATCCTTCTCACTTTTTCCAGCATCAAATAATGTTTCTCCATTTACGCAGATCTGTCCGCAATCCGGAGTCTCCAGGAAATTGAGGCATCGCAGAAGCGTTGTCTTTCCGGAACCGGATGAGCCGATGATCGCAAGCGCAGTTCCTTCTTCCATAGAGAAGCTGACATCCTTTAATACATTGGTCCTGCCAAAATGTTTTCCGATATGTGTTACCTCTAAGATTGCCATGTCGTCCTCCTACTTAAAGTAATCCAGTCTGCGTTCAATATAGTTGAACAGCAATGTAAGTAATCCGACAAAAACCAGATAAAATACGCCGGTATAGAAAAGCGGCCAGGTCAGTCCGTCGGATTTCATAAATGCCGCACCGGCAAAAGTCAGCTCATACGCAGCGATAATACGCGCCAGAGACGTATCTTTTACCAGAGTAATGATCTCATTCGACATTGGTGGAACAACTCTCTTGATCATCTGAAGCAGTGTAATCTTAAAAAAGATCTGGCGTTTTGTCATACCAAGCACCTGTCCGGCCTCTCTTTGTCCTGCCGGAACACCTTCAATCCCGCCTCTGAAAATGACGGAAAAATAGCAGGCATAATTGATCACGAAAGCAACCACTGTTGCCGTGATACGCCCTGCTTCATTGCCACTCCAGATGGTTCTCCCCAGCCACAGACCCGGTCCGTAAAAAATGATGATCAGCTGCAGCATAAGCGGTGTCCCGCGGATAATCCATACAAGCACCTGAACCAGACTCCGCAACGGGCGGAATCTGCTCAAAAGTCCAAATGCCAGCACTAAACCAAGCGGCAGTGCAAATATGAGTGTCAGAATAAATATCTCAAAAGTCGTTGCCAGTCCACCAAGCAACGACTGTGTAACTGTCCAAAACATGTTATTTCTCCTGTGGTTTCACTACAACCTGTGCATTATTGCAATAAGCATTTGTGCATTCCATTGCGGAAGTAACTTCATTGGTAAGTGTCATACCATTCCATACTACATCAATGCTCTTTGCATCCAGTTCCATTACTTTATTATCCCAGTCAATGACAACAAAGTCAGCTTCTACTCCAAGCTTCTCTGCAACCAGTCTTGCCATATCTGCATCAAAACCAACCCATTCATCGCCATCCTTGTAATCCATTGGCTCAAATTCGGTAATTCCTACAACCAGTTTTCCTTTATCCTTAATATAATCTACATCGCTGTCACTGTCAGACTGCTCGAATTTTGCATCTGCATCCTGTTCCAGGATTGCCTCCTGAACACCATATTTCTTTGCGATGTCCTGCATGGTTCCATCGGCATAAGATTCCGCAAATACCTGATTGATATAGGATGCAAGGTCAGAACCCTTTCTGCAGCCTACTCCATACTCCTCTGTAGTCAGTTTGTCTGTATAAGTCAGATCCGGATAACTTGTTCCCTCACCGATCATCGCACCAGCCATAAGAAGATCAATAATTGCTGCGTCCGATGTACCTGATTTTACCTCCATCAGAGCATCCGCCTGGGAAGAAACGGAATTATACTGGAATCCGTTCTCCTTTGCAGCCTCTTCTCCTGCCGATCCTGCCTCTACTGCATATACCGTACCATCGCTCTTACCAGCCTCGGTACTTCCACCGTTATTTCCACTGTTTTTGCTTCCACAGGCAGTCATTCCAAATGCCATGGCAGCCACCAATAAAACCGCAATTGCTCTTTTCATATGATTCCTCCGTTTGTATCGTTCTATGTGTTTATCATATTAACAAATTATCACGCTAAAGTAAAGAGAGAACCTTCTGTGAAACCGGCGCTAAAACAGTACCTGATAGCAGAGTACCATAAGCGGCATCGTAACAATCGCAAGAAGTGTTGTCATAACGTTAATTGCGCTGGCATACTGTGAATCATTGCCATAAACCTGGCACATCTGGGTCACCGTAGAAGCCGATGGGGTGATCACTGCAAGAAATACTACAAGAAGGATATTCCATGCATCTGTGTGCCATGTAATCATTCCACTTACTTTTAATAAAACAAGGGCAATTACCGGAATTACAATCAGCCGGAGCAAGGTAACAAAATAGACTTTTTTATTCAAAAAAACAGTTTTTAAATTCATTCCTGCAAAAAGCATTCCTGTCACGATCATGCTTGCCGGTCCGATCATACTGCCAACTGCACTTAACGTATCTCCGACAAGCTCCGGAAGACGGATTCTCGTAAAGAAAAGAATTACGCCTATGAAAATAGAGATCATATTGATATTGCACAGGATCTTTTTCCAATCCATTTTTTCTTCCCTGCTTAAGATTCCTCTGCAATGTGTCCACAAAAATACAAGCTGCACACTCATAAACACACAGCCATACAGTACCCATTCTTTTCCAAGAATATAGGTTACCAGCGGAACGATCAGATTGCCCGAATTCGAATAATAAATCGAGGCTGTCTCCACCTCATTCAATTTCAGCACCTTTCCCATTCCCCATACGATCAGAAGCAAAAGCACCTGCAGCAGCACCGAGGCTGCCAGTGCCAAAAGCAGTCCCCGCACCGTTTCCGGCGTATAGTCCACCTGAAACGCATTGATGATCACACAAGGGATAATCAGGTATACTACAATTTTTGAAATAACCTTACTATCCTCATCCTTTACGATCCCGGTCTTCACGATAATATAGCCCATGAGAATCATCAAAAATAATTCTGCGATCTGCTCCATAAGCAATAAACTGATCTGCATATCTGTTTTCTTCCCTTCTACTTGTTATGCCTTTATCTACTCACTATGGAAAAAGGCAGGTTTTCCAATCTGAAAAACCTGCCTCTTTGCTTATCATTCTGTTAATCAGGCCACTGATTATGCCTCAGCAGCTGCGCCATCTTCATCTGCATCTTCATCTTCTGTATCATTATGAGATGCGATAACACTGACGATTGTTGCATCCAGATGTGTCTGGATATCTACATTCTTGTTCTTTGCAAGATCCAGATCGCTGACCTTAATACTGTCACCCAGTCTTAAGTCACTGCAATCGATATCGATCTTGTCAACCAGATCTTCTGGAAGTGCCTTGTAGGAAATCTCCTCAAGCATCTGCTCCAGAACACCTTCCATAACCTTCTCTTTGTTATGAAGAACGATCTCAGCAACAGAATGTACTTTCTCGCCACTGACTAAAGCCTGAAAATCCATCTCGACAATTGCTCTCTTCAGTGGATCATAATCTAATTCCTTGATCAGAACATCATATTTCTTACCTTCAACATCCAGCATGATCTGACTGCCTTTCATGCATTCACGTTGAATTCTCTCAGCCTCTCTCTTCTCAATCTTCAGAAGAATTGAGCCCTCGATCTCTTTTCCGAAAAGATTACCTGTTACATAACCTTCTCTTCTGAGTTTCTTTGCCTTGGTTTCCATGTCTCTTTTTTGCGCTTTTAAAGTATTCATTTGTCTTTTCCTCCATGCTACAAATTAAGAACACAGGGATGTTTGCGGAATGTCATTAACCAAATGGCGTTTCGTTTCTCTCGTTCCAATGCTGTTATAGTCCTTTTTGTTTTAAAAATCAAGAGGGAATTTTAAATTTTAAGGTAAATAGCTTGTAACGTACGGGTTTCTGAATAGTTGGCTACATATCACTTATCAATTCCATATTTCTTATACATTTCTTTTCGGGCTTTTTCATCAGCTGCGGCAAGCTTCACTTCATCATTTAAGCCATGTGCGATCAGATAGGTGATCAGTTTTCCTAAAAGGTTCTCCCCTTCGGATCTGCCCTCAGCTAAAAGTTGTTCCGATTTCAGTTGTAATACCTTTCCTCCCATAATCTCATCCACCTTTCGTTTGATCTGATTCTTATCTGGGATTACATATGTGTTGATTTTCTGAATTAAGTTCAGCATATCGATTTGAAATGATTCAGATTCTTTGTGACACATTTCTAAACGATCTGCGATCTCCTGCATCTCCTTCAACAATTGCTCTGTTTTCTTCGTATTTGTGCTGTCTGACCTCACAAAACTTTCATAGCGCAAAATAAAATATGGAAGAAATACCAGCAGTCTTTTCTCAAATATTTCATCTACGGAATAATCCGAAACTTTCCTGACTGGAACCGCATACTTTATCTGCTGTCCATCTGGAAAATTGACAATCATGAAATGCTCTTTTCCGATACTGGTATGATTCCGGATATAAACCACACAGGAATCTGGGAAATTAATTTCCGTTAATCCATTGTTTTCGCTTGCGTTCTCAATCGCAATTGCCACATCATATTCAAACATCCGAATTATCATCCGTACATCTTTTTTCGACTGACATTCAAGATGATACAATTTTTGATCAATTTTAAACAAAGCATCTGTAATTAACTTCCCACTTTTTGCATAATGTTCATTTTTCAGTTCTTCATATGGTACGTTGTCTGAATAATCCGTTCCAAACGCTTCATTTATTAACGCTACAAACAATTCCGGAAACTTTTCGGCCATGGTTCGAAATACATCATCGAATATGGTGCCTGAATAATCTTTTGTCTGCTTTTCTTTTGTCATAAACTTCTCCTTTTTCTGCATACACGAAATTTTCGGTATGCACGGGAAAAAGTAAATGATGTCTCTGACACGCTTTGGGAACATATCATTATCTATAGATTCAATCTTTTTACACTTATATTATAAATGCTAATAAAATAATATACAACACAAACAGCTATGTCTGAAATGTCATAAATCTTGGCGGCTGGCTTTCCCAATACGAATTTGTCGACAGCCAGCCACTGACAGATGCGTAGCATGACATGAAAAGTTATTCACCGAATGTCTCATTCATACTTCCCATCCGATATCCCTGCAGATCCATCGTCACATAGGTAAAGCCATATGCTTTAAATTCCTTTACGATCTTCTGGCAGTTTTCCTTTTTGATCAAATTGGGAAACTCGTCCGGAAGAACCTCAATTCTTGCAATTGTGCCATGAATCCGCACTCTCACCTGGTGAAATCCCATATCCAGTAAAAGCTGCTCTGCCTGATCTACCATATGCAGCTTTTCTTCGGTAATCTCTTCTCCATACACGAATCTTGATGACAGACATGCAAAAGATTGTTTATCCCATGTTTTCAGTCCAAGAGACTTTGAACGTTCACGGATGTCATTTTTGGTCATTTCGGCATAACGAAGAGGACTTTTTATTCCAAGTTCGTCAATTGCGATCAACCCCGGTCTGTAATCACCGTTATCATCCATGTTAGAGCCCTCAACAACAGCATTGATTTGTTCTTTTTCTGCAACTCCAAGCAATTTTTCAAACAACTCACGTTTGCATAAATAACAACGGTTTTTCGGATTATGTTTAAATCCCTCAATCTCAAGTTCTTCGGATTCACAAATTATATGACGGATTTTGTTTTCGCTGCAGAATTGCTCTGCTTCTTTTAATTCACGTACCGGAAAAGAACATGATCTGGCAGTTACTGCGATCGCCTTATCTCCTAATTCTTCATGTGCAATTTTTAAAAGATAAGTGGAATCCACTCCACTGGAGAATGCCACAACAACACTTCCCAGATCCCTTAAATATTTCCGTAAAATTAATTCTTTTTCTTCTGCGGTCTTTTTCATCTCTTTCTTTCCCCCAATCTGTTGATCTGCGAAGCAAGATATCCGGCTCCGTAGCCATTATCGATATTCACAGTTGCAATTCCATTTGCACAGGAATTAATCATCGTAAGCAAGGCTGCAACTCCGTGAAAACTTGCGCCATAACCGATGGAGGTCGGAACCGCTATGACCGGAACATCCACAAGACCGCCAACCACACTTGCTAAAGCCCCCTCCATTCCAGCTACAGCAATTACGCAATTCGCTTTCTGAACTTCTTCCAGGTGAGATAACAGTCTGTGAATGCCGCTTACACCGACATCATATAATCTATTTACCTCATTTCCGAAAAACTCCGCTGTCTGGGCAGCTTCTTCCGCAACCGGGATATCCGCAGTTCCCGCACTGCATACCACAATATTTCCAATCTTTTCTTTTTCTTTTTCAATCTTCAGAATTTTGGAAAGCGGATCATATGTTACATTTTCACAGTGTTTTTGAACCAGTTCATATTGCTCCTTTGTCGCCCTTGTTCCCATGACCTCACCGTTTTTCTCATACAGCTTCTCAAAAATTTTCACAAGATGCTCGTCTGATTTTCCGCTGCAATATACAACCTCACTGTAACCGGATCGGATCTCTCTATGGGTATCCAGCTTTGCAAATCCCATTTCCTCAAATGGTTCTTTTCGAAAATAAGCTTCTGCCTCTTCTACCGAGATTTCTCCTGTTTTTACCCGATTCAAAATATCCCTTGTATCGATTGTAGTCCCCTCCCTTGTTAATCTTAAACCAAATTCACAAATCCAGTATTTATGCCAATTTGTAAAGCATGGAAACCTCTTTTGTTCTCTAATTTATAAAAATATTCACCTCTCGACTGTCATAATTAAAGTGACAGCATCAATTAACCAATGAGAGAAATTAATTCACTATTCTTTATCCCTTAAACAGAAAAAATAACACGTCTGTCTAGAAGTGTCAACAAAAACGGAATCCAAATACTTTGCACCAAAAAACCAGACGTGATAAATCTGATTTTCAGAATTTTTCACATCTGGTTTAATATATTACTCAATTATCAAAAATTTTAATTCCATGTAAAGTCTGCCCCAACCCATTCAGTAATTAATTCATCAAGAGTTCCATCTTCTTTCATTTCTGTCAAAGTCTGATCAAATAATTCAATAAACGGTGCTCCCTTCCATGCCATGCAATGATACTCTCCAAGATATTCAGATGAAAAGTCTTTATCCAATACATAGGCTTCAATTCCATCATGTGGCTCTGCCATTTCTAATGCCTCTGCACCATCACACAGATAGCAATCAATTCTATCACTTAACAGTTCCTGTAAACACAGATCACTGGTATCATATGTCTGGATATCTGCGTCCGGTAACAATTTCTGTACCATCGTATGCTGCACGGTTCCAGTTACTACTCCAATGTTCATATCGGAAATATCATCAATTGATTCAATGTTTAATCCCTCCTTCCCAACAATACCTACACGTGGCTGAAAATATCCTTGTGTAAAATCATATATTTTTTCTCTATCTTCATTATACGTAAATCCAAAAGAAAAATCAGCCTGTCCGCTTTCAACCGAAGCAAGTATACTGGCAAAAGGCATTGCTGAAAATTCATATGTAAATCCCAACCTCTTTGCAAGTTCATCAGCAACTGCAATATCAAGTCCTACAACTTTCTGTGTTCCATCCGGTTGAACCTCAATGTAACGAAATGGTTTAAATGCATCATAACCTGCAAATATGTAATGTTCTCCCGCCAATGGCAAATCAGAATCCACTTCTGTTCCCATTGCTACTTCTTCAGATGTTCCTGAGACTCTTGATGCAGGTACGCCTCCTGTTTCTGCAGAGGATGAATCTTCTGTTGAGCCACATCCTGTCAGGGATGCCATTAATAAAACAACTCCAAGTACCATTGTAAATAATCTTTTTTTCATAGTCGTTGCTCCTCTTCTATCTTCTAGCTTTTGTTTACGAGTATCCTTACAAGTTCAAAAAAGGAGCATTGTACTTATATACAAATGCTCCTTTGCGTTTTGGTTAACCTTATTCTGTTGAACTGTTGAGTTTATTCTACATACGTTTCTAGAGATTGTCAAAATTCTTTCATTTTTCCGTTTTTCAAAGTTTAATAATTTTTCCAAAGAATTTCCTGAAATTATAATAACTGTCTTTTACCATTTTTATTTTTTATTGTATGTTACCTATAGTTGTCTCTTATATTATTAGAGATTATATACAATTAAGTTTACTTTTTCATCTTAATTTCAACAATATCCTTTATCAACTTTGCAGATCCCTCTACTCCAAGTGTACTGCTGTTTATACAAAAATCTATGTGATTGCGATCCCCCGGGAGATACCCTGCATAGTGCATATGATATGCATCTCTCGCCTTATCTACTGCCTTGATCATTTTCTGAGCTTCAGAAGGTTCCATATTTAAAATATCCACACAGTTTTTTAACCTTTCTTCATACGGAGCATAAATAAATATCCGAATCGGCTTTTCATCGGACAAAATATAGTCCGAACATCTTCCAACCATGATGCATGAAGATGTAGATGCCGTTTGAATAATAAATTTTCTTTGGGCATAAAATATATCATCTTGAATTCTTGATGTCCCCATTCCGAGCGGATACTGCATGGTTGCAAATCTTGAACTCGCCTTTTCTTCTTCCTTGCTCACCACTTTTAGCGACATATTTATGTCGCTTGCCGCCTTCTCAACAATGTCTCTGTCATATACCGGAATATCCAATAGCTCTGCCAATTGCTTTGCAATCGGTCTTCCTAGGCTTCCAAACTGCCGATTAATTGTAACTATATACTTATCACTCATGTTGCACCTCCAAATTATTTTCTTTGTAAAGCAAAGCAATTACAATGCTTATACATCCAAATATACCAAGATAAAAATATAACCTACCAAATCCTTCTGCTTCACCTATATATCCACCTACAAGCTGAAATACTAATGCCCCTGCGCCTTTCCCAATCATGCTTCCAAGTGCCAATGCTGTATTGGTATATTCCTTTTGAACTACCTTTGCTACCAATTTTACTGTCAAAGCGTAAAATACTCCCGTTGTAAGTCCCTGAAAAAAGAATACTGCTGTCATTATATTCAAATTTGGATATGACGCATACCAAAACATTCTAATTGTCATAATTGCACATACAAATACAAGCAGTGCCCGAAAAGACACTTTCCGCATTATTTTTTCCGCATACAGAAATACCGGAATTTCAAACAAAGTTTGCAACAACAGTACCGTTCCTGTATTGGTTGCGATTCCTCCCATTTCACGAATTAACAACGGCATATAGGCAATATTGGCATAATGCAACCCCAATAAAATAAAATAAACACCTAAAAATACCAGATATGCCCGATTTTTGAGAAGAACATGTATAACTTTAAAAGATGACACCGTTTTCTTTTCTTTGTTTTTGTATTGTATTTCCCGCAGCATGGAAATAAAAAACACTGTCAATACCGTTGCCAATGCATACACAACAAACACCACCCAAGACGGGAATCGATCATATAATATTCCAGCTATCTGCGCTGCTACGGCATATCCCACGGATCCGCCAATCCGTACATATCCATAAACATAACCAGAATTCATAGTTAGGCTGTCCAATAAAGGAACTGTTCCAATAATAAAGGCCTGTGCAATTCCATTTAGAAAAAATAAAATAATTACACTTGTACTTTTGCAGATCAGCGCCCCACATATTCCTGCAATCAACATAACACCTATTGCAACCATCTTTGTTTTCTGATATTTATCCGCAAGAACTCCAATATAAGTTTGTGAAAACACCGTAAAGATAGCTGTCGCAGACGTTATGACACTAATCTGCGTGGATTTCATCCCAATGTCTGCCAAATATACCGATAGTATGGACACCAATATTCCCATAGAAAAATAAAAGCAAAAAAAAGTCATAAAATAGAATACTATATTGCTCTTTAGTTTCTCTTTCATACTACTCCCCTATGTTCTCTGACTGCGGAACCATTTCTACTTCCTTGATCCATCCTGCACTGTCCGAATTTACTTCAAAAGGAATTTTCCACTCTCCATCTATTCTTTTTAAATGAAACAGGCTGAGATTCAAACATTTATCTTCGAGACTTCTTCCTGTAGGTGCCCCATATTTCGTGTAGCCCGTATTCGTTCCTTTATAACGCAGTCTCCGAAATACTTTATAAAAATCATCATTCACTTTATAAACAATAATATGTTCTATATCTGCAATCACATCTGGAAATTCTGAAGTAAAATCTAAAATCTGTTTTGCAATATCATCATTCGTATGAAATTCAATACAGTTTTCTTTGTAGTAATCAACATTCTCTGGATATATTTCATACACTTTTCCAATAATTTTATAATCCCAAATAATAGATGTTATATTTTTTACATACTCTCTTACATCTTCTTTATTTTTTATATCCACTTCATCAATTGCCTTATTTAATTTTCTGATTGCATCAATCTTTCCATCTGCATTCATACTGGAATCCTCCTCTCACTCTTCTTCCGTCAGTTTTTCCATTATCTCAGAATCCGATAAAAATATTTTATCCGGTCGCTGTGTACTATCAATCACATCTGCGCTTTCAACAACCCACTCATTTACAATTCTCCATCTTCCCTCTACCTTTCTAACCTCACATTCACAAATAGAGTGACAATGTGCATCTCCATTCTCAAGACTTTTTCCAGTAGGTGCTCCATATTTTGTATAGCCTGTATTTGTGGCATGAAACCTAGTAGTCTGTCCAAAATGATACCCATTTTCTGGATCACCTTCTGCAAAAATATCAACAAAAATCGGCTTGCGATCTGGAAATGCACGCATAAACGACAACGTTCCAGCAACTACACCATCTGCACCCTGAGACACTCTTCCATTTTCCCCATAACATGTTGTAATGTCACAATAAAAATCATATATACGCCCGACACACTTATACTGCCAGATCAGTCTCGTATATTTTTCAAATAATTCTGCGACTTCCTCGGGCATATTCAATTGACAATTCTCAACAAACTTCTCATATTCTTTTCTAACTTTTACATCTTCTGTCATTCTCTATCCTCCTACTCTTATTCTGAAAGTTCTTGGAATATTTCATCAAAAATATCCAGTGTCTTATGAATATCTTCCATTGTATGTGCTGTCGATATGTACACTCTTCCTCTTTTATAAGTCAATCTTATGCCTTTATTTCTTGCTATAAGATATACTCTGTCATAAGTTTTCAAATCACAACGTTTAATGCAATCTCTTAAGTCCGTCAACTGTTTTTCCTTGATATCGCCAAACTCTAACACTACAATACCGCCTTTTGATGTTGTATAAAGTGGAATAGCATATTTCTTTCCCAGTTTCTCCAAACCATCACTCAACGCAAAGCTTATTTTTTCCAAATTTTTGTAGGTATCTGGTTTTGACAACTCTGTCAAAGTTGCAATTGCTGCAGATACTGCAACTGGATTTGCATTAAATGTACCTGACGCATGAACTCCACATTCCATAATCTCTTTTTTCCCTGCAATAACTGATAGAGAATAACCACCAGCAACTGCTTTTGCAAATGTAGAAAGATCCGGCGTGACACCAAAATATTCTTGTGCGCCACCAAGTGCCATTCTAAATCCTGTAATAACCTCATCAAAAATCAGCACCACACCATACTGCTTGGTCAGTTCTCTTACCCTCTCAAGATAGCCTTCTTTCGGCAAAATTGGCCCGGAATCACACATGAATGCCTCCATAATAATGGCGGCAATATCATTTCCATATAATTTAAATGTCTCTTCTACAACGTCCGCATCATTCCATGGAAGCACGATAATATTGTCACCTGCATTATCTGGCTGCCCATAAGACCCCTTTATCTTGTATGGCCTGTTTTTAGGTCCCAATTCAGAAAGCAGATTCGCATCAATGCTTATTTTTTCTTCGTCCGACCATCCATGATAATGTCCTTCAAATTTCACAATTTTTTCTTTTCCTGTATATGCCCGAGCTGTTCTTAATGCATACATGACTGCCTCTGTTCCAGTATTCTGATAGCTTACCATTTCCGCACATGGGATAATATCTACCAACATTTTTGATAATGTCAGTAAATCTTCCGTTGGTGTTGAAAACTGTGATCCCTTATCAATCTGCCTTTTAACTGCATCATTCACACATTTCGGACAATATCCTAAAATCATAGGACCAAATCCCCCAACATAATCAATATAATCATTTCCATCTACATCATAAACATGGCTTCCTTTTCCATATGCAATTGAAATAGGGTACTCTTCAATAGGCGTTTTATGAAATGAACTAGACACACCATCAACAAGATAATTTTTCAGTTCCTCAAATATTTCCCTAGAACCTTCTGTTACATAAGAATCCATCTTCTCTTTTTACCTCCTTATAAAAAAAAAGACAAAGGCATCACATCTTGCACCTTTGCTCGTTTAGGGAAGTATAAAATTCTTAAATATTATTGTCAATTTGGTATCACAAACCCAATTTTATCAATTTTATTTATTTAACACATGTTTTTATTGGAATCCAGTCTTACCTTCTAATCTGTTAGCAGGTAAGATATTGTGAATAAACTACAAAAAAGATAACAACTTTTGTATTTATGAAACACTCTCTGAATTCAAAAAATTTTTTATCTGAATCGCCATACCTAGTCGAAATAAATCCGTATAGCAATGTGTATCAATTCCTAACATTTTCTCTATCTTGTTAATTCGATATCGTAGCGTATTTACATGTATAAACAATTTCTCGGATGTATGGATTAAGTTTCCATTTTCTTTTAAAAAAGTCTCTAATGTAACAACCAACTCGCTCCCAGTCTCTTTATCGCTTACCAATAGAGGATTTAAAATTTTCTGATAAATAGCACTTAGCATGTTTTTGTTTTCAATCTCATACAGTAAACAGTAAAAATCCATTTCCGAATAATTCAAAATATGCTTTGCCATATCATGTTCAAGTAATTCAATTGCCCTCTGAGATTGCTCATAACTCATCCGAAGATCCACAAAATTACCAAACGCTGAACCTATCCCTATCTTCATTTTTTTTTCTTCATGCTTTACTGCTAAAAAATCATAAACCACATTTGCTAATTCAATCGTAGACATATCATCTTCTGTTGGAAGCACTAAAACAATATTATTTGTCTGAACAATATAAAAAATCTGATTTACATCCACGGGAATTGATTCAATAATCATTTGTCCCTCATTTCTCAATACTTCTTCATCTTCCTCCAAAAAAACCGTCATTACTCTGTACATACATCCTTCACAAAATCCCAGTTCTTTAATTTTTGATAATTTTTTATCTGTTAATCCATTTTTATTATAGATTAGATCTAAAAGAAGCCTTTCCTTTTTATTCTGCTCGGTAGCTGCATTCACAATTGCTCTACAGATACTCTGGCTAACATCAATAATATGAAGTTCCGCCGGCATTTCAAATATTGGGAATTCTAGATCATCACCCATTTGTATGATCTCCTGTGGTATCTGCGTTGTATATGGGCTCAAATTGATAATTAATCCTGCTACTCCAGCTTCATATAGCTCATCTACAAATTCGATATACATATCCATATCGTTTTTAAAAAAAATGCCCGTTGTAAGAACGAGTTCCCCACCTTTTAGATAATTACTGTACCCAGGATCTTCCATATAATAAAACCACTTGACTATTCTATTTTGACCACGACGCCCTGCTATGAGTTTTATTTCACTACAAAAAGGTAACTTTAATATATTTCTGCAATTTACAACCATACACATCCCTCCTTTTTTCCAAGTATAACACTTCATTTCTGTATTTCAACTCCAATTTTAAATATTGAAATTGTACTCATGATATAATATTATGTAACATGTATTATTCACCGCAAGCACTATATAAGACTAGAAATCTAATATTTTCAATACATATTATTTCCAAAATTGCCTTAAATTCTATTTTGAGTACCAATTGACAAAATAAGTTAGGATTTTATAAAATAAGTCCAACATCAATAAAGGAAATGCGAAGAAGCATCTTACCGACAGGTAGGGTGCTTTTTTTGAAAGGAGCATGAATATGAATCTACGATTTGATCTAATCACCCAATACTTACCCATGTTTGAAAACGGCTTGTTGGTAACCTTAAAATTTACTGCGCTCTCTATGATTCTAGGTTTTATCCTAGGCGCTCTGCTCGCTGTTTTTAAAGTTTCGAAATGCAAACCAGTATTATGGCTATGTAATTTTTATACTTCCATTTGCCGTGGCGTACCGCTGATGGTTCAATTATTTATGGTCTATTTTGCTATCCCTCAGTTAACCGGATATAAAATAACTGCTTTGCAGGCAGGTTTCCTTACTTTTGGCTTAAACGGTGCGGCTACTATATCCGAAACCCTGCGTGGTGGTATTGCTGCTGTAGATTGGGGACAGACAGAAGCAGCCATGGCTCTCGGTGTAAACTATGTCAGAATCATGAAAGATATTGTTTTCCCACAAGCAATTCGCTCTGTCTTGCCTGCTCTTGTAAATGAGGGAATTATGATGTTAAAAAATTCTTCCCTAATCTCCACCATCGGTGTATTAGATATCCTAAGAGCTGCCCAAACAATTCAGTCCCTTACCTATGTTGCCTTTGAGCCACTGCTCATTGCCGCTGTTATGTATTATATCCTTGTAATGTTATTAACATTTTTTGCAAACTATCTGGAACGGAGGTTAAAAAAATCATGAGTGATATTGTAATTGAAATCAAAGATTTAAAAAAAGTATTTGGCGAACTTGAAGTCTTAAAAGGAATTTCTCTACAGATTCCCAAGGGTTCTGTCACAACAATTCTTGGACCATCCGGTTCTGGAAAATCCACCTTACTTAGATGTATCAACAAGCTTGAGATACCAACCAAAGGTCAAATTTTCTACAAAGATATTGAATTGACTTCACCTAAGACCAATATGAACCTAATAAGAAGAGATATCGGCATGGTTTTCCAACATTTTAATTTATTTCCACATATGTCAGTCATGGAAAATATGATCTATGCTCCTACCAAAATTAGAAAAATATCCAAAAAAGCTGCTGAAGAAAAGGCTGCTGAGTTACTAAAGAGAGTAGGACTTTTTGAAAAAGCTACTGTCTACCCTACCAGTCTGTCCGGTGGTCAAAAACAACGTGTGGCCATTGCCCGCGCTCTTGCCATGGAACCAGAAGTTTTATTATTTGATGAACCAACTTCTGCTCTAGATCCTGAAATGGTAAAAGAAGTTCTTGATGTTATCAAATCACTCTCTGATACTGGTATTACCATGATTCTCGTGACACATGAAATGGGGTTCGCCAGAGAAGTATCTGACCGCATATGCTTCGTAGATGACGGATATATTATAGAAGATACTACACCGGAAAATTTCTTTTCTCACCCATCCACTCCACGAGCACAGAATTTTCTAGCAAAAGTATTATAAAAAATCTTATAATATAGAATGGATTATAACTAATTTTCACTAAAGAGACGCTAGCTTCAGCAAATACCGAAACTAGCATCTCTTTAGTCGAACGTTTTACTATTTTATTCAAAATAATAAACTTGTAAATACTAATCTTTCTCATCCAGCATCTCCTGCATCGTATGCCAGCCTAAAACTGCACATTTTACACGCGCAGGCATATGTGAAATATCCTGAAGCACAGAAGCCTCCTCAAGCTCTTCGAGTTCCTCGTCTGTCACCGTTCCTTTGATCATTTTCAAGAACAGATCTGCAAGCTTTAACGCCTCGTCTTTGGTTTTTCCGATCACCAGATCTAACATGATATCAGCAGATGCCTGGGAAATTGCGCAGCCGTCCCCTTCAAAGGCTCCATCTACGACAATATCATTTTCGACCTTGAGTTTCAGCCAGATATCATCTCCACAGCTTGGATTTACTCCCTCCAGCACAAGATTGGCATCGTCCAGCGCATGTTTATGTTCGGGATGAAGATTATGCTCTGTTAAAATTTCATTGTAAAATGTCTTATTCTGCATAGCCCATCTGCCGCCTTATCTCTGCCAGGCTTTTTAAAAATACATGGATATCTTTCTCGTCATTGTATATTCCAAGGCTGAGTCCCGTCGCAGAACAGATTCCAAGATGCTTTAAAAGCGGCTGCGCACAGTGATGCCCTGCGCGTACTGCAATATGATCCGCATCCAGAATGGATGCCACATCATGTGGATGAACGCCATCCAGTGTGAATGTAATAATTCCATGATGATCTTCGGCCTTCGGTGATCCTACAACATGCACTCCATGAATCTGCTCCATGCCTTCTTTCCCTGATGCTCTGCCACATAGTTCATATCGAGCACTCCGTCATTCTCTGCAAGGCAATTGTGAAACTCTCTCTATATTTACACCAGCATGTACTGCAAATGCTTATCTTAATTTTGTGAGTTTCACAATTGTCTTATATGTATACTGCTTGAAAGGACATTTTATGATTTCAAGCAGTATTTGTTCAAGCTTTCTAACAGTTAGGAAAAATATTTACTGGTTAAAAGAACGTTTTTGGATTTAAAGCAGTATTTATTTGAACCTTCTAGCCATTTAAGGGAAGATTTACTGCTTAAAGGGACTTTCTATGATATTAAGCAGTATTTGTTTATGCTTTCCGTTCATTTTAAAGTGTATATACTGTTTAGATCAACAAAATAGAGATTTAAGAAGTAAAACCGAAAAATCCCAGTTTCGCAAACACCCACTAAAACAAAGTGTGTGCCTGTCGCACACTTACGTGCCCGAGCGGTATGCGAAGCATTAACTTCTTCTCTGCGAGGTGCGCATCCTGCCCGAAAGGAAAAGAGGGATTCTCACCGTCTGGCAGGAATCCCCCTTTGTTGATTTCTTCTGTTTTATTTCTTCTTCTGTTTTATTTCTGCTGCTGTTTCTTTTGTCTTTTTTCTTCCTGTCTCTCTTCCCAGAGTTTATTCGCTGTAGGTGTCCAGTTGCACGCATAAGATTCGCATTTCTCGCAGAGATGTTCTACGCTCTCCGGAGACTGCAGATCTGTGGATCTTGCTCCGGTCTTCTCTACGATCTCTTTGATTTTCTCTGGATTCTCAAGCATCGGGCATGGACGCAGATGGTTGTCATTAAATGGCTGACCGTCATGATATGCCATGAAGATCGGGCTCTGCATTACCTCTAACAATGACATGTCATGGATGTTCGCATTGGAGTAATGGATAAATACGCAAGGATCGCAATCTCCATTTGCATTGATATGCAGATAACGTCTTCCTCCGGCAATACAACCGCCGACATACTCACCATCATTCTGAAAATCCATCGCAAAAATGGATTTTTCCATACGCATCTTACGGATCTGATGGAACATGTATTCTCTCTGCTCCGGTGTTGGAAGCAGTTCTGTTGCTGCATCATTTCCGACTGGCATATAGTGGAAATACCATACAAAACGTGCACCCCATTCGATCATCTGGTCAAAGAACTCCGAACTGCTGATGGAATCAATATTCTGGCTTGTATAGCATGCACTGATTCCGAATGGAAGATGCTTTCTTTTTAAGATCTCCATTGCTTTTACGACTTTACTGAACGTTCCCTGTCCACGACGTCCGTCTGTTGCTTCTTCAAAGCCTTCGACGCTGATCGCAGGCATGAAGTTCTTCACTTCCAGCATTGCATCCGCAAATTCTTCATCGATCAGTGTTCCGTTTGTGAAAGACAGGAACTGGCAGTCGTTGTGTTTTTTGCAGAGTGCAATGATGTCCTGTTTACGTACAAGTGGTTCTCCGCCGGTATATATGTACATGTAAATACCCATTTCTTTGCCCTGGGTAATGATGGAATCAATATCATCGAAAGTCAGATTCAGACGATTGCCATATTCTGCAGCCCAGCATCCTGTGCAGTGCAGATTACATGCTGAGGTCGGGTCCAGTAACACTGCCCATGGAATATTGCAGTTGTATTTTTTACGATATTCTTCCTGCTTTTTCCAGCCGACGAGATTGCCGTTTACAAAGAAGTTCTCAAAGATCTTCTTCATAACGCCCGGATCTGTCTCTTTTAAAATACTCATCATCAGCTTATAGTAATTGTTCTGAGGATCATCCAGAACCTCGCGAAATGCTTTTCGCTGGCTGACAAAATTGTCACCAGCAAGGCGGTCTACCCAATCCATTAATTTAGGCAGATTCTGTTCCGGATTTTTCTCAATATAACCAAATGCTGTCTTCAAACCAAACTGTACAACTTTACTTGATGTATCCATAGAATCCCTCCGTTTATCTTGATAAAAATGCTCATTTGAGTATTCATTATAGAACATTATGCGCTCTATTTTCTCAATAAGCAATCAACAAAACGGAGGGATTGTATACGGTAAATCTACATTATTCTGTTTATGAAATTGCGTCCAGTGCGTTGGAAATATCTGCGATCAGGTCTTCTTTATCCTCCAGTCCCAAACTGATACGGATCAGTTCTGCCGGTACTCCTGCCTCTTTCAGCTGCTCGTCGGTCATCTGTCTGTGTGTCGACGTTGCCGGGTTCAGACAGCAGGTTCTGGCGTCTGCAACATGCGTCTCGATCGCTCCGAGTTTTAAGTTCTTCATAAATATGGAGGCTGCTTCACGTCCGCCCTTTAAACCAAAGGATACGACGCCACATCCACCGTTTGGCAGATATTTTCTGGCTCTCTCATAGTATTTATTGGATGGAAGTCCCGGATAATTGACATAAGCTACCTTTGGATGCTGCTCTAAAAATTCTGCAACTGCCTGTCCATTCTCCACATGTCTTGGCATGCGTACATGAAGTGATTCCAGTCCGAGATTTAAGATAAATGCATTCTGTGGTGACTGCATTGAACCAAAATCACGCATGAGCTGTGAAGTACATTTTGTGATAAATGCGCCTTCTTTTCCGAATTTCTCTGCATAGGTGATTCCATGATAGCTTTCATCCGGTGTGCAAAGTCCCGGATATTTGTCTGCGTGTGCCATCCAGTCGAATTTTCCACTGTCAACGATGGCTCCGCCTAATGCTGCTCCATGTCCATCCATGTATTTTGTCGTAGAATGCGTTACAATATCTGCGCCCCATTCAAATGGTCTGCAGTTGACCGGAGTCGGGAATGTGTTATCCACGATCAGCGGTACCCCATGTGCATGCGCAACCTTTGCAAAAAGCTCAATATCTAAAACGGTAAGCGCCGGGTTGGCGATCGTCTCTCCAAACATGACCTTGGTGTTTGGCTGGAATGCAGCATTTAATTCTTCTTCGGTTGCATCCGGTGATACAAATGTTGCTGTGATTCCCATTTTTGCCATGGTAACTGCGATCAGGTTAAATGTGCCTCCGTAGATGGAAGAAGATGCCACAATGTGGTCCCCGCATTCACAGATATTAAAAAGTGCAAAGAAATTGGCTGCCTGTCCGGAAGAAGTCAGCATCGCTGCTGTTCCACCCTCCATAGCTGCAATCTTGGCCGCAACATGGTCATTGGTCGGATTCTGCAGACGGCTATAAAAATAACCTTCTGCCTCAAGATCAAACAGTTTGCCCATATCTTCGCTGGTGCTGTATTTAAAAGTCGTAGACTGTACGATCGGCACCTGTCTTGGCTCGCCATTCCCTGGTGTATATCCCGCCTGTACACATTTGGTTCCTATTCTGTATTCGTTCATGATGCCCTCCTATTATATCCATATTTTCCTACAGGATATCGTATCATTTACAATACCTTTTTTCAAGTAATCAGCCCGGAACATTCGAAGAATGCCCGGGCCTATCCTATCTGCACGCTCTATTTTCCAGCTTCTTTTTGTGCTTTCTGCTTTGCAAAAAATGTTTTTGTCTCTTTTACCACGACACCACTTAATGCAAACAGTGCGATCATGTTCGGAAGCGCCATCAGACCGTTAAAAATATCTGCGATCGTCCATACTGCACTTACCGTCATGTATGGTCCGATAAATACCGCAAGGATGTAGATCCAGCGGAATACTTTTACCGACTTCATATTACCGCCGCTTAAATATTCCAGACAGCGTTCGCTGTAATAATCCCATCCCAGGATCGTTGTAAACGCAAAAAATACAAGGCAGAGCATAAGTATGAATGCAGATACTTCCTCTGGGAAAGGAAGTCCCTTCTGGAACGCATAAGTCGTCACCTGCACGCCTTCAAGCCCGTCTACCTGCCATGCTCCGGTCAGGACAATGGAAAGTCCTGTCAATGTACAGATCACAATGGTATCAATAAAGGTTCCGGTCATGCTGACCAGACCCTGACGCACCGGCTCTTTCGTCTGCGCCGCTGCTGCTGCGATCGGTGCACTTCCAAGTCCTGCCTCATTGGAGAAAATACCACGCGCCACACCTTTTTGCATTGCCACAAGCATGCTTCCCACAGCTCCGCCGGTCACCGCTCTCGGAGAAAACGCAGCCTTCACAATAACCTGAAACGCAGCCGGAACAGCCGTGATATTGCATGCGATCAGAACGATCACGAACACAACATAGATGACCGCCATAAAAGGAACAACGATCTGGCTGACGCTCGCAATCCGCTTTACCCCGCCGATCAGCACTGCTGCCACGCAAAATGCAAGGATCAGCGATGCAATAACGACGGACCAGGAGTATTTTCCAAGGAATGGAAGCAGCTTCACACAATGCGCATTGTCCGGATCAAAAAATCCGTTTACCGCACTCGCAATACCATTTACCTGGCTGAACGTTCCAATTCCGAAAAGTCCGACGCATACGCCGAAAAACGCAAAGACTTTTGCAAGCCACTTCCACTTGTCTCCCATACCGCGTTCAATGTAATAAAATGGTCCGCCAAGACTGTGCCCGTCCTCAGCAACCACACGGTATTTTACCGCAAGCAGTCCTTCTGAGTATTTTGTAGCCATTCCGAAAAATGCCGCAAGTACCATCCAGAACAGTGCACCAGGTCCACCTGCGCCTACTGCGGTTGCCACTCCGACGATATTTCCGGTTCCGATTGTTGCACTGAGTGCTGTACAAAGAGCTGCAAAGCTTGAGATCTCGCCTTCTGCTTCCTCTTCGTTTTTGATCATCCATTTGAGTGCAAGTGGAAGTTTCCGGATCTGAAGAACACCAAGTCTTACGGTTAGCAACAAGCCTCCGCACATGATCAGGACCATAAGCGGCACTCCCCAGACAAAGTTGTCCACTGCTGCAAGAAAATCATTTACTGCATTCCACATTTGTTTCTTTCCTACCTCTCGTATTTCTTAGGCAGTTTTCTTACTTTCCGGATTCCGTAATTGTGATACACAGGAAATGAATCCTACTTGCTTTCAATCCATCCTGTGAAAGAAATATCCCATATATGGAAATCATATATGGGATAAGAAGATACGCACTTATTTCTGATAGAAACATTGGGCACTGGCCCGGTCTGTCACAAATTATATCTTCTCTGTCCTGTTGCCTGAGAGATTCATACGGTTACGTATGTTGCACCTTCGGCCCCCGGTTCCACCGGGCGTCTCCAGAGAGTCGATCCATTTACAGTTGCACCGGAAATGCCGGCACCTGAGAGTGTTACTCCTTCGGCAGACTTACGTCGTTTTCCTGCAAACTTCATCTCGAAAATTGCTCTATTCAAAAATATAACGTGATTTTATTGATATTTCAAGGTTTTTTTCATTCTTTTCGAAAATGTCCGGTTCACGAATTCCCTGCAAGGTGCTGGATGTTGGTATGGATATCCTCTAACTGGCTGTTCAGTTCCTTCACTTCATTCACTGCATTATCGAAATATTCTACACTCTCGGTAGAGCTTGCAACCACTTCCTCACTTCCCGCAGAAAGCTGTGAGATCTCATCTGAAATCCGGTTGACATAATCTGTGATCTGGCGGATCGCATCCGACATTCCGTTTAATGCATTCTCCAGATTGTTGGTCTCTTCCAGAATCGCATTGAACTTCGTCTTGCTGGTTTCGATCATCTCAGTCTGTTGTGCCACACTGTCGATCGTGTTGCCCACACTCTCATCGGTATTCGTTACACAATCATTCAGCTCTGAAATTATGTTCGTAATCTCTCCGACTGCATCTTTGGTCTGCTCGGAAAGCTGGCGGATCTCATCTGCAACAACCGCAAAGCCCTTCCCGGCCTCTCCCGCTCTTGCTGCCTCGATCGAAGCATTTAATGCCAGCAGGTTTGTCTGACTGGAAATACTTAAGATCGCATCGGTAATTCCCTGCACTTCTTTGATCTTGGCAGTCAGAAGTTTCGTGCTCTCTACAGTAGCATTGCTGGTTTCCTGGACGATACCAGACTGTTTCTTCATGTGATCGATCAGCTCCACGCCTTCTGTAACATGTTCCATTGTCTCTCCGGATGCCGAAAGGACATTGTCATAATTCGTCTTAATGGTCTCCATATTCGTATGGATCTCCTGACACATTTTTGCCTGGTTCTGGATCGCATCCGCAGTGGCTGTTGTGCTGTCTGCGATGTTGTCCATCATCGTCTTGGAGGTATGTATATTGTGGTCAAGTTCCCGCATCTGATCCATTGCGAGATTAAAGTGCTTCGTCACCTCGTCCGCAACCGAAATGAGCTTCTCACTCTCCTCCTGCTGTTCCTTCATCGAAGCCTGGATGGATTCAATATTCTCACGGTTAAACTGTGCAAGAAGCAGCGTAACACGGACTGCTGCAATGCTGATCAGCACAAGCACAAACACGCCGGAAAACACTCGCTGCTGATACTCCGGTGCTGACATATCACCTGCGGTCAGAAAATGGATCAGCTGGACAACAAACAGCACGGCACTCTGTACCATGGTGATCTTCTGGTCTAAAAACAGGATCGTAAGCAGAAGCAGCGGAATCTCATACATCCATGTAGACTCCGAATGGTTCAGAAGCAGAAGCAGGGCATAACATACGGATACCCCGGTTGTCATTGCGACACACCCGTTCCTGGTTCCTGCCATTGCACGGTTTGTAATAATAGTAAGGATGATTGCCGCTGCTGCAAGCAGGATCTGTACCGCCACCTTCCACGTATCAGCCTGATGTACCATCAAAGCTCCCAATAACGTAAGCAGCAGATACCCCATAATGATCACATTCACTACAGCTGCCGTATTGCATGCGCCTTTATACTGTTTCTCCGTCATATTCCCAGCTCCTTCCACCTTTCGAAAAACTTAAATATATTATACCGCACCAGCTATGAAAAGTGTACTATTTTTTGATCAGTCCTCCACCAGTTTATCCAGCTCTTTTACATACTCTGTCTCACTGGATGTCTTATGATTCGCCTTGGAAGCATATAGATTGACCGCAGTCTGGGATTTCTTGATCGGCTGCATGGTTCCTGCTCCTGCCACACATCCACCAGGGCATGCCATTCCCTCAAGCAGATAGCCCGGATATTTGCCAAGTGTTGCCATTTTTAAAAGCATACGGCAATCCTTCAGGCCTTCTGCATTTGCAACTTTGATCTCACGTTCTGGATGGTCACGCTTGATCACATCCACAACGGCCTGCGCAACACCACCTGCAACTGCAAAATTTCTTCCGTCTGTAGAAGCATCGTTTACACCGCCAGGATTCTCCTCCATCTCCTCAAGGTTGACATCTTTTGCATCAAAAATGCCTGCCATTTCCTCGAAGGTAAGCACAAAATCCACTTCACTGCGCACGCTCTTACGCATTGCCTCCAGCTTCTTTGCTGCACATGGTCCGATAAATACCACCTTGGCATTCGGCGTGTGTTTCTTGATCAGACGCGCCGTCAGTGTCATTGGCGTCAGTGCCATCGAGATACAGTTTGCATGATCCGGGAACAGTTTTTTCGCCATCATTGACCATGCCGGGCAGCAGGAAGTTGCCATAAATGGAAGTTCCTCCGGAACTTCTTTCAGGAAATCCTCAGCCTCCTGTTTTGCGCAAAGATCCGCTCCAATCGCAACCTCGAAAACATCTGCAAATCCAAGTGCCTGCATCGCTGCGCGAAGCTTCTCCGGTGTCACCTTCGGTCCAAACTGGCCTACAAATGCCGGTGCAACTGCCGCATATACCTTTTCTCCGGACTGGATCGCACGGATGACCTGGAAGATCTGTGATTTATCAGCGATCGCACCAAATGGACAGTTTACCAGACACTGTCCGCAGGATACGCACTTATCGTAATCAATATCTGCGCAGCCATTCTCATCGGATGAGATCGCATCCATTCCACATGCCTTTTTACACGGGCGCTCCTGGACAATGATCGCATTATAGGAACATACACTTGCGCATCTTCCACATTTGATGCATTTGTCCTGATCGATAATGGATCTTCCGGTTGTACGGTCCAAAGATACTGCGTCCTTCGGACATACCTCCATACACGGATGCGCCAGACAGCCCTGACAGCCATCTGTGACATGCACACGCTTCTCCGGGCATGCATTGCATGCGAATTTGATCACATTGATCAGTGGCGGTGTGTAATACGTCTCCGCTTTATCTGCTGCCTCGATCCCATCCGAAATCGGCGCATGCTCCGCTGCGCCACGGTTCTCAAGTCCCATAGCAAGCCGTAGTCTTTCTCCTACGATCGCCCTTTCCAAAAATACATCATTACGGAAATTCCCTTTCTCACCCGGAATGATCGAGTACGGAAGTTCCTCCATCTTCTTATCCACCTGCCATTCGGTGTGATAAGCCATGCTTGCCACCTCTTTAAAAATACGGTGGCGGATCTCCTGAATCCTTGTTTCTACGCCTCTCATCGCCAATCCTCCATATAAAGTGTAAAATCTAAAGTGTGAAATCTTAATCCAGCATAAACAGTTCCTGTACATTCATGTTCAGCTTCGTGTAGCCATATTCATCGTTCTTGTTATTCTTAATCTGAAATACAACATTTCTCCATGCATCATGTGAGACTGTCGTGTTATCCGCTTTTGTCTCCGTCCATGTGTCTAAATATTTTTTCGGATAAAGGAAATAGTATTCCTTCATGTTCTTCACATTCTGGAAAACGACTTTTCCATCTGCTTCTTCTGTTTTACAGGTCTGTCTGGAAACATCGATACCTGCCGTTTCTAACGGGATCTCCTGCCCCGTCTCATTATCATAGATTGCATCCACATATACCCTGCCGCCACTCTCATCCTTATAGTAGATCGAGCAGTCCATCTTCGTGCTGATCGCATTCAATTCTTCCGGGCTGAATATGATCTTGACAAATTCGTCCGTATCATTGTCTGTTCCAGCTGTCACCCAGGACGCATCCGCAGGATCATCATTGTATTCCTGTGCAAAATTCATGTCATAAGACAGATTATTCATATCGGTGATCGTGGTATCTTCATTCATCACCTCCACCATCGGAGCTACATAGGATGCGCGGTATGCTGCGATCATCGTGTTGATGAAAAGCTTTGCCTCCATCTCTCCGGTGATCGTGGAGTGTCCTACTCCTGAATAAAAGACATTGCCCTTACTGTAAATATAATAGTTATTGGCTGCATCATTCGGGGAAACTCCATAGGTTGCACCAGTTCCCTGACCATTGTTATCTGTTTCCTGCCATGCCGAAGCCCTTTGGTCATCAGCAAGACAATACCAGACCGTAACCTCCGGATCTTCCATATCCAGCTGATACCACTGTGCATGTGTCTCAGCGATCGTAAATTCCGGATCGATCTTAAACGGATACTGTGTGATCTGTCCCTGATTCGTCTGTGTCACCTTGGTGGTCAGGTCATTGTTATTGTTAAAGCCTGTATTCTTTGCAAGTGAACTAGCTCCACAGATGCACTCCCCAAACGGATTTGTGATCAGATACTGATATGGCATCTTCTGATTCAAAAGTGTATTCCAGCCGATTTTTCCATCTGAATTCGTCCAGCCAAGACGTTTCATTGCATAGTACGTAAAACCCTGCTTCTGATCCAGCGAATTGCCATTCACATCCGTCACGGTGTCGTAGCTATCGCCTGACTTTTCTGCCAATGCTTCTCTTTCGTCTTCCGACAGATTCCGGCTGATCGCTTTATACCGGTTCATCCCCATTATATCACGAAGATACGTATTTGCCGAGTACCCAAAATCTTTACTTCTGACATTATGCATGGAAGTAAGGTCATGCGTAAACAGCACACTTTTTCCCTGCGCAATATAGAATTTGAGGAAATCCATCTCGCCATTGCTATTCGGAATGTTGATCCCGCCATATGTATCACCGAATCCGACAATGATCATATTGTAATTCCGGTATACATTCATCCACTCCGGAACAGCGGCATCTGGATTATTGATGATATCCCGGTATCCCTGCTCCGTGAATTTGTTTCCGGCAAAGTGCTTCTTAAATGTATCCATCGTCTCTGTCGTAACATGAATCTCATAATCATCAAGGGTATTATAGTATTGTGTAAAAAGCGGATTCGTGCTCAGATCCAGTTTTCCCTTGAAATTGCCATCCTTTGGAAGGATCTGGAGCACATTGATCTGCTTTTTCTGCCCGGTCTGGTTCCTTGCTGCCGAACAGCCGGTCTGTGTGAACCGTACCGCTGGATTGTCTGCCCGGAATACCTCAATCTTCCACTGAATCAGTCCCATATAAAGCCTTGATATCTTACAGGTTACCGCCTTTGAACTGCCATCCGCAGTAAATGATTCCCCCTCGTAATAAAGCTCATCCTCCGAGAATTTACCATCCTGGTTCTGGTCAAGGTACACATTACACTGGTACTTCGCATTCTGATCCGGATCGGATACTGTAAATCCAAACGGCAGAAGTGCTCTTCCAGCATCATCGGTATCCAGGTATTGCGGGTCGGATGCATCATCACCATTATACAGCTTTGGTGTCTGTCCAAAAGATACGGACGGTTTCTCCTGCTGTATATATCCCGTTATGTCCACTACCTGATCTGCCTGATAAAAATGGACACTGTTATCTCCCTGTGCTTTGCGCTCCGTCTCTGTCTGTACAAAATTACTGATGTTCGAGTACTGGTCGATCCGCAGGGAATTCCTCTGATACAGATACGGAACCGCAATTACTGCATTACCAGACTGTACAAAATCTTCCAGTTCATTCTGTTTGAGCTTTGTAATATCATTTCCAGGGAAACGGAGAACTGCGCTGTCTACATCACTCCATGACCATTTGTTTCCATTTTTTGTTCCTTTTGTTAAAAACTTAACAGAGCGATCCCTTCCATCTCCTCTGGTATATTCTGCCGATGTCATCAGATCCCCTGTGTGAAAATAGATCTTGCCGCTCATCAGGGTATCATTCCATTTGGTGCAGGAAACCGTTTTATTTTCCTCCCCGACCCACTTGTCTTCATGGTTGTACGCACCATCATCAAGTCCCAGAAAGATCATGTTATAGGTGCTGTTCAGATCCTCGGAAGATCCGATAAATTCCGCCGTTGTCATATGCCGGATCGAAACCTCTCCCTTAAATTTCGGGATCATAAGCCGGATAAAGCTCTCCTGGAGCTCATATCCGTTTTTGCTGTCATAACATGGCTCAATATCAAGGATCTTTAATTCTCCGTCGATGGAATCCGATGCGTTTCCGTTACCAAGGATATAGCGGACAGCATCCGCTGTGGATGCCTTCTGTTCCCCGTTCATGAACGTCTTGAAATCCTGGAATTTATAAGTATCGCTGCTTAAGTCCATCGTATCTCTTCCAAAATCCTGTGTAATACTGTTATCACTGTTAAAGGTAAGCAGTCTCCGGTTTACATAATTGCGGTTTCCATCCGTCGTAATGTTGCCGGCTGTTTCATAATTCTCCCATTTCTCCCTGGAAGTCCAGTAACTATACCAGTTGTATCCGACTGCCTCTCCGCTCACATCTGACGGCAGAAACGTAAACATGGTCCAGTATGTCTGTGCATCGCCCTCCTGTGCCAGGAATTTTCCATCCTGTATGAGCGGGGAGTCCCCACTGAGATAAAGTTCCTGGAACAGATCCGGATTCATCGAAAGCAGCATCACTGCCAGCTTATACATATTGATGTTATAACCGGTATAATTGCTTTCCGTGTCGCCCGATGGCTTCAGATTCCAGTCAAGGATCTGTGTCGTCACCTGTTTTCCTCCGGTCAGCGTCTCATCCGTGTAGGATTGTGCATCCATTACGATCGCCGCATAATTGCCCTCACTGTTAATACGTTGATACATCTTCAGTGCAACATCCCATGTGATATCACGGTTTTTCTCCGAGTCATTTGTGTAGCCGAATCCATTCGCATAGTTCGTGGTCTGTGAAGTATGTCCCAGCCGGTTATATTTTTTCCAGAGCTTCGTCACATTCCCATCATGCGTCTTCGGAGATACCACAAAAAGATCCGCATAATCTGCCCATTCCGGCTTTTCGTTGAGTTCCACCGGCGTGATCGTCTTGATAATGACCGAATAATCCTGTGCATTCTCATCCGTCTGCCCCAGGGAAACCTTCAGGAAATAGTCATTTGGCGTGTATTCATAATAATTATAAGTCATCCGTATGCAGTCATCTGCGGAAGACTGGCGTGTCGTATACATCCGGTCACCGTGATCCATCAGCAGCTTTGTCGTATCATCCTGGAACTTCTGATCCGGATACCGATCCACTTCAAAATCATTCACCGTATGCCAGATGATATCTCCTCTGCCCGGTCCCTGATAGGACATGCTGCCATCCGCATTCTGGACAAAAACGCCCTCCTTATCATTGGTTTTCTCATAATAACCATGATAAGCCCGGTTGATTTCATCCTGATTCGTGGCTGCAGAATAATTAGATGCATAGTTTTCATCAATTTCATCCTGGAAAAAGAAAGCCCTGCCGCGGTTTGTAAGCGTTCCACCGCCAAATGACGCAGCCGTTGTGATATCATTATTCCCATATTGCATCTTCATGACATCAATCGGTTCACAGCCGCTGATCTGATAGCCAAACTCTGCATATTCCTCGTAAGGAACGATCTCAAGGATGAAAAATGGATTCTCCGTCGTTCCAAGCGTTCCACGGATGTCTGTCCCACTATCATATGCCGTCCGCTTGCTCTCCGGGATCTGTTCCAGCTGATCGATCACACCTCTTGTCACAACAGGTTTGGTATTCTCTGCATTAACCCAGTTGTGGTATCCTGCCACCCCAAGGCACAAAAACAGTACTCCAAGCACTCCTGCCAGTGATACGATACTCTTTTTCATAAATCCGTTTCCATCTCTCCTGTGCTTTCTTAACACGGTCTGCCTCCTGTTCCCATGAAAAACCAGTTATTCTGCGCTATCTTAATATATTCCGGACCTTAAAGTCATTCTGGACATTGTATGTTGTGTGTCTGTTTGTCATTTCCAGCGTAACCGTAACCTTCGCATCCGCCTTACTTACGGTAAAACCTGTCACATACGTTCCGATACAGTTCGCTTCTATTTCGTCTGTCCCCGGCACAATATCTGTCGTATCCGTATCTGGATCTGAGATGCCATCGAACTTCTTCATATAAAGCTTCCCATCTGCCGATAACCAGATGATCCGCTTGGAAGCCGGATCAGCGGCAGTTACCTTCTCCGGGATCTGATAAACCGTAAGTTTATCCTGCGTCGTGCCGCCTGCAACAGCTCCTGTTTTGATGCGGTTTCCCTCCATGATCCAGGTTCCGATCTGCTCCATCAGTATCTGCGTCTCAGACTGGACATTCGCAGATGCCGCTGCTTCGCGGTAATTCTTCTGTGCAGTCATCAGGAAAAAGGCAGCCGCAGCCATGATCACTGCAGAGATCGCCATTGCGATCAGAAGTTCCACCAGCGTAATTCCTCTATGATCTTTGTGCATCCTGCCTTCCTCCTTTCAGAAATTTATGATATAAAATGCTTTCCGGTGTCAAAGACGAGCGTCAGCGTCTGCTGCGGTGTACCCTCGATCGCAATCTCCTTCACGTTCGTTTTGCTGCTGTCAAAGCTGCCTGACTTTGTATAGGAAACTTTTATATAATTTGCAGTTCCCTTAATTGCCACCCTCGAACCGCCCGCATCTGTCCCATAGATCTCAATCGTGTTATTGGATAGCTTTGTCCCATCACCATTGAGCTTACTGCTGTCAAAGCCGCTCAGATCATCGGACAGTATCCGCATATAATAACCATCCGACAGATGATAAATATACAGATAAGACTGCTCTGCCTTACTGATATTCTTTATCTGGAGTTCATTCATTGAGGTATCGATATTGTTTATGACACGTTCGGTATCTGCATAATGCAGGTGTCCGATCAAAAGCACCGAGGCACTCGCAAGAATTCCAATGATCGCAAGCACGATAATGATTTCAATCAGCGTCACACCCGCTTCATTCCGGCATTTTTTCATCTTCATCCTATCCCCTTAATTCTTCTTCCAGTTATCATAATTCAGATAATTTTTCAGGTCAACCTCACCTGCAATATACTGGCTTACTCCGCCTGCTGCATATTGTCTGAAAAACTGGGAAAACAACGGTGTATCCAGATTCACGTCATCTGTAAAAAGCTGCAATACCATCATTTCGTCACTGGTTACTTTGGCGTTATTGGCAAAACGGATCGTTCCTCCGGAAATGATCACACCGTTAAAATCATGTAAAACATAAACATCTCCGGTCGCCACAACAATTCCGCCTGTATACTTATCCGGAATGCGGTATGCGCTCTCTCCTGCATTATCGACAAGAAGTACTGCCTGTTTTTGGGCATCATCTGTCACCGGACGGTATTCCATGATCCGGGCATCATCTGCATTCTGGCTCCCTTTTGCCGCAATCTGGTCTTCCAGCGCTGTCTGGTCGATCAGTGTCTGGAAAAGGGAAGATACGCTCTTGTCGATCTTACCAGCCCCATCTCTGAGACGCACATCCGAAGCAGTGATCCCGGTGCCGCTGTCGTTCAGTGCAAGCTCCAGTGATTTATACTGCACTGCCAGCCTTGTCGCAACATTCCAGTATGCTCCATCCTTGTCCCACCGGTTGCTGCCATCGAGCACGACCGCAGTCTCTTCCTTTAACTTCTGGTCACTCGTATCGCGGTACATCAGATCACCTCTCAACGTGAAAATGTGGTCGTCATCTACAAGGATCGCATCATCTGCCAGATAACGTTCTGCATAACCGTTGACCTTTGAGCTGTTTGCGGCACTGTATGCAGCGAAATAATCATTGGCTTTCTGTTCATCAGCAAAATTCAGATAATAGTAGGTTTTGGTACCTCTGCCACGCTCCTTATAATGGTATGCCGAAACCTGTGTTTTGGAAGAGGATGACTGATCTGGAAGATAATCTGCAACATTCCGGATACCGGTATCCTTCGCAAAAGCCGAAAGCCCATCCGTTGTAAAATTCAGGGTTCCCGCATCCACATAGGAAGACGGGACATAATAGGCAAGCTGGTTTGTCCTTACGGACAGCGACTCACCCATCAGAATGTCGCTGTTTGTCTTTGACGCATTCTGCATATCCGGATCCGTATATGTGCCTCTTGAAATAAACGTACGTCCCGCAAGCATCAGATAACTGAGATTCTGCATATCAAGTTTTGAGTCCTTGGCATTGATCATGACCGCACTGCTGAATCGGGCATCTCTTGAGGTGTTTAAAGCCGCATAATCCTCCTGGAAATTATAACCATAATAATTTCCTTTAAGCGTCACCTTACTTCCTGTACCGTTTAAGGTCAGGTCATCTGCCACATAACAGTTGCCATCCACATTGAGCGTAGAAGAGCTCTTGCCTTTGGTCTCAATATTTTCTGCCCAGATCTGTGTCTTTCCATCGCCCAGAGTAAGTTCTGACCCGCCGTTTAACACAATGTCGCCCCTGGTCACAAACACATTTCCGGAAAAAGTACCCTTGCCGTTTGTGAGTGCTTCCAGCCCCTGATCTCCGGCATATACATTTCCGTTCACCGTTACCGGACTGGCATTGATCTCGATCTTGCGGTCTGCGATCAGGGCATATTTCATAAAATCCTTCATCTGCTGTCCACCGCTGAAATTCATCTGCGGAGTGGAAAAAACAAGGTCTGTCGTGATCGTTGTCTCGTAATCACGGTCGTCTTTATAGGTTACACGCACATTTTTCAGTGTAAAAGTGCCAGCGTCGCTGTCTGCCGTGTACGCAGCATCCGCATCCTGTGTGACCAGGCATGGTCTGTGGGCTTCCGTCGCAATACACAGTTTTAATGTATCCACTTTGTAAAGATCCGAACCAGAGCCAGCCTCAAAATAGCTTTTCAGACTGGATATGTAGGTATTGCGGAAAAGCGCCTGTAAATCGGTGCCTGCAGCACTCTGATCCAGATAATTTTTCAGAATGTCCTGATACACCTGTGACATCTGTTCTGCGGCCACCTCATTTGCACCCGCATACAGTTCATCCATAATCGATTCTGCATCGTAGAAATTGGCTTTATTGCTGCGTTCCACCTCACGCATCTGAATATTCGTAAGCGTGATCTTCGTGATCACAACGGCGATAATACTGACTACAACAAGGATCACAAGCACCGCAAGAAGAGCAGCTCCGCCGTTTTCATTTTTCAAAGATTTCTTCTTCAAAACTACTCTCCTTTCGCTGCATGCAATGTTACATAAGGCTTTTTCCCACTTGTATTTCCTTCTCCCTTTTTGTACACCTTCACTTCGATCTCTATCCTGCGGGTTCCTTCGGATTCCTGGACCAGATCCTTTTTGCTACTGATCGCAGCACCATTCCTGTCAAGGATCTGCGACTGATCCAGATTCGAACAGATCACCGGAAGCGTGCCTTTCAGCTGGAAACGGTATCCGGCTGGAAGCGTTGTGTCCTGATTGACCAGATAAAGCTCTGTTTTTAATGCACTAAGGTCTACCCCGGTGCCCGGAAGGATCTCCATGGTATCCGGTTTTTTCCCTGCATGGTAAAACAGGTAGATATGCTTCACATCCTTCACAAGCTGATCGCAGAGGTCTGTACACTGATACTGATCCACAGAGCCTGTTTCCTTAAGATCCTGACAGCTGTACGCACAGCTTATCGCAACCCGGTAATAGCTCCCCTCCTTCTCAATCGTACACTGCATGGTTCTTTGCATCCTGCCTCTGATCGTATCCTCCGAAAGGATGAGCCCCGAATTGTGCTTCCGTTCTGCATAGATGCGGTTTACCTCCTGAAACCATGCCAGTGCCGCATCTGCCTGTCCGCTTTCCTTCGCAAGCACATCACAGGTATCGTCAATTCCGCTGATCTGTGGAAGAAGTTTCTGGTTCTCAGCAGTATCCGCATTCACCGTGATCGTCACATCATAATCCTTATGGACCGCATCTGCTGCCCCATAGTAAGATACCCCTGATGCATCGGACGATATGCTGGCATATCCAAGTCCCTCCAGATAAGTGCTCTGATATCCGCTCGTTCCATCCGGTCTGGTCGTAAGAGCGATCAGCTGATCCTGGCTTTTCAGATCTTCCACGGTCTCCTGCGCAAGCAGGGTTGCGTGCTGTTCCTGTGACATTCTTGCATTATATTTCATGGATTCCACGAAATAATTCAAAAGAGGGATTGCAAGAATTGCCAGGATTGCCATGGCAAGGATGACTTCCACCAATGAAAAACCGGCATTATTTACTTTCTTTTTCATAGGCTGTCATCCTCCTTCCATACCCGTCATCAGGCAGATCACTGTCTGGACTAATCGTTATCGTTGCTTCCTGTGGCACCTCCAAAAATGTCACCCACACCCTTTGACATACTTCCAAAATCCGGAACAACATAGTTCTTTCCAGTGTTCTTAATATAATACATATTGAGTGTCATATTGCCAGTCAGTCTTCCAGTCTCTTTGTCAAATTCACTGCTGGACTGTGCGATCGTCATGCGGTCCTGGTAATCATTGACATAAGCGATCATGTTTTTTAATCCATCATAGCTTGCATCGTATGAGATTGTCACAGCCGCATAACATCCCTGCGGTGCGCTTTCCAGGGCAGTGTCTGCACTGCTCTGTGACTCTGTACTGCCGGAAGCGTCTTCCGTGCTGTCCTGGTTCTCTGTACTTTCGCTGGATGCGGAGCTGTCCTGAGCGGCGTCCGATGATGTTCCTGAAGCATCCGAAGTGGATGCGGACTGCTGTGCGGATGCATCTGCTGCCCCGATCTGGTTATTTAAGAGAAAGGATACCTCGGTCACCTGAAAATCAGCGTGATCCTGAATGTCCTGGAGCACCCAGATGATCTTCTCCGTCGTCAGATCGGCAGGATACTGGTCAATGATATCCTCCTGCTTCTGTTTGAGATCATTGATCTGCTCTTTGACAGTCGGGAGCTGTTTTTCCATCATCTGAAGCTGTTCTACGGTCGCTTTGTCCTGATCGTTCTCTGTCTTGACCGAAGAAGCCTTTTTCATATTCGGGCTGAAAATAAAGAAATACGCACCCGCAAAAATCAATACTGCAAAAAAGATCAGAAGCAGGCGTTTGTCGGAATCCGATATATTTATTTTATTCATTCGTGTCCATGCCTCCTTCTGTCGTACTCTCTGTGTCCATCTGTGCATCTGTATAATATGCGTTTACCGTGTAACTCCATGTCTTATTCCCTGCTTCATCCTCACTCTGCGCCATAGAAGGGATCGTGATGTTCTGAAGCAGTGTAACATTCTGGAAATTTAAAAGCATCTGACCAGCGGAAACCGGCTGATCTGTCGTCATGTTGATGTTCACCGTATCCTCTGTCGTCTCAATGCCCTCCACCTTAACGTCTGCCGGAAGCTGCTGCTCTAACTGGTTGATCAGTGGAAGGAACTGCTCATTCTTTATCTTCGTCTGCTGATCCAGATTCTCATAAACCTGTTCCTCCTGCTGCACGGCATTTCTCTCGTCATAAGTATCCTGTACATAGGAAAGCTCTGAAATCTGCTTCTGCAGCTTCGAATGCTGCGTATGGACCACGATCAGACGGATTCCGGAACCTAAGACCAGAAGCAGGCTGACAAGAACCGAAGCGGTAAAAACAATATACGCAGTCTGTGTATTATTCCTTTTGGATGCAGCATCCTGAAGTTCCTTTGGCTTCGCATCAAGCGGATGGAATGCAGCCCCGAGCACGGATAAAAATCCTTCCGGTGAAATTCCAGCATCCTTTGCTCTCCTTGCTTTCTTGTCCATAAGCCCGGAATAATCGAAGTCCTGAAGCGGCAATGAAATCTCCTGTGAAAACATCTGCCGCATTCCTGCAAAACGTGCACCGTCTCCAACCATATAAACATTTCCAAGAAATGTCTGTTTTACCTGATTCTGATAATATTCCAGTGCGGTATTGGCGATTCTCAGATGATACCTTAATGATTCTGAAATATCCTCGTACGCTTCCTCTGCCAGCTGCTGTCTGCGGTTCATTTCAATCGGATCATCCATCTGCTGGACCGTTGGACGATTATAGATGACATTATGCTCCAGCAAAAATTGGAATGCCTCGTATTCATCCTCTGCCCCAAGAACCGGATGCTCCAGCACCGAAGTCAGCGTTGCCCCATAGCCGTATGGGGTAACACGCTGGAAAACAAGTTTTTTATTCTCCAGGATACTGATTACGGTTGCCTGTTCCTCAAGCTGTATCACGACCGCATTTTCCAGGAAGCGGTCACTCATCAGCTGAATGGTTCCGTTACCAATGTAATCGAAGGTTTCCACCTTCAAGCCCGCCATATCTGCAAATGTACAGTAATTGTTCAGAAGATTGTCCGGAATTGCGACAAGAAGAAGTTTTAACTCCTTTTTCCCTTCTTCCTCAACAACCCCCATCTTGCTAAAGCTGATCGTATAATCGCTGACATCCATCGGGAAATAATCCCGAACCTGGGAATCGATGATCCCGCGGATCTTATTGTCTTTTACAAACGGAACGACAACCTCCCTGGTTACAACCTTTGAAGAAGAAAGTGTAAAAATCACCTCTTTTTCGTGAATGCCCCTTTTGCCCAGTTCCTCTTTCAGTGCTGTTGCAAACCGGTCTTTATCCCGGATATAGCCATCCTCGATCGTATGCTCCGGCGTCTGGAATACAAATGCCTCATGAACCGTCGGATTCTTTTTATGGTAATCTACCAGCACAACCTTTGTCCACCAGACTCCGGCCTCTATGCTTATTACTTTCTTCGTCATTCTGCTCTCCTTTTTATGTACTATGCTTCATAGGCGTTTACAAATCACTGCTGTCTGCCTGACTGCAGCGTCTTCGCAAATGTTTACTGCCCGAAAAAGATTTTTATAATTTCAAGCAGTATTTGTTCCATCATTCTAACAACTCAAGAAAATATTTACTTCTTCAAAGAACATTTTTTGATCACAAGCAGTAAATATTCCATGTTTCCAGCAATTGAAATGAATATTTACTGGCTAAAAAGTGTTTTTTTTATTTTAAGCAGTAAAAAATCCAGGTTATACGCAACTGATATATATCAGTCTTGCAATTACCCATACCATACCTGACTATTCTACCTAGTTTCCCAATTCCAGCAGAGCCAGCCTGCGGCTTTGCTCGAATTGAGAAACTCTGCAGTTTCTACAATCCCATACAGGACAGATACCAGCCCCAGAACCGGTCTCCCCAAAGTGCTGCAATAAATACACCTGCGGATAAATACGGTCCGAGCGCAAGCAGATTGTTTCTCTTGCTGACTTTCATACGGATGCTGTGGATTACAGATCCTAAAATACATGCCAGTACAAATGCCAGTATGATGTTTCTCCCTCCAAGGATCAGTCCGGCTCCTGCCATCATTTTGATGTCTCCGCCGCCGATCGCCTTCCCGGAAGAAAAATAATAAAGTCCGTATAAAAACAGACTGACACAGACAAGTCCGATCAGATGGGACAAAATGTGCCGGTAATCGCTGACCGTCATGATAATGCCGAGCAGCAATAAAAACAGATTGAATGATATCGGGATATTATATGTCCTCTCATCCACAATTGCTATCACAATAAGAGCAGATGTCATCAGGCAATACACAATGCTGCTGAATGTGAAACCGTTCGCCATGAAAACGATCACATACAACACGCCATTTAATGCCTCGATCAGCGGATACTGGATTGAAATCTTTGCTCCGCACTGCCGACACCTGCCTCTCAATATGATATACGAAAAAACAGGCACCATATCACGCCAGCCCAGCTTTCTCCCACAGCTCATGCAGTGGGAGCTTTTGGCAATGTTTTCTCTTTTTGGAATGCGGTATATGCAGACATTTAAGAAACTGCCAATGACAAGTCCATATGCAAGTATAATAAAATATGTCAAGATTGTAAGCTGGATCAGCATGGTTGGTTACTCCTTTGTGTTCTGTCTCAGATAGACAGCATGCGAAACGATCTGCCCCCCTTCGGCATGTACTGCGGGTACAGATCATCGCAGGCACGCTCTCGCTGCTCATCGCTGGCAGCGGTACGTAAGACAGCAGAATACGCCGTCTAAGTACCGGCCGCTCTGAAGCACCTGCGGGTAATCTGTACCCGCAGTACATGCCTGAATCTGTGTGAGTTTCGCATGGGTCTATCGGATATCATCCGTCCGTAAATTCATACAGAGGAATTATAATGTTGCTGTTACATCTTTAATTTTGTACTTTGGATCATCACTATATGTTACCTTGGTAGTTGCTTTATGCGATGATGCTGTAACTGTAAATGTTACTGTTGTAATCTTATCTTTTCCATCTGCTTCAAGCGCATCCTTAAATGCATCTAAATCTTTAAATCCTGATGCTGCAATAATGTCATCAGCTACCTTTTTTGCATCTCCAGTAAGTGAAGTATCAAAAACACTTACTGTAATGTCACCAGTTAATCCATTTTCAGAATATGCTGTAACACCTGCTGTTGAAATACTATTTAAGACCTGCTGATCTTTTGCAACCTTAGATTTGCTGATGTATGGAATAACCTGTGTTCCAACGATACCTACTAAGATTGCCATAATTGCGATAACGATGATTAACTCTACAAGAGAGAATCCCTTGTTATCTTTGTTTGCTTTTTTAAGCTTGTTCTGTAATTTGTTCATAATTTTCATTCCTTTTCTCCTTCTTTTACGAGGTAATGTTATTTATGGGCGATTGCCCGGTGTGATACAACTGGTGTCCGTATACCGCTTATTCGGTGAGGGTGCGGCTCTTATGTGCTTCTGTGTATCGATCTATTATCACGCATCTCATGGCAGATGCATCATAACCTGAATATCCTGTTATGCTCCAATGCTATCATACAGACTGTACATTGGCATCATGATTGCAAGTACGATCGGCACAACGATGAGTGCCATTATGATGATAATGAGCGGTTCCATTGCCGCCAGAAGTGACTGTGTTGCCATCTCGACTTCCTCATCATAGTACTCGGCTATTTTGTTCAGCATATCTTCCATATTACCGGTCTCTTCTCCGATCTCGATCATATGGTATACCATCGGTGGAAATACGCCACTGTCCGCCAGAGGCTTCGAAAGCGGGATTCCTCTTACGACTTCCTCTTCTGCTTTCTTTAACGATTGTTTTACAATCTCGTTATTCATCATATCCGTAACGAGGTGGATGGCATCCACAAGCTGAATTCCCGATCCCATCAGGGTTGCCAGTGTTCTTGTCATTCGTGCGGACGCTGTTTTGATCTTCAATTTTCCGATGAGCGGAAGTTTTAACTCCACTCTTCCGATGAGCAATGCGCCCCTTTCGGTGTGCTTCAACGCCTGAAAAAAGACTACGATTCCAGCGATCACTGCTAACATAATATACCAGCTATGCACAAAGAAATCGCTGACTCCCATAACGAATAATGTAATTCCCGGAAGCTTGCCGCCGACCTGATCGAACGAATCGGTAAACGTCGGTACGATCTTTAGCATCATGATCGCGACGATAACGATGATAACCAGGATCAGGATAATTGGATAGATCATGGATTTTACGATGAGTCCCTTTAAATGTGCTTCCTTTTCAAACTGGGAACCCATTCGGTTAAAGGCTTTATCCAGTCCACCGGATGTCTCTCCGGCATCGATCATCTGTACAAGAAGGTCCGGGAAGATCTTTGGGTGCTGTGACATTGCCTGTTTCAGCGTTTCACCTCTCTGGACGGAGTCACGCACATCCTCAAGTGCTCCGCGGAACTCTTTATTTTCCGTCTGTTCTGCAAGCATATTGAGTGCATCAATTACGGTAACGCCTGAATTCAATACACTCTCAAACTGACGGCAGAACACGCTCAGCTCGCGCACACTGACTGCTTTTCCAACGTGGATCTCCATGTCCTTATTGAGTGCTGTTGCCCTTGCGATCGAAACGACAACGCTTCCGCCTGCCTTAAGCTCTGCCAGTGCTACTTCCATGCTGGAGGCTTCAAGTGTTCCCTTTTTGGGCTTTCCATCCGGCTCTATAATTTCATATTTGTAACTTGCCATATCTGTTTAAGCTCCTTTCTCTCTAGAAGAGCTTCTGCTGCATGGAGGCTGTATCCTGTGCAAATTCTACAGCATTTCCTGCGTCAATCCGGTGTTTCAGATACAGTTCAAAAATCGAATCATCCATGGTCAGCATTCCTGCCTTTTTGCTGGTCTGCATGATGGATGGGATCTGATGTGCCTTGTCTTCACGGACAAGGTTGCGGATCGCCGGTGTCCCAAGCATGACTTCAAACGCTGCGACACGGCTTTTTCCATCGATCGTCGGAAGCAGCTGCTGCGAGATCACCGCTTCTAACACGGATGCAAGCTGTCCGCGGATCTGGTTCTGCTGATGTGCCGGGAATACATCGACGATACGTTCGATCGTCGGTGCAGCACCGATTGTATGTAAGGTAGAAAAAACAAGATGACCGGTCTCAGCCGCTGTGATCGCTGTTGAAATCGTATCAAAATCTCTCATCTCGCCGACCAGTATAATGTCCGGATCTTCTCGTAGGGCTGATCTTAATGCTCCTCCGTATGATTCGGTATCCAGTCCGATCTCTCTCTGGTTGACGATCGAACGGTTGTGCCTGTGCAGATACTCGATCGGGTCTTCCAGTGTAATAATGTGCTCGTTTCTCTGATGGTTGATCACATTGATCAGGGAAGCAAGTGTTGTAGATTTACCACTTCCGGTCGGACCGGTTACAAGCACCAGCCCACGCTTTTTCTTTGTAAGCTCCAGTACCGAAAGCGGGATTCCCAATTGTTCAGGGGTCGGGATCTCTGTTTCAACAATTCGCAGTACTGCAGCATAAGAGCCTCTCTGTTTAAATGCATTGACACGGAAACGCCCTATGTCGGGATTGGCATATGCAAAATCCACCTCGCCATTTTCCTCTAAAACCTCTTTCTGTCTCGGTTTCAGCATGGATTCCACTAATTCCTTTGTTTTATCCGGTGTCAGCACATCAAAAGACTGCATCTCATACAATACGCCGCTGATCCTGCATTTGGGCCTGATCCCGACTGTAATATGCAGATCGGATGCATTATTTGCTTTCGCTGTAGAAAGCAATGCATACATTGTTGTCTCCATTTTCCCTTACTCCTTTTTATCAGTCATCTTCGTCTTCATAAGCAACACGCCTTACTTCTTCAACTGTTGTGATGCCCTTCAGTGCATATTCCACTGCACTCATACGAAGTGTTTTCATTCCATTCTTCAATGCAATATTTTCCAGTATATCTGCATTATCCCCACGGCTGATCGCCTGTCGCAGCTCCGCATTGACCGGCATGATCTCGTATATTCCAACTCGTCCGTAATAACCAGTTCCTCCACAGCGGACGCATTCCTTGTGCCCCGGTTTACGGATCAGAACCCGTTTGGACAAATCTGTGATGCCAAGCGTTTTTTTCTCTGCTTCATCTGCCTCTGTCGTCACACCGCATGCCGGACAGACACGTCTGACAAGTCGCTGTGCAATGACTCCCACAAGCGAATCTGCGATCAGATAGTCTTCAACACCCATGTTTGCCAGACGGGTGATCGTATTGGCAGAGCTGTTTGTATGCAGCGTGCTTACAACCAGATGTCCTGTAATGGATGCCTTTACTGCAATCTCCGCTGTCTCCTGATCTCGGATCTCACCGATCATGATGATGTCCGGGTCCTGACGGAGAATCGACCTTAAGGCACTTCCAAAGGTAAGCCCCGCCTTCTCATTCACCTGAACCTGATTGATGCCGTTTAGGTTAGCCTCAACCGGGTCTTCGACGGTGATGATGTTTACGCCTTCGACATTCAGTTCATTGAGGGCTGTATACAATGTAGTGGATTTACCACTTCCTGTCGGACCTGTTACAAGGATCAGTCCATTTGGATGCTTCAGTATCTGGTCGAATCTGGCTAATTCTTCATCTGGAAAACCAAGATCCCTTTTATCCATTGTAAGTGCCTTCTTCTGTGCCAGACGCATTACAACCTTTTCCCCATATACGGTTGGCAGAATCGAAACTCGGATATCATATTCCTGTCTGTCTACAATGCTGGTCGCACGTCCATCCTGTGGGCGGCGTTTCTCTGAGATATCCAGCCCGCTGACGATCTTGATCCTGGCGATCAGTGCAGGATGAAGCGAGATATCATGCCGCATCGCTTCATGCAGGACACCGTCAACACGGAAACGGATGCGCACCTGATTCTCCATCGGTTCGATATGGATATCGCTGGCTCGTTTATGTACCGCCTGCTCGATGATCTGTGCAAGGAGTTTTACAATCGGTGCCTGCTGCACACTTGACTCTTCTGCCGTTTCTACGGTCTTTTCCCTGGTCTGTTCTTCTCTCTCACGTGTGTATTGTTCTGCAACACGGAGTGCTTCCGCATTCCCATAATAACGGTCGATCGCAGCGGCTATGTCACTTGGCATCGCAACATAGCTTTCGATCTGAAGTCCCGTGATGATCGAGATATCGTCCATTGCACGGATATCAAGTGGGTCACTCATCGCTACTTTGAGCAGGTTTGGATTCTTATCGCTAAATCCAAACGGCATCATATTATACTTGCGGAGTACGGATTCTTCGAGTAACCTTGTAACATCCTCCGGAATACGGATGTTCGACAGGTCAATCCCTGCAATGCCGAGCTGTCTCTGCAATGCCTCCATGATCTGTTTTTCGTTGGTAAACCCCATGTCGATCAGGACAACCCCAAGACGCATACCCTTTTTTTCTGTTTTTTGTAAACCTAACGCCTGCATTAGCTGATTCTGGGTGATCACACCTGCATCAACTAACAGATCACCAAGACGCTTTTTCCGGCCAAATCCGATCGGTTTTTCCATCTATTCTCCTGCTTATCAAACATTTTTCGTGATTTTTCGTAATTTGTCATTTTTCTTTTTGACGTTTAATTTAAATTATATCAATTTTCAAAAACAGTGCAAGATGTTTATATTCTTGGGATTCCGGGCATCTGTACTTTCGTTCTTTTTTCAGTACTAAAGTCATGTGCTTTTTGTCTTTTTCATTCTTTTTTCTGTCATATTCTACCAAAATGAAGTGTTAAATTTTGTCGAATCTGATAGTCTGTTGTCTGGCATTTTTTGTCTGACCTTATAAATTAATATCAAATTGATACTATTCATATATTCAGATAGGCGTATACTTCTTGTCGTATGAATTTGCGTAAAATTTATGTAAATTGTTTGTCAAAGAAGAGAGGAATTAGTATGAAAAACACATTATCTGTAAAAAACCTGACTCTGACAGCCATGTTCATGGCTTTGAACATTGCACTCAGTTCTTTTGGTGTTCCGGTTCCGGGCGGACACTTTTATCTGAATGACATCGTGATCTGTACCGCAGCGATCCTGTTAGATCCGTTCAGTGCATTTTTAGTTGGCGGCGTCGGTGCATTTCTTGGCGATCTGTTCTTCTATCCGCTTCCAATGTTCGTCTCACTGGCAACTCACGGGATCCAGGCCATCGTGATCTCACTGTGTGCCCACAAACTCAAGATGAAACATGAAAAAACCGGTGCGATCATCGGTGTTGCAATTGGTGCAGTCATCATGGTTGTGGGATACAGCCTTGGAAGAGCATTTATCTACAGCACTCCGGAATATGCAATCCTGAAGCTTCCATATCAGATTCTTCAGGCAGCTGTCGGAGCTATTGTAGCCGTTATTTTATGCTACCAGTGTAAAATACGTGCTCTGTATCTGAATTCTTTTACCGGGCAGGCGAAACAGGCGTAATTTTCATGCTATTTTATTATCAGGATAACAATACTTACTAGCTGGCATACTTGCGAAGCACTTCCTGTCTATAAAAATAGGTAAAAAAAATGTTGGAGTAACGAATGATATTTGATATTCGTTACTCCAACATTTTTTTTAATTTAAATTTATCGTTGCGTATGAGCAGTATACGCTTTATCACACGTTCGAAGCCCATCGATATGTTCAAACAAATCTGGTTTAATAGGGGCTCCTAATGGGTCTAGTATAAATAGAACCTACTATGGTCGAGTGAAAGAATGTCTTGCATCTCTTCCAGAATCCTTATTATCTTCTATCATTTTCAGACCAGATTAACAATAATATAGAAAAGACCGGAGTTTTGACCAGGATGTTTCATCCCAGTCGTGATCGAGTGTGATCGAATATACCGGCGCTTTACATTTTTCTTCCAGGCCTCTCATCTCAAGAATCATCGCCGTATTCTCATAACGCGGTGCCATTGTCAGAACTGCATCGACAGCCTGCGATGCGTCCACTGCTTTTGCAAAGCGGTATCTACCGTTTCCACCGCTTAGTTCTGCCAGACTTTCATCCGCAGTCCGGAATAAGTGTTCCAGATCTGCCGCAAATGGATTTCTTTCTCCCATTCTATCGCCAAGCTGCATCATGTGTCGCTTCAAAGCCTCCAGAATATCCAGATCATTCTTTTGATCTTTCCACAGAAAATACAGATATTCCATCAAAGGCTGTCTGAGTACTGTGTATTCTTTTTCCAGTTCTTCCAGAATTCCATCATCCAGCACCCCAAGACACATCGGAGTTCCCGTAGCCGCAATCTTTCTGCCTTCCGCCGGAATCTTCCCGATGGTTTCCGCCAGCGCTTCAAGAGCTTCCCAGCTTAGAATTGTTTCCGGAAGTTTCTCCTCACGTTCCAGGAGTGGAACGGCATAAGCAAGATCTCCGGTCAGAATGGCTCGGAAAAGCAGATCGGCATCCACTTCCCGTTTCTTCAGATATTCCGGAATCCGTTCCAGAACCGGTGCGGTCAGATGTACCTGATTCCTGCCATTTTCCCGTAATATCCCATAAACCACACGGGCATACTGTCCTTCTGCATCCGCACCAAGCGTCTGTGGAATCAGATACTGAGCCGCTTTATCTGCATTTTTGCAGGAATCGGACCCTGCAAGCACACTTCCAAGAAGTGCCGAAAAGGTAAGATACTCTTTGCTGCTCGTGTAACTGCGGCCAAGTGCAATCGTTTCCTCATTGATCGCCGGCATCCGGTGTACCTCATATCCCTGTGTCTCAAAATATTCCTGCAGATATCCTGTATACAGTCCAAAATCCGGAAGAAAAAGCGGCATTTCCGGGTCGATATGCTCTGGAATATCCACCTTTCGTTCTGAGACATCCTCCAGCCGGAAATCTGCGGAAAGCGCCTTTGTCTCCCGTTTGGACAGACTGTTCAAAAAGGCTTCAATCCTTGTAATCACCCCAACTTTGCTGAAATGCTCATCCACTTCGATCTGCAGATATGGTTTACCCCCCATTTCTTCACGGAACATATGGCTGATCATGCTGTCCGGTCCACATCCATGATTGGTCAGATAGACTGCATACAGGTTTGGATGATGTGCGATCAGTTTTGCGCCTGATATGATATGCTGTCCAAACGGCCAGTACAGGTTCGGATATTCTTTCGAAATATCAAGTGAATGCCCTGGCAGATGTGACAGCGTAATTACTTTATGTCCGCGTTCGAGCAAAAGCTCCGGAATCCCCATGTTCAGAACCGGATCAGACACTCCATAATTACGTGTGATCAGTACCAGCACCTTATCCTCCGGTTTCAGACTGTCAAGAAGCAGTTTTCCCTGTTTTTCTACTGCATTCGTATGTTTTCTGACTGCCATTGCTCCGGAAAGCAGAGCCTTCGCACACAGCGGTTTTGCTGTGCCAAGTATTTTTCCAAGGCCAAGCATCGCATCTGCCATGGCATCCTTGCCAAAATCCAGATCAAATACCGGATTCAAAAGTGTGATTCCTTTTTCTTCGAGTTTCATGACTTTGGCAACGGAAGCCGCCGCAGTCTGCATGTATACACAGCCGTAATTGTGTTCCATGCGGCTTGTCTCATGTTTCATCGTATGGATCGACGGAAGAAAAATATAATCCACCTTCTGATCGATCAGCTGTTTCATATGTCCGTAGATCAGCTTGACCGGATAACAGGTCTCTCCGCTTGCATACTCCTGGGACAAACGGATGGTCTCTTCATTGGTCGGATCAGAAAGTATCACATTGTAGCCCAGCGAATGGAAAAATGCATTTGCCATCGGGAAAAATTTATGGATCATCAGTACAAACGGAACACCAACCGTTTTCTTCTTCGGGTCACGTTCACCGGAATATCCGTCCAGAAGCAGTCTCCCCGCCTGATGATAAAATTCGATATTTTTCCGCACGGTCTCACTCGTTGTATCCATGTGGATCTCTTCTCCGGAAAAATCAAATCCAGCGAAGCTGCTTTTTTCGTCTTTTACTGCATCCTGGGCAAGCAGGGCTACGCCATATGCACCACTGATCGGGAAAAATGGATTGACCGTGATCCGTTCGCCGTAAAAAGCACGGAAAGCCGCCACAATGCCCGGATTATATGCAACGCCTCCCTGTAAGACGATATGCTCTCCAACCGGTTTGCTTCCTACGACTTTATGCAGATAATTCTGCACGATGGAATAACAGAGTCCTGCGGCAATATCTGCCGGTCGGATTCCCTCTGCAGAAGCGGCTGCAATGGCAGTCTCGATAAATACCGTACAACGTTCCCCAAGATCCGCCGGTGCTTCTGCCGTAAGGGCAAGTGGGCCAAACTCAGCCACCGGAATTCCCATGCGTGCCGCCTGTTCCTCAATAAAACTTCCGGTTCCGGCTGCGCAAATCTTGTTCATCTGAAAATCTGCTACTCCGCCTCTCTGAAGATGGATATATTTGCTGTCCTGACCGCCGATTTCAAAAACCGTGTCCGCCTCTGGCACACAGTGTACCGCACCAGCTGCCTGCGCAGTAATCTCATCCCGGATGGCATCCGCCCCGATCATGCGCCCGATGCGTTCTCTTCCCGATCCGGTCACTCCAACAGCACGAAACTCCAATTCTCCAAAGCGTTTCCGAATACTTGAAAATCCCTTTCGTACCACAGCCTCCGGGTTTCCTGAAGTTCTAAGATACTGATAATCGAGAAGTTCCCCGTCCTCTCCGATAATAACCAGATCTGTACTGGTCGAACCGATATCGATGCCAAGTACACATTTTTCGGACTGGACGATGCCAGAAGCCGCCGGCTCCTTCACAGTCTTATCCGGTTCTTCCCGTAACACATCCCAGACTTTCGAACGCACCGGTGGTGCAAAAACGGCTGCATTCTGAATGTCTTCTAGCGTAAATTGTCCGTTTGCATGCAGCGCAGCTCCTGCTGCACCGGCGAATTGTGCATATTCCGGCACTTTCAATTCTTCCTCTTTCAGCTCAAAAACCTCTCTGATCGCACGGATAACCCCTTTATTCTTCGTAACGCCGCCGCAGAATGCGATCGGCTTTTCCACCGGAAGGGTACGCACAATGGTCGCTTTGTAGTTTTTGATCATGGCGTAACAGAGCCCCAGAAGAATATCCGGTGTCGGAACACCCTCCTGCTGTCTGTGGATAATGTCTGTTTTTGCAAAAACGGCACATCTTCCTGACAGCCGCGGAATACTTTTTGCCTGTTCCGTAAGTTCTGAATAGCTTTCCATCGGAAGACCAAGTCTTGACATCTGATCCTCAAAAAAGCTTCCCGTTCCACCAGCACAGTGTCCGTTTGTCGCAAACTGTGGCACCTGATCCAGCCTTGTAATAAACCTGGAACCCTGACTTCCTATTTCTATGATACTTTTTGCATCCGGAACAAGAAGGGCAGTGCCTTCCACAATTGCAGGAACGTCCTCTAAAAATCCGGAATCCGGAAGCATCTGATGAAAAAACTGCGCATGAACACCGGTAAATCCAACTGCAAATGCCGGTTCCGAAATACTTTTTTTCATTTCCAGCAATCCCTCCTGGATGGCCGTGGCCGGTTGTTCATGATGAAGCGCCTCCCATGACCACACAACCGATTCCTGATCCAGAACCAGAAGCTTCACTGTTGATGTTCCAATATCAATACCAAAATGTAACATATAAAATAAGACCTCCGAAGATTGACTTTCCATATACGCAAACGTATAATCGTAGTTAGTTTAAGTTAACCAATATTATATACAACTAATTCCAAGGAGGCAGTTGCCATGGCAACCAATACACTTTCTTTTGATCTGGATACCTATAAAAAATATCTCCAAAATTCCAGTCTTTTCCGTGGAATCCCGGAGGATAAATATCAGAACGTATTAAACTGTCTGCAGGCAAGAGTCGAATATTATCCTGCCGGAACACCTCTCGTCAATGCCGGTGACAAGGATTTCCGTGCCGGAGTATTGTTGGAGGGCGGTCTTGAGGAATTTATCTATGACGAGAACGCCAATCCTGTCGTCATCAGCCACCTGAAAAGCGGCTCTGTCTTCGGTGCAGAACTCGCATGTGGCAATTCTCTTGCAAGCCAGTTTTATCTTGACACATCGGCTGATTCGAAAGTCCTGCTTCTGGATTTTCAGATTCTGCTCAATCCATCAACGCTCACCTGTCCGCACCGCATGCAGGTGACGGCCAATCTGCTCCAGGAATTTGCAAATCAGATTACCTTTTTTAATACGAAGGTACGCATTTTAAGCCAGAAAAAGCTCCGTGATAAGATCAAAGTCTACTTACAGACGCAGGAGATTTCCGAAGATGGAACCATCCAGCTTCCATTTTCCAGAAATAAACTGGCTGAATTCCTGTATGTTGACCGGAGCGCACTCTCCCGCGAACTTTGCCGGATGCGCGACGAAGGCGTTTTAGCATTTTCCGGTTCTAAAATCACCATGCTGGATCATTATTTTCTTGCAGGATAAATACACACTACAAAGAAAAATCAACAAATGTTGCCATAGCAACCGACAGCGACATATGATTCCGTTAGAATGTTCAATCGTAAGTTAGGTTTATCTAACTGCAAGTGAAGTATTGAAACCCAAGCATTTAAGGAGAACTCATATGAAAAAGTATTTATCCGTTTTACTGGTTGCCTGTATGACAACCTTCCTTTTCGCAGGATGTAAAAGCACGAATAGCGAAAACGCAGCCTCAGACACTTCGGTTACTGAAACAACCGAGACCCAGGCACCTGATCCAGACGGAACCCACACCGTTGTTGACCACGCCGGCAATACCGTGGAAGTTCCAAACCACATCACCAAAATCGTCATCGACCAGATCCCGATCCTTTCCACCTACATGTCCTACTTCGGCGGAGATGCTCCAAACATCGTCGGATACTGCGGTTCCTTTAAAGACACGATCACCAAGACCGTTTTAAAAGACATTGCACCGGAACTCATGGAATCCGCCGATACCGTTTACGCCCAGAGCGATTTAAATATTGAAGAGATCATGAAACTTCAGCCGGATGTCATCTTCTACAACGCCGGCAATAAAGAACACGCCCAGATCCTTCAGTCCAGCGGAATCCCTTGCATCGGATTTGCAACCGTAGGTGCTGAAACAGAGGCTGATCCACTGGTACGTTATCAGCAGTGGCTGGATCTTCTGGAAGACGTTTTCGGCGAAAGTGGTAAAATGGACGCCTTTGAAGAAGCCGGAAATAAAATCATCGATGATGTAGAATCCCGCATTGCCAAGATTCCGGAGGATGAGCGTCCAAGCGCCATGATCTTATGGAAATACGCAGACGGTGTACCTCAGGTATCCGGCCAGGGAACCTTTGGAACTTACTGGCTGAAACACCTCGGCGTAACCGACGTCGTTGCATCAGAAGCCAAAGGCTTCACTCAGGTCAATATGGAGCAGGTCTACGACTGGGACCCTGACATTCTGTTTCTTGACGGGCCTGGACTTTTACCGTTAAAAACGGCTGACGTCCTTGAAAACAACGTAGAAGGCACTGATTTTTCCACATTAACCGCTGTAAAAAACAAACGTGTCTACAATACCACACTTGGTATGTGGAACTGGTTCACGCCAAACCCGGATGCACCATTAGTACTTGCATGGATGGCATGCAACACTTACCCGGAAGCATTTGCTGATTATCCGCTGGAAGACACCATCCGCGAATACTATCACGATTGGTACGGCTATGATGTGACGGATGCAGATCTGGAGGAAATGTTACAGTATTAATGAAAAATAATTGCTTGATCAAAAAAGGACATTTTACCCCACTGGCCGTCATTATGATGTTCGCACTTCCAGTCATCATCGGAATGATCTGCATGTGTGTCGGGCGAATGGAAGTTCCGCTTTCGGATGTGATAAAATCCATTGCCGCCCTCTTCACCGGTCAGAAAGACAACATTCAGAACTATTCCATTATCGTGAATCTGCGGCTTCCCCGCATTTTAATGGCAATTATCGTCGGTGCAGGCTTAACCTGCGCCGGCAATACATTCCAGTCTCTTTTTTCCAACCCGCTCGCAACGCCGGACATACTCGGTGTCACAAGCGGAACATGTGTAGGCGCCATCCTGGCAATTATTTTGTCCTGCAGCATTCTGGAAACACAGCTGACCGCCCTGGTCTTTGGGCTGGCATCAGTTGCATTCACGATACGGATCGCCGGACAAAACAAAAGCGGTTCCATGGTATATCTTGTGCTTGCCGGTGTCATTGCATCCTCACTTTTTAATGCCATCGGCTCACTTTTAAAATATACGGCAGACCCACAGGACAAGCTTCCTGAAATCACCTACTGGCTCATGGGAAGTTTTACAAGTGCGACCTATCACAAGATCCTGATCGGCTCTCCGTTCATTCTGACCGGAATTATGATCATCTATCTTCTCCGCTGGCGGCTCAATATCCTTGCACTCAGCGAAGACGAGGCCAAAGCAAGCGGGATCGACCTGAAAAAAACAAGACTGATCTTCATCCTTGCCTCCACCATCATCACAGCATCCGCCGTATCCATGTGCGGACAGGTCGGCTGGATCGGACTTCTGATCCCACACTGCGCCAGAATGCTTGTCGGCAGCAACAACCGATACGTTGTACCTGTCAGCATCAGCCTTGGTGCAAGTTTTATGATCCTGATCGATACGCTTTCAAGAACGCTCAGCGTGATCGAACTTCCACTGTCTGTGCTGACTGCGATCATTGGCGCACCGGTATTTATTTCATTATTGAACAGGAGTAATCTGCGATGATTTTAGAAGTTGAAAACGGCTGTTTTGGTTATCCGAAACAGGAAGAAATCTTAAAAAACATCAACCTCCATCTGGAAAAAGGACATATTTTATCGGTCCTCGGTCCAAATGGAATCGGAAAAACGACCTTACTCAAATGCATGATCGGCCTGCTTCCATGGACCAGCGGACGTTCCATTTTAAACGGAACCGATCTTTGCAAAATGAAATCAAAAGACATATGGAACACCATTTCCTACATTCCACAGGCCCACAGTTTTTCGTTTTCCTACACCGGACTTGAAATGGTCATGCTAGGAAGAAGCTCCCATCTTGGTCTCTTTGAGCAGCCCGGTGCTCAGGAGATCGAAATGGCAGAAGCCATGATGGAAAAAGTCGGCATTACGCGTCTTGCCGAAAAAGACTGCAACCGGATGAGCGGCGGTGAATTACAGATGGTCTTAATTGCAAGAGCTTTGATCAATGAACCGGAACTCATCATTCTGGATGAACCGGAGACCGGTCTGGATTTTCATAATCAGATCCTGGTGCTGAACATGATCGAGCGTCTGGCTCACGAAGAAGGCATCAGCGCCATCATGAATACCCATTATCCGACCAATGCCATGGGCATTGCCGATGAAGCTTTTATGATGAACCGCAAAGGCGACCGTTTCTACGGCACTACAGACAGCATCCTGAATGAACAGAACATTTCCCGTTCCTTCGATGTCAATGTCATTGTCGATGAGGTCAGTTACAAAGACCGCCTGATCCGGAATATTATTCCGGTATCATTGACTTAAACCAAAAATTACGATCGTATTTTAATCTGTTGTTTTTCTAACAGAAAAATCAATATTTTTCGTGTAAAATGAGTAATATATCAATATCAGAGCAAAGGAAGGTATCATGCCATGGACCATGTGTTTACAATTGCCAAGCTGCGCCCGATCCGCGAGGGAATGACGATATCAAGAGATGCCCGGCTCGGATCCGAAAACAGTGTAACATTTTTCTCTCTGGGAAAAGGAACTTCCATCAGCCAGGAACGCTACGATATGACCTCTGTCTACATCGGTGCCGAAGGCAATGCGGACTTTATTCTTGGAGATGATCCGGAAAAAAGCGTGCTCACACCTGGCGATGTCCTCATCGTTCCAGGCGGAACACTTTGCGGAGTGCAAAGTGAAACCGGAGCTGTTTATACAGAAATTATTATAAAAAAGGAGATTGCTATGAACAAAATGATCAAATCAGGCGAAGTATTCAAATTAAAGGAGCTGATCCAGTACGAGGAGGGCAGTATCGCAAACCTTGATGTCGTAAGTAACGATACCATGAAATTCGTTCTTATGGCTTTTGATGAAGGAACCGGTCTTCAGCCACACCGTGCACCAGGCAATGCCATCATTTTTGCTCTGGAAGGACAGGCCACGATCGGTTACGAAGGCAAAGATTACACCCTTTCAGCGGGTGAGAATTTCCGTTTTGACAAGGACGGACTGCACAGCGTAACTGCAGACGGCAGATTTAAAATGGCATTACTGCTTGTTCTGGAATAACTTCTGGAGCCATATTTGAATATAACAGATGCACGCAGGAGCGGAAAGATTGACTTTCCGTTCCTGTTTTCATATAATAGAAATTAGTAAATTTGTACTAAATATACATCGTCCTATTGTACACATTTCACATGTTACCGTTCAAAGGAGAATGCATATGACCGCTGATACCTGGTTTGTGATCCACCTGTTTGGTGTTTTTATTACATTTGTGCTTCTGGTGATTGTCGTAAGTAAAGACGACCCAAGCTACAAGAGCGAACTTTCGCTCACAATTGCCTGCTGTCTCGTTGCGCTGGTTGCAAAAAGCATCTATATCGCCGGCGGTTCTGAGGAAATGCTGGTCGCTGTCGGGAAAATGGAATATCTTGGAAAGTCCTTTGCCAATTACTGTGCGCTGCTTTTTCTGATACGCTGGAGGAATCTGCATATTCCACGTTCTGTGACACGTGTGATCCTTGTGGTCAATGCCTGCTTTTATATTATGATCGCAACCGTGGACTTCCACCATTTGTACTATAAACGCTACTGGATGGCACCATCTAAGGTCAATCTCTGTGGTTATGGATTAGAGATTGAGCCTGCACCGTTATATTATGCGTACATGCTCTATCTGGTACTTGAAATCGCAGCTTCGATCGCAATCATTGTATCTTCTTACATGTCCAAGCGGTCCATGCCTTACCGCGGAAGACTTCATCTCATGCTGATTGCTGCCATGCTCTCACCGATGATTTTGCTCACCTTCCGTCTTCTTGGCATTTTAAAAGGAGACGACCCGACTCCGCTTGGCATACTGCTCTCCTGCATCTTTATGTGTATTGCAGTGGTAAAATACCGTCTGTTTGACCCGGTCAGCGATGCCAAAAAACACATCATCGAAAACCTGAATGAAGCTCTGATCGTAACCGATTCTGAGTGCCGTTTTCTGTTCACCAATCCCATGGCGGATTCGCTGATCTCTATTATAAAAGAAGACACTTTCCTGTATCCGGACCGTGCGGTCTACGAAAAGTTAAAAAGCGGGGATGGTTATCTCGATCTGCGCGGCCACCATTACCAGGTAGAAGAAACTCCTCTCGAAAGCGATCATTATACACAGGGTTATCTTCTGACCATCGTGGATATCACCGATCTGATGGAACAGAATAAACGCATGAAGGAGCTTGTCGCACAGGCAGAGGCAGCCAACCGTGCCAAATCGACCTTTGTCTCAAACATGTCCCATGAGATCCGTACCCCGATGAATTCCATCGTAGGAATCACAGAGATCATGCTTCGGACAAAGCATTCCCCGAAGGATCAGGAATATCTGCTCAACATCAGAAGCTCCGGCCAGGCTCTGCTTACGATCGTCAATGATGTTCTCGATTTTTCCAAGATTGAATCTGGAAAGATCACGCTCCTTGAGGAAGCCTACGATGTACTTTCCCTGTTCCATGATCTGCGGATGACCATGCAGAACAGGATCGGAAGCCGTCCGCTAAAGCTGATCTTTGACATCGATCAGGACATTCCATGCATGTTAAAAGGGGATATGGGACGTATCCGCCAGGTCGTCATCAATCTGGTCAATAATGCCATCAAATACACCGAAGAAGGACATGTAAAATTCACTGTCCGCATTCTCGAAAAAACAAAAGACCATATCCAGCTCTATTTCGAAGTGGAGGACACCGGTATCGGAATCCGAAAGGAAGACCAGAAGATCATGTTTGACTCCTTCCGGCGTGTCGACATGGACAGGAACCGGCGTATCGAAGGTACCGGTCTTGGCTTGACAATTTCGAAAAATTTCGTCACAATGATGGGAGGAAGCATCGGTGTCGACAGCGAATACGGAAAAGGAAGCCGGTTCTTTTTCCAGATTCCACAGGAAATTGTCGATCCTCAGCCGATTTCCGTGATCAATTACGAATCCAGACAACAGAATGTCCTTGACACAGAATCCGTATGCCTTTTTACTGCACCGTATGCCCACATTCTGTTAGTTGATGACAACGCACTCAATCTGACGGTCGCAAAGGATCTTTTCGCACCGCTTCAGATGCAGATCGATACTGCAGAAAATGGCAGACAGGCGCTTGAAATGGTACAGAAAAAGCATTATGACCTTGTTCTGATGGATCATATGATGCCAGTCATGAACGGAATCGATGCGACAAAAGCGATCCGGAAACTCCCGGATCCATACTACCAGGATCTCCCGGTCATAGCCCTTACTGCCAATGCGATGACCGATGCCAGAAAAGAATTTGATGAAGCCGGAATGAATGGCTTTATTGCCAAACCGATCATTTTCCGTAATGCCTGCAGCGAAATCCGTAAATGGCTTCCAGAAGAGCTTATCCATGACGTCTCTCCCAAGGAAGCAAGAAAGCTGCTTGCAGGTGTTTCCGGTGAAGAAATGCCTTCCAGTCAGCCAGACCAGGCTCCGGATGCGGATTCCTGCATTTTTCATTATGAAGAGGGGCTGCAATACTGCGGCTCCGAAGCAACTTTGCTGAAATCCATTCAGATTTTTTACCGGACGATCGACCGCAATGCGATGCGGATTGAACAGTTTCTTCAGGAAGGACTGCTTGAGGACTATACGATCGAGGTTCATGCGCTGAAAAATTCTGCGCAGCTGATCGGTGTGCCTGCATTATCTGCGGCTTCCATGGAGCTGGAAGCATATGGTTCGTCTGGAAACGAGCAGGCACTTATTGACAAAACCCCGGCTATGCTGGCTATGTACCGCAGCCTGAAACCAATTCTTCTTCCTTATATAAAGGAAGACAAAAACCAGAATGAAGTTACACCAGACACATGGATTGCTGTCCTTGGACAGCTGCATGACTGTATGGAACAATTTGATACCGACAGAGCCGATGAGATAATGGAACAATTAGAGGAGTTTGTTGTTCCGGAATGCCTCAAAGACTCCATGGAACAGCTTCGCATTCTTGTTGATGACATTGCAATGGAAGATGTCATGAAGCTGACTACAGACATGATTACGATACTAAAACAGGAACAGGGAGGAAAACATCATGCATGATGGCCAAAAACAGTTCCTCATTATGATGGAGGAGCAGAGTTATCTCGCACAAGCATTCGAAAATACCTTTGCACAACACGAACTGAATACCGCAATTGAAACAATCGCTGCTACAAGTGCCATTGTCAACCGCGAGCATCCGATTGGGTATCTCATCTGCACCAGTTCTGAACTTTTAAAGAAAATGACCGGAATCAAGATCATGGTTGACCATGCTCTCAAAAATAAAATTCCTGTTTTCATTATGGGAAATGTAGAAGAACTTGAGATCCTTTGGCATTCTGTTCCAAAACAGATGGTCACCGGCTTTTTCCCACGCCCGGTCAATGTGAGCGAAATGGTAGACAGCATCTGCCGTCAGATGGATGACTTTTATCAGAAGAAGAAAAAAAAGATACTTGCCGTGGATGATTCCGGCATCATGCTCCGCAAGATCAAGAAGCTTCTGGATGACACCTATCAGGTGATTCTTGCCAACTCTGGTGCAATGGCGATCAAATACCTGACCTTAAATACCCCGGATCTCATCCTTCTTGATTACGCTATGCCGATCGTAGACGGCAGGCAGGTGATGCAGATGCTGCGTGAAGACCCGGAATTCCAGAATATCCCGATCATCTTCCTTACCGGAAAAAATGATGCGGATACCGTAAAAAATGTCATGGCATTAAAGCCGGACGGTTATCTCCTAAAGAACATGGAGCCACAGAGTCTCCATGATGCGATTGACCGGTTCTTTGAGGAACGTTCTGAGCAGAAGCAATAATTTTATCCGCTCTTTTTAATAATAGTAATGATTATTATTATTGACAAATGGCAGATATTTGTAATATAATAGAAAAAACAATAGGAGGGACAAACATGTATATTACAGATTCTATCAAGTACATTGGAGCAAATGATAAAACGATCGATCTTTTTGAGGGACAATATAAGGTTCCAAATGGTGTATCTTATAATTCCTACCTGATCTTAGATGATAAAATCGCCATTATGGACACTGTCGATACAAGAGCTACCGACGAATGGCTTGCAAACTTAGACCGCGAACTTGCCGGGAAAACCCCGGATTATCTGGTCGTTTCCCATATGGAGCCAGATCATGCTGCCAATATCAAAAAAGCTGCTGACAAATATCCATCCATGAAGATCGTAGGAAATGCCAAGACTTTTCCTATGATGACCCAGTTTTTTGATCTTGACCTCTCCGACCGCAAGATCGTTGTAGCAGAGGGTGAGACACTTTCCCTTGGCACACACACCCTGCAGTTTTTCATGGCACCGATGGTACACTGGCCTGAGGTTATGGTCACCTATGAACAAACAGAAAAAGTACTCTTCTCCGCTGACGGCTTCGGCAAATTCGGAAGTCTCGACTGTGACGAGCCATGGGATGATGAAGCAAGAAGATACTTTATCAATATCGTAGGGAAATACGGTGTACAGGTGCAGGCTCTTTTGAAAAAAGCTGCAACACTGGACATTGCTATGATCTGTCCTTTACATGGACCTGTTTTAAAGGAAGACCTTGGACATTACATTGGTCTCTATGATACCTGGAGCAGCTACCGCCCGGAAGAAAAAGGCGTTCTTGTTGCATATGCTTCCATCTATGGCAACACAAAAAAAGCCGCAGAGCTTCTTGCTGAAGACTTAAAAGCAGCCGGTGAAAAGAATGTATGTATCATGGATCTTTGCCGATGTGACCTGGCAGAGGCCATCGCTTCCGCCTTCCGTTATGACCGTCTGGCACTTGCATGTGCAACCTATGACGGTGGAATGTATCTTCCAATGGAAGACTATCTGCATCACCTGAAAGCAAAGAATTTCCAGAAACGGAAAGTCGGTCTGATCGAGAATGGTTCCTGGGGACCTCTTGCTGCAAAGAAAATGCGTGAGGTACTCGAATCCATGAAAGAGATCACCTTCTGTGATACCGTTGTAACCGTGCGTTCTGCAGTTCATTCAGACAATGAGGCTGCTTTGAAAGCACTTGCAGAGGAACTTGCTGAATAATATTTACTGAATAATATTTGTCGAATAATATTTGTCGAATATCCATCGTCAGGACTCAATCAAAGAGCGTGTGAAAAATGCAGATCATTTTTCACACGCTCTTTTTTCGCCACTTATCAGAAATGGCGTAAAATAAAATGGTTTCAGCTGAAGATTTTCTTCTTTTCCAACATCTTTTTGCGACAATAAATATATGTTCTGTACGTTTTTGGAGAACTTTTTATAAAACGCCTTTATTGACTCATGTTTTCCGGTGCCAGAAGACTTAATCTCGAACGCATTTATTTTACTCCCTTCTGAAATCAAAAAATCAACCTCATAATAATGTGTACTGTTCTTTTTTTCCCATGTATGATAAAAGAGTTCTCTTCCGGCTGCAATAATCATCTGGGCAACAAGATTTTCGTACAGATATCCCAGATTTGCCGGTAATTTATCGGAGAGCAATCTGGCATATACATCATTTTCCGTTACCGGTCTGTCGATAAACATTAACGTTACAAATAATCCTGTATCCGACAAATATAATTTATAACTATCGAAATCCTTTGTGTCTGTCAGGCTGACTCTTGGATCTGTAGAATTATAGCACGGTAAAACCGTTTTCGAATCGATCAATTCATACAATAGTTCTTCCGCTTTTGTATTATTTTTTTTCCCTATTGCAACTGCAATACGATATTTTCTTGAATCCTTTGCAAGTTGGGCCGGAATAGAATGATACAACGCTGATAGTCTTCCAGAAGCATCGATTTTTTTAAAATCCTCTTCATAAAGAGATATGATCTGTCGTTTTATCATGTCAATTTCCGAAAAATTTCTGCCTTTTATATATGCTTCTACCGCCTGTGGCATACCACCTACAGCCATATAAATTCTTAAATCCCTCATCAATTTACGGTTTGTTGCCTGCCCAATCGGCTCCCCCATATGATATATCTGCTGCAGAAGCTCAAAACTATTACCTGCAGCGTCACAAAATTCCTCATAATCCATTGGATACACCTGGATTTTCATTTCCTCAGACGGAATCAAAATATCCTTCACATTTTTCCTGATAGAGATCAAAGACCCCGTCTCAAGATAACTGTATCTTCCATCAGCCACCAGATGCTTGATTGCCTGCCTTGCCTTAGGGAAAAGCTGCACCTCATCAAAAATGATCAGCGATTCATGCTCATACAATGTCACCCCGGTTTCTGCCTGCAGCCTCAAAAAAAACATATTCAGATTTCCAATGTCATCAAAGCATTCCCGTATACGATCTGTCGTTTTTGAAAAATCAATCAAAATATATGATTTGTATTCTTTTTTTGCAAAATTCTCCGCAATGGTTGATTTACCAACCCGCCTGGCTCCTTCCAGTAATGCAGCATATTCATCTGCATAATGATTCTTCCACTCCAGCAATTCATTATATGCTTTTCTTTTAAAATACATAGCTGCCTCCTCAATATAAAAATGCCACATTACGTATGTAAATATTATATTATATTATATGCTTTTCTTCAATGTCTCGTATCATCATTTTGTGACTTTCTTCAAGATTCTATACAGCTATTTTGTGACTTTCTTCAAGATTTTATACAGCTATTTTGTGACTTTCTTCAAGATTTTAATAGAAACCCGTGAAAAAAGGACAGATGAATTTTCATCTGCCCTTTGGATCTATTCTTTGTGCAATTGTATATGATTAGATATTCAACAGATCACTGAACTCTTTTAAAGCACCATCTGTCTCATGTGCAAGTACACGTTTTGCAAGTACTTTACCAAGCTGTACGCCTTCCTGGTCAAAGCTGTTGATGTTCCATAAGAATCCCTGGAACATAACTTTATTCTCGAAGTGTGCAAGTAAAGCACCGATGGTCTTAGGTGTTACCTGGTCTCCGATAATGATGCTGGATGGACGTCCACCTTCAAAGTTCTTATTGCGGTTCTCATCAGATTTACCACATGCAAATGCTACGATCTGGGCTGCAACGTTTGCGCAGAGTTTCTGCTGGCTTGTGCTTCCCTGGATTACAACATCGGTACCGATCTGGCTGTTTTTGAATCCAACAAACTGAAGTGGTACAATATCCGTTCCCTGATGAAGTAACTGATAGAAAGAATGCTGTCCGTTTGTTCCAGGCTCACCAAAGATGATCGGTCCTGTCGGGTAGCTTACACGCTCTCCAAAACGGTTTACACATTTACCGTTAGACTCCATATCCAGCTGCTGCAGATGAGCTGGGAAACGGTTTAATGCCTGGGAATATGGAAGTACTGCTGTTGCAGGATATCCAAGTACGTTACGCTCGTATACACCGATCAGGGCATCTAACATCTCAGGGTTTTGTAATACGTCTTCGTTCATGGAAAGTTTGTCTTCCTCATGTGCACCCTCTAAGAACTGTGCAAATACTTCCGGTCCGAAAGCTAACGATAATACAGCTCCACCAACTGCGGAAGAAGAAGAATAACGTCCACCGATATAATCATCCATGAAGAATGCTGCAAGATAATCATCGCTCTTTGCAAGTGGAGAAGTCTCACTTGTTACTGCGATCATGTGTTTTGAAGCATCTAATCCTGCATTCTTTAATGCGTCTTTTACAAAGGACTCATTGGTAAGAGTCTCAAGTGTTGTACCTGATTTGGAAACAAGTACGAACAGAGAATGAGCGACATCAATAGAATTTAAAACAGCTGCTGCATCATCCGGGTCAACGTTACTGATGAATCTGGCTTCCATCTTAAATGTATTGTTTTTCTTTGCCCAGTTCTCAAGTGCCAGATAGATGGCACGAGGTCCGAGGTCACTACCACCGATACCGATCTGAACAACTGTTGTGAATTTCTCGCCTGCGGCATTGGTAATCTCACCAGCATGTACTTTATTTGCAAAATCAGCAATTCTCTCCTGCTGCTCAACATAGAATCTGCGTTTGTCTACGCCGTCAGCCTCAACAGCCTGTCCTAACTGTCCACGTGTCATATGATGAAGAACACGGCGGTTCTCTCCGGTATTCACGACTTCACCATTGTAAACAGCTTTGAATTTCTCAGAAAGCTGAGCCTCTTTTGCGAGCTTTACAAGAGCTTCAAGGACATTGTCATCGACCTGCTTTGCAGCATAGTTGAATGCAAAGCCTTCTGCCATTGGGATCGTATAATTCTTTACACGTTTTGCACCGTTTTCTCCAGCCATAGCCTCTACAAGATTCACACGGTCTGCTTTTTCCAGATCCTGAAAAGAAGCAAGGGTATCTAAGTTGTTCCAGGTAACCATAATAGATTCCTCCTTATATGTGGTATCATTTTCATTTTTACTTTTTTAGCCTCTGTGATTATACACTTAATTTAATCGGAGTTCAAGACTATACCGGCCGGCAGTGTCGATTTTTTCGTTTTTATTCGTATTTATGTATTTTTTAATTTAATTTGCATTATTTGTAGATTTTTGCACTGAATCCACTTATTTTTTTGCATTGATACAGCATCTCATCCGCTTTCTGATACAAGATGTCAAAATCAACATCCTCGCCTTTACGGTAGAACACAGCTCCCAGGCTGACCGAGATCGGATAGCCTTGCAATTCCGGTACTTCAATGGTACGGACTGCGTCAAAAAAGCGGTTAAAAAAATGCTCCGCATCTCTCTCATTCCGGATTCCGGTAAGATACATTGCGAATTCATCTCCTCCAAGGCGGAATACAATATCCCCCCTGCGGCTTACGCTGCCCATTTTTCCTGCAATTGCGATCAGGACTTTATCCCCTGCGGCATGTCCATAGGTGTCATTGATCCGTTTGAAATTATCACAGTCAAACACACACAGGATTCCTTCCCGTCCACATGCGATCTTGTCCCTGATCTGCATCTCCCCGCTTCCACGGTTGCGGATTCCGGTCATCAGATCCGTTTCCGACAATTTCTTCAGCATCTGTTCATTTTCCCGTATGCTGATCACCTTCTGCGCAATACTCTCCTCCGATTCACAGACCGCATCATACAGCACCTGGACCTCATCCTTTGTATGGATTCTACGGCGTTTCCGCCATTCCTCTGACTCCAGCCATGTTTCCGGATCCGATATTCCGAATGCAGTAATCAGACGGATGATGTCGTCCAGCGGTTTTTTCAACGTCCGGTAAAGCCTCCAGCCGGCGGCGACCATTACAAGCATGATGATCGCAAACTCCAGTCCGATCGTCTGGATCACATAGGTGAGCAGTTCCGATATACTATGATTGTTCAGATACACCTTATGGTAAAATTCGTACGTTGCAAAACCTGTCACAAGCGCTGAAAGAATCACAAGCGGAAAAGTGATAATGCTTATGATCTTGAAATATACCGAATTCCCTTCATAGGGTTCCTTCAGCTTTTCGTATGTCTGATCCAGTTCTTCCTCCGAACATCCGTATATATAGCTGAGCGGAAAAAAATCTCTCCATTCCGCCGGATAAAAACGCAGTACCAGCCCAACCACAGCAAGCGTGATCGCTTTATCCATCACATCCAGAATAACATCTCCCACAAACTGCGCTGCAAATCCGGACAATCCGTGTCCGCTGAGCCAGAACACATATGGTGCTGCGATCGTAGCACCAACCGTGTGTCCATACCATTCCCATCCCAGCACAGATCCGACTGCTCCTCCGACACCTGTAAACGCTGCCAAAAGCCAAAGATATCCTTTCATTGTGCGAAACAGCCCCCTCCGCGAACAATCTCCTGCGATCCATGCCATGGCAACGGTCAGAAATCCAAACATAATGGATGACGGCTCTCCCAAATAGCCCAGATAATTCGATACAAATGCTGCGATCATTCCAGGTATCGGTCCCGCAAGCGCTGCAACAAGAACGCTTCCGATATTATCCAGATAAAGCGGCACATTCCCCACCCTCATAAGCTGTGGCAGGGACGCATTGACTGCGATTCCAGCCAGAACGAGTAATATCGTCCGCCAGGAATAGCACCTTTCAATTCGAGTACGGTATATTCTGTCCATTTTACCCTCTCTTCTCCTAAAGTTCCCCCAAAAAAACAACTATTACCAGTTTACCACATATCCGTCAGAAAAAACATGAAATCTTTCGTCTGTATCCATATCAGTTCAGATCATAATACATATCCTGATTTTTACAGTCCATATCAAGTTTAACCGCAGGTTTTCCCGTGTCCGGATCTTCAATCCCAACCGCAAAAACCGGAGCGTCCCCATCCTTAGCCGTTTGCCCTGCATCATCCACTGTGATCTGGGTTGTGACACTTTTTCCACCATAGAGCTCTGGCAGGGAAATGTCTGTTTCTATGCGTTTTCGCACCTTCCCGTCCGCATCCATCTGATAGATGCATACCGGCCATTCCTGGTACATCGGTGCCACTCCATCATTCTCCATTGTGATGGAGATCTTTACCTGCCCTGCTTTCTTCGTGCGGGATATCGTGCTCTCTGAGACCCGGTAACGATAACCAAGCATTTTCCCGATGGCTGCTGTTTCCTTTGGATATTCCTTTTCCTCATCGCATGCGATCGGACATTTCGGTCCGATAAAGGTCATGTGGGACTGCTCCAACAGCTTTAACGTTCTTTTCTGTGCGGTAACAAGCATTTCTTCCATTGTGATCCCGCTTGTAAATTCCCCACCGACCGGTACATGGTTCCAGATGTCTGGCACAGGCGTATATTTCATCGGACTTTCTGGTCCCCTGTAACTGCCACCGTCCTTTATCCAGTCCAGCCATTCCTCCGTATCCTCTTTCTCTCCTGTCATATCATTGTATACACCCATTCCATATGCATCCACATAAGAAAACGGCCGGCGCATCAGAAGGCTGGCGTTTGGGAACGCATCTACATAAGGTATGACATATTGTTCCAGGACATCCTCGGACGGAAGACGTTGTATGCCTTCATCGTACTTCACGTGCCACTCTCCCCAGTGTCCGACACTTCCAAGCTCCACAAAGCACACAAAATGATCACCACCATACTGCTGTCCAAGCGCTTCAATGGCTTTTCTATGATATGCGATCAGCTGTTCATTCCCGTAGTCCGGTGAATATCCCTTCCCATAAGCAGTGTCGTAGAAGGTCCCATCCCCCGTTTTGTCATACAGCCAGTCCGGAATATCCATATGCTCCTCATCAGACGGAACATCACAGACAAACCGGATCACTGCCTTTTTCCCCTCTTTTCTCCAGCGGTCAAGATTGTTTTCTTCCTCAATGGCTGAAAAGTCAAACTTTCCCTCCTCCGGCTCCAGTTTGCGCCATGTGATCTCCACATAGACAAGTGTATTATCGCCGACTGCCTCGATATAATCTGCATTCGGGGCAAATCCCATCATTGGATTATGCAGATACTCATCTGTTGCAGCATAGGTTCTTGTTTTCGTCCCACCTGCTGCTTTTGTATATACAAATGCTATAATTGCACAAATAAAAACAACTATAATTCCGATCCATATCTTTTTAACCATGATATTCCCCGTTAAACTCTAATAATGCAACATCTGCCACGCCATCGATATCCCGGATCTGCTCTACGAAGACCTGATTGTCATTTCTGCAGCGGATCTGTATCGTAAGCTCCGTCTTTTCCCCACGGAAGATTCTGGAACGGACCGTATATTTTTGTTTTCCAAGCTTTCTGATAATCTCGTCACCTGTCTCATCACCGGTGTAATGTATGACCAGCATATACTGGTGTGCTCCGAGCTGTTCCCGGCTGAAGCACAGGATCAGTAAGAGCATGATCAAAAAAGCTGCCACTGCAAGTATATACATGCTTGCACCTACGGTAATTCCCGTTGTGACCGCCCAGAACATATACATAAGGTCAAGAGGTTCCTTAATTGCAGTACGGTAACGAACAATGGACAGTGCACCGACCATACCAAGTGAGATTACGATATTCGTGCTGATCGCCAGTGTTACCATCGTTGTCAGAACGGTCATTCCAACAAGCGTGACCGCATAGTTTCTGCTATAGACAACACCTTTATAGAATTTCCTGTATACCATGTAGATTAAAAGCCCCAGCAATAATGCCACAGCCAGATCTATCACTATTGTAAGAATCGTACCGGAGCTGATCGCCTGATTGTACATCTCCGACTCCAGCACAGATTTTTTTATCATATCCTTTACACTCATATCGGTTCCTTTCTTAAAAGCCTGTTGATAATTCCTTTTTCTTTTCGAGACACATGGTATATTTTGAATATGCAATATACGCACTGTCTGCCACCGGCAGCATGCAGCGGACCAGTTCTGGAAGATATTCGGTATATTTGACCTCCAGTATCAGCTTATCCCGCTCCATAACCTGCATGACCGGAAGATTCGTGTCAAACAGATCATCCACAAATACCCCGGCCCGCACGTCACTGTCAAACGTGATCCTCACATTCCCGTATGGATAGACAAATGGAATGCGGTCATAATCCACGATCACCGAGGGATGCAGCCTGTTCTGGAGATGCTCCATATAAAAACGGACACCAAGCGGATCCTTTTTTTCCATTAAAAACCCCGGATCTCCACCGATCAGCGCCTGTGCCTCGTCTTTTGTAAGGGACATTGTCTCTTTCTTTATGTATTGTCCCTCTTTATGCTTACACTCCAGCCTGATCTGTCTGTCACTGTAATTGTAAATACGTATCCGGTATTTCTTTCTGGATTCAACGCCCGCCATCTTGTCCTCATAAGCACTTTCAAACAGATCATCAAAATACAGGCTCCGGATGTGATAACCTCCGCCCACCGCATTCTGGTCTTTCGGCAGTATCTGTTCGAGCTTCTGCCTCAGAAGCGCACTTTCCTGGGTGCTTATCATATATTTCAGTTCATGACGGTAAGAACTTCCCCTACTGCTCATACGTATCCTCCTGAATGGTTCCATCGTCCGATACAAAGAAGCATTTGATCCCACTTTGTTTCTCTCCATCCGCAGACCTGTAATAATCAAATGCGCCCTGGGTCTGGCCGCTTTCATTTTGTGCAGTTACCCTTATAAAATACTGCCCTGGCTGCAATACTGCTGCATACTCGTATTGCGGTACTGTTAAGCCCTCCTCCCTCACAACCGGTGATGTAAACGAATAATCCGTTGCAAGTTCAAACGTATAGGTGATATCCTCCGCCTGAAAATCGACCGAATTATCCCATATAAAGTCTGTCTTGCTGCCGTCTGATACCGGAATTCCAATAAAAAACGGCATCGGTGCAGTCAGGCTCTCCTTATATAACTCATAATTGCGCTCTGTTTCGGTCGGAAGCATCTCCAGGAAACGGTCATATTCGCTCTGCGTCAGCGGCATATACTGTGCATCCGGATAAGCAAACGCATACGTCTCCACGACAGGTGCGTAGGTATCGATCAGGCTCTTCAGTTTCTCTTCCGTAAGGATTCCTCTGTATTCTTCGATTTTCTGATCCAGCTTATCACGCATGGAATCATCTAACAGAATACGGCGGAACAAAACATTTCCCCAATAATTGCTGATGCCCTTTTCCCATCCACGGTCTTCCCCGCTAAACTGCGCCCTGGTGTCTGAAAATGCACCATCATTATCCCATGACAGCAAATACCAGGTATTACTGTTCAGCGGACTATACAAAAAGCAGTTTCTTGCATTTGTATCCACATTGCCCATGAGGATATGATATGCCATCCACGAAAACAGATTATCTTCATCAAACCACTGTTCCATGATCTGCTGGATCGGAACTGAATAGTCATTGACATCATCCAGCATTGCGATCAGTTTACTGTGATCGTCATTTCCCTTGATCTCCAGCCTCTGCTCAAATGCTTCCTGATCATAATCCGCATCACTTTTCAGTCTGATCGTATCTTCATAGCGGTAAAATTCAAAATCATTGACCTTATAAAGCTCGCCATTCTGATCGAGTCCGTGGGTTTTCAATGCCCGCTTGTTTAACTGCTCCACCTGCGTGTAAAGTCCATAATCACGGAACTGTCCACTGCCGCCCGCTGTCGTATCCTTTACGTATAGATGCACAAACTGGGTACGGAGTGACATCATCCCCGGAAGCTCACTCATCAGATCGTAATTCAGTTTATTCGCAAAGCGGGTGTAATCCGAAACATGTTTGTTCAGATTGATCACCTTCTGGTCATTCCAGGTACCTTTTTCATCCCGGATCTTAATCTTATAGTTTTTCTGCTGAGCAGTTGAAGAGGACTGTCCACGGATCGTCACGGTGGCATTTGGAGTCGTCTGCCCATACCCTGTCTCTCCTTCAACCAGTCCGTTTTCATCGCCCACCTGTAAAAGTCCGTTAACGGCATAACGTTCCTCGCCCATCTCTTCATAATCATACATAGAATAACTGTTGACCTCCGTCCATGTATGGTCTGTATGATCGGACGCATTGCCTTCTGACACGGTAAGATACATTGTGATCACAGAGGATGGATCCTGATTCTCATACAATGTCTGTTTATCTGTGATCGTCTTTGTTTCACCGGTATCGGCGTTTTCCACATCCTGGGAAACGAAACGGTTTTCTTCTGTTGTCTCCGTAGTGTTTGTAAACTGTGTGCCGCATGCACCAAGCATGCTGCATAATCCCAATGCCAGCATGGCTGCTGTGATTTTTTTCTGCAGACTCAAATATGTTCCTCCTGTTCTTCCTCTGTCTCCGGCACGATTCTCCAACGTTTCCGGTAACGCTGCTGCGCACGGACAGCAAGTTGTGTAAATATGCCCTGTCTTACCTCTGCCAGGACCGGCTGGCTGCACAATACATGATAGATCAGCCCATTCAGGTACTTCCACAAAACAGCCGCTGCTGTTATGGCAAACGCCGCTGCACCAAGCCAGAATCCCACACCATAACCAACAACACTCCTGTTTTTCAGCATCCACGTTGCGATGCAGCTGACCGCCATAAAAACTGCTGCACTGGCTAATGCTCCTTTGTTATCGGAAAAATAAAGGGAAATCAGAAGCATGCAGTTGCCGATCGCATAAAATGCATACCCGATACAGAGTACACGATAAATCCCAAGCATATCCTCATTGATCCCAAGTGGCAGAACCGGCAGCACAAATGTCCCGATGATGATAAAAATAACTGTTGTAAAAAACTGCTTCATAAATGTGTACGCCAGCTCTCTCCCCAGGACGGACTTCATCTCCTGCCCTGCCTGACGTATGTCCTTCAGAATCCCTCCATGATTCAGGGCATCAAAATATGCTCTGTATTTCGGGTAAAACTGTACCTCCACGGAAGTGACAAAATTGATCGTCGTGATGAGTATGGATAAAAACGCCAGAATTGCCGGAATATCATATACCGGTGCACCGTAAAACAGCCCCTGTATCTGTTTTCCCGCATTTCCGCTCCACATGATCACCAGATGTCCAAACAGTCCAAGTGACAGAAAAAGTCCAAGCAGAATCAGCTCCGGATAATGATCCAGCCATGGCAGAAAGCAGGCACTGCTCCTGTCCCCGGCCGGAAAATAAGAAACCATAAGCCGGTAATAAAAGACTGCCATCACACCATATGCCACAATTACCGCCAAAAAAAGTGCCGGAATCGTGTCTATCCCACTTGCAGAAAGCAAAAAGGCCAGTCCCCATGCGATAAGCAATGCTGCCGCAAATATTCGGATCATCCCGCTATAGTCCTTAATTGCGGTCAGATAGTTCATCTCATTCCATACGACCACAAGCTCTCCAAACAACAGGAAACACATGCCCACATACAGCCACGATATTCCCGCACACAACAGGAATATCCCATACAGCAGTTCCCCTGCGGCCAGCATCATACAGGTGCTTCCCCAGAAGGACGGAAGAACTGCTCCCGGCTTTTTCTCATACAGCATATCTGCCACAAACCGGGTCAATACCATGGAAAATGTATTGGTTACAAACATGGAAGCGAGCAATGTATAGGTGATCATGCTATTCAAAAGCTCCCGGTCATGTGACGCAGCGCCAAAAAAGGATGCTATAAATGAAATCCCGATCAGCAGGAGCATTCCAAGAATCATCGGTCCGGTACAGACAATTCCTGCATATCCATAAGCCCGGAGTAATGAAAAAACTCCTTTTTTTGAAAACAGCTTCTTTAGTTCAAATCCAATCCCTGCCATCCTGTGACACCTCCCGATAAATCCGTCTGTAGTTCTCCATGGATTTTTCATGCGTGTAATAACGGTGCACCCTCTGTTTCCCTGCTTCTCCCATTTTTCTGCGGCGGAGAGGTTCCCTGCATAATTCCAGAATTGCAAGTGCAATCTGTTCCTTGTTCATCGGGGGCACACAGATACCGGCCTCGCCAAGTCCGTCAGAGCCATGGATCAGTTCCCTGCAGCATCCTACATCCGTTGTCACGCATGGACGCCCTGCCGCAAACGACTCCAGCACGGCAAGCGGCTGTCCTTCCGAAATACTTGTAAGGATCGTAAAATCCAGTTTTTCCATATAGTCCGTAATATCAACCCTTCCGGTAAAGATAATATCCCGGACCCGGAGCTGATCGATCAGTATCCTGCATGACTCGAAGTATTCCTCATCATCCACATCCCCCATAATATGAAGCCTTATATTCGGGAATTCCTCTTTTGCCTCTGCAAACGCATAGATCATCGTCCTGATATCCTTGATCTTTGCGATACGTACCACCGCTCCGATGTCGATCCAGCCATCATCCTTCTTGGGCGGGATGTTACAAAAACGGTCATAGTGGACTCCATTCGGTGTTACCAGAAGCTTTCTTTCATCACAGCCCAGTTCTGCCTGCGTACGGTTTGCGCCATGAAACAATGCCGTGACAACATCCGCATGCGAATACGCACAATCAGAAAACAGATAAAACAACTGTGTCCACTGTTGGCGGAAATACGGAAGTACCCAGTCTGCACGCAGCAGTTCTTCCTCCCGTTCCCTTGTATAGATCCCATGCTCCGAAAGAATAAACGGTTTGTGGTATTTCCATTTCCCAAGGCTTCCAAGAATCCCACTATAACCGGTTGCCGTCGCATGATAGATGTCAGCTTCCGGGATTTCCTGCGTCATCAGATATAATTCCGGCAATATCATAGAGCGCACATTGTAGAAGAAGTCTGCGAAGGATAAATACGTAAACCGCTCATCACAGATCTGCATGAGAATGTCCAGAAACTGCCGGCTCATAAGCATTTCCAGCGGATTAACCTTTTTTTCGGAAAAAAGTTCAAATAAAATATCCCAGTCGGTTTTTTCACCCTCAAACAGATGCTTCAGCTGAGCCTCTTCCTCCCCGCTAAAAACGTACCTTTTGTTCCTTCTGGCTCCAAGCTTTAACTTCAGTGCATCATCGAGGAAAAGTTCGTGTACCTCCACAACATTCGGCGGAAGTTCGTATTTATACTTTCCTTTGTTTTCTGACTCAGCACCGATACACCAAAGTATAAACTCCGTGTCCGGCATCGCTGAGATATACTGATGTGTCCATGTGGACACACCACCGTGTACATAGGGATAACTTCCCTCTAAAATCATGCATACTCTCACGTTGTCTCTCCCAGATAAATCATGACATCCGCATCATCTGCGGTCAGCAGATAAATGTTTCCGGAAACCAGTTCCAGCGTTCCACCGTCAACCTTTGTTACATTACCATTGTTCACCCGCACAAGAAAAGAGGCTTCTCCGCTGAAACTTCCCAGATGCAGCTTTATCCCCTCATCTGTTGTCTCCCGCTGTATGGTCAGCCTGTCATACTGCTCTACCGCTTCGCCCATCCCGCTTCCGGTCACATTGCGGATGTCAGGCGCCGAAGTATAGATCCAGTCCAGATATTCCTCCAGCCTGCTGCTCATGTATTTCCACCCCTTGTCAGCCCCACGGTCAGCATCCATGGTATCGTCCGGATGTGTAAAATGCGACTGTACAAACTGAAAATTCAGCTCGGACAATGCTGTCATCATCTGATAATCATCCAGAATGCAGCCGGATGTAATACGCGGTGTGCTTATTATTCCATCGTCCTCAACCTGAAACTCCTGTTCATAGGCAATTCCATCTGCATCCCTTAGATAAGTACTTGCGATCACTTTGATATCCGGTTCTGCATGTAACAGTGCCTTTCGTCCTGATTCTGACAAAATATTCGATGGCGGCACATAAACCTGGAATTTGTTTTCCGGGAACAGCTTTTTGGAAAAGCGTTCCAGTTCCTTCACCGAAGCCTCCATATCCGCTTTTGATGTCCAGAGCCTGTACGCCCCATATTGTTTATTTTCATCTACGCCATCCAGACAGAGCGGCATATGGTTATATCCGTGGAACCCAAGTTCGCCACCATTATTCAGAAGCATATTTCCATAGGTCAGGAACCTGGAAACATCTATATTCTGCTCAAACGGGGCCTGCACTTCGTCCGAATAATCCTCTATGATCATTCCGGTGTGCCGGATTCCATATTTCTTTTCCCATTCCATCATCTGTGGCCACCAGATATTCGCATAAAATGATGCAACATCCATACCATAATCCCGTTTTATGTATTCCGCATTTCCCTCCGGGACCGGTGATGGGAAGTCATCCAGATAAAAAGCAGACGCATTGATCACCGGATACACCATAACATCCTCTAACAGACTGTATGCAAGGCACAATACCCCGCGCTGGTATTTTTCTGTGATTACTTCATTTACCATCGCAAGCCTTCCACTTCCATAATCTCTCGTCCAGACCAGCGATGTCTTCCCGTCCTCCGATTCTGCATATATGCTGCAGTCACTTTTTAAATTTGTCTGAATTGAAGATACAATTCCCTCTTCTTTTGTCCTGTCGTACCAGAATACATCATCCTGCGATGCTCCAAGCATACAGTCATTGAAAAACCGTATCCCGTATACCGCAGGATAGGAAGATCCGATCATTTCAATTCCGAATTTCATCGAAACTGCCTGAAAATAGCCATCCACCGATGGTGTCAGTGCATCCAGAAGGCATCCCCCGGATTCCACCCAGGAAAATACCGGAAAAATCTCATCCCCAAGCACACTCCATTCCTGGAAGGTCACTACGACGGTATCATATCTGTCCAGTATATCTGCATCGAAGCCCTGTTCCACATCACATATATCATATGCAATTTTCATGCCAGATAAGACCTTCTGCATCATATCTGTGTACTGGGTACTGACCGCCTCGGAAGAAGATAAAATCAGGCAGGATGGTGCCTGGCTTACTGCATCCGTATAGGAAGCTGTATTCCATCCGTTATTGCCGTCACCCGTATGATCATAGTCAATTCCCGCCCTCTCCCGGAAAATAAGCAGACTGAGCAGAAACAGTGCCAGAACCGGCACCATAATTTTTCCAAATGCTTTTCTTCTCATTTTTTCATCCTTTTTGCGTCCAGAAGTCATACCACTTCCGGCTTTCATTATCAAGATATACCTGCCTCTGCTCCATAAGCCTGAAAAGTTCCCGGAGTTTCTGGCCATCCTTCTGGATATAATAGTATTGTGCAGACAAACGGTACACGTTCTCATCCTGCGGGAATTGTTCCAGGAGTTTTTGCAGTTCCTTCTCTACACCTTTCAGGCTGCCCGCCAGAATCCTGTTTTCCAGGCTTTCATATACATAACGGTGTGTCTGCGGCTGTAGACGCTGCAGTGTTTCCAGCACCTCCTGCAGCCGTTTTCTGTATTGTCCTGCAATCGCACCGGAGATCAGTCCGCTCTCAAGATATTTCTCCAGTAAATTCTTTGTTTTCCGTAACGTATTCAGATTCTCCGGCTGCTCTTCCAGCCTTTCCAGACTCTGTTCGATCCTCCACTCATACCGGCTCTGGATCTCCAGCATTGTTGTCGTCGCATAATGTGTCAGTTCCACATCATCTGATGAAGTCGCTTTCTTCAGAAGATCTATATATTCATCGGGATTTTTATGCAGGATTTCAAGCATAAGCCGGCGGCTTACGGATGTATCATTGACGGTCATTGCTTCCTCCAGCGGAACAATATCCTCATGCGTCCCTTTCTGAATCGTCCGGTAATTCAGATCATTCCTTTCTATGGTCTCATACATCCGGACCGGTCTTCTGCCCATAGCATGTCTCCGTTCTGCGGTCTCCTCCACAAGAAGCATCCCTATCCCCCACACTGGAATGCAGATCACGACCAGAAGAACCGGATTCCTCGTTTTTAGTTTTTTCGTCTTATACAAATACCCGACTGCGATGCAGACGGCAATATGGATCAACAGAAAAATCATCGCAATTCTCATTCCATAACCTCTTTGTACCGAATGTGATTTGTTTTCAGCCTGGTTTCCACAATCTTTAAATCCGTCTCATTTGTCTGTGACAGAAGCAGATACAGCCCGCCATCTCCTCCAAGTCCGAGCACATCATTTTCACGTACCAGACCGGAGAGCTTTTCATTGATCGCTTCCAGACCTGCTCCATCCAGGAAAATATGAAGCATACGGTAATTTAAGTACTGTTTCTTACGCATTGCCTGTTTCACCTTCAGGATCTCTTCAAACCTGTCATTCTCAAGAATCCTTGTATTCTTCACAGCATTCTCATTCTGTTCATAGAAATCCATGGCACGGATCAGGGAATCACGGATCATGTCCGTCATGATACGGAACTTATTGGAAAATTCCATATTCATCTGCTGATAATCTGCCTGCATCAGAAGAATCATTCCCACAAGTACATCATTTCTGAATACCGGTGTCGCATATGCCGGATAATCCTCCAACGCATCGATATTCACGAATGTCTCATTTGCAGACAGACACTCTGACAATTTCGGATAATCGGTCATTTTCAAGGATTTTTTTACGTTCCCCATACACCGTTTAGAGCAGACATTTAACCTCGCATAGACGCTGTTCGGGCGTATATTATAGATTGCGACATATGGATTGTCCAAAATCTCCTCCAGCACATCTACAGCCTCATAAAATACCTGTTCCGGCAGCGTCGTATTTAATTTTTTCACGACAGCATACATCCGTCCAAAGCTGTCCCTGTAGCCGATAATCTGGCTGTTAAACCGCTCTTTTCCCTCAAGGACTTCCATATATAGTCCATGGAGAAAGCTGTATTTTTCATCCAGGATCTGATATTCCTCTCTACTGTTCTGCAGTTCATCTTCCGAACGGTCCGTCGTATATCCGATCACACATCCAAGCAGCAGATAACTTGCGAACGGCAGCCAGTTCTCGACATTGAAGAATAAAACCTGCCAGTTCACTGCCCCTGCTTTCGATACAATATATCCTGCGCTGGCAAGCAGTGCTGCAACCACACCCGCACCCAGTCCATTCACGCACGCCATAATTGCAATATAAATAAATCTGAAATCAAGAAAATTGACCAGAACATTGTTTTGTGTTACCGCATTTAAAAATTCCGCTCCTGCAAAAAGGGCAGCCTGCTCGATCCCGGTACGAAGCCATCTTCCCGTCCATTGGTTTCGTTTCCCGGCTGACTTTTCATGCTGTTTCTTTTCCAGTTCCAGTTGACGGGCAGCATCCTGCCAGACATCCGCCTTGGGGATAAATCCATACTCCCTTCTCGCCCACCGGTTCTCCCCTGCAGCCGGAACATACTCTGTTTTTCCGCTGTAATGCACTGTAAGCTGTGGTTCTGCAGCCTTCAGAAAGTCCTCAACTTCCCCCATTGTGCAGTTATTTTTTCCACCTACGCTGACCGAAAAATAAGGTTCTTTCCACGGATCATCCAATATTCTTTTCAAAAGCTCCTTCAGATCATCCGTATGCAGAAAATCAATCTCCGTATCCCGTTTCCCCTGAAGTTCAAGCCTCTTTTCTGTTACGGTCTCCTGTATCCATTTTTCCAGCACTCTGCGATCCTGTGAAGCACACTTCTCCCCCATTGCTCCATACAAATATGGTACGCACAGGACAAGAACACGGATATGGTCCTTTTCTGCCGCATGCCTGCACAGCTTGTCGCACGCTTCCAGAAGGATCTTTCTGCTTACTTCACCGTCCTTAATCTCATTCACATGACGGTTTTGCGTAATGTAGATAAACTCCGGTACATTTCTCTTTCTGCACTGATAGAGAATATACTCCAGGTTCTCCAGCTCATCAAAAACTTTTTTTTCACAGTCCAGCGTCCTGGAAAGAAACAGAACCGTCTCAAAATCATAGCTCTGGAATATCCTTTCCGTCTCTGCGTCCTTCGTCTCCGGAAAAAATCTGAGGCCTTTCCTGTTTGTATGCTTCCGGGGCTTTGCATTGCCAATTACGGCGCAGCGATCCTCCACTGCAAACTCCTCATAAAATTCCGGAGAGAAAAAATTAGTGTTTCCAGCAAATAGAATGTCCATCATAAACCTCCGTTTATCCTGATACAATCTTTAATTCTAGCATTTCTTCCTATGAAAAAAAAGAATTTTCTGCATCTGCTTTGTGAACCGCACTTTATGAACCGGCCGGGATCCTTACGATCACAGATCTTCCATTCTGTTTTGAAACCGTCAGAACCGGAACATGTTTTTTACGGAGTGCATGCACAACCGGATAAACTTCCAGAAGTTCTCCATTCACAAATACTGCTTCCGGATGAAAATGCAGTATTTCTCTGACATACTCTTTGACCAGTTGTTTCCACTGTGGCTTCTCCATGGCTATTTCGCCATAATTTCCCTGCATTTCAAGCTCCGGAGCTGAAAAAAGCGGCATCCAAACCACCTGTGCATGTTCCATTCCCGGAATCTGAAGCAACAACCCGTCGGCTCCGGAATCTTCACCAAGTCTCACGATCACCGGCTGGTCTTTATATTGTAAAAGACTGATCCTACAGGCTTTCACAGCATCCTCGAGATCTCCCACAGACATCAGGAAACCGCCCTTATGGCAAAATGCGGCACTCTGCAGTCCACTTGCTGCCGCAAGTTCCTCGTTTTCCAGTCCCAGCCATTCCTCCGGGAAACTGCATTTATAATTCATCGACTGCTTCTTTTTCAAAGGTTGTATACAATATCCACCACGGTTCGATGGAAAAACGATAAATGCAATATCCGTTTCCTCAAGCCGTTTCTGACATGGAACAAAGTCCGGAAGCACTAAGATTCGTGCGTCCTCCGGCGCAGCATCGCCGGAATGAACCGCTTTGTCATGCTCTGCGAGAATCGCTTCCGTCTGCTGGTCTGCTCTGGCTTTTCCAAGATACCGGTCAAATTTATTTTTAAGGATCATCTCTGCGACCGAAACGGCACGGAAGAAGCCCTCATCACTTCCCCGGTGATCGTCCCACACCGGATTAAACTGTCCGATCAGTGTCGCAAGCTCATTCTTCTCTCCCGTATTGTCATTGAGATCCAGCGGCTGCACAAAATCTTCATCGAACTTCAATGTAAGATCTTCTCCGAGTATCTCAACTCCAAGTTCCTCCCAGAGCAGTCCAAATGCCGCATATGGCACTCCATTTTCCCGGATGCGGCTGTCCCTCTGATGATGGTCATATCTGCCTCTTCCAATGTCAAATACGATTCCCTTATAATCGTCCGGCACACGGTTCCCGCGCTCAATGGTGATATCAGGATTCAAATAGCGCAATAAAGCCGCAGAGAATACATCATCCGCATGAAATTTCCCTCCATGTGTGAATGCTGCAGCCTGCGGTTCCATAATCTGTGTTAATAATATGTTCATCTTATTATTCTCCATACATCGCACAGCTGTGTCTGCCCGGCATATCATCTCCGCTTTTTACAAATCTTGTATTGAATTCCATGTTGATCTCACGCAATTCCTTTTTGCCATCGATGTAATCCTGATACATGTCTGCAAGTCCGCGCATACAGCCATCACAGTTCGCCTCAATATTTCCAAGCGACTCTGCTACGATCTGTTCTCTTTCTTCTTTTGTTGTATCCTTAATTAAATATCCTGCCATAATTACACCTTTCTTTCTAATTTCCATCTGAGCAGTTTGCTGCGTCGATCGCGATCACCAGCATAAGTGCATCCAGTTCATCGGACGGATCACTGATATTGATCGCATAAGTATCCCCCCAGTGCAGAAGCTCCTTTGAAATATGTACGATCGAACTGCATCCATGATACACGTCATATTCCCATCCCAGGAAATCGCCTTCCACACGCCAGTCATTATAATCAATCTCATACTTTGGCTTAAAAAATGTAAATTGTTTCTGGATTCTCCCCTTCAGCTGTCCATGCTGCTCGATCTCAAACACCGGAAGCAGGGAAAATACCTTTTCTTTGATCAGCCCCAGTTCATTCCCCGCCTGATCATATATATGCAGCCGGTGTCCTAATGTAAGGAATTCTGCTTTCACAAAATACTTTGCATTACCGGATTCATCATATATGTCATAAGAATCGGTCCATGAAAAAACTCTTTGTTTGATCAGTAATTTCATATGGTGAGCCTCCTTTTTTACTCCAAAGACACAATGTGCCCTCCTGCAGTAATCTATTAATTTCAATAAAGTTCGATTTTTAATCTCTATTTTACCATATAAACTATATCTCCACCAGCCAAAAAGACACCCAAGCCATATAGCCTGAGTGTCCTTAATATCTCTTCATTTGTATTGTTTTTGCAAAATCTTGGAGCTGTCCGGTCCAGTTCAATTACATTTCTGTATATTTTTTAAAATGCCCTCGGTTTGTCCCATACTTTTAACCGCGTTCCGATATCGTGGACAAGTGCATAGGTGTAACATTCGTAAGCCCATGCGACATCCTCGATCGGCATGCCTTCCATGGATACAAGGATGATCTCATCATCGGATTCCCGCCCTGGCTTCTTTCCGCGGATGATCTGTCCGATCTGCGTGATGGAATCACGTTCGATCAGTCCGTCTTCTACCATGTATACAAAATCCTCGCCCATGCAGCCTGTGTGCAGGCGGTTTCCGGCTTCATCGTATCCAAGTTCATCTTCTTCTGCGTAATTTTCGTACATTCCATAATTGTCGATGACCTTTTTCAGATCAATGATGCTTTTATAGTCCATATTAAATGTACTTGAAGAGATATACAAAAGTCCCGGCTTCATCCACTCCCGCTTTACTTCCGGCCATTGCCCTGACATACAGGAAATTGCCTCACTGACGATATCCGCATCGCGTACTGCCTCTTCCATTGTTGCACAAATGATGACATTTTTTACACGCGGATAGCTTTTTTCAATATAGCTTTTCATGTTAAGTGCTGTTCTTGAGGTCGGTGAGCTTCCCTTGATCTTGATCGTTTCGATCTCAGGCCGCACAGTCATGATCGACATAAGGCATGCTTTATTGACGACACCACAGCCGAGCAGTGTGAGCACTTTGGCATTTTTGACCGCTAAAAGCTTTGCTGCCATTCCCGGCATTGCACCGGTCCGCATGGAACTTAAGAGGTTTCCGGACATGTAGGCAAGCGGTTTTCCAGTCTCCACATCATTTAACATAACCATGAGAATGGACCTCGGCAGACCTTTTCTGCGGTTATCACCGTTAGAGCCGTACCATTTTTCGCCTGCAACGTGGAATCTTCCTCCCAGATACGCCGGCATTGCGATAAAACGGCGGTCTCTCGAATTATTGATCGGGAAATTCTCGATCGGGGATTTTTTCGGGAAATACAACATGAGTCCATGCGCATCGTTGTATGGACCTCCCATGATAAAATCACCGTCCTCCATAAGTCCGATCGTTTCCTCCATGACGTCAACGCATCTGGCTGCATTTAATACCCCTGCATCAACCATGTCTTCCTCACTCAGATACAGAAAACTGACTTCCGTTTTTTCTTTCTCGATATTACTTTTTCTTCCTTCTGGTTCCGATGTTACATCTCTTTCTGTTGTCATAACCATCACTCCTGTCTCTCATGGAAAAAGAAAAGGCGCGGTATGCTGTTTTTAGCACCCTCGCCTTTTTCTGAATTTATGTATTTGTCTTATTTTGTTTTAATATAAACCCTGGAATCATACCATAGTCAATCCAGCTTCTGCGATTCCTTATTTTTTAAAGTGCACATCCATAAAAAAATGATTATCGAAAGTGCATTTGTGAACGTTCCTGTTTTCATAAGGCCATACAATCCGATCTGTCTGCGAATGATCCCGCAGAAAAAAGCGGCAATTCCTTCTCCGATCCCGACCGTCGCAACGCTGACTAACGTTGTTCCCTTGACAATATCCACCTGCGGCAGATTCTCCTCGATAAAGAAGATACTTCCCGCATAGTACAATCCAAGTCCCAGCATCTCGCAAGCCTGCGCTGCGATCACAACTGCTATGTTATCTGCATAAGTCGGAATCAGGTTTTTCAGTGTCATAAAAAAAGCGCAGCACACCATCATCCACTGGATCGGGATTTTACGGCGGAGTTTTAAAATGATCACCGCCGAAGGGACTTCAGAGATTGCCATAACAAATTCGGAAATCCCATAATGCGTGTTGCTTCCTCCAAGACTGGTAAAAATGTCAATTAAAAAGGTCGTTCCGAAATTATATCCCATAAACATCACCGTTGACCCGATAAGAAAAGCTGTAAATGCCGGATAATGCATTAGAAGATAGCTGACTGTATGCGGTGATATTGTTTGATCTGTCCATGCTTTTTTACTTTTTTCGGATACCAGATTCTGCTTTCTGATGCTTTCCCACGGCATAAAACATGCCATGGAAGCAAGCAGCAGCACCAGAAAAAGTCCGCAGAGTGGAAACGTTTTTAAACCAAACCAGTCACAGTACAAGCCCGCCAGCACACAGAGAAGTGCCCAGGCGATCGAGCCTCCCATACGGCCTTTGGCATAATTGATATACACCCCATGGCTGCAATACAGCATGGACAGCGAATCGATAAGTGGCTGCAAAGTTGTAAACGTAATCCCAAACCCCATAGACACGATCAGCATCAGAATAAAATGATGTCCTGCCATATATAGCACTACGGTCAGGATTCCTGTTCCCGCAGACAGCACTGCGATCAGATACTTCAGTGGGATCGTATATCTGGTGCGGTCTGCAAATGCCCCCAGCCAGATCTGGAACACTACCCCAACCAATAGCTTTGCACTGTTTAGTACACCGATTTCTACTGATGTGAAGCCTTTGGACTGCAGGATCTGTGTCATATAGGCATAATTGACGACTGCAGCTCCCCAGAACAGTACCTGAAGTAAAAAATACCGGATATTCAATTCCTTTGTGCTGTGTTTCATAGGCACTCCTTACGCCATAAATGGTGTATCCCAGAGTTTCAGTTTTGTTCCAATGCCCTTTTCCAGAGCTTTTTTATAGCATTCATATCCCCAGCCGACATCCAGGATCGGCATGCCGCCGAGGCTGATCATAATGATTTCATCCTCGGAGCTTCTTCCCGGTTCTATCCCTCGCACGATTGCCCCGAGATGCTGTACCTCTTCTTTTTTGATTGCTCCCTCGGAGATCATATTGACATATGCCATGCCTGGAACCCCCATGGATACCGGCTTTCCATCCTCATCATATTCCTGGTAGACATTGATGTATTCCTCATACATGCCGATGTTGTCTACGACTTTGGTGATATGTTTCTTCGTAAACTCATAATCGACATCCACGGTGCCCGATGAGATGATCAGGCATCCTTTTTTGATCCACTCTGGCTTGATTTCCGGCCATTTATGCGGTGCAACCGATACCGCCTCACTGATGATATCTGCGCCTGTAACTGTCTCCTCGACACTTCCGCAGATCTTAATCTCTTTTAGCTGTGGATAATTGTCTTTTGCAAATTCCATCAGTTCCTGTGCGGTCTTTGATGCCGGCGAGCTTCCCTTGATCCGAACTTCTTCGATCCCCGGCATTTTTGCCATGATCGCCATGAAAGAAGTACGGTTTACAACACCTGCGCCAATAAGCGCAAGCACTTTTGAATCCTTTCTTGCAAGATATACAGCGCTCAGCCCAGGCATTGCTCCGGTCCGCATGGCGCTTAACAGATTCGCAGACATATAGGCAAGCGGCTGTCCGGTCTCCACATCGTTTAATGTCACCATCAGGATGGATCTTGGAAGTCCTTTTTTCGCATTTCTTCCGTTGGAACCGTACCATTTTTCTCCTGCCAGATGGAATCTGCCACCCAGATAGGCCGGCATTGCCATGAATCTGCGGTCTCTCGAATCCTCAAGCGGGAATCCTAGAATATCCGATTTTTTTGGAAAAATCAACTGCATTCCATGATCATTATGTTCTTTTCCACCCATCAGATAATCTCCGGAGCTTAATAAACTCATGACTTCTCCAACTGTATCCACACAGTGGCCTGCATCCAGCACCCCTGCTTTTATCATGTCTTCTTCATTTAAAAATAAAAATTCGATCTTTGTATCCATACTGCTTTTCCTCCTGTCACATTTATCTCACTGGTTTGAACCGGTCATAACTGAGTGCGGAAATGTCCACAACGGTTTCCTCCCCAAGTGCCATCTGTGCAAGCATTAATCCGACTGCTGGCGCTGTTCCGAATCCGTGTCCGGTAAATCCACATGCAAGGATCATTCCAGGAACCTCGTCCACTCTGCTGATGACAGGCACACCATCATGGCACATGTCGATCCATCCGCCCCAGGTGCGGACGATCTTTGCATCTGCAAGCAGCGGAATATAGCTCATGATTGCACGGCAGCCTGCCGAAACGGTAAGCGATGACGTTTTTAGTTCTGTAAGCGGCATGTCGATCTCTTCCTCCAAACCGCTGTCCGAACCAAACACAAAGGAACCATGTTTACTCTGATGTCCGTAAAAATCACCATCTGCGCAGCCAAGCATGATATCAAACATATGCGGCTGCATCTCTGTTACAAGCGCTTCTTCAAAATAGGTAGACAATGGGACATCGATTCCAACCGTCCTTGCGAGATAGCGGCTCTCATAGCCGGCTGCTACGATCACTGTCTCCGCTTCAAATACCTCACCGGATTCCAAAATTACCCTGCGGAGTTTTCCCTTGTATAATCCAAGCGATGCTACTTTTGCCTCCGTAAAGAAACGCACGCCCATTTCAACGGCTCTCTTGTAATAAGCAAGTGTTGTGACCATCGGATTTGCATGTCCATCGGTCGGACACCAGCTTGCACCAATGACTTCATCGGACAGATACGGGCATATCTCCTTCACAGTCTTTGCATCCACAACGTTCATATCCAGTCCGAGTTCCCGTGATCTTGCGGCAAGATTTTCAAGTTTCTTTAAATGTGCCTCGGTTTTTCCCATACGAAGGTTCCCCTTCTGGTAATATTCCACGTCGACACCAAGCTCCTCTGACAGAGTCGGCCACATATGATTGACTGCATACATCGCATACGGAAGTTCTCTCATGTCTCTTCCAGACTGTCTTACTCCTCCACCATTTCTGGAAGAGCCGCCATGTCCGATGCTTTTGTCTGCCTCAAGGACAACCACGTCCTTTACTCCTTTTTTTGCGAGGTAATATGCTGTTGCACAGCCATTTACGCCGCCTCCGATAATAATTACATCTGCTGTCATCTTACTCACGGTCATCACCTCCATCCTTTGCCATGATCCTCATTTCTGTCGGCCGCATCGGTGCTCTCGATGTTGCCGGTTCGATCTCTGCCGGAGATACCTGAAGTTCTCTCGCCACAATTCCTTTTACAAGCTTTCCACAGGTCTGTCCCTGGCAAAGTCCCATTCCCGAACGTAAAAATCTCCGGATTTCTTCGATCGTAAACATTCCCGCATGAACCGCCTGACGGATCTCGCCTTTTGTGACCTCCTCGCAGCGGCAGATCAAAAGATCATCATCCGGTCCCGGGATAAATGGTCCGATTTCTTTTCGTTTTTCCTGTATATCCTTCATCCGTATCTCCTCCTAAGCTCTTTTATAGAATCTTGCCTTCATCGTCATATCCGATGGAACTCTGATCGTCAGCAGGTTCGTATGGTCAAATGCCTTTGCGCTCCGCACATTTACAACCTCTGCCTCACAGACCTTTTTCCCGTCTCTTCCGAGTGCAATGCCCTTCTCTCCGGTTTCCGGAAGCGGAAGGAACTCATAGGGAAGTGTTACGGTTCCATAACCATCACCGGTATCCTCATCCACAAGAAAAATTGCCTGTCCTGAGCAGGACGCAACACACATTCCGCAGCCGATGCATTTTACATCGTTTTTCACGACCGGAAGCGATGTAATATTGGCCCCAATACTGATACAGCCTTTCGCACAGGCATCCTGGCATGGATTACACGGAATATTCTGCGTGCATTCCATGACCGGATGGATTCCGACGGTGTGCGTCACTCCCGGATAACGCTCAATCTCATCATCTGCCACAAAGCCTTTTTCAAGCAGATTCATGGAAGTATCGATGCCCTCTTCCGTCTTTGTCACAAGCCTGCCACGGTTTTTCGGGGCAAACATGCCCTGCCGCAGGCTTCCAAGCGCATCCTCAAGCGACTTTTCTTTCTCCTTCAATCCATCGGCATCCAGATAACCAAGGTAATTTGCGATTGCAGCTCCTGCAATTCTTCCCTCGATCATTGCCGAGCTTGCTTCTTCGATTCCAGCCACATCTCCTGCTGCAAAAATTCCCGGTACTGAGGTTGCTCCATACTCATCACATTCCGGAATATATCCGCCCGGCGTATCCTTCATCTTACAACCTGCCTGTTTTAACAACTGTGCCATCGGCGAAAGTCCGACTGCCACGCACACGGTATCAACCTCGAAATGTTTCTCGGTTCCCGGAATAAACTGGAAGTTCCTGTCAACCTCTGCGATCGTGACGCCGTCCACTGCCTCTCCTCCGGTGACTTCAACGATGGTATTGGACAGATAAAACGGAACCCCGCATCTTGCGATTTTTGCTGCATGCACGCCATAGCCGCCAATTCTCGGTGCTGCATCGACGACTGCAACAACCTCACAGCCAGCCTGCAAAAGCTGATAGCTTACAACAAGTCCGACGTTTCCGGAACCGAGCATCAGTACCTTATTGCCCGGCTTGATGTGATGCAGGTTCATCATCGTCTGAGCCGCTCCCGCTCCGATCACTCCCGGTGTCGTCCAGCCGCGGAATGGAACCATATTTTCGCTTGCTCCGGTTGCAGTCAGAATACTGTCTCCCTTATAATGATGGATTTCCTCACCGATTTTGACGGTGACTTCCTTTTCCGGGTAAAGCCCCATGACAGTTGCGTTTAATACCACCTGTACTCCATGTTCCGACGCCTCTGCGAGAAGATCATCTCCGATCTTAAAACCTCTGATTTTTGCCTTGTGCTCCTTTGATCCAAAAAACTTGTGGATCTGTTTGAATAACTGACCTCCCGGTCTTGCATTCTCATCAAATACAATTGGTTTTAATCCATTCTTTGCTGCCTCGATCGCTGCGGAAAGTCCGGCCGGACCAGCACCGATCACGATAAGATCATATCTTTCCATTATGACTCCTCCTTTTCTGCCGATGCTCCATACTGCGTGTTTACAACCATGCCTTCCTTCAGCGGTGTGATGCAGGTCCTGATATTCGGCTTTCCATCAACCACCATGACACAGTCTGTACATCTTCCAATCGCACAGAACACGCCTCTTGGTTCATGCTTTTTCGCTGTGTATCGGTGCGTCATCACACCAGCAACCCGAAGTGCCGCTGCGATCGGCTCTCCTTCGATTCCCTGTAATGTCTGCCCGTCATATGTAAAATTCACGATTTTTCCTTCCCCGGTATCACCGAGAATCGGATGCGTTTTAATTCTATCCATTGTTTTCCTCCTTATCTGTGCAAATCATAATGCAAAAGGCAAGGGCACCTGAAAAGCGCCCTTGCCTTGCTGTTATACCTATGCTAAACTCTAGTGTAATACTAGAGTCAATATGTTTTTTAAAATTTTATGGAGGGATACGCATGGGAACTGAAAAGACCTTTAAAATCGGCGAATTATCCAGAGCTTTTCATATTGGAGTCGATTCCATCCGCTACTACGAAAAGGTTGGAATCCTGAATCCGATCCGGAATCCGGAGAACAACTACCGTTTCTATACCATGGAAGATTTCCGCAGGCTTGCGCTGATCCGCGAACTCTTAGGACTCGGCTTCTCCACAGAGCAGATCCGTTCTCTCATTACCGACAGAACAGTCGCAAAAACCCAGCAGATGTTAAGCTCTGAGCTTTCTGCGATCGATGATGAGATCAACCGTCTCCGCTATGTCCGCCAAAATCTGGAAAACCGCCTGGAGACCATTACGGACATGGAAGCCCGATACCATGATGAACGCATTGAAGAATTACAGCTTCCCGCAAGAAACTGCATTATGATCCACGATGCCCATCTGACCGATGACATGGTCGATTATTATCTGATCGACTATATGAACCAGTATAAAAACTATGTCGGTACCATCGGTGTCTGCGACTGCTATACGTTAGATCTTCCCGGAAGCAACCCGGATTCTTCGTATTACCGCACAAAAAACGTATTTTTCTATTCCGATTCGCTCAATAAAAAAGAATGTAATTATACCCTTCCGGAAGGGATTTATCTCTCCATCCTGTACCGCGGTCCTCTGACGAAAACCAAAAAGCTGCTGCCTTCCCTGTACGACTATGCCAAAAAAAATGGCTACACCGTCACAAGCGATCCCGTTGAATTCTGCTATATCGATGAGTACGAAACAAGCGATGAAGCGGAATATCTGATTGAGATCCAGCTTCCTGTCGAACAGTCCTAATACGGAAGTCCGCCTTTCACCGGACTTCCTTCAAATACCACGGTGACAGCCGCTGTTGTCCCTAACTTATCCACAGGAACTTCAAATACATTCCTGTTTAATACACAAAAGTTCGCCTTTTTCCCCTTGGCAAGAGATCCGATCTCATTTTCCATGTGCATACATTTTGCGCCTTCGATCGTAAATCCAAGCATCATATCCCTCACCGGAAGTTTCTCTGACGCCGGCTGACGTTCTTCAAAGCAGGACTGCGGATCTCTTCTTGTTGCTGCGATCTGCATTGCTGCAAACGGATTTGCCCGGTCTGACTCCTCAATACTTACGATATCCGAACTACAGCTTAATACGGCTCCATACCTGATAAAATCGCAGAAAGAATAGAATGTATCAAACCGTTCTTTTCCAACGATTTTAAGTGCGGCATCGCCAAAAATGCCACCATTCCAATGTGGTGTAATATTGATGTAGATTCCGAGTTCTGCTGCCCGTCTGCGATCCTCTGGTTTCGTCAGTTCGCAGTGCAGAAGGGTTACTCTGCTCGTAAATTCCTTTCCTTCCTGTTCCAGTTTCTTTTTCGCATTTTCCACCGCATTCACTGCTGTATGAAATGCCCTGTCCCCCACCATATGGATCTGCAGGTCAAGCTTTGCTTCGTTGATCTGAAGCATGGCCTCTGTCAGTTCTTTTTCTTCCATGTTGATCACACCGTAATTATCCGGCTCTTCCACAAACGGCTCCATAAGGGCGGCTGTCCCAAGCTCATTCGTGCCATCGAGAAACAGCTTGATACACTCCGTCTGCATCTTCGAATCCTGATATTTCTCATTCCAGCGTCTCGCCTGTTCGATCGCATCCGGAAGATCCGACAGTTTTTTAAACAGGGAATTCCCACGGTAATACATGTGGAGTTCCCCCTTCTCCTCAATGCGTTTTAACCCCTCAAAAGTTTCATCTCCTTCTGTGAAACCATCCAGCACTGCTGTAATTCCATAATCGTTAAACTGTTTTAAAATCGGACCGATTACAGCGGGATCACTCTGATCTGGCGGACACCAGCGGATCTTCTCATACATTTTCGGAAGATCTGCTTCATACCGGTGTTCGTACACAATTCCAGTCGGCACATTATGCGCATCTCTGGCATAGTTCATGCTTGTGGTCGGATCATATGGTGTATGTTCGTCAACCTCCAGAAGTTCCAGCATCCGGCTGTTGATCAGACAACTGTGAAAACCCTCATCGCATAACAGCACCGGCCGGTCTGATACATACCTATCAAGCATTGTTTTGTCCGCGTGTTCCATCCACGCCTGCGGACATGGCGTCGCATAAATATATGGCACCTCTTCCACCGGATGCTGCTTTGCATATTTTCCGATATCTGCAAGCATTGCATCCAGATCTGCATAGCTGTCTTTGTCAAGTACCAGAAGCCAGCTGCTCCTTGCTACCGTTGTAATATGCACATGACAATCCACAAAGGACGGAATGATCATCTGCCCGTTCATGTTGATTCTCCTGACATGTGCCGAAGCGACATCCTCCATATCCTGATATGCACCTACTGCAAGGATCTTATCCCCACTCACCCACATCGCATCTGCCCATTCTGCATCTTTCTCTGCGGTCCAGATTTTTGCATGATATAAAATATATTCTCCCATATACCGTCTCCTATTCGCTTCCCATCAGCATCGTATAGTATTTATCCATAATTGCGATCTGGTCATCATCAATTGCAATATGCCATGAATTTTCCTCGATACCTGGGTCCATATTAAAGTATGGATTATCATAATATCCATCCGGCATAACAGGCGTCATCAGATCTCTCTTCAAAAGCGATGCCTGTCCGGCTTCCTGTGCAAATTCTGCCTGAATCTCCGGCTGAAGGATAAAATTCATAAATTCCTCTGCCTCATCCTTTTTCTCGCTGGAAGCAGGAATTCCGACAAAACCGTTTGAACGCTCATATCCACTGTCAATTGCAGCAACTCCATATTTATCCCAGTTATTCTTATCCATCATAAGATATGGATAGTCATAACAGAATGCAACGGAACAATCGCCGGTCTCAAGCTGCGACATTGCAGATGTTCCGATAAACGCTTTTACATTCTTTTTAATTTTGCCAAGCAGTTCATTTGCCTCAGCGATCTCATCCTCACTGGTCGAATCAGCAGAATAACCGAGGCTCTCGAGTGCTGTTCCATAAAGCGAAATAGTGGAATTGATCATACATACCTGTCCTTCGAGTGCCGGATCTGCCAGATCAGCAAAGGATTTGATCTCAATCGGACAGGTTTCTTTGTTATACACGATAAGGCTGTAAATATTGTCCGATACCGGCATTGTATACTCATTTTTCTCATCGCCGACCGCACCCCAGAATTTATCATCGATATTTTTAGAATTTGGAATCTTATCATAATCAATTTTGGCTAAAAGACCATTTTCCACAAATGTCTTAACATATGCAGATTCCACATCCACATAATCAAACTCATTTTCTCCGGATACCATCTTGGTGATCAGTTCGTCCGTATTTGTGATATAGGAAACGTTGACATGGATTCCGGTTTCCTCCTCAAACTGGTCAAAAACCTCATCTGGATAAGTGGAATCCCAGATCATCACATTTATCTCTTTTGATTGTCCTGTCTGTGTGCCTCCTGTACTTTCCTGTTTACTGCCGCATCCGCACAGGCCCGATACTGCAAGTGTCAGAATACAAATAACAGATACTAATTTTTTTCTCATAAGCTAAAATCTCCTTTCTATTCTCTACTCTTCAAACATGTAACAGCATTCTCCCCCGATCCATGTCTCAAGCACCTTTGTCTTATAGATCTCTTCCTTCGGCATCGCTGTAACATCTCTGCTTAAAACAACAAAATCTGCGTCTTTTCCGGCTTTGATCGAGCCCTTTTTCTCCTCCAGGAAATTCTCATAAGCGCCACCAATCGTCAGCACCTTTAATGCATCCTCAACACCGATACATTCCTCTGGGAAATACGGCTTTTTCGAAGTTTTCGGGTCAAAACGGTTCACCATCATATGTAAGCAAAACATGGTATCAGGCGGAACCGTAACCGGAAAATCACTTGCCTGGCTCATCACGATGCCCTCATCAAGATAGCTCTTTAGATAATACATATGCTCTGCACGCTCTTTTCCAAGGAATGGAAATTCCAGCGGCTCATACAGCGGTGTCTCATAATGCCAGTATGGATTTACGACTGCCACCACATTGAGCGCTTTCATCCGCCTTGGCTGATCCGGCTGACACACCTGAAGATGTGTGATCGCATTGCGGTACCCTCCCGGGACTTTTTTCTGCGCATACTCAAATGCATTCAGTGCCTCATCGATCGCAGCATCACCGATCGCATGTACGTGGATACTGAATCCTTCCTGCAAAGCCCGCTCCATGCGTTTGTTCAGGTCTTCCTGTTCAAACATAAGCGGACCGCAGTCATGTGGCTCTAACTGATATGGTTCCCGCAGGAGTGCTGTATGTCCGTCGACAACGCCATCCATAAAAAACTTGATCGTATTGATCTGGATTTTTTCCCTTGATGCAAAACGCTTGTGATATGCAACCGCCTGTTGATAAAACTCATCGGTGTTATCCGACGGATTTAATGTTGGTGCAACACGGTATGTGATCTTTAGCTGACCTTCCTGCTCCAGTTCATCATAGGCAGCAATGCGCACAGGCTCGTCCTTTGTATGGCTGAGCATCGGCTCAAAAGCCGACACGATCCCATGGGACAGACCGATCTGCTGATAGTAGAGGATCGCTTTCTTGTAATCTGAGACTCCCGGAACTGCAAGCGCCGGAGTGATCAGATCAATTGCCATCTCCTGCAAAAAACCACTCGGCTCGCCATTTGCGTAATGATTGATTTTACCATTCTCCGGATCCGGCGTATCCTTTGTGATTCCTGCAAGCTCAAGTGCCTTTGTATTCACCCACACGGAATGATGGCCTTCATCCGAAATGATAACCGGGCGGTCACTGACTACTGCATCGATGATGTCCGCAGTCGGTCCGTCCGGGCCGAACAATCCCGGATCAAAGCCTCCGCCTTCGATCGTCGGATTCCCAGGATGCGAATCTGCAAAATCCTTGATGATCTTCTGGCATTTTTCAATGGAATCCGCCTCCACAAACGGTCCTGTCATAAATTCTATGGTAGAACTGATATGTGCATGTCCCTCCGTAAAACCCGGAACAATGATTCCGGTGTCATAGGTATGCACCTCTGTTTCTTTTCCAATATACTTCTGGATTTCTTCCTTTGTACCAACAGCAAGGATCTTCCCATCCTTCACCGCAAATCCCTCTGCATAAAAAGCCTCATCTTCTGAGGTAAATACTTTTCCAAATACCGCCAAATCTGCTGTCATGTCAATTCCTCCTGTTACTGTTTTTCACAAAAAAATCCCCTAACTGCACAGCCTTGTACAATCAGGGGATCTGCGATTTTCTTTTGTTTACTGTCCACTCATAAGCTCGTTATATAACGTATCCATAGCGGCTGTCTGCTCATCGCTTGCCGAGAGATCATCGTGATCCGGCCACATATCCGCAAACTGCTGCATAATTGGATTATCAAAGTAATCACTGTCAACGTCGTCCTTGATCAGATCCTGTTTGACAGCTGGAACACCGCCCCACTCATTTGCAATTGCTGCAGCGGCATCCTCTGTATACGCATAATTGATAAATTCATTTGCAAGCTTCTGTTTCTTCGATGATGCTGCGATCGTCCAGTACTGGGTATATCCAAGTGTCGTATCCGGAATGATCTCGAATTTATCCCAGTTTTCCTTGTCATCGCACATTAACATATTGTAATCATAGCAGTACGCTACGGAACAGTCTCCGGTCTCAAGTGAGGAGATCGAGCTTGCCCCAAACGCCTTGACATTCGGTTTGATCTTCTGCAAAAGCTCCTGTGCCTCATTTAGTTCCTTTTCATCCGAGCTGTTTGGAGAATAGCCAAGTGCCTTCAATGCGCCGGCATAAAGGGAAATAGTTGCATTCGTGCACCAGAGCTGTCCTTCTAACGCTGGATCTGCAAGATCTTTAAACGATGTGATCTCGATCGGACAGGTTTCTTTATTTACGACAACACCAGTATACAATGGACCACTGATCGGAAGACTGTATTTTAAATCTTCGTCACCGATCGGGCCTTTTTTCACATAGGAAGGTTCAATATTGTCATAATTGGTGATCGCATCGTAATCTAAAGGTGCTAAAAGATCGGCATCCACAAAGGATTTGACGTATGCACTCTCCACATCGATGACATCATATTCATTGCTTCCCTGAAGCATTTTGGCAAGGATCGTATTGGTATCCTCGACATAGGTTACATTGACCTTCACTCCGTATTCCTTCTCAAATCCAGAGATCTGGTCATCTGCGACATCGCCCTCCCATGTCAGTACATTTAGTGTCCCGCCGGAAGAAGCACTTTCTGTCCCATCTCCGGAACTGCTTCCACATCCTGTGATGCAGCCTGCTACGAGCACTGCGGCCATAAAACTGGCAATGATTTTTCTTTTCATATCTTTTTCCTCCTGATTCTGTATCATCTATCTGCAGAAATCTCTGTGATCCTACAGATCCACAAGTTTATGTTTTGCTTTTGTATCCTGATGTGTTTTTACCGCATCCAAAATCAGATATGCTGCAACTCCAAGAATGCTCACCGCAAAGATAATCGTTGTCAGCGCATTGATCTCCGGGGAAACACCCTTTTTCATCATGGAATAAACCTTCATCGGAAGCGTTGTCGTTCCTGCATCGGCAAGGAAGGAAGTTACGATCAGTTCATCCAGTGAGAGGGAAAATGCCATAAATGCTCCGGAAATAATACCCGGCATAATCTGTGGGATCGTCACATGAAACAACGTATATACCCTGTCTGCTCCAAGATCTAAGGATGCCTCTTCGATGGATGGGTCCATGCCGACCAGCCGTGATTTTACCGTGATGTATACATAAGGCAGGCAGATGGTTGTATTTCCGATCACGATGACCGGTACACCAAGTGAAATACCTGCGGTATTGAAGATCATAAACATTGCGACCGCAAGCACGATCTCCGGAATAACGATTGGAAAATATACGGAATTTGTGATCAGCTTTGCAAATCTGCTTTTGGATTTTTTATAGCCGATTGCACCCATTGTTCCGATCAGTGTTGCAAAAACCGTTGTGAGCACGGCGATCAGGATTGTTGTTCCAAAGATCTTCCAGAGCTCACTGTCTCCCATTAATTTGCTGTACCATTTTGTGGTAAATCCCTGCCATACCACGTTTGCCTTGCTTGTATTGAATGAAAATACAACCATGACTGCAACCGGTGCATAGAAGAACAAAAATAACAATATGATATATATTTTGTGAATTTTATTCACCAATGTTTTCTTTTTCATAGGCTTATGCTCCTAAATCATCCAGATCTCCACCAAGCTTGGTGTAAATAAATACCATAAGGAAAATGATCAGTGCCAGCACCATGGAAAGGGCTGCACCAAACGGCCAGTCTCTTGATACCGTAAACTGACGGTAGATCAGGTTACCGATCATCAGGCTTGTTCCGCCTCCTAACATATCCGTTACCATGTAATATCCAATACATGGAATAAAAGTCAGGATCACTGCCGCAAAAATACCTGGCGATGTGAGCGGAAGTGTTACCTTAAAAAACGTTTTTACCGGTCCCGCTCCAAGATCCTTGGATGCTTCGATCAGACCCGGATCCAGCTTCTCGATCGAGGAATACATTGGAAGCACGGCAAACGGAAGAAACATGTAGATCATACCTACAATGATTGCAAAATTATTATATAAAAGTTCCAGCGGTTCCTTGATCAGATGGACCGACATCAGAAAACTGTTGATGACACCGCTGCTGTTTAAGAGGATAACAAAGCTGTAAAGTACGACCAGACCACTTACCCAGAGCGGAAGCATCAAAAGCACTGTAAGCAGTGAGGAAGTCTTTGCTTTTACCTTTGCAATAAAGCTCGCAAGTGGATATCCCATAAGCACGGTAAGAAGTGTCGTCCATACTGCTACAACCAGCGACTGCTTGATTACCGTTGCATAAACCGGATTAAACATTTCCTTATAGTTTGCGATCGTCGGCTTATACTGTATGATGCCAAGCGGTCCTTTGGTCATAAAGCTCATAAATGCAAGCAGTGCAAACGGTGCAAGCACAAATGCGATCATCCACACGGCAAGCGGTGCCTGCATGATCAGATTGGCAATTTTGGCTCTTTTGGATTTTTCATTCTTCTTCATCCGGATCACCTCCCTCGATATCCTTAACGGAATCCGTATGGATCAGCTCTTTTTCCCTGATGACAACGCCCTTTGGCAGATCCCAGTACAGATAAACCAGTTCTCCGGGTTCTGACAGATCCGATGCATCAAAGCGGTTCACACGGATCTCCGTTCCATCATTTAAATTGATCATCATTTTGATCAGATTACCAACAAAAATGTTTTCTTTAACAATGCCTTTGATCGTAAATCCATCCACCGGAGTTTTCGAAAACTTCATATGCTCTGGTCTTATGGATACGGCAAGTCCATCGTTTACCGCAATTTTATCCTTTGGATCCAGCTGTACCATGGCTTTTCCGACCTCCGTACCGATGACTGCGGTATCTCCGTTGACCTCTAAGACTACTGCATCCAGAAGATTGGTCTCTCCGATGAAGTTTGCAACGAATTTCGTCTTTGGATGTTTATAGATCTCAACCGGTGTGTCGATCTGTTCGATCCGCCCTTCATTGATGATCGCAATGCGGTCTGACATCGTAAGCGCTTCTTCCTGGTCATGAGTAACATAGATAAATGTAATTCCGAGCTTCTTCTGAAGTCTTTTTAATTCGATCTGCATCTGTTTCCGGAGCTTTAAGTCAAGTGCACCAAGCGGTTCATCCAGAAGAAGAACTTTCGGACGGTTGATAATGGCTCTGGCGATCGCAACCCTCTGTTTCTGTCCGCCGGACATCTGTGTGATCCTTCTTTTTTCAAAGCCTTCCAGCTGAACCATCCGAAGTGCCTCCATGACTCTTTCATGGATCTCTTTTTTCGGCACTTTTTTGACTTTCAGGCCATAGGCAACGTTATCATAGACGTTCATGTTCGGAAATAATGCATAATTCTGAAACACCGTGTTTACATCTCTCTGGTACGGTTCTTTTTTCTCAACACTTTCGCCCTGAACCTTGATGGCACCGGCTGTCGGCATCTCAAATCCGGAAATCATACGGAGCGTGGTCGTCTTTCCACAGCCGGATGGACCGAGCAGTGTCAGAAATTCTCCCTCTGCTATATTCATGTTCATGTTTTTTACAACATGATTTTCTCCATACATTTTTTCAACATTCATTATCGAAACAATTGTTTTACTCATAACCATGTGCCTCCAATCTTCTATCCTATTGCGTCAGAATTACGCTCATTCGTGCGGACACGTACCGCCTCAAGCACATCTGTTACAAAAATCTTTCCGTCACCGTTTTTACCGGTTCCGATCGTTTCTGTGATATCTGCCAGAATATCCTCGACAACTTCATCCTCAACAACAACAAAAGCCATAATCTTTGGGAGCAGGTTAATGTCATCTCCGGTAAAATTCATCTCAGGCAGATAGCCTTTCTGACGTCCGCAGCCCATAACGCTGTAAACGGTCATTCCCATGCAGTTATGGGACGCCAACACCTCTTTTAACCCAACTAATTTCTCCGGTCTTGTTACTACCTCTATCTTTTTCATAATGGTTACCTCCTTGTGTTGTGTATAAAAAAACAGTCAAAGGGATTTTTTGTCGCCTTTGACTGTTTCGGATCAATATTTTTTTAATAGCAGCTTTCGTATATCTTCGCTGCATCGGAAATGGTAAGTGACATCTCACCTGCGTCATCCAGACCAAACTCCGTGACTGCTTTCTCTGCCATTTTGGGAATTCCGCCTGGATCACTGGCTCCGATCGACCTGAGTGTCAGTGTCAGTCCCATCTCTTCATACACGGCTTTTGTCTTCTCAATTGCTGCCCTTGCGGTCTCATACGGATCTTTGCCTGTGATACCAAATACCGCATCTGCGTACCTTGTAAAATCTGCAATCGTCCGATCACTTACTATATGCTCCATCCATGCGGCATCGATGATTGCCATTCCGTGTCCATGGGTTACATGATACTGGTTCGTCAGCTGATATTCCATTGCGTGACACGGCCAGCTGCTGAAGTTTCCACATGCGATAAATCCATTGATCGCCCAGCTCGCTGCCCACATCAGGTTGGCTCTTGCCTTCTCGTTGTCCGGTTCTTTTACTGCGACCGGTCCGTAGTGGACGCACACCTTTAAAACCGCATCCATCATGTCTTTTTGTATGTCAGGTATATCCATTCCGCTGAAATAGTATTCGAAAATGTGTGACATAATGTCTGCAACTCCTGCTGCTGTCTGATACGCCGGAACCGTAAATGTATAGGAAGGATCTAGGATCGAGCATTTCGGATAGAGAATGTCTGCGTTGATCTCTGCCTTATCACATTCTGCCGCATTACTGATCACGGAACTGCTGTCCATCTCAGAGCCGGTGGCTGCAACCGTAAGAACACTTACGATTGGAAGTGCATCTGTGATCAGATCATTATTTTTTACGATGTCCCACGCATCCCCCTCATAGAATACTCCGACTGCGACCGCCTTGGCACAGTCGATCGTGCTTCCGCCTCCGATCGGCACCAGGACTTCGATCTGCTCTTTTCTGCAGATCTCAATCCCCCGCCTTACTGTCGCAATCTGTGGATTTGGCTCCACCCCTGACAATTCGGTATAAAAAATCCCGTTTTCGCTCAGGAGTTTTACCACTTCCCCATAGATTCCGTTCCGTTTGATGCTTCCTCCACCGTAGACCAGCAATACCTTTTTCCCGTATTCCTTTACAAACTCCGGGAGCATTCTGATCTGTCCTGTTCCGAAGGCAATTTTCGTTGGTATATTGTAAATAAAATTCTCCATACTTTTCTGCCCTTTCTTCTGATCTGTTTCCGATCCATGACGGCTCAGCCCGTATACATACAATATCCCGATGTGTTTAATTTCCACCCATCAGAAGGGTATAATATTTATCCATAATGTTGATCTGTTTATCATCAACCGCTACAAGCCAGCTGTTCTTTTCCATTTCCTCATATTTTGCGATCGCAGGGTTATCATAAAAACCTTCCGGAAGATATTCCTCAATATACTGTCTTTGTACCATTGGGATCTGACCCCACTCATCAATATGCATTGCAACTGCTTCCGGACTGATCATATAGTTGATAAACTTCTGTGCAAGTTCCGTCTTTTTGCAGCCTGCGGTAATGCCCCAATACTGGATGAATTCTTCATATGGAGAATCAATTTCGGCGATATCGAATTTATCCCAGTTTGCTTCATCATCAAAACAGAGCACTGCATAATCCCAGGAAAGAGCAACCGAACACTCACCGTTTACAAGTGCAGACACACAGCTCTCGCCGACAAATGCTTTTACATTTTTCTTAATATCGGTCAACAGATCATTGGCTTCTGAAATCTGCTGCTCATCTGTGGAGGAAGCGCTGTATCCTAATGCTTCCAGTGCTGCTCCATACAATGATATCGTTGAATTTACCATTGCGATCTGACCTTCCAGCGCCGGATCTGCAAGATCTTTAAAGGACTTGATCTCGATCGGACAGGTCTCCTTGTTATAAATGATTCCGGTAAATCCCGCATTCGAATCCGGTGTTACATAATCCAGATTCTCATCTCCGATCGGGCCTTTTTCAAGGAGAGAAGGTTCTTCATACTGTTCATTGGTGATCGCTGAATGATCCATTTTCTGGATTAATCCGTTATCTACAAAGGATTTTACATATGCGGCTTCGATATCACATACATCATAATCAGAACCACCTTCCACAAGCTTGCTGATCAGTGTATCGGTATTATCAATATAGGTTACATTGACCTTGCAGCCTTCTTCTTCCTCAAACTTGTTTATCGCATCTTCGGAAAACATGCCATCCCAGAGACAGACATTTAATTCTGTGTCACCGGAGCTTTTTGATTCTGTCGTTCCAGATGAACCAGAGCCACATCCGGCAAGTGAAGCAACGGTCATACATCCAACAAGTAATAAACCAGCAGCCCTTTTCAAACACTTTTTCATATGAATTACCTCCTTTTCCTTCTAAACATTTTCAGCCATCCTATCAAAAATCCTTTTCATCTTCCAGATAAAAAAAAGCAGTCAGAGGCTTTCCCACATCGCCTTTGACTGCTTTCGCACTTTTGATATTTTGCATCATATACTATGGTATTATACCAGAGTCAAGACCTTTTTTATTTTTTGATGTAAAATAAACTTGACATTTTTTGCAAAACGCACTTGACATTTAATGCAAAGTAAACTATTCTATATTTGCAAAGCAAGCTATGCAAAACATTTAAAAGTTACAACATATTTGGAGGACGAAACATCAATGAAGAACCGGATCAGAGAACTCCGCAAAGCTCAGAAGCTTTCGCAGAGTGAGCTCGCCGACATCGTCGGAACCACACGCCAGACGATCACCTCGATCGAGGTTGGCAAATATACAGCGTCCCTCGGACTTGCATATAAGATCGCACATTACTTTAACCTGTCAATTGAAGAAGTATTTGACTTTAGTGAAATCGAAAATGAGGAGTAAAACAATGGAAAAGAAACTTATGAAAATGAAAAAAGAAATTCAGGAACAGAACAGATTTTATTCAATGCTGGCGCTTCTCGGACTGTTTGCCATCATTCTGACAAACTCCGGCCATCTGGCTCCACAGTACAGCGATCCACATGCCGCTGAATTTGCTCATGGAGTGCTCATCGGACTTGTGATCGTAATCGAAGTGTTCTCGCTTCTTAACATCGCTAAGAATCTGACAGCCTTAAAAGATGAGACGAAACTTCGCAGATTATACAATGAAAATCATGACGAAAGAACCGAACAGATTGCTGCAATCGCCGGACAAAAGGGCCTGAAATTCGCTATTGTCATCGTACTGATCGCCGCTTTCATTGTAAGCTATTTCAGCCTGGAAGCCTTTATCGCAATGCTGGCATGCATCATTATTTTCTCAGCTACCGTCAAAATCTGCAGACTGTATTATACCAGAACCTACACTGGAGAAGAGGAATAAACTTAAGGTTTATACAGAATACATCAGTTTCCCCTTCTCCTGAGCGTATTCTTTTAAGTTTAGGCACGCCTCGTTCTGCGGTCCAAACTCATCTACCGCACAGATGCAGGAATGGCAGCTGTCGATCAGCCGTTTTGCCTTTTCGACCTTATCCATACCAATAGGCATAAATGCTTTCTCACTCACGATCTCAGAGCCAAGCGCTCTGGCAGCTGCAAATTCCACATCATTTTCCTGAAGTATGCCTGCTGCAAACGGGATCTGTTTCCGTTGCAGCTTCTGATATACCGCAATCCCGCTTCCACCGCCGCCGATCACAAAAACCTCCGGCGCATTCTTCTCTGCATGCAAAAAGACCTGCCCTGTGACCGGGTCGAAACTCATCTCTTCTACGCCATACAATTTCTGGATATAATCCCCTGTAAAAATCTCCTCCGGAGTTCCGATTCGGTCAATCCTGTCACCTTTGACGCAGGCAACCGTATCCGAAATCTTCGATACAAGATCCAGTTCATGAAGTGACATAATGATTGCAATATTTTTCTCTCTTGCAAGCCTCCGGATATTTGCAAGAATGTCAAGCTTGAATCCCATATCGAGATAGGAGGTCGGTTCATCCAGTACAAGGATCTGCGTATCCTGACAGATTGCTCTGGCAAGCATCAGCCGCTGTCTTTGTCCGTCACTGATCCGCCGGAAATCCTGTTCTTCCACTTCTTTGGCGTTCACAAGTCCGATCGCTTCGTCCACCTTTTTCCAGTCCTCCTCGGATAAAATCCCAAGTCTCCCGGTATAAGGATAACGCCCGGATGCCACAACTTCCCGGCCTGTCATAAGCTCCGTCCGAAGCTGCTCTGTCATAACCATGGAAAGCTGTTTTGATATCTCACTATCTTTTAATTTATCTGCCGGAGTTCCTTCCACGTATATCGTTCCGGCAATTTTTGACAACTGCTTTGTGATCGTCTTTAAAATCGTGGATTTTCCGGATCCATTCGGTCCGATCAGCGTCAGGATCTCGCCTGGATGCACATGTAGCTCTACATCCCGGATTAAGGGAATGCGGTCATAACCAACCGTCAGATTTTGCGTCCAGAGACCGGAATTTTTATTCTCAAATCCGTCATTTTCGGAAGTCTCCTGCCTGATTTGATTTTCGTCCATCATTTCATTCTCCTTGCCTGATGTATTTTCTCCGTATATGTCCAAAAACGCTTCATTACACCGAAAACTTTGCAGATTACAACATTACAACTAGCAGATTCTCCGTAACTAAAAGAAAATCATTGATTACGCCGCCACATACAGAAAAAATGACGGTGTAATCACCAAAAAATAACGATTTACGGAGAAAACGCCAGGTATCTTATATATCAAAGCTATGAAATTGGGCGTAAACGAAAATAATTTTGCCATTACGGAGAATCCCACGGTACATTTCTGCAAATTTTGCAATTAGCTACTGCATAATCTATTTTTTCACAGTTTCTGCTTGCGCAGCATCGCTGCAATGACGACCGGAACAAGAAATACTGCTGTCACAGAGCTGATGCTGAGCTCGGTCGGTGCAAATACGGTGCGTGCGATTCCATCACAGAATAACGTCACAACCGCACCACACAGAAAACACCCCGGTATTAAAACAATCGGTTTTGCTGTGCCTGTTGCAAGTTTCACCAGATGCGGGACCGCAATTCCTACAAAAGAAATTGGTCCTGCAAAAGCCGTCACGCATGCCGACAGAAGGCTCGAAAGCAGAATAAGTCCGATGCGGAGCGCCTTAACATTCACACCAAGGTTTCTCGCATAAGATTCTCCCATCTGATATGCACCGATCGGTTTTGCAAGAAAAAACGTAACGACAACGGTAACTCCCACCAGCACGGTCATAATGCGGATATTATCCCATGTCATTCCGGAAAAACTTCCCATCGACCAGTTGTGCAGATTCACAATATTGGAATCGCTTGCAAACGTCACGCAAAAATCTGTGATTGCCGAGCAGATATAACCGATCATGATTCCACACACAACAAGCAGTGACATTCGTGACACACGAAAAGAGATCAGAAGTACAAACCCCATAGCAAGCAATGATCCCACAAAAGCGGCTGCAACCATGCCAAAAGAGCTGATCATAATGCCCTTCTCCAGAAGAAAGATCATGGTAAGTGCAACCATAAGTTTTGCCCCGGATGAGATTCCAAGCACATACGGTCCTGCGATCGGATTCTGGAAAAAACTCTGAAGCAGGAAACCAGATACTGAAAGTGCTCCTCCAAGCAGGATTGCAGCGACGATCCTTGGAAACCGGATCTTCCAGACGATCTGATACAGCGTCGGATTATCGGTGTTTTTCGTAAACAGTCCCAGGAAATCCGCAAATGACATTTCCACACTACCTACACCTACATTCCATAGAAAAAGCCCCGCTAAAAGCACGATAAATAAACTAAACGAAATAATATAACGTTTTCTCATAATTTCCTCGTAATCTACCTTTCCGAAATCCGGCAAGTACCATCCATCATTTTTGTTGCATCCATCGCAGTTAGTCCAGCTTCTTCAGAAAATGATATTCTGTGTCTGAAGCCTGCGTCAGAATCTTGTTCAGATCCTCAATAAAATCACAGGTTTCGCTGGTCTGCTGATAAAAATTGCTTCCCGTTGTATAGACCTGTCCTGATTTTACCGCTTTAAAATCCGCAAATAAACTGTTTTTTTTCAAAAGTTCATCAATCGAAGTGAGTTCTCCTTCAATCGTTCCATTGTAGATCAGCACATCTGCATCCTTTTCCGCTGCATAAAAGTCTTCCATCTGCATTTTCATTGTGGAAAGAGCATTCTCCTCTCCGTCAACATATCCGTTCAGGGAATAATTGCCGCCAGCAAGCCCGATCATCGATGCAACATAATCATTTGGCTTCCGGACCGTGATCGTTCCATCGGATGCAACTGAGAAAAACGCAACAGAACGACCGGTATTTTCCTTTTCCAGGATTGGTGTGACACGGGCCTCCTGTTCCTCAAAAAACGCTTTGGCCTGCTGTTCCCTTCCAAACAGAACACCAAAAAGCTTGATCCATTCCAGTCTTCCAAGCGGATGCTTTTCATAGCTGGAACGCTCAACCATGACCTGGATTCCAAGCTCTTCTAACTTCTCTTTCACTTCCGGATTGTGCGTGATCATGGTATTTTCAACAGCAAAATTACAGCCGCCAGCCAGAAGCATTTCATAGTCCGGCGCACTGTATTTTCCAGCGTAGATCAGGCTTCCTTCCTCCATCGCATCCGTTGCTTTCTGCACATACCAGTCTGACTGTCTGGTCCCTGTGTATGTTACATGCGGCAGCGCATCCACCTGACACACCAGATCCATAACTGCGCTGGAAACCATGTATACATGATTCAGGGGCTGCTGTAAAACAACTATATCCGATGGCACATCCGATGGTTCACTCACCCCTTTCGGAATAAGCAAAAAACGACCGTTGTTCACGATCGTAATCATTTTATATGCTCCATATTGCTCCACGCTGAACTGATCCGCATAAGATAGTTTCATGCTTCCATTACATTGCAGATCATTGAAACTGACATCTTCCGGGAAAGAAAATGTCAGTGTGTAATCAATCTCATGCGGTGTACTCATTGCGGTCGTATCCCCAACGACGTCCATCTGACACGGAACCCCGCTGATCGGGAATGTAAATGTGGAATTGCCGCCCTCGTTCTCATTCGTGTATTTCTGTTCATCCACAATCATATAGTCGTAATGTGTGCTGCTCCATACAATGGTCGCATACGCCTGCCCGTCTTTCACGGTAACTTTTGCCTGCTGATCCACGGTAGCTTTTCCGCTTCCACCTTCCAGCATAACATTTACAGTGTATTCGCCATCTTCCAGAACCGCCGCTTCATCCGTTTCACTCTCTGTCACGCCTCCAGCCTGCTCTGTGCCGCTTATGCCTGCTGATTCCGTTGCATCCGGATTACTTCCAGTTCCACATCCGGCAAATATCTGCATACACATAGCCACAGATAACATAGCTGCTGCAATTTTTTTCTTATTCATACAGATTCCTCTCCGGTCTCCTTTTCTTTCCTCTGGAAAAATATCTGCTTCTTTAGTTGGCATCTGTCAATGCTGGCTGAGGATCAGAAACACTTACCTTGTGATCGTACCACTCACCCTTTGTTCCAAGGATTGCAAGGTCAAATTCTTTATCTAAAGTTTCTACAGGAACATCGAATCCATATACTTCTTCTGTTGTTCCATCATCATAAGTAACCGTGTCTGTTGTCGGCTGTAAAATTTCAGCTCCGTCTTTTGCCGCATCTGCTGCTGTTCCAACATAAAGATTAACGATTTTCTTGGATACAAGGCTGATATGGATCGACATTTTACCATCTTTTACCGTAAGCTTTCCATAACCTTTCTCTGCCTCGTTTACATGAAACATGCTGCTGTCTGTGTTAAATTTAGCCGTATAAATGCCATCTTCGAGAGCACCTGTTGTGCTCTCTGAAGATGTTACAATGTTTCCAAGTGACTCAATTGCGTTTTTGGTATGCTCAACATAGATCTGCTGGATTGCATCGATCTCACCAAGACCTGAGATCTGTGTATCGATCTTGTCGAAGTATCCGCTTGCTTCGAACTGGCTCTTCCATGAATCGTCATCATCACCAGCCATGTCGTTGTTGGCATGATCACCGGCAACTACCATAAGTGGTCTTAATACAACATGTTTGTAACCAGCTTCCTTCACTGCCTCAATGACATTCTCACATGCAGTTTCTTCCGGCTCACCTTCTACAGTTCCAATGAATACATTGTCATATCCAAGATTACTCATCTGTGTTGCCATCTGGCTGTAACTTACTTTTGCTGTGTGGGAAGTACCATGTCCCATAAATACAAATGCAGTATTGTCATCTTTTGCAGCGTCTAAGGAATCAAATCCTGCTGCCTTAACAGCTTCTGATGTGATTGCTTCTGCAACCTTTGCTTTGTCCTCGTTTACAACGGCTGCATCAGCTCCAACTTCACCAAGCAATGGCTCTGCAACAGTAACTGTTTCAAATTTATCTTTATAATTGCCAAGTGTTTCTACAAGTTCATCATACTCTGCGCCATGCATCAGATGTGTAGGCTGGACAACAAGATTTTTTACACCGTTTGCTACGGCTCTTTCCAGAGCCTGGTCAACGTTGTCGATCTTCTCATCATCTCTTGCCTGAACATGGTTGATAATGATCTGTGCTGTGAAAGCACGTCTTACAGACCAGTCTGGGTAAGCTTTTGCAAGTGCTTTTTCGATTCCTCCGATATCAGCAGCACGGCTGTCGTTGAAGGAAGTTCCGAAACTTACAACAAGGAGTTCATTTTCTCCGATATTGTCCTCATTTAAAGGATCATCTTTGGATGCATCCCCGGTATCTCTTCCAAAATAATCAGGATCTGCGTTCTCGCCGGAAACAAGCTCTTTCTGTGCATCGGTAAGTTTATCCCATGCTGCCTTTGCTTCTGCACACTGCTCATCTGTCTTGTCCGTTCTTGTCTGTACATAAATTGCATCGATCAGATCTGCAACTTTATCGGCAGCTGCCTGATCATCTTCCTGTGTACCTGATGCAGATTCTGTTGTGTCTTTTGTCTTGTCACTTCCGCATCCGCCAAGCATACCAATGGTAAGGGTGCACGCTGCAAGTAACGCCAGTGTTCTCTTTTTCATATCTTTCTCCTTTTCTCAACTGTGTTTCGTTCGGCATTTACATATGAGAGTTTCGTAACTGCCTGGTCAGTTCATAGGTTCACGAAAATGGATTTCTGCATAAAAACAGAAACTCCGCTTAAACGATGTAAGCGGAGTAATATAGTCCATGCAAAGAAAATCTGCCTGCTGACAGAGATGCATATAACAGTACGACCAATTACTCGTGATCTGGGAATTCCGAAGCTTACGCTTTCCCTGTACCAGACAACTGGCAGGTTTCCTGGCTGATAGATCCTCATATGGATTCTGCCTTCCCAATGTCATGCATCAGTGACGTAATCGAATCCACACTCCCTAATCACAGTGACGAGATCGTACAGGACTTGCACCTGTTTCCCTTTTAACCGGTCCAAAGCAGCAAAACAGAGCATTTTGTCTGTATCCACGCAGACAATGACCGGCACCAATTATCTTTCTTATGAAACTTTAACCATACTAGCATATTCATCTTTGATTTACAATAACAACTTTTATTCTACATTTTTCAGAGCCTGATCCATTGGTATCTTCCGGATTCTTATGAAATCCAGCACCATGACGATCAGGTATCCGATCAGAACAAACCCAAACATTTTCACATATCCAAGCGGTTTGATAAAAAACGAAAACCATCCGCTGTATTCAAACATGATCTGTTTCCATGCGATATTCATAATCGCAGCACCAAGTATCACGCTGAGCGCATCTGCGATCACCAGTACAATCGTTGTGGAAAGCAGATAAAGCCCTGCGATCTCCCGGTTTTCATAACCAAGTATTTTCGTCATGGAGATCGCATTCTCATTTTTCTCTATGATCAGCTTGGTCAGCAGATAGATCAGCACAACCGATAAAAGGATGCACAGCACCTGAAAATAAGTCATGTACGATCCCATGGAATGATCCAGCTGATCACACATTTTGGTAATATCTTCTTTTGTGATCACAGTTGCAATCCGGTCCTGATCAATATCTGTGATCCTGCTGTCTGACAGATAACCGCTGAAAGCCTCCTTCTTCAGGTCAAATGTATCCCGGTAATTGTCAATCGACATAAATATAGCAATGCTCTGACACTTATCGTAAATTCCCTTCACCCGGAAAGCATACTGTTTATCCTCGTATTTTTCATCCAGCGTGATCGTATCGCCCTCATGGAGTTCATATTTTTCTGCATAAGGTCCTGAGATATAAACTTCCTTCTCTTCAAGCGCATCCAGATCTGCTATCTTCACATAATGACTGTCATCTTCAATTCCATATGCAGAAATCTCTTCATCAAGTGCTTCTCCTTTGCTCACCAGCGATTTCATTGCGAATTTTTCTGCGTCAGGATTATCGGTTGTAAGCACCTCCCCCGACACATCCTGATAAGATTTCAGTACATACTGGTATTTTGCAAACATCAGATCATCCGCATGATCCTGATAGTATTTTAAGGTATCCGGCATTCCAACAGCCATTGCCAGCATGATCATAATAAAGAGTACTCCTACAAAAAGGATCAGATAATTCGGTATATTCTGAAGCATGATACGCAGACGGAATCTGCTGAAAAATTTCCATTTTGGCAGACGCATCGCCTTTTTACGCTTTATTTCTTTCAGATCATGGCGTAAAAACTGAAGCGGTGTGTGCTGCATCATACGGACGATCACGATCAGATTCACGACAAACATCAGAATAACCGGGATCAGTGTCGTTTTTATAAAAGCATCCGGATTCCAGATTGTTTCATAAGCCGGCAGACTGTAGCTGTTGTAATACATTGAAACCACTACATTTTTAAATACGGAATATCCCAGGATATTTCCGACACAGGCTGCAAATAGTGTAACGATCAGCGGCATGGAAAGATAATGACGGATCAGCTCGCCCTTTGTGTAGCCTGAGGCTCTGAGTGTTCCGATCGTAGAAGCCTCTTTTACGATCGTATTGCTGATCGTAACGGCAAAAATGAATGCTATGATTACGATCAGAATATCCAGAAGCACTCCGCCCATTGCCACATCAGACCCCATATCGTCTGTTGCAAAATTGATCGCCGGGTTCGCATATCGCGGAACATAATCCTTTAACTCCCCCTGACGCATCAGAGTCTGTGCCGTCAGGCATTTCCGGAAATCATCCGACATTGATTTTTCTTCTATTTCATCTTCTGGTGCATTCTCATATTTCCATGCATAGCTGTAATGAACATCCTCACTGAGTCTGTCAAACCCAGCCTCTGTCACCATTCCAACATCAAATTTCAGTGCATCAAACATCAGATCCGAGGTCTTTTCATGCAGTGTGGAATAGTTCACATATGCGATCAGACCACATACCTTATAGGATTGTCCCCCGACATTTATGGTATCTCCGGTCTGAATTCCGACATTGTCAGCATGCATACGGTCGATCGCAATCTCATCTTCCTTCTCCGGAAAGCTTCCATCCATCAGACAGGCAAGATTCACATCTTCTGTTCTGGTAAATACGCGGATCGTTCCATCCTTTTTCTCATCGTTATCGTAATCTTCCTCTTCATTCCGGAAAAAATTCTCGTATAACGTAACCGGAACTGTTTTCGCATCTGTATCATCCGAATCGTCTGTTTTCACTGGTTCGCCTTTGGCAATATCCGAAAGCAGCGTATCATCCGCTTTTTCGGCCAGTTCAAAATGTCCGTCTTCACGCTTGTATTTTGTGATCCCCTCATCTGCCGCCTGTAACATGCTTTCATTTGCAACATACATTCCGGATACAAAGCCAATGGTCAGCACAAGAAAAAGGCATACGACCAGATATTTTTTCCAGTCTCCGATCAGTTCCTTCGGGATTCGTTTTATGAGTGGATTTTTTATTTTTTTCTTCATATTCCGCCCCCCTTACCACTCTAAATCTGCTGCAGAAACCTTATCGGTATTCACATCGTTATGCCGTACTGCCCCGTCACGCAGCTTGATCACATGGTCTGCCATATGACGGATTGCTTCATTATGTGTAACCATGATAACCGTATTGCCGTATTTTTGGTTGACATCCTCGATCAGCTTTAAGATTTCCTTGGAAGTATTGTAATCCAAGGCTCCGGTTGGTTCGTCGCAGAGCAGAATATCCGGGTTCTTTACGATCGCACGGCCGATGGATACCCGCTGCTGCTGTCCGCCGGAAAGCTGGTTCGGAAGTTTATATCTGTGCTCAAAAAGCCCCAGTGTGTGGAGAAGATCATCAATATCAAGCGGTGAATCCGACAGATATGCACCAACCTCGATATTTTCCTTCACATTCAGATTCCCGATCAGATTGTACATCTGGAACACATAACCAAGGTGTTTCCTGCGGTACTGCGTAAGCTTCCTTTCTCCCATATCTTCCAGTTTATCGCCACCGATCGAAATATAGCCGGAATCAGCCTGATCGATTCCTCCGATGATATTAAGCAGCGTGGATTTTCCTGAGCCGGAAGGTCCAAGAAGTACGCAGAATTCTCCCTTTGCAACCGAAAAATTCATCCCACGCAGCACTTCCTGCCTGGTCTCTCCGCTCCCAAATCCCTTTTTCAGGTCTACGACCTCCAAAAATTTTCTTTCTTCTTCTGACATAAATGTTTCCTTTCTATACTGGTTTTCATAACTTCTTTTTTGGTTAGTTGCATCTAATTCAAGTTCATTATATCAAATATTTGTTTTATTACAAGAAAACTTTTAAAAATCCAAATTTGGTCAAAAAAAGAAGAGGACGTTTGCCCTCTTCCTATATTACTCAAGCAGCCATGCAATTTCTTCTTTATAAGGAGGGATCGTCTTTTTGGTTGATCCTTCCTCGCAAAGCCATGGTGTCTCCAATATTTTCGGCACATGTAAAAACCGCTCATCATGCACCACTTTATGCAATGTATCGTATCCGATGGTTCCTTTTCCGATATTTGCATGCCGGTCTTTGTGTGCGCCAAGCGGATTCATACTGTCGTTGACATGAAATACTGCAATCTGATCCAGCCCGATCACGCGGTCAAATTCAGCAAATACCTCATCATAATGACCGGTCAGATCATAACCGGCATCATTGACATGACAGGTATCAAAGCATACCCTCAGCCGGTCTTTTTTGTCCACGCCCTCATAGATGGCCTTGATCTCCTCAAAAGATCTCCCGATCTCGCTCCCCTTGCCAGCCATGGTCTCAAGTGCAATATATACTTCATCCTCGTTCTGGTTCAATACGGTATTCAGCCCTTTTATGATCTGTTCTGTTCCCGCTTCCACACCTGCGTTCACATGACTTCCCGGGTGAAGAACAAGTATCCTGCTGCGCATCGCCGCAGTACGGATGATCTCCTTTTCAAGGAATTCCACCGCAAGTTCAAATGTCTCCGGTTTTACCGTATTTGCAAGGTTGATGATATACGGTGCATGCACCACGATCTCATCGATCCCATGTGCATGAGCGTATTCCCAGCCTGCGTCAATATTCAGTTCTTCGATTTCTTTTCTTCTGGTGTTCTGAGGTGCTCCTGTATATAACATAAACACATTGGCACCATAAGACGCTGCCTCCTTTGCGGATGCAAGAAACATTTCTTTTCCCGCCATTCCAACATGGCTTCCAAGCTTAATCTGACTCATTTTATTCTCCTGAACTATTAAAATTCCCAATTACATCGAAATCCATCCAAATGCGTTGGCAATGGAACTAATTAAAATAATTGCCGCAAAAATCGGACACATAAAGCGGATCATAAATACAAAGATCCTCTTTCTCTTAAATGTGCCATTCTCTTTTGTCATTTCCTCATCGATCTTATCAATCCCGATTACTTTTGTAACCAGAAAACATGTCGCAATTGCCGCAACCGGCATCATCACGGAATTTGTAAGAAAATCAAAGAAATCAAGACAGGCCATTCCAAGAATTTTCATACTCCGCAGCGGGCCATAGCCTAGCGATGATAAACTGCCTAAAACAAACATAATTCCTGCAAGAATCACAACCGATTTCTTTCTTCCCCATCCAAGCTCATCTTCAAAAGTTGATACTGCACTCTCTGTCAATGCAATCGAGCTTGTGAGCGCTGCGCACAATACAAGGAAAAAGAACAGCACTCCAACGATTGATCCAAATCCCATACTTGCAAATACTTTCGGAATCGTAATAAACATAAGAGAAGGTCCTGCCTGTAATGTCTCCGCATCACCGCCGGAAAAAGAAAATACCGCCGGGATGATCATAAGTCCGGCCATCACAGCAATTGCAGTATCAAAAAACTCAACATTTACAGTTGATCTTTCAATTGAAACATCATCTTTCATGTAAGAGCCAAATGTAACAAGAATACCCATTGCAATCGACAAGGAATAAAACATCTGTCCCATTGCTGTTACAACTGTCATCCAGGAAAAATTCTCAGGCTGCGGGATCAAAAAATATTTCACGCCGGCAAGCGCCCCTGGTCTTGTGACGGAATACACCATGATTACCACGGCCAGCACTACAAGAACCGGCATCATAAACTTTGAAACACGTTCCACACCATTGCGCACACCACTGTAAATAATTGCAACCGTAATCAGCATAAACAAGATAAAACAAATCTCCGCTGATACTCCACCTGAAATAAATTCTCCGAAATATCCGTCCTCTGCAAGCCCTTGCGCATGACCCATCAGATACTCGATCAGATATTTGATCACCCATCCACCGATCACTGAATAATATGGAACAATCAGGATTGGGATGATCGCATTGATCCATCCACCAAATGACAGCCATCTGGATTTACCAAACGACTGATATGCCCCTACCGGACTTTTTCTTGTCATACGTCCAAGCGAGGTCTCCGCTATGATCATCGTGTAACCAAACGTCAATGTCAATACTATATATATAATAAAGAAAATTCCACCGCCATACTTTGCCGCCAAATATGGAAAACGCCAAATATTTCCCAGTCCTACCGATGCTCCTGCTGCGGATAAGACATAACCTAACTTTCCGGAGAAGGTACTCCGCTTTTTGCCATGTTGATTCATGTTTACTTTCTGCTCCTCTTACTTTCCTGATTAACTGTAAAACGTTTATATCACAACTCCATTACAGTGGTCAATCTCATGCTGGATGATCTGCGCTGTCCACCCTGAATATTTCCCATGCTGCGGCTTAAAATCCTGATCCAGATAATCAACCTCGATCTCTTCATATCTTGTGCACGGTCTGACTCCAATAAGCGACAGACAGCTTTCCTCTGTCTCATATACGCCTGATTTCTTCGTGATCACCGGGTTTACCATTGCAAACTGAAATGGACCTGCCGACACAACAATAATGGATTTGTTGACTCCAATCATATTTGCGGCCATGCCGACACACGCATCACGATTTGCTTTAAGTGTATCCAGCAGATCTGTTATCACCTGCTTGTCCGCATCCGTGGCCGGCTGCGCCTTTTTTGCAAAAATTTGTTTGCCTTTTACAATTTTCTTAATCATAATTATATTTCCAATCTATTAAATCCAGTTATAATCTCCGCCTGTGATCGCAAGCGACAGTAATGTATCCATTTTTTCCACTTCATCTCTGCCTTTGATCACCTGGATCAGCTTTGCAGATTCCGCAGTCTTTGGCATCTCTTCATCCGGTCCGATCTCCATGTCAACATCCTCTCCACAGTCCGGGCACACCATCTGTGGGCCGATCTTCAGTGACAGAAAACGGCTGCCACATTCCTTACATTCATAATATCCGCACATTTCTGTGCCATCTGGTACATAATACATCTATCATTTCTCCATTCTTAACACCTGATAACATTTGATAATTATGAAGCATATTTTGGGTTTTTTCAAGTTCTGGTTTTTCCAACAGCTTTGTTATAGGAAAAATCTATGGTAAACTGCCGCAAAAATATATTATACAATTGTCCGGTACAATGCTACGCTTCTTTATATTTGATATTACAGGAGGCAATTCATGAGTACATTAAAGACACCATTTCGATATGATTTTGTAGGAAGCTTTTTAAGACCACAGAAACTCAAGGACGCAAAAAAACAGTTCGAGGACGGCAGGATCACAAAGGCAGAACTCGATACCATCACCGATGACTGCATCCGTGACATTGTTGCAAAACAGAAAGCAGCCGGCTACCATGCGATCACTGACGGAGAATTCCGCAGAACATACTGGCATCTGGATTTCATGTGGGGATTCGAAGGCGTTGGACATGCCAAAAACGGTGGCGGCGTACAGTTTGACGCAGAGATGGCTGATCTGGAAGACACCTATCTTACCGGAAAAGTCAAAGCGAAAAAGCATCCGTTTGTTGAATATTTCAAATTTTTAAAACAATTTGAGGATGAAAATACGGTTGCCAAATACACGATTCCTGCTCCAGCCCAGATGTATCAGCAGATGATCGTTCCACAGAACATTGAACAGACCAGAAAATTCTACGCAACCGATGAAGAACTGATCCAGGATATCGGAACTGCTTACCAGGATGTGATCCGCCAGTTCTATGACGCAGGATGCCGCAATCTCCAGCTTGATGACTGCACATGGGGAGCGATTGTCGGTGATGCTGCAAAACAGAGATATCAATCTCTTGGTCTGGATCTGGAAGAAGTAAAGGCACGTCTTTTAAAAGTAAACAATCTGGCACTTTTAAACAAACCGGCTGACATGGTCATCACTTCCCATATCTGCCGTGGAAACTATCATTCCACCTTCTTTACAAGCGGACCTTATGATTCTGTTGCCGATTACGTATTTGCCCAGGAAAATGTCGATGCACTTCTTTTGGAATACGATGATGAAAGATCCGGCGGATTTGCTCCACTTGCCAAAGTATCCAGTGATAAAAAAGTCGTTCTCGGACTGATTACAACCAAAAAACCGGAACTGGAAGACAAAGATGCCGTAATCGCAAGAATCCATGAAGCTGCAAAATACATTCCACTTGATCGTCTCTGCCTGAGCCCTCAGTGTGGTTTTGCTTCCTGTGAAATCGGAAACAAAATTACCGAAGAAGAGCAGTGGGCAAAACTTGCTCTCGTTAAAGACATTGCAGAAGAAGTATGGAAATCTTATCAATAAAATTTTCATTTGGTTATATTATCAAAAAAGGAGCTTACCGGCTCCTTTTTTGATTGTACAAATTTTAAAATTTTCTTATTCGCACTGCTTCTTTACCTAATATCCTTATTACCACCAGTTTTTCTGCTATGAGAGTTTTATGCTTCCATTTCCATATATGCATTTGCGATCTTCTGATATTCCACAGAATTCGTGATCTTCTCAACTGTGAAATCCTCTTCTTTTACTTTCACGCGGTAAATATATACACCGTCCTGACTGATCGTATCACCCTCGATCCTTGCTCCTGCCACATAATTTTTATGTTCAAATTCAAACTCATCCACAACAGCCAGTTCTACTTCCTGACCATCCTTGTCTGTTACTGTAAATGTAGCATATTCCTTAAATTCTTCTGCCATAGAAACCTCCTGTTTTCTTTTTACAATATTACTTAAAATCTTCTCCCACATTTCGGACAATATTCAAAATCCTCTGTGGTCGTATATCCGCAGTATCCACACCTTTTTGCAGCGTGCTGGTATCCAGGCTGCTGAATCCGTCTCAGATGCTGTGGAGGTATCTCCACATCTTCGCCCCTCGCGATCCTTTTCCCGATCTCCGGGTCAAGTTCATATAATGTATTGCAGCAACTTGTCTGCACATAATAATGACGGTTCCATTTCAGACACGGAATAAAAAACAGGGATAACGCCATATATGTCATGAACACATGAAATCTTCCATATGAACCACATACGTCACAGGTGATCACCTGATTAAAATCAAAATCTTTCCTGCCGTCATTTATTCCCATTATGAAAAACATACTGCCTCCTGATCTGCTGCCACCTAAAATCCTTCTTTTTTGCGCTGTTTTCGAAGTTCACACCGTTTCTTTCCGGCTTCCCACTCCGCCTGTTCCCCGATTGATTCCACAATGAGCCCCGGAACTTTTTTCGGTCTTCCATTCTCATCGACAGCAACAAGTGTCAGGTATGCGCGGTTTACAGGATGACGGAAGCCATCGAGTGTTTCTACATAAGTATCCACACGAACTTCCATGGATGTGTTTCCGACATATGTGATCTTTCCGATCAGGACTACAATCTCATTCTGGGAAACACCACGTAAAAAACTCAGATTATCCACAGATGCCGTAACAACATGGCTTTGCGAATGCCTGATTGCGGTCAGCCCTGCTACTTCATCGATCCATTCCATGAGAATTCCACCAAATAACCTGCCCGCGCCATTTAAATGCTGTGGTCTTATCTCATGTACCTGCTCAATTACCGAATCTTTTACTCTTTTTTCCATGAAAGTCCCTCTCTATGAATGATTGCAGCACTTTATCTGCCGCGCATGCTCTTTACCAGCTCCATGAAGTCATTTTCCATAAGAATGGCAAGTCCCTGCCCTTCATCTCCAAGCACAATGAGGTTGTCGCCAGGTTCGATACCGAATATTTTTCTGGCTTTTGCCGGAATCACGATCTGTCCTTTATCTCCGACTTTGACCATTCCAAATATATGCTTTCCTCTGGGTGGAACTCCCAGACCGTTTGCTTCTTTCTCATAATTTACCATATCATCCATGGAAACGTCAAAAAGATCTGCGAGTGCCTTGCATTTTTCAATGTCAGGAAGCGCCTCTCCCGTCTCATATTTAGAGATTGTCTGCCTGCTGACCCCGATCTTTTCTGCGAGTTCTTCCTGTGACATATGATTTATCCTGCGAAGTGAAACCAGATTTTCATGAAACATGTGAATCCTCCCTTTTTATGCCAAGTACGCACCAGCGTATCACCGGTATCCGTGATATGACCGCATTCAGTACGAATGCGCCGCCAAACGCAGCAATTGCGGTAAGCAGATACAGAGCCACACCCGGAAGATCCGTATATGTGGTCAGAAAATAAGCGCATGCCGACAGTGTCAGATAATGAAAAACATACAGTCCAAAGCTCCTTTTTGCTAAAAAACGTCCGGCTGCGCTGCTCTTATCGCCCCAGCGTTTCATGCTTCCGATCAGTGCCAGGCACATCATCCAGCAATATGCGATCGCCAGCGGACTGTTGACATTCGGAACCACAGCATAATTTTTCCCATAATCCCTGCAGACATAAGCAATTCCAAGTACTGCTGCTGCGATCAGAAGCGGAATGCTGTATTTTTTCAAGGTATCCGTTACCTTTTCCCATGAAAAAACATAATATCCGAGTAAAAATGTAAATCCATATATTCCAAAGCGGTATACTGCGATCATGGGCATATTGAAGATCTGTGCCGATACCCATACAGCGATTCCAAGTAAAACAAGAACAGCAATACCTGCATGCTCTCCTGCCTTTAAGAGGCGTCCTTTTTCGATTCTGCGTGCGATCAGAAGCACAACCGAGCATACCCACATCACCTGGATCGTCCAAAGTACGCCGGTTCCGGAAAGGCACAGAATCAGATAAAAAATCACACCCGGAATCTTTCCTGTCATGCCATCAAACACGTGCGATATGGACATGTTCAGATACCCCTGCATCCATCCGATCACAAAAAGTCCGATCGTGGACGGCACAAGCAGCTTTCTTGTTCGTGCCCTGAAATACTCCCTTTCGGTATGCGTTTCAAGATAATATCTTGAACACATTCCACTGATCAGAAATAAGATCACCATAAACCATGGATACAGCACATACTGCACCGCATCAAGTCCATGGAATTGTGTGACCGGTCCGATCACACCATCTTTGATCACAGAGTTATAGATATAGATTACATGATAGATCACAACCAGTATGATTGTCATGACTCGAATACGGTCGATATAATATTTTCTCATATTTTTCCCACCTTTGCTATCTTTTTTTACAAATTATAACAAGGCAGACATATAACATCCACCAACCTTTTTTAACACAAAAAGCCGGTGGATGTTAAAATTACGGGCATTTTTCTCCGGGAAATAAAAACGTGAAGTCATCACATATTCTCCGTCATTGATATAAATCTCCACCATAGAATTATCGACGAATTCCGGCAGCGGATTCTGTAAAAGTCTTCCATCTGACCATGTGATCTCTCTCGGAAGCGTGAGGGCATGCTGCCAGCCGGCTGCTAGCGTCGGTGCATAAAATGCACCACAGATTGCTGCGGGCATCCTTATTTGTAAATGAGTAATACTTTCTAAATCTGCATTTGACATTTTGGCAGTTTTTCACAAACCGCCCGCATCCCTGCGGAGTATTTTTGAATTTAAACATTCGGTGGGTAAAAGGTATCTTGCGAATTAGAGATTTGCAAATTGCAAAAAGCAGCGACTGCTTTTGTGACTTGGGAGAAAATTAGAAAATCTAAGTTTGCCTGCTTGTAGCTAGTGTTTTGCTGCTCGAATTTTAAAATATGCGATAAATTCTCCGTAAATAACGGATAATGATTCATTACACCCAAAAATTTGCAGATTTCAACACAAAAAATGGCAAATTCTCCGTAATGAAAAGAAAATCATTGATTACACCGTCAAATACTGAAAAGTTGTCGGTGTAATCACAAAAAAATAACGATTTACAGAAAAAGGGGAACCTTTTCACACCCCCTGTTTAAGATCTTGTAGAAGCTTTCTCCACAAGCTGATATCCCATTTTGATCTGTTTTTTCACGTCCGTGCCGGACTGCAGTATCTCAAGGAGCAGTTTCGCAGCTTCCATTCCTGTTGTCTTATAATGAAAATGAATGCTGGTAATTGCCGGTGTCACAACGTTTCCAAGCTCCGTATCTCCAAATCCGAGAATCTGCACCTGCCCTGGAACCTCGATTCCCTGCTCATGCAGATAGCGCAGTGCACCTGCTGCAAGGCTGTCTGTTGCACAGAATATGGAATCCGTCTCAGGATTCTGTTCCATAAGTTCCCTTGCCTTTTCATAGCCGCCTTCCACTTTAAATTCTGTTTCGTACATACATCTTCTTGCTTCTTTGACACCGGAATCTTTGAGCGCATCAAGGAAACCGGCTTTACGTGCCTCACCGACCGCTTTATCCTTCTGCGTAACACCAATATAACCGAAATGTGTTCCCTTTTTTAAAAGCAGTTTTGCCGCCTCATAGGCAGCATGGTAATCATCCTGATACACACAGGAATAGTTGTCCAGCTCCTGCGCTGCTATGACGATCGGTACCTCAAGTTCCTTCATCATCTTCAAATGTTCCTTGGAGAATATCGTTCCCATAAAAATAATGCCATCCACCTGATTCTTCCGGAAAATGCGCAGATACTTCAGTTCTTCCTTCGCATAATTCTGCGTGTTTGCAAGAAGCAGCTGATAGCCTTCTGCCGAAAGGATCTCACTGATTCCTTCTTCTCTTCGCTCACATATCCATTATTCAGATAGCGGGACACGGTTGCCCGTGACACCCCCGCCATCTTTGCAATTTCATTGATATTCATGGTGCAGCTCCTGTGTTTTTTACTTCGACATCCATACCTGATGTGAAATCGATTTCTTATCTATATTCTACACCCATTCCATCTGCCCGGCAAGACTCACCTTTCATCTGGCGGCGGATCCTAAAATGAATTTCTAAATTCCATCGTTCCATTGGACGGTGGAATTTACTCTCGCGCAGTAGATATTTACTCTTTC
>CAKRMH010000006.1 GCA_934364805.1 uncultured Lachnospiraceae bacterium
AGAAAGAAAGACCTTGAGTTCATTATAAACTCTTGGTCTTTCTTTTTTCGGGACTATTCTTTTTTCACAGCCCCTTTCGAGTTATATATATTTTGTAACCAATCCTTTACACTCTTTTACTTTCCTGCTTCGGCGATAGCAGCCTGTGCTGCCGCAAGGCGGGCAATCGGAACACGGAACGGTGAACAGGATACATAATCCAGTCCAATTTCATGACAAAACTCTACGGATGATGGATCTCCTCCATGCTCTCCACAGATTCCGCAGTGAAGATCCGGTCTGGAGGCTTTGCCTTTCTCAATTGCCATCTTCATCAGCTGTCCCACACCGGTCTGATCCAGTTTGGCGAACGGATCACTCTCAAAGATCTTGGCATCATAATAGGATTCCAGGAATTTGCCGGCATCATCACGTGAAAATCCGAATGTCATCTGTGTCAGATCATTTGTTCCAAAGCAGAAGAATTCTGCCTCTTTTGCAATCTGGTCAGCAGTAAGACAGGCTCTTGGAATCTCGATCATGGTACCTACTTCATATTTGAGATCTATACCTGCCTTCGCAATCTCCTCATCTGCAGTATCCACAACAATCTGTTTTACATACTTTAATTCTTTTACTTCCCCAATCAAAGGAATCATGATTTCCGGAACAAGGTTCCACTCCGGATGTTTTCTGGCAACATTGATTGCAGCCCGGATAACTGCTGCAGTCTGCATTTTTGCGATCTCCGGATATGTAACTGCAAGACGGCATCCACGATGTCCCATCATAGGGTTAAATTCATGCAGACTGTCGATGATCGTCTGAATCTCCGCAACCGTCTTTCCTTTCGTATCAGCAAGTTTTTGAATATCAGCTTCATCTGTCGGAACAAATTCATGAAGAGGTGGATCAAGGAAACGAATCGTAACCGGATCTCCTTCCATAGCTTCATATAACTGTTCAAAATCGCCCTGCTGCAATGGAAGAATCTTTGCCAGTGCCTTTTCACGTTCCTCAACAGTATCTGAACAGATCATTTCACGGAATGCATCAATACGATCGCCTTCAAAAAACATATGCTCGGTACGGCAGAGTCCAATTCCTTCTGCACCAAGTTCACGTGCCTTTTTCGCATCTCTCGGTGTATCTGCATTGGTACGGACTCCCATTCTGCGATATTTATCTGCCCAGTCCATGACACGCTTAAATGTACCGGCTATTGCAGCGTCCACTGTTGCAATCTTTCCTTCGTATATATTACCAGTCGTACCATCGATGGAAAGCCAGTCTCCCTCATGGAATTCTTTTCCTGCAAGTGTGAAACGTTTATTCTCTTCATCCATTGCGATATCTCCACATCCGGATACACAACAGGTTCCCATTCCTCGTGCAACAACAGCAGCATGGGATGTCATACCACCACGCACAGTCAGAATTCCCTGTGAAGCCTTCATTCCGGTAATATCCTCCGGAGATGTTTCAAGACGCACCAGAATCACCTTCTCGCCTCTGTCTTTCCAGCTTTCTGCATCTTCTGCCGTGAATACGATCTTACCACAGGCAGCTCCCGGAGATGCTCCTAATCCTTTTCCGATTGGCATAGCCTCTTTCAAAGCCTTCACATCAAACTGTGGATGCAGCAATGTATCCAGATTACGTGGATCGATCATCGCAACAGCTTCCTCTTCCGTCTTATGTCCTTCATCCACAAGATCGCATGCAATCTGAAGTGCGGCCTGAGCTGTTCTTTTTCCATTTCTGCACTGGAGCATGTATAATTTGCGGTTCTCGACCGTAAACTCCATGTCCTGCATATCATGATACCGGTTCTCAAGAATCTCGCACACCTTTAAGAACTCCGCATATGCTTCCGGGAATTCCTGTTCCATCTGGGCAATCGGCATCGGTGTACGCACACCGGCAACGACATCTTCTCCCTGGGCATTCTTCAGGAATTCACCCATCAGTTTTTTCTCTCCGGTAGCCGGATCTCGTGTAAAAGCAACACCAGTACCAGACTCATCATTTAAGTTTCCAAATACCATCGGCATGACATTCACTGCCGTTCCCCAGGAATATGGAATATCATTATCTCTCCGGTATACATTTGCGCGAGGGTTGTCCCATGAACGGAATACAGCCTCTACTGCAAGCTTTAACTGTACAACCGGATCTGCCGGGAAATCTTCTCCCAGCTGTTTCTTATATTCTGCCTTGAACTGTTCTGCCAGCTTCTTCAGATCTGCTGCAGTCAGGTCAACATCGTATTTTACCCCTTTTTCTTCTTTCATCCTGTCGATCAGCTGTTCAAAGTATTTTTTCCCGACTTCCATGACAACATCCGAAAACATCTGAATAAATCTTCTGTATGAATCGTATACAAAACGTTCAAATTCCGGATTCGGATTGGCTGCGATCATTGCTGCTACTACATCATCATTTAAGCCAAGATTCAAAATCGTATCCATCATTCCTGGCATAGAAGCTCTTGCTCCCGAACGAACGGATACAAGTAATGGATTTTTCAGGTCACCGAATTTCTTACCGTTGATTTCTTCCATCTTACTGATGTGATCCATAATCTGCCCCATGATCTCATCATTAATCTGTCTGCCATCATCGTAATATTTCGTACAGGCCTCTGTAGTAATCGTGAATCCCTGCGGTACTGGTAATCCAAGATTGGTCATTTCCGCTAAATTTGCACCTTTTCCACCTAGAAGTTCCCGCATATCAGCATTTCCTTCAGTGAACAAATAAACCCATTTGTTTGACATTCGACAATTCCTCCTATTAAATTATATTTTCTGTCGAATTAATTAGAACATTGTCCCAACTAATACATTATATATCGTGTGATATTTGTGCAATACCTCCACACGCTTCATTGTATCACACTTCTTTCTTTTGGCAAGTAGTCATTTTGTTTTTCTATAAAAAAAGAAAGCAGCCAAAGCCGCTTTCTTTTTTCTCTATTCCAATAACAATTCCATCATATTCTCATATCCGGCATCCGATGCCTGTCTGATATGTTTCACTCCCAGTTCCTTTAGGGCTTTCGTACACTGTGGTCCAATGGATATGCATTCCGGAAGTTCTTTCAGATCGTCTGTTTTCCATCCGCTCAATAACCTTCTTGCAGATGATGCACAGGTAAAAAGCAGTGCATCATACTGCCGGTATGTCTGTTGTTTTATCTTCGTATCAGATGGAACCGTCATATTTTCATAGACATCGATTGCTCTGATATGGCAAAACTGCTCTAACAATTCCGAAAGATGGTCACTTGCATTCTCCGCCTTCAGATACCAGATCCGGTCTGTCGCACATACCTTTTCTCTCATGGCTTCTGCCAAAGCTGTTCCATCATGCTGCAACGGAATAAAATCCGCACAGATTCCATAATCCTTTAACACTTTTGCTGTTGCATTTCCAACTGCCGCAATCTTCACATTGCCAAGTGCTCTGGTATCCAGACCGCTGGAATACAGGTCTTCAAAAAAGGCGGTGACACCATTTCTGCTTGTAAAAATCATCCAGTCAACCGACTGCAGTTCTTCTTTCCGGAATGTCAGCTGCTTTGAAACGATCTTCCCTACGGTTACCTCATCCACCACTGCTCCCTGTTTTTTCAAAAGTTGTGTGAGTTTTGATTCACCGGTTCCAATTTTTGGTACAAGATAATGTTTTCCAAAAAGCGGACCATTTTCAAAGAAATCCAATTCATCCCGAAGTTTCACAACATCACCAACCACAATAAGCGCTGGAGAAACGATTCCATCCTTCTTTACCTTATCTGCGATATCCGCGATCGTTCCAATCGATGTTTTCTGTGTGCAGCACGTTGCATTCGAGATAACCGCCGCCGGTGTATCAGACGGCATTTTTGCTTCCATCAACTTGTCCATCAGAGTTTCCAGCACACTAAGCCCCATCAGGAACACCTTGGTTTCTTTGCTCTTTGCCATCGATGCAAAATCAAGATCCGACAGTTCATCTTTCCTGCTGTGTGCGGTAACAACATGAAACCCATTCGCAATTCCCCGATGTGTGATCGGGATTCCGGCATACGCCGGCCCTGCAATTGCTGAAGTAATTCCCGGAATAACGGTAAAAGGAACTCCGTGTTCTTTTAGGAACATCCCTTCTTCTCCTCCACGGCCAAAAACATAAACATCTCCGCCCTTTAAACGGACAACATGCTCATACTGCATCGCCTTTTCTACCAGAAGTTCATTGATCTGTTCCTGTGGCATCGTATGGTGATGATTTTCTTTTCCTACATAGATCCGTTCGCATTCCGTGGCTGCCTCTGCCAGAAGTTCCGGTGCGGCAAGCCGGTCATAAATAATACAATCCGCCTTCTGAATTGCCTCAAGGCCTTTTCTTGTAATGAGTCCCGGATCTCCAGGTCCTGCCCCTACAAGTGCTACATTTCCTGCGATCTTCCTGCGTATCTCCTTTGCTGCACATTTTGCAAGTTCTTCCGGGTTATTCCCCTTCTGGCGAGAAAAGGCAATCCTGCTTCCATCTTCATTTCCATACATCGCACGTAATTCAAAGCATCCATCTTCCGTTTTTCTGCATGCGGCTCCTACCGGGATATGACAATCTCCACCAATTTCTGCAAGGAATCCTCTTTCTGCAATTGCCTCCTCATTGGTGTCTGGATCTGCCAGAACATCCAGTTTTCTTTCAAGTTCTGTATGCTCTGCCTTTATTTCAATTGCCAGAATTCCCTGCGCCGGAGCATGGATCATTTCTTCGTCATCCAGATACTGTGTGATCACATCCTCGAGTCCAAGTCGTTTCAATCCTGCTGCAGCAAGCACGATTCCGTCCAGTTTCTGTTCCTGCATTTTACGAAGTCTGGTGTCCACATTTCCACGGATATCCACGATCTGAAGATCTGGTCGCATTGCCAAAAGCTGAAATGCCCGTCTTTTACTTCCGGTTCCGATCACAGCATGATCTCTCAGGCTTGTAAGGCTCTCTGCCTCTCTTAATATAAGAGCGTCTCTTGGATCTTCTCTCTTCCATGCCCTGGTAAAACACAGCCCCTCTTCCGGATATGCAGGCATATCTTTCATGCTATGTACACCGATCTGTATCTGATCATTTAAGATCTGATCCTCGATTTCTTTTACAAAAAGTCCTTTCGCACCGATCTGGTTCAACGGGCGATCCTGTATCTGATCTCCCTTTGTATTGATGATCTTTAATTCGTACTCATCTTCCGGATATGCTTCTTTCATCCTCTTCTGGACGTATTCTGCCTGTACCAGTGCAAGTTTTGATCCTCGCGTTCCAATGATATATTTCATGTTTCGGGTTTCCTTCCTCTTATATCTGAAAGAGTTCTTTTACAATTTCCTGATACTTATCCTGCTTTTCTCTGGTATCCAGCTGTTTTAATTCCTGGATCGGTTCTCTGAGAAGTCTGTGAAGTGATGCATTCAATACTTTTTTTATGATTTTCTGTTCTCTTGCCGAAAATTCAATTTTACGGTTCAGATATTCATAACTGTCCTGAACGATCTCATCGCATCGGAGCTGTAAGGATTCTATTGTGGAATCCATCCGGCTGCTTAAAAGCCATTCTTTAGTCTCTTCGGTAGCTTCCTGGATCATGCCTTTACTGATCTCCACAAGTCTTTCCCGTTCTTTCTGATTGTTTTCTACGATCTTACTTAGGAAATCAAGGTTCAGGATTGTTACATTTTTCCGCCCCTGTAATGCCGTGTCAATGTCACGTGGAGCTGCCAGATCAAGAAATGTAATCGGATGATCGGTATGTAGTTTATCTGCCCGCACAATCACATGCGGTGCGGATGTTGCAGATACAACGATATCGCATGTCTCCATAATCTGATAACGTTGTTCAAATTCTACAACCGTCAGTTGGGGAAATTCCTGTAATAACTCCTTCGCATGCGTTGTTGTCCTGCTGCAGATCATTACGTTTCCCGCACCATATTCATACAGGTAATGAAGTGCAAGTGTCGAAGTTTTTCCGCTTCCGATCACAAGTACCGTCTTTCCTTCTATTTTGCATGCTTTCTCCAGCTGCTGGATTCCAACATAACTTACCGATAACGGTCTTTCGCTTATTTTTAAATCTGTCTTGATCTTTTTCGCACAGGTTACAGCATCGCGGACGATCTTATTCATTTCTTTTCCGCTGTATCCCATTGCCTTTGAAAATTCCAGAGCGTCTTTTACCTGTCCCAGTATCTGATCCTCTCCAAGTACCAGCGATTCCAGTCCCGCCGCAATGCGGAACAGATACTCGATCGCTTCATTCCCATCCAGCGTAAGCAGCAGATCGTTCAGCTGTACTTCCTGAAAGGTATCAAGATACAGCTTTTTTACTGCCTCTTTTTCTTCTGCTTTCCGATATAAAAAATATACCTCGCTCCGGTTGCAGGTTGATAATATCATGCACTGCCCAATTCCGATTTTTTCAGCATTCTGGAAGAAGTCGATCTTGTCAACATCGGTAAAAGATGTCTTATCCCGAATATCCAATGGTGCATTTTTATAATTGATTCCTATATATCCAAATCTCATGGACTTCCTCCTGATGTCATACCGCTTTTATCTACTCATGCATATTTTCCATACATTCCTGCAGTAATCTGCATGTACGTGTGATATCTTCATCGGTATGTGCGTCCGATACAAACATTGCCTCAAACTGCGAAGGCGCCATGTAAATATCATGATCCAGCATAAATCCAAAATACTGTGCATATGCGCTCAGATCAGAACGAACCGCATCTTCATAATTGTTTACGCCTCCCGGAGTAAAGAAAATGCTCATCAGAGAGCCGATCTGGTTGACGGATACTTTATCACCTGCTGCATTTCTTACTGCATCTGCAAGTTTTTTTGTTTTCTCTTCCAGACGCTTGTAGATTGCCGGATCATTCTTTAATATTTTTAATGTTTCGATTCCGGCAGCAGTTGCAATCGGATTTCCAGATAACGTTCCAGCCTGATATACCGGTCCGTCCGGAGAAATCATACGCATAATGTCTTCTCTTCCACCATAAGCACCAACCGGCATTCCACCTCCGACAATCTTGCCAAGTGTAGTCAGATCCGGTGTTACATGGAAATACTGCTGTGCGCCGCCAAGGGAAAGCCTGAATCCGGTAATTACCTCATCAAAGATCAGAAGTGCCCCATATGCCTCTGTAATCTCTCTGAGGAATGGAAGGAAATCATCCTCTGGAAGTACAACTCCCATGTTTGCGGCAACCGGTTCCACAATAACAGCTGCAATCTCATCCGGGTTTGCCTGAAACAGTTCTTTTACAGATTCCTTGTCGTTATATGCTGCAACCAGTGTATGTTTTGTATAATCAGCTGGCACTCCCGCACTGTCCGGAACCGATGTTGTAAGCGCCGCAGAACCTGCTTTTACAAGAAGTCCATCCGAATGTCCATGATAACATCCCTTAAACTTAATGATTTTGTCTCTTTTCGTATATCCTCTGGCACAGCGGATCGCACTCATAACCGCTTCTGTTCCCGAACTTACCAGACGGCTGACCTCCATAGACGGCACCAGTTCTGCGATCAGCTCTGCAATTTCAACTTCTCTTGGTGTTGGTGCACCAAAGGTAAGTCCCATATCGCACGCTTCTTTTACTTTCTCGATCACACGAGGATCGGAATGACCAAGGATTCCAGGTCCCCAGGAACATACATAGTCGATCATTTCATTGCCATCTACATCGGTGATTCTGTCACCTTTTGCAGATACCATAAATCTCGGAGTACGGCCCACTGCCCCAAATGCACGGACCGGACTGTTCACTCCTCCTGGAATCCGGAGTTTTGCAGCTCCGAAATACATTTTTGATTTTGTATCTGTTTTCTTATCCATATAAACCTCTTCCTGCTCTTTTTATTTTTCTTCTTTGATCCAGTGCGCAACATCGAGTGCATGATATGTAATGATCATCTTTGCACCTGCACGTTTGAAACCGACCATATTTTCCATAACGATCTTCTTCTCATCGATCCAGCCATTTTCAGCAGCCGCTTTCACCATGGCATATTCTCCGCTGACATTGTATGCAACGATTGGAATATTGTAATTCAGTGATATTTCCTTCATGACGTCCATGTAGGCAAGTGCAGGCTTCGCTATGATCATATCTGCACCTTCTAAGATATCTTCCTCAACCTCTCTGAGTGCTTCCTGTCCGTTTGCGGGGTCCATCTGATAAGTTTTCCGGTCTCCAAATCCCGGTGCTGAATGTGCCGCATCCCGAAATGGTCCATAGTATCCGGAAGCAAATTTTGCACTGTAGGAAAGAATCGGAATATTGATAAATCCATTCTCATCAAGTGCCTCACGGATTGCAGCGACGCGCTTATCCATCATATCACTTGGTGCAATAATATCTGCACCCGCCTGTGCATAAGTAACTGCAGCTTTTGCAAGAAGCGGCAGTGTTTCGTCATTTAAGATCTCTCCGTCACGGATCAGTCCACAATGGCCATGGGATGTGTACTCGCACAGACATACATCTGCAATTACTAAAAGATCCGGGTATTCTTTTTTCATCAGCCGGATTGCTTCCTGAACGATTCCGTGTTCATCATATGCACCGCTTCCCACTTCATCCTTATGATCGGGAATACCAAACACAAGTACCGCCTTTATTCCAGCTTCCACGACACGGTCAAGTTCCTCCCCGATACGATCCAGAGAATACTGATAGATTCCCGGCATCGATTCCACCGGATTACATATATTTTCTCCTGCGATCACAAAAACCGGATAGATCAGTTCATCAATTCTGACATGTTCTTCCCGAACCATGCTCCGCAAAGTTTCTGTTCTTCTTAATCTTCTTGTTCGATCCATTTTTCACAACTTCTTTCTGTATTTTTCTATGATCTTATCTATTTGTTTTTTGTCCGGAAGTTCTTCCTGTTCCAAAAACACCTCCAGAATCTTCCGATATACCTGTTTTCTGTTTTCTTCTCCTTCAACGGCCAGCTTCACTTCCGCCCGGACACTGCCAAGGAGTTCTGTAAGCTCTCCCAGTGGTTCATTTAAAACAGTCTTCGTTTCATCCTTTAAGTACTGGGTGATGACCGGACTTTTCCCACTGCTTGAAAACGCAGCCACCACATTCTGTTCTTTTATGTATGACGGAAAAATAAAAGTGCAGTCTTCAATCTGATCCACGGCATTCACCGGGATCCCCTTTCCCTTACATCTTTCTGCAATCTCATGATTCAGCACCGGATCATCCGTTGCCGCTATTACAAGCGTCTGATGCTCCAGATCACGTTCCTCATAATCCCGTTCGATCAGTCTGACACTTTCTATCTTTCTGATTTTATCACATATTTGTGAGGCAATGACTGTAACTTTTGCTTCAAAATCGTTCAATACACACACTTTTCGATATGCGACCCTGCCTCCACCTATGATCAGGCATTCTTTCTCTTTCAGATTCACAAACATTGGAAAATATGCCATATCTGTCCCTTTCTGCAAAAAATGCATACATCCTCTGACAACTTCAGGTGATGTATGCATTTCTTTCTCTATAGATTACGCCTGTAACCTGTCATCTTTAGAAAGTGAATTTCTCTGCAAAATATGCATCCAGGTCTGCAATCTTAATACGTTCCTGTTTCATGGTATCACGATCACGTACCGTAACTGCTCCATCTTCTTCGGAGTCAAAGTCATAAGTAACACAGAATGGAGTACCGATCTCATCCTGTCTGCGATAACGTTTACCAATTGTTCCTCTGTCATCAAATTCACAGTTGTATTTCTTGGACAACTGGGCAAAGACTTTCTCTGCACCCTCATTTAATTTCTTGGATAATGGAAGAACACCTACTTTGATCGGTGCGATTGCAGGATGGAAATGGAATACGGTTCTTACATCTCCACCTTCTAACTCTTCCTCATCATAAGCAGAGCATAAAAATGCGAGTACAACACGATCTGCTCCAAGTGAAGGTTCAATAACATATGGAATATATTTCTCGCCCTTTGCATCATCAAAGTATGTAAGATCCTGTCCAGATACATTCTGATGCTGTGTAAGGTCATAATCGGTACGATCTGCGATTCCCCATAATTCGCCCCATCCAAATGGGAATAAGAATTCGATATCTGTTGTTCCTTTTGAGTAAAAACATAATTCCTCTGCGGAATGATCACGCAGTCTCATCTCATCCTCTTTGATTCCAAGTGAAAGTAACCAGTCACGGCAGAATGCTCTCCAGTACTGGAACCATTCCATATCCGTTCCAGGCTCACAGAAAAACTCTAATTCCATCTGCTCAAACTCTCTGGTACGGAATGTAAAGTTACCCGGTGTGATCTCATTACGGAATGATTTACCGATCTGTCCGATACCAAATGGAATCTTCTTGCGTGATGTTCTCTGAACGTTTTTAAAGTTAACAAAGATTCCCTGTGCTGTTTCTGGTCTTAAATATACTGTATTTTTAGCATCTTCCGTAACACCCTGGAATGTTTTGAACATCAGGTTAAACTGACGGATATCTGTAAAATTATGTTTGCCACAGCTTGGACATGGTACATTATGTTCTTCGATAAAGTTCACCATCTTCTCGTTGGTCCAGCCATCTACCGAACCATCTAATTCAATACCATTTGCTCCTGCGAAATCCTCGATCAGTTTGTCTGCACGGAAACGCTCATGACACTCTTTACAATCCATAAGAGGATCGGAAAAACCTCCAAGATGACCGGAAGCAACCCATGTCTGTGGATTCATAAGAATTGCGCAGTCCACACCAACGTTATAAGGGTTCTCCTGAATGAATTTCTGCCACCATGCTCTCTTTACGTTATTTTTAAGTTCTACGCCCAGATTACCATAATCCCATGTGTTTGCCAATCCGCCGTAAATCTCAGATCCCGGATAAACAAATCCTCTTGCTTTTGCTACCTGTACAATTTTGTCCATGGTTTTTTCCATAACATGTTCCTCTCATTCTCTATAATATTGTTTGCTTTTATTTATATATAATATATGTGTATACATTGGAAAACTCATCCGGGGTTTCCTCATTCTCATCCTCTTGCGGGAAATCGAATGTAACCGAGGTTTCCTCTTCTGTTCCGGTCAGCATCTCATCGTCATCCACACTTCCGGATTCCTCAGTCTCTGTTACTTCGGTAACTGCCTCGGCTGCTTCCGTCTCCTGTGTCCCGGCTTCGCTGTCCTCTGCTTTGCGTAACAGATTCTGCCCTTCCCGGATTGAAACAGTACTTTTATCCTTCAGTGCCGTATTCTGTGTCGAAAGATAACAGATCTTCCCCTTCACATTCACATCCAGATTGGCTTTCACGATCACGACCTTGAAATCGTCATCCAGAAACTCTGAGGAGTCAGCTTTCTCTCCTGCTTTCCCATTTTTCACTGATGCAAATTCCGTATCAAAACGGTAACCTGCTGCAAGCGCCTCCGCAATGGTTCCCGTAAAAAATTCTTCTCCATTAAATCCACTGTATGCTTTTGCATCCTTGTATTCCAGTGTCAGTACCGCCGAATTATCTTTTACGGAAAGTCCTTTTAACTTTACTGTATTTTTGCCATTTTCAGATGTATATTTGTCAATGGTTTCATTTACATATTTCTCAAGTCCGTCTTTGTCATAGGTATTTTCGTCAAAATCCTCAACATCGGTAGAAACGATCTTACCATGCTTTTGCACGAATACTGTACTTTCCTCTGTGGAATAGGATGTTCCACAGCCCGCCAGCATTGTCACACATAAAGCAATTACAAGACAGATTGCCGAATACTTCTTCATGTCTTCCTCCCAGCTATATGTTCTGATACGGTCTGAAAGCACAAACCTGCATCCACTACCGCGTCAGTCCATGCTATTATACACTTTTCATTATCTGATTTCAACCGCAAGCTTATGATTCTGCGGAATTCTGCTGTGTGCTCATCGTCCACAATTCCTTCTGCTGTTTCAAAATCTCCATTGATTTAAAACGATGATGCACATACTGATCCATATATTCTTTCATGATCTGCGTAAGCTCAACAAGGACTTCATCAGACACACGAAAAGAATACAACCGTTCAATCGAAGAAGATACAATATACTGAAGTGCGTAACGCGTTGATTCCAAGATCAGCATTCCAGGAACCTGCTTCCCGCAGCTGCTGCAAAATGTCCCGCCTCTTTTCACAGAAAAAATATTCAGATTTTCTGTTTTGTGGCAATGCATACAGGAAAACACATCCGGTCCTTCACCGTTTACCGTCAGAGCCTTCAGTTCAAAAACAATCTTCACCAGCTGATTTTTATATGCGCTGCATTCCAATGCCCGAAGCGACTGATAAAGCAGCTTTAACATGTCTTTTTCATCGTTGTTCTCCTGGCAGAAATACTCCGCAAATTCCAAAAAATAAAAGCCATAATATACGGCCTCAAGATCCATCGTCAGATCACGAAAATAATTATGTATCGATGCCTTCGAAAGATTATATGCAGTTTTTCCTTCAAACAGTTCAAATTCACCAAAAGAAAAAGGATTCGTCGCAGCAAGGAGCTGACTGTTTGGTCGTCTTGCTCCTCTGGCAAATGCTGTGATCTTTCCTCTTTCTTTGGTCAATATCGTTATTCGTTTGTCATATTCTCCGATCGGCATAGCCGTTAAAACCATGCCGGTCAGTACCACCTGTTGTGACATACTTTTTCGTCTTTCTTCCTGCCGGTTCTTCATTTTCCATTTTGTCTGTGCAATAATTCAGATAATCGGTAACTTTTCCCGTCTGCCAGAATACATCCCAGGTTTTCTCCATCGCTTTCTCCTCCATCCATCCCATGTATTATGTGGATTTACTATTAGGATTCGCTTTCCCGGTGATACTATCCTCGTGAAAAATTGGAAAACCGGCACTTTTTAATCTTCTTCCCGATATCCAAAGTTCTTGATCAAAAAGTCACTGTCCCTCCAGTCTTTCTTAACCTTGACCCAGAGTTTCAGATTGACCTGTGCATCCAGAAGTCTTTCCATCTCATATCTTGCATTTGTTCCGATCTTCTTCAACATAGACCCCTGTTTTCCGATAATGATTCCTTTATGGGAATCTTTCTCGCAGACAATCGTTGCATCAATGTCAATGATATTCCCTTTTTTTCTTTCTTTCATCTGATCGATTGCTACAGCAATTCCATGTGGTATCTCATCATTCAGTGCATGGAGTGCTTTTTCACGAATGATCTCCGCACAGATTGCTCTCTCCGGCTGATCGGTGATCGTATCTTCATCATAAAATTGTGGTCCGTATGGAAGATATTTAAAAATGCTGTCGATCACATCATCCGTATTCTGTCCGCGAAGTGCAGAAGTCGGAATAATTTCCGCAAAATCATAAATTTTGCGGTATGTGTCAATGTATTCCAGAATCTTTTCTTTCTCGACAGTGTCCACCTTATTGATCACTAAGATCACAGGTGTCTTTACTTTTTTAAGCTGTTCTGCAATATGCTGTTCTCCTGCCCCGATAAAATTCGTAGGCTCAACCAGCCACAGAACAACATCAACTTCATTTAACGTCTTCTCTGCGACGTTAACCATATATTCACCCAGTTTGTTTTTCGCCTTATGGATTCCAGGCGTATCCAGGAAAATGATCTGTCCACGATCCATGTCTGTATATACGGTCTGAATACGGTTTCTCGTTGTCTGTGGTTTGTTGGAGGTGATTGCGATCTTCTGTCCAATGAGCCGATTCATCAATGTAGATTTTCCAACGTTTGGTCTGCCGATAATTGTAACAAATCCTGATTTGAAACTTTCGTTCATATTTTCTTCCTTTTCTCTGTCTGTTGTATATTATAAACCGGTTACTTTGTCAAATAACTGCGCTTCTTTTTGAATTGCATCCTCATTACCGATCACGCATACGGATGGATCCTGAAGAACGGACTGGATCATATCTGCAAGTGCACGGATGTCCTCAGCGGTTGCATTTCTTACTTCATCCCTGTCTTTCTGAAGCATTTCTTCGGTCAGATCCTGGAGATATGCATTCATGGATCTTGCTCCTTTTCCTTCCGGATAAAGCGGTGTGTCCATGCTGCTGAATGTTCCGATGATATACTTTGTCATATCTCTCTCATCTGCCTGGAATTTGCGCAGATATTCCGGAATTCCGTCATAGATTTCTAATGTCTTTAACAGATTCGGATCACGGTAGGACACAAAATAGGTCTCCCCTGAACGGAAAAATCCACTCATGCATCCATATGCTCCACCTTTTACCCTTACATTGATCCAGAGATAATCATAGCTGAGGATCAGTTTCAGGATGCGTAATGCTCCGGTGTAATGATAACCGTGATCTGCAAAATTACCTACTTTGGCAACATACTGGATCTGTGAAGCGTCTGTAAATGCCTCATTGCTTCTCGTAAGTGAAATTCTGGCTGCTTCGTGAGCCTTTTTGCCTGCAGGCTGCTTCTGCAATGCCTCTTTCAGAATCGGTTCTGCATATGCAAAAGCTTTCTGGTCTCCGGTAAAACTGATCAGAAGTCTCTCTGTTCCGAAAATCTGGCAGGTCAGCTGTTTTAATTTTGCAATCAGTGTCTGTTTTTTCTCATCAAAATGTTCTTCCAGATCTTTTACTGTTTCGTAATATGTGATTCCATTTGTCGCATCCAGATAATATGCGTACTCTGAGAATCCGGCAAGCGCTCTCATGGAAGAAACGGAATGTCCTGCACTGCTTAAGCTCTGCTGCAGTCTTGCCCTGCTCTGTGCCAGAATCTCATATAAACGCTTCTCATCATTCATGTTAGAGGAAAGCAGAATCTCATTTACAATGGACATTGTTTCTTTCAGGCTGCTCTCAAGTGTCTTGATCCTTACTTCAAATTTCACCTGAAGTGGAGCTTCTTTCTCTCCATTCGGATAAATTCCCATTCCGCAGTTGATTCCACCGGAATAAATATTGATGGCATTTGCAAGATCTGCGTACGTATATGTTTTGGTGTCTACATATCCAAGAAGTGCTTTTAAAACTCCAAGATATGGAATATCTTCCGCCGGAATATCCGACACATCGTACATCAGTGTCAGATAATCAATTCCATTTGCCGCAACATCATGACAGATTGTTTTTATTCCGGATATCTGCTTTTCTATATTGCTGAGTGGAAGGATTTCCTTTCTCATATCCTCTCTGGAAAGCATTGGGATCTTCTCCAGTTCTTCTTTCGGAGAAGGCTCTTCCTGATATTCTTTCAGATGTTTTGTATCCCTGATCAACTGATTGATCTCCTCATCCGAAAGACTGTTTTTATATTGTGCAAGCTTTTCTTCCAGTTTCTGATCCATCTTTGCATTCAGACCTTTTTCCGGAACGATCGTAACGATTGCAGCGTGTTTATTATCCAGAAGATATTTTTCGATCAGATTTTCGAAATAACCGGTCTCCACCTGCTCTTTCAGAAACCGGAATGTATCAAGACACTGCAGATGCATAAATGGTTCCATATCCTCAAACAGCCAGCTGTCCAGGCACTGGATACCGTAAAGCAGTCCTTTCGGGAACTGTCCAAAATCAGCCTCACGGAAACGGAATTCGGAACTGTTGATTCCCGCAAGCAGCGCTTCGCGGTTAATGCCATTCTTTACAAGATCCTTTAGTGTCTTCTGAATGATCTCCAAAAACTGTTCCTTTTCGGAGGCATTGGCATTTTTTGCAACGATCGAAAATACCGGCTGAAGTGATCCGCTGTCAAATCCTCCGGAAATATCTTTTCCGATTCCCGCATCGATCAGCGCTTTCTTTAATGGTGCCCCTGGTGCACTTACCAGCGCATAATCCAAAATATCAAACGCCTGATACAGCTTACGGTCAAGCACATCAGCCACGCTCACATTATAGGACAAATACGTTTTATTCTCTTCACTTTCTCCTGCTGAGATTGGATATTTTGTTGTCACATCCACTTTCTCATCAAACGCTTTCTGAAGCGGAATTGTAGAATCAAGTTCAATTCTGTCGTATCTGCTCAGATACTCTTTATCCATCCAGTCAAGTTTCTCTGCCATATCCATATCTCCATAGAGATAGATATAGGAATTTACCGGATGATAATACCGTCTGTGGAAATTCAGATATTCTTCATACGTCAGATCCGGAATATGTTCCGGATTGCCACCCGAGTTCTTGCTGTACGTATTATCCGGATATAATGCACGGTAAATCTCCTGCTGCAGGATTTCATCCGGTGAAGAATAAGCTCCTTTCATCTCATTATATACAACACCGTTTATGGTAACCGGCGCATCCTTGGATTCAAGTTCGTAATGCCAGCCTTCCTGTTTGAAAATCTCTTCATGTTTATAAATATTCGGATTAAATACCGCATCCATATAGACATCCACAAGGTTCTGGAAATCCTTGTCATTGCAGCTTGCAACCGGATAAATGGTCTTGTCCGGATAAGTCATGGCATTTAAAAACGTATTTAATGATCCCTTGACCAGCTCTACAAACGGGTCCTTGACCGGAAATTTCTTTGAACCACAAAGTACCGTATGTTCGATAATATGCGGAACTCCCGTTTCATCCTCCGGCGGAGTACGGAATCCGATATAAAATACTTTATTTTCATCTGTATTGGAAATCACGGCCACACGTGCGCCGCTCTTTTTATGCCTTAAAATATAACCTGTCGACTGTATATCAGTAAGGTTCTCTGTTTTTAATATCTCATATGCTTTTAATTCTGATAACTGCATTTCATTTCCTCCTATTGATTTTATGATTATATCCCATTTTCCATGTTTTCACAACTAAAAAGGAGCCATCCATCGGGATGACTCCAGGTTACAGTCTATATTTGATTAATTCAGACGAGTAACGTTTGCTGCCTGTGGTCCTTTGTCCCCATCAACAACTTCAAATTCTACCTGCTCGCCATCTTTTAACTCTTTAAATCCATCCATCTTTAATGCGGAAAAATGTACAAATACATCTTTTCCTGCCTCATCTGAAATGAAACCATAACCCTTTTTGGCGTTAAACCATTTTACTGTTCCCTGTTGCATAACTTCAAAAACCTCCTAATACAATAATGCCAAGAACATAATTTGTTCACAAAATTTAGATTAGCACATTTTACGAATTATGTCAACACAATCCTAATATGTATTGTATAATGTGTATAAATTTTCTCATGAATTCTTGACCTGGACATCGAGCTGCGGATAAGGGATCGAAATTCCATTCTCATCCAGCGCATTCTTGATATTTTCTGTCATTCTCCATTTTGCAGTCCAGTAATCTGATGTTTTTACCCAGACATGGATTCCCATATTCACCGAGCTGTCTGCCAGTTCCGATACAAAAACATCTTTTGCTTCTTCCGTAAGCACTGCCGGCTCCGATGCGACCACCTGCTCTAATACCTTTTTCACCTTTGCCAGATCGGACTCATATGCAACCCCGACAACAATATCCACACGCCTTTTTTCCATTCCTGTCACATTCGTAATACTGCTGTTTGAAAGAGAGCCATTCGGGATCAGTATCATACGGTTGTCGATGGTAAGAAGCTTCGTATAGTAGATCGTAATTGCGGAAACCGTTCCTTCATCCCCACTTCCATTATCAATGATATAATCCCCTACCGCAAACGGTTTTAATAAAAGGATCAGAACGCCTCCTGCAAAATTCTGTAAACTTCCCTGAAGTGCAAGTCCTACTGTAAGTCCTGCAGAACCAAGCACTGCAACAACCGAACCCGTTGTAACTCCAAACTGCGACAGAATGATCATACATAATACAAAATAAAGTGCATATTTCACAAGCGAGCACAAAAAGGTAATGACCCCTGTTTCGGTATTTCCTTTTTCCATCGTTTTTCGCAGCATCTTTACAATGGCACCAATAACTTTGATTCCAACCAGTAAAATTGCCACTGCAATCACAAGCTGGACCAGAAAACTCAAAAGATCCGGAAGCATATTTTTAAAATATGTAACAACCACTCCCGGATTCTCTGTAATTTCATTAATCGTGGTTTCTTCTGTTCCCAGAACCGTCAATATTGTATTACGGTACATTGAATGACCTCCTATCCGCCTTTTATGTTTATTCCTTATCTTAACATAAAACTTCCCCACATGAAAAGAAGAAAAATCTTCCTTTCGATGTGGGGAATCAATGTACCTCTTATTTAATTACACGTACTCTGAGTACACCGTCAATTGCTTCTAATTGTTTCACAACTTCCTCGGTAACCGGAGAATCTACATCGATCAATGCATAGGCATAATCGCCTTTTCCTTTGTTCGTCATATCAGCCACATTGATATCTGCATCTCCAAGGATGGTAGAGTACTGACTGATCATTCCTTTTACATTCTTATGAAGAATTCCGATACGTCCGGCTGTCAGACATGCTCCCATGTTACAATCCGGGAAGTTTACAGAATGAACGATATTACCATTCTCCATATAGTCACGGATCTCACGTACCGCCATGATCGCACAATTGTCTTCAGACTCTGCTGTGGATGCACCAAGATGAGGGGTAACGATGCATCCTTTTGCACCAACTGTTGTTGTATTTGGGAAATCCGATACGTATTTCTTGATCTTTCCTGCCGCAAGCGCATCAACCATAGCTTCCTCATCAACCAGAAGATCTCTTGCAAAATTTAAAACAATTGCTGTAGGTTTCATCATTGCAATTGCATCTGCATTGATCATCTTCTTTGTCGAATCCAGAAGTGGAACATGGATCGTAATGATATCACACTCTTTATAAATATCTTCCACGTTGCTGATATGTTTTACGCTTCTTGAAAGATTCCATGCTGCATTGACAGAGATATATGGATCATATCCATATACATCCATTCCCATATGTACTGCTGCATTGGCAACCAGAACACCGATCGCACCAAGACCGATCACACCAAGCTTCTTGCCGGAAATCTCAGTTCCTGCAAAGTTCTTTTTCTGTTTCTCAGCAGTTTTTGCAATGTTCTCATCCGACTGGTTTGCAAGACACCAGTCGATTCCACCTACGATATCTCTGGATGCATAAAGCATTCCTGCAAAAACAAGTTCCTTTACACCATTGGCATTTGCACCTGGTGTATTGAAAACAACGATACCTTTTTCTGCACATTTGTCCAGTGGAATATTGTTTACTCCAGCCCCGGCTCTTGCAACAGCAAGAAGATCATCCGGAAGATCCAGATCATGCATTGCTGCACTTCTTACGAGTGCCGCCTGCGCATCTTTTAAATCGTCTACTTTTTGGTATTCATCAGAGAAGAGGTCTAAACCAACTCCTGCGATCGGGTTTAAGCATGTATACTGATACATATTACGCATTCTCCTCCTCAAATTTCTTCATAAATTCTACAAGCTTCTCAACACCCTCTTTTGGCATTGCGTTGTAGATGGATGCTCTCATTCCGCCTACGGTACGATGACCTTTCAGGTTCTCAAATCCAGCTTCTTTTGCTTCTGCAACAAATTTGGCATCCAGATCTTTGTCACCTGTAATGAAAGGAACGTTCATGAGTGAACGGTCTTCTTTCCGTACCGTTCCCTTGAACAGTTTGCTCTGATCCAGGAAATCATATAAGATCTTAGCTTTCTCTTCATTGCGTTCTTTCATAACAGAAAGTCCGCCCATCTTCTTTAACCATTTAAATACTTTACCACAAATGTAAATGTTATAGCATGGTGGTGTATTGTAAAGGGAATCTGCGTCTGCCTGTGTCTTCCATTTCAGAAGTGTCGGTGTTCCAGGAAGTACATCATCTGTGATCAGATCCTCACGGATAATTGCGATCACCACACCTGCCGGTCCAACGTTCTTCTGAACGCCACCATAGATCACACCATATTTGGTTACATCTACAGGCTCAGATAAGAAGCATGAGGAAACATCTGCAACAAGAAGTTTTCCTTTTGTATCTGGAAGCTTTTTATATTTTGTTCCGTAAATCGTATTATTTTCGCAAATATATACATAATCCATATCATCGGTGATCGGAAGATCGGAACAATCCGGAATATAGGAAAAAGTCTCGTCAGCCGACGAAGCAAGTTCCACAGCCTCACCATAAATTTTAGCTTCCTGAAATGCTTTCTTAGCCCACTGACCAGTAATGATGTAGCCTGCTTTACGGTTCTTCATAAGGTTCATAGGAACCTCAGCGAAAAACTGGGAAGCACCACCCTGTAAGAATAAAACTTTATAATTATCAGGGATATTCATTAATTCTCTCAGATCAGCTTCTGCTTCTTTGATAATGTTATCGTATACTTTGGATCTGTGGCTCATCTCCATTACCGACATTCCACTTCCTCTGTAATCTAACATTTCATCAGCAGCTTCCTGTAAAACTTCTTCAGGTAAAACCGCCGGACCTGCAGAGAAATTATAAACTCTACTCATTTCCAACTTCCTCCTCATATATTCTTTATTTACTCGTAAAAATGAATTTTAACAACAGGTACTTTTACTTAGTCCCTTGTTAATTGTTTAACACTTTATCACAATAGTGTAAAAAATTCAAGTACCTATTTATTTTTTTGTTTTTCTAATAAATCCTGCTCATCAAATGATTCATTGATTGGAGCTCCCGGTGCAACCATTGGCCATACTTTATCATCTGAATCGATAATGCAGTCTATCACATATGGTTTCTTCGCCTGAAGCGCTTCTGCAAATGCTTCTGCAAACTCCTGCTGTGTGGTTACACGTTTTGCGTCTGCCCCCATTGCCTCTGCAAGGCGGACATAATCTACACCATCATCAAGAACTGTTGCCGAATAATGCTTCTCATAGAAAAGTGTCTGCCACTGGCGTACCATTCCCAGAACATGATTGTTCACGATCACCTCAATAAGAGGCAGCTTTTCTCTTGATGCCGTTGCAAGCTCATTCATATTCATACGAAAACATCCGTCTCCGGCAATATTAATGACCTGTTTATCCGGATTAGCAGTCTGCGCACCGATTGCTGCACCAAGACCATATCCCATTGTACCAAGTCCGCCTGATGTAAGGAGTGTCCTTGGTCTGGAATATTTATAGTACTGTGCTGCCCACATCTGATGCTGTCCTACCTCTGTAACCATGATTGCGTCTCCATGCGTCATCTCATAGATTTTCTCAATGACAAACGGACCGCTTAATCCTTCTTTGTGATAGGTCATCGCATATTTTTTATTATATTCTGCGATATGCTGCATCCATTCCGTATGTTTCTGCGGCTCAAGTTCGTCATTCAGACGTTTCAGGATCTCTTTCACATCTCCGATCACACTTGCATCCACAATAATATTTTTATTGACTTCTACCGGATCAACATCGAATTGAAGGATCTCAGCCTGATCTGCGAAGAAATTCGGATTACCAATTACACGGTCAGAAAAACGCACACCGATTGCGATCAGAAGATCGCATTCACTGACTCCCAGATTGGATGTCTTTGTTCCATGCATTCCAAGCATTCCTGTATAATTTACAGAGGTTCCATCATATGCGCCTTTTCCCATCAATGAATCACATACCGGTGCATCCATCTTTTCCACAAATGTTTTCAGTTCCTCACTTGCGCCCGAAATAACAGCGCCTCCACCTACAAAAATATATGGTTTTTTTGCTTTGCGCAGCATTGCAAGTGCAGTGTCAAGATTCTCTTTTGTGATCGTATTTGTGATCCTTTCCGGAATCTTTGGGCTTTCTTCCGTATATTCTGTTGTCTTGGCCGTAATATCCTTTGGAATATCAACAAGAACCGGACCCGGTCTTCCTTTTCTTGCAATCTGAAAAGCTCTCCGGATCGTATCTGCAAGTTTTGTAACATCCTTTACAATAAAATTATGCTTTGTGATCGGTGTTGTAATACCAGCAATATCAATCTCCTGGAAGCTGTCTTTTCCAAGTAATGGAACGGTAACATTACAGGTAATTGCAACCATCGGCACAGAATCCATATACGCAGTTGCGATTCCCGTAACCAGGTTCGTAGCACCAGGACCCGAGGTTGCAAAGCAGACCCCTACCTTTCCTGTGCTTCTTGCATATCCATCTGCAGCGTGAGACGCTCCCTGTTCATGAGATGTCAGTACGTGTCTGATCTCACTGCTATGCTTATATAATTCATCGTAAACATTTAAAATCGCACCGCCTGGATATCCAAAAACCGTATCCACGCCCTGCTCTTTTAAACATTCAATTATGATCTCTGCTCCTGTTAAATTCATCGTCTAACCCTCTTTATCTATATATGATTATTTTTCAAGAGAAAGAACTGCTCCTCTATTTCCCGATGTAACCAGAGAAGCGTAACGAGCCAGATATCCGGTTGTTACCTTTGGCTCTCTTGGCTGCCATTTTGCTTTTCTCTCTGCAAGAACTTCGTCTGGAACATCCAGATTCAGTGTCATCTCCGGAATATTGATCTTAATGATATCGCCTTCTTCCACCAGTGCGATCGGGCCTCCGACAGCAGCTTCCGGTGAAACATGACCAATCGAAGCACCTCTTGAAGCGCCGGAAAAACGACCGTCTGTAATCAGTGCAACGGAAGATCCAAGTCCCATTCCTGCAATTGCAGAAGTTGGATTCAGCATTTCTCTCATGCCAGGGCCGCCTTTTGGTCCCTCGTAACGAATTACGACAACATCACCTTCCACGATCTTTCCACCTTTGATTGCAGCGATTGCATCTTCCTCACAGTCAAATACTCTTGCTGGGCCTTCGTGTACCATCATTTCATCCACAACAGCCGAACGTTTTACGACACCGCCATCCGGAGCCAGATTGCCTTTTAATACTGCCAGACCACCGGTCTTGGAATATGGATGGTCAACTGGACGGATAACTTCCGGATTCTTATTTACGGCATTGGCAATGTTCTCTCCGACTGTCTTTCCGGTAACGGTTTTACATTCGGTATTCAATAATCCAATATCTGCAAGCTCTTTCATAACTGCGGAAACACCGCCTGCCTCATTTAAATCTTCCATGTAGGTAGGACCTGCCGGTGCAAGATGACAGAGATTTGGTGTTTTCTCACTGATCGGGTTGGCAAAAGAAATATCAAAATCAAATCCGACTTCATGTGCAATAGCCGGTAAATGAAGCATGGAGTTTGTAGAGCATCCAAGCGCCATATCTACGGTAAGTGCATTTAAAATTGCATCTTTGGTCATAATATCTCTTGGGCGGATATCCTTACGGTACATATCCATAACAGCCATACCTGCATGTTTTGCAAGCTTAATTCGTTCTGAATATACTGCTGGAATTGTTCCGTTTCCAGGAAGTCCCATTCCAAGAGCCTCTGTCAGGCAGTTCATGGAATTCGCTGTATACATTCCTGAGCAGGAACCACAGGTCGGACATACTTTTTCCTCAAACTCTTTTACATCTTCTTCGCTCATTGTTCCTGCAGCATAAGAACCAACTGCCTCAAACATAGAAGAAAGGGATCTCTTCTGTCCGTGTACGTGACCTGCAAGCATCGGTCCTCCGGAAACAAATACGGTAGGAACATTGATTCTTGCCGCTGCCATCAGAAGACCCGGCACGTTCTTGTCACAGTTTGGAACCATAACAAGTGCATCGAACTGGTGTGCAAGTGCCATACACTCTGTAGAATCTGCGATCAGATCTCTTGTTACCAGCGAGTATTTCATTCCAATATGTCCCATTGCAATACCATCACATACTGCAATTGCCGGGAATACAACCGGAACTCCTCCGGCTTCTGCGACTCCAAGTTTTACTGCATTTACAATTTTATCAAGGTTCATATGGCCTGGCACGATTTCATTATAAGAGCTTACGATACCAACCATCGGTTTTTTCATTTCTTCTTCTGTGAATCCCAGTGCATTAAACAGACTTCTGTGAGGTGCCTGCTGGATTCCTTTTCTTACGTTATCACTTTTCATATCTTATCCGCCTTTCTAAGTTATGGGTATTTTTATTATTATAAGTGAACTTTATATAAAATACAATCCTTATACCCGGGCAGCAATAAGTTCTCCCATCTCTGCTGTTTTCACCTGTGTGATTCCCTCTTTTGACTCTCCGGCCTGCGGCATAATGTCGATCGTGCGGTAGCCTTCTTTCAATACCTGTTTTACCGCCTGTTCAATTGCATCTGCTTCCTTGTCCAGATCAAATGTATAACGAAGCATCATCGCTGCACTTAAGATTGTTGCGATTGGATTGGCAATGCCTTTTCCGGCAATGTCAGGTGCTGATCCGCCACTTGGCTCATAAAGTCCGAATTTGGTATCATTTAAGCTTGCAGAAGATAACATTCCAATGGACCCGGTCACCATACTTGCCTCATCGGAAAGAATATCTCCAAACATGTTCTCTGTCAGGATAACATCAAACTGTTTTGGATCTTTTACAAGCTGCATTGCACAGTTATCTACCAACATATGCTCATAGCTTACTTCCGGGTAATCTTTGGCTACTTCCTCTACGATTTTTCTCCAGAGTCTGGAGGAATCGAGCACGTTTGCCTTATCTACAGAAGTCACCTTTTTTCTTCTCTTCATTGCAATGTCAAATCCACGTTTTGCAATACGGCGTATCTCATTTTCGTTATAAGTCAGGGAATCCATAGCAGTCATAACGCCATCAATCTCTTCTGTCCTGCGTTCTCCGAAATACAGTCCTCCGGTAAGTTCTCTCATGATCATCATGTCAAATCCATCGCCAATGATGTCATCACGGAGCGGACATGCCGCTTTTAATTCCTTATACAGATACGCTGGTCTTAAATTTGCGAATAAATTCAATGATTTTCTTAATTTTAAAAGGCCCGCTTCCGGTCTGAGTTCCGGTGCAAGTCTGTACCATGGTGAAGTTGATGTATTACCACCGATCGATCCCATCAATACCGCATCCGATGCTTTTGCTGCTTCGATTGCCTCATCGGTGAGCGGCACACCTGTTGCATCAATAGAACATCCTCCCATCAGGATTTCTGTATATTGAAATTTATGTCCATATTTATTTCCAATCTGATCTAATACTTTCTTTGCTTCCGTAACGATTTCCGGTCCGATCCCATCTCCGGAAATGACCCCGATCTTACAATCCATTTCACGTAACCTCTCTTTTCCATAAATTTTTGTTCATAATATAATCATATAGCAAATATATATGCTTTTCAACCGATCCGGCTATGGCACTTTTTCATGTGTTGCATAACCTGCATTTATAAAATTACCGGTTAGTATTCCATTTACGCATATTGAAAATTTATGCTGTAAAACAAAACCCAGGTCTTACGACCTGGGTTAATTATCACGATTATTCTGCGTCTTCCGGTTTCTCTACTGCGGAAATTGCTGCTTTCTGCATTGGGATACGGCAGTTTTTATTGTTTCCGAATTCAACAATTACCATATCGTCCTCAATATCAATGACCGTTCCGTAGAATCCGCTTGTTGTAAGAACAGTATCTCCTACCGCAAGCTCACTTAACATAAGATCTTTTTTCTGAGTTTCTTTCTTCTGTGGACGAATCATTAAGAAATACATGAATGCAAATAAAATGACCATCCATACAATAATTCCAACCCAGCCGCCTGCTGCTGCTGATTGTGCTAAAATTGACATCATCAATCTTCCTCCTAAATTAACATACTTTTATCATTGTACACAACATGTGATAAACCGGCAAGTCTTTTGTTCTATTTTATCTTTTTTTTAGAAATAAAACGTTATTTCTGCATCTCTTTTTCTCTGTTGATCTGTCCCATTCCATATAGCTTTTCTTCCTTGTAGGAATGGAATCTGCCCTCATCTAAAGCATCCCGTATCTCTTCCATCATGTTATTATAGAAATAAAGATTATGAAGTACGCACAGACGCATGCCAAGCATCTCTTTCGCCTTAAGAAGATGTCTGATATAAGCTCTGCTGTAGGTACGGCATGCCGGACACTGACAGCCTTCCTCGATCGGTCTCATATCCTTTTCGTATTTCTGGTTAAACAGGTTGATCTTGCCCTGATTGGTATATACATGTCCATGTCTTCCGTTACGACTTGGGTATACGCAGTCAAAAAAGTCAATTCCACGCTCTACACCTTCCAGAATATTAGCCGGTGTGCCAACTCCCATCAGATACGTTGGTTTATTTACCGGAAGATAAGGCACTGTCTCATCCAGGATATGATACATTTCCTCATGGGTTTCTCCGACCGCAAGTCCTCCGACTGCATATCCATCCAGATCAAGTTCGGAGATTCTTTTTGCATGGTCGATTCGGATATCCGAATAAATTGCTCCCTGGTTAATACCAAAAAGCAGCTGGTCTTTGTTGATCGTATCCTCAAGGCTGTTTAATCTGGCCATCTCTTTTTTGCAGCGTTCGAGCCACCTTGCAGTACGCGCTACGGAATCGGATACATATTTGCGGTCTGCAACACTTGATGGACATTCATCAAATGCCATTGCGATCGTAGAACCAAGATTGGACTGGATCTGCATACTTTCTTCCGGTCCCATGAAAATCTTTGCGCCATCAATATGAGAGCGGAAATACACGCCCTCCTCCTTGATCTTGCGAAGTCCGGCCAGCGAAAACACCTGGAATCCGCCGGAATCTGTCAGAATCGGACGATCCCAGACCATAAATTTGTGAAGACCTCCAACCTCTTTGATCAACTTGTCCCCGGTACGTACATGCAGATGATACGTGTTGGACAGTTCAACCTGACACTTAATCTCCTTCAGATCGACGGTAGATACAGCACCCTTGATTGCTCCTACCGTTCCTACGTTCATAAAAACAGGTGTCTGTATATCTCCGTGCACCGTATGAAAAACGCCTCGTTTTGCGCGCCCTTCCTGTTTTAACAGTTCATATTTAGCCATCTGATTTCTCTCTTTCTATTACAATTTGCTGTTACTATTATAACAGATTATCGTGAAATGCGGCGGATTAAAATTCCATTTTGCAGTAACGTTGAATCAATACAATGTCTTTCAAACAGAATCTCTCCATCTTTCGGTACTTCTACATCTTCTCCGGAGCAGTTAATAATGACTTCTACATAGGTATCTACCCAGCCCATTTTCCGGAACTGGATCACACGAGGATGATCCGCAAAGTCATCCGGGAAATGGAAATTTCTGCTCTTTAAAAGTGGTTCACTTGCCCGAAGATGGATCAGTTTAGAAACCATTTCAATGCGTTCTTTATATTTTCCAGCCTCGATTTCGTCCCATGGCATGCATCTTCTGCAGTCGGGATCGAAACTTCCTTCCATTGCAATTTCCGTTCCGTAATAAATGCATGGGCTTCCAGGCATTGCAAACAAAACTGCAAGCTGTGCAAAATACTCATCCAGATTCTTTACATCCGAGCGAAGTCTTTTGGTGTCATGGGAATCCAAAAGATTAAACAATACATCATTCGTCTGCTGCATATAGCTTGTATAACAACGATTGATCGTATACTCTAAATCCTGATTGGTCAGGCTCTTATCGATCCAGAAATCTTTAATGCTCTCACCAAGCGGATAATTCATTACCGCATCAAACTCATCTCCCCGCAGCCACGGAAGTGCATTATGCCATATTTCTCCGAGAATGTAAATATCCGGATTGATCTGTTTCAGACGCAGATGCAGTTCCTTGCAGAAAAGATGGGATACCTCATTGGCCACATCCAGGCGCAGGCCATCGATTTTGTAATTTTCCACCCAGTTTGCACAAATATCAATAAAGTATTTACGCACTTTCGGATTGCTGGTATTCAGTTTTGGCATATTATCAAAAAATGCAAAGGTATAAAACTGTTTCTTTTTTGCAGCTCCGCCCTTAAAATCCAGCGGCCACTCATTGATCATAAACCAGTCATAATATTCCGATTCCGGTCCTTTTTTCAGCACATCCTGCCACGGAGCAAAATAATACCCGCAGTGATTGAATACACCATCCAGCATAACCCGCATTCCTCTGGCATGCGCCTCTGATACCAGCTTCTGAAATGTCTCTTCATCCCCAAAATTCGGGTCGATCTTCGTATAGTCGGTCGTATCATATTTGTGGTTGCTTGGTGACTCATTGATCGGTGTCAGATAAAGACCAGTGATACCAAGTTCCTTCAGGTAATCCAGTTTCTGGATAATTCCTGCAAGATCTCCCCCGAAGCATTCTTCATTTTTAACTTTTCCATGATTCCGCCATGGCACTACATTCTCCGGATCGATCGAATGATCTCCATTGCAGAAGCGGTCCGGGAAAATCTGATACCAGACCGTATCATTTACCCATTTCGGTGTCACTGGAATATCACATGGATTCATCCATGGAAAAACAAAACACTGTCTGCTTCTTCCCTCAAGTTCCATCTGCTCCCCGCTGACAAATCCATCCTCAAAATAAAACCAGTGTTCCTCCTCTGTAAAAAGCTCAAAATAATATTTCAAGCGCTTATATTCCGGCTTAACCGTTGTCGTCCACCAGATCTGATTTTTCAGTTTCTTCTTAAAAATGATCGGTTCCTTATTACCATTCCAGCTTTCTCCACCACCTAGAATTCCAGCCGCAAATGGATCGCCAAGAATAATATTGACTTCTTTTACATCATAACCTGTCTTTAAATTTATGATCAGTTCATCCTCATTTAAAGGATAGCAGTAATTATCTGATGCCTGATGATATACTCCGTTAAATTCCATATGATACCCCCGTTTTGTTCTCTTTTATTTCTGAAAATGTTTCAGTTTTTATTAATTTTCGCAAATTTTAGCAAAACTACATTTAAAATATATCATAACTTTCTTGACTATTCAACTTCGCTTTCCTTATAATTGTCTATAAAAGATTGAAGAGACAAGAGGAGATAATTATGGCTGGTTCATCATACGGAACAATATTTAAAATCACGACCTGGGGAGAATCACACGGTGCAGGACTCGGTGTGGTTATTGACGGCTGTCCGGCCGGGCTTTCTCTTACCGAAGAAGATATTCAGATTTACCTGAATCGGAGAAAGCCGGGACAGTCCCGCTTCACAACGCCACGCAAGGAAGACGACGCTGTCGAAATCCTTTCCGGAGTTTTCGAGGGAAAAACAACCGGTACTCCTATTTCTCTTCTGGTTCGAAATAAAAATCAGAAATCTGCTGACTATAGCGAGATTGCCTCCTACTACCGCCCGGGTCATGCCGACTACGGCTTTGATATGAAATACGGATTCCGGGACTATCGCGGAGGTGGACGTTCTTCCGGACGTGAAACGATCGGACGCGTTGCTGCAGGTGCAATTGCTGCTAAGCTCCTCGGAGAGCTTGGTATTCATTTTCTCACCTACACACAGTCGATCGGGGATATTTCCGTTGATCCATCCCGTTTTGATCCGGACGAGATCTGTAAAAATCCCCTTTACATGCCGGATGCCATGGCAGCAGGCAAAGCACAGGAATATCTCGATCGTTGTCTGGAGGATAAGAATTCTTCCGGCGGCACCATCGAATGTGTTGTAACCGGTCTTCCAGCCGGAATCGGTGATCCCGTTTTCGAAAAGCTGGATGCAAATCTTGCAAAAGCAATGTTCTCTATTGGCGCTGTGAAAGGCTTTGAGATTGGTGACGGCTTTGCCGCAGCCAAAGCTACCGGTCTTACAAATAATGATGCCTTTTCCGTTGATTCGAATGGTCAGGTTGTAAAAAAGACCAATCATTCCGGTGGCACACTCGGCGGAATGAGTGATGGTTCTCCGCTTCTTATGCGTGTTGCCGTCAAACCAACCCCTTCCATTGCAGCCACACAGCAAACAGTCAACAAATCCATGGAGGAAATTGATATTTCGATCAAAGGCCGCCACGACCCGATCATCGCTCCACGAGCCGTCGTCGTCGTAGAAGCAATGGCAGCGCTTACGATCGTTGATCTTCTGTTTACCAACATGACAGCCCGGCTTGACTCTGTAAAGGAATTTTACAAGCCATCCCTTTCCTGATACAACTTGCAAATTAGAAAAACCCTTCGAAAAACCACCTTTTAAAGCCGTTCACAATCCGGCTGTGGTTTTCCCGAAGGGTTTTCTTTTTGGAATGCTATTTGTTTGTTTTCCGCTACTGCAGCTGAATGCTGCTGTCCTCTTCCTTGCGACGGATAATATCATACATATCCAGTTCGATTCCAAGATCAATGTATAATACCTGCTTTGGATGTGGTGCAGATTCTACATCTTTTCCATCCTCATCGGTAATCCGGTGTACCGTCACCTCAATGTTATCACCATTCGGCTTCATTACCTCAATCTGTTCTCCTACAGAGAATTTATTTCTCTGCTCGATCTGATACATTCCCTCTGCATTTCGTTCTCCAATGATCCCCAGATAGGTGTATTCCTTGCAGTACGTATTGTTGTCGTAAATCTGAGCTTCCTCAGATGGCTTTCCGTAGAAAAAACCGGTTGTAAACTGCCGGTATGTGCAGTTTGAGATCTGATCCAGATACCATGGCATATTTTCTTTGTATTTATCTGGAGATTCCTGATAATCGTTGATCGCCTTCCGGTATGTTCTTGCAACCGTTGCCACATAAAGTGCAGTCTTCATACGCCCTTCAATCTTATAGCTGTCAATCCCTGCATCGATCAGATCCGGAATATGCTCGATCATACATAAGTCCTTTGAGTTGAAAATATAGGTTCCTCTCTCATTTTCATACACCGGAAGATATTCACCTGGTCTTTTTTCCTCAACAACCGCATATTTCCATCTGCATGGATGTGTACACGCTCCCTTATTCGCATCTCTTCCCGTAAAATAGTTGGAAAGCAGACATCTTCCGGAATAAGAAATGCACATTGCACCATGAATAAATGTCTCAATCTCCAGATCATCTGGAATCTTGGCACGGATCTCTTTAATTTCCTTTAAAGAAAGCTCTCTTGCAGACACAACACGGGATGCTCCCTGCCCATACCAGAACTGATAGGTTCCGTAATTGGTATTATTCGCCTGTGTGCTGACGTGACGTTCAATTTCCGGGCAGACTTCCTTTGCTATCATAAAAACACCCGGATCCGAAATAATAAGTGCATCCGGACGATCCGGTTTCATCTCATTTAATTCTTTAAAATACTGGCGCACTCCATCAAGATCATAATTGTGTGCAAGTATGTTCGCTGTTACATATACTTTTACATTGTGGTCATGAGCAAACTTAATTCCCTCTGCCATCTCCTCCATCGAGAAGTTTTTTGCCTTTGCACGAAGTCCGAATACTTCACCACCAATATATACTGCATCTGCGCCAAAAATAACAGCAACTTTTAATACTTCCAGACTGCTGGCCGGGACCAGTAATTCGATATTTCTCATTTTACTCTATTCCTCTCTCACTCATCTGTTCTTTTATTTTCGTGCTGACTGTAATTCCATCACCAATCGGAAGTACCGCCGTGACAAGATCATCCCGGTGTGTCAGTTCATATAAATATTCCCGCATTCTTTTATAGATCGTACGGTTTCTTCTTGTAACTGCAAAATGGGATTCTATGATATCTCCATCCTGTAGTACATTATCGGACACCAATACCCCGCCTGTTTTTAACAGCCGTAAGATATCCGGCATAAAATGGATATACTGTCCTTTTGCAGCATCCATAAAAATCATATCATACGGTTCGGAAAGCTGCTTTAAAACCTCTGCCGCATCCCCTTCAATCAAAGTGATCTGGTCTTCTTTTCCGGCTCTTTTAAAATTTTCTTTTGCAATTGGAATACGTTTCTCATAATTTTCAATTGTGGTTATCTCACACGCTTCCGGATCATATTCTGCCATTAAAATTGCAGAAAATCCTACCGCTGTTCCTACTTCCAGAATCCTTTTGGGCTTCTGCATTGCGAGTAACAGTTTCAAAAAGCTCTGCATCTCTTTCCGAATGATCGGAACATAAGAATCCAGAGCTTCTCTTTCTATGATATCCAGTATTTCGGTATTTCCCTGATCCAGCGAATTTATGTAGGTAACCAGACGTTCATCTACTACCATTGTTAAATTCTCCTGTTCTTTTTACTCTCCACCGGTTGTCACTTCAGTGGCAGCCTCCGGCTCCTGTGTATCCTCCGTCTGTTCCGTATCGGAATCAGCCTGCGCCATCTCCACGATCATTTCCTTTGGGGTCATGGAAGTATTGAGCGTATAGGTTCCGGAATGTATCCTGTTATAATAGGCAGAGAGACGAAGCTGCAGATAAAACAGATTCGCATCTCTGACAAGTCCCTTGTTCTCCAAAAGCTGTCCCAGTTCTCTTCCTGACATCCCGCTTTTCACCTGTACAAGAACGTCGGTTCCAGGTTCTTCCTCCATCGCAGACTCCGTGAAAACACGATATCCAAAATCATATGCGGTTGTCCCAAGCCTGATAAATGCATAGACGATCAAAAGGACGATCATCAGGGTAAATGCAATTTTTATAAAACGAAACAGCAGTTTGTTAATATTCATAAACCTCTCCCGGTTGTAAGCAATGTTATACTTCCATAATGATCGGCATGATCATCGGACGTCTCTTCGTCTCTTTCCAGACAAAATCTCCAAGTGCATCTTTTACTTCTGTCTTGATCTTGCCCCAGTCCGTAATATTATGCTCCATACAGTATTCCATCGTATTGTCCAGAACGGTCTTTGCCTCATCCATAAGGCTTTCTGAATTACGCACATATACAAATCCTCTGGATACAATATCTGGGCCTGCAAGTACCTGTCCTGAACCGCTTTCAAGTGTCATAACCACAATAATAATACCATCTTCTGCAAGGTGCTGTCTGTCTCTTAAGACGATATTTCCAACATCTCCAACACCCAGTCCATCGACAAAGACATTTCCAACATGAACATGTCCGGTAACCTCTGCACCATCTTCATCGATCTCCAGTACATCTCCGGAAGAAAGGATCTTAATATGATCTTTATCCATTCCCAGTTCCTCGGCTATCTTCGCCTGGGCAACAAGATGTTTATATTCTCCATGTACCGGAATTGCGTATTTCGGGTTAACGAGCGAATAAATAAGCTTGATGTCTTCCTGACAGGCATGACCAGATACATGAACATCCTGGAAAATAACCTCAGCACCTTTTCTCATCAGCTCGTTGATGACTCCGGTTACGGACTTTTCATTTCCCGGAATCGGGCTGGAACTGAATACGATCGTATCATTTGGCTTAATGGAAACTTTTCTGTGCATGCCAGATGCCATGCGGGAAAGCGCAGCCATAGATTCTCCCTGGCTTCCCGTTGTGATAATGACGGTCTGTTCATCCGGATAATTGCGAAGCTGGTCTGCCTCGATCAGGATATTATCCGGAAGCGAGAGATATCCGAGTTCCGAAGCGATTGAAATGATATTCACCATGCTTCGTCCTTCGATGGCCACCTTGCGTCCATATTTATTCGCTGAGTTGATGATCTGCTGAACACGGTCAACATTGGATGCAAATGTTGCAATAATGATCCTCTGGTTCTTATGATCATCAAAAATCTTATCTAATGTCTTACCAACCGTCTTTTCAGACATGGTAAAACCTTTTCTTTCTGCATTTGTACTGTCACATAAAAGTGCAAGTACACCTTTTTTACCAATCTCTCCAAATCTCTGAAGGTCAATTGCATCACCAAATACTGGTGTATAATCCACTTTAAAGTCACCGGTATGGACAACGATTCCTGCCGGTGAGTAGATTGCAAGCGCTGCTGCATCCTGAATACTGTGATTTGTCTTAATAAACTCAACACGGAAACATCCAAGATTGATATGCTGACCGTATTTTACGACCTTGCGTTTTACTTTCTTTAGCATATCATGTTCTTTTAATTTATGATCAATAATTCCGATCGTAAGTTTTGTTGCATAGATCGGGACATTGATATCTTTTAAAACATATGGAATTGCACCAATATGGTCTTCATGACCATGTGTGATAAAAAATCCCTTCACTTTATCGATATTGTCTCTCAGATATGTGATATCCGGAATGACAAGGTCAATTCCGAGCATATCATCATCCGGGAATGAAATTCCGCAATCAACAACAATAATACTGTCCTCATATTCAAAAGCAGTGATATTCATACCGATCTGCTCTAATCCACCTAATGGGATAATTTTTAATTTGCTCTTTTTGTTTGTGTTTTCCTGTTCTCTTTCTTTCTTCAAAATTTTACCTCCAAAATCTAAACCGAACCGGACAGGTTTACACCTGAGACCTTATGAACAGATAGCAAACATCCATAAGGTAACCGGATAATCCTGTACGGTTTCTTTCACACGCAAAAAAAGTCATGACAAACCAGCGAAACGATACCTTACATTCCGCTTTTTGTCATCCTTTTATTATGTGTCTGTTTCACGTATCATTAAAATTCTACTCTTGTATCTTCATCCATGAGTTCCGAGAATATTTTTCCGAGTGCAGCAAGCTCCACTTCGTCTTCTACCATCTCATAGACAATTTCACCGCCATCTTCTTCGTGAAGTTCTTTCAGGATATAGGCATCACCATCGCCTTCCTCCTCTTCTGTCACGAAAAGATATTTCATGCCATTCAGCTGCGTCTGTTCTAATACGAAAAACGAAACAGCTTCATTTGTTTCCGGATCTGTAAAAATTACTTTTTCCATGTTATCTCCATTTCATACATTCATTCCGGAGCAAAAGCAATCCTCTGCAGGACATAAAACAAGATATCCAGGTTATCCCTGTTTCTGGTGTGTCAGATAATCCAGATACCCCTGTAAAATAAATATTGCTGCGATTTCATCCACATATTCCTTACGGTTCTCTCTGCGGATTCCCATCTCCATCATAGAATGATCCGCAGAAACTGTAGTGAGACGTTCGTCCCAGAGAATGACTTCAAGTCCTGTGCGCTTTTCCAGCATTTCCTTAAATTCTTTCGTCTTCTCGCAACGCTCACCTTCCGTATTATTCATGTTCTTGGGAAAACCAAGAACAATCTTATCTACGCCGTATTCTGTCACCAGTTCTTCTATCCTTGCAAGTGTCTGACGCAATTTGGATGAAGATTTACGTCGAATAATCTCTACTCCCTGTGCAGTGATCAAAAGTTCATCACTCACTGCCACTCCTACTGTCTTTGAACCATAGTCCAATCCTAAAATCCGCATTCCTTCACCGTACCGGATCATCTCCAGGAATTGTTCTCAATGTAAGCCTTCAAAACTTCTTCCACAAGTTCATCACGCTCTACTTTCATAATCAGGCTTCTGGCATTATTATGACTGGTGATATAAGTTGGATCACCAGACATGATATATCCCACAATCTGATTAACCGGATTGTATCCTTTCTCATTGAGTGCACGGTACACAACCTCAAGAACGTCTTTTACCTGAAGTTCCGGCTCCTTTTCTACTTTAAAATACTGTGTGTTGTTAATATTCTGCATAATTTCACGCCTTTGCTCTTGTTACAATTATCCCGTAATGACTGTCACATTCATCACCGGGTTCCTTACGCCACAATAAGCTATGTCTATTTTATTGTAAACTACTCGGACAAAAAATACAACCATTAATCCATCAAAAGCACTTCATCATTCAGCATGCCTGTAATTTTGCCGCATTTTAGGCAGTTGGAAAGATTCTCTTCAGATTCCACTGCAACCTTTACATATTCTCTTGTATAGCCGGTAAAATAGGTTCTGCCGTCAATCTCATTTTCTTCTTCAAACAAAACCTCCTGTGTACTTCCGATATAATGCTGACGGAATTCTTTTGACATTTTTTCTCCAAGTCTGATCAGCTGTGCGCTTCGATTCGTCTTCTCCTGTTCTGAGACCTGATCCGGCATCACAGCTGCTTTTGTTCCCTGCCGTTTGGAATACTTAAAAATATGCATTTCATAAAAATGTATCCGTGCAAGGAATTCCTTCGTGATCTGAAATTCCTCTTCTGTCTCTCCCGGGAAGCCTACGATCACATCCGTCGTAATCGCAGGATGATCAAACACATTTCTCAGGAGGCTGCACGCATGCGCATATTCTTCCGCTGTATATTTTCGGTTCATCCTCTGCAGCGTCGCATCACATCCACTCTGCAATGACAGATGAAAATGCGGACAGATTTTCGAAAGTCCGGAGAGTTCTTTTGCAAAATCCTCGGTGACAAGTCTCGGCTCCAGCGAGCCAAGACGGATTCTTTCGATTCCGTCTATTTTATGAACTTCCTGGATCAGATGAAGCAGATTGTCCCCGAGATCTGTTCCATACGAGCTCAGATGAATTCCTGTGAGCACGATCTCTTTATAGCCATTTGCAGCCAGACGCTCAACCTCTTTTACCACGTGTTCGAGCTTTCTGCTTCTGACCCGTCCTCTGGCATAAGGAATGATACAATAGCTGCAAAACTGGTTACATCCATCCTGAACTTTTATAAATGCTCTCGTATGTTCTGCAGTCCGGGACAGGAAAAGTTCCTCATATTCCTGTTTTTCATGGTTAATATCCAAAACATCATCACGGTCTTTATGATCCTTCATAAATGCCTCGATCCGCTCAACCAGTTCATGTTTTTTATTATTTCCGATCACGATATCGATCGCAGTATCTTTTAATGCTTCTTCCTCTTTTGTCTGGATATAGCATCCGGTACCCACAACCACTGCATCCGGGTTTTTTGCCTTCGCCCGGTGCAGCATCTGGCGTGATTTCCGGTCTGCCATATTTGTAACGGAACAGGTATTGATAATATAAACATCTGCATATTCCTGAAATGGCACAATTTCATACCCTGCATTCTCCAGCATCTGCTGCATCGCTTCGGTTTCATATGCATTTACTTTGCATCCCAGATTATGAAGTGCTGCTTTTTTCATTTTTCTCTCCTAAATAATTGACTTTTCATGTAAAAACCTTTAGTATCAAAAGTAGATAAATTCTATTATTGATAAGGAGGTTTTCTGATGAAAACAGTACAGATTTCATTAAATTCTATCGGTAAAGTAAAATCTTTCGTAAATGCAATTACACAGTTTGATTTTGATTTTGATTTAATTTCCGGAAGATATGTCATTGATGCAAAATCCATCATGGGTATCTTCAGTTTAGATTTATCCAAACCAATCGACCTTGCAATTCATACAGAGACTAATCTGGATGAGATCATGGAAGTATTAAAACCATACATTATCGAGTAATTGCAGCTTTAGAATTTATAAGCACAGACAAAGAAGATCAGAAATGATCTTCTTTTTTTGTGCCATCATCAAAATTTATTCTGCATCAACGTGAATTGTTTCAACCGTTTCAATTGCCTTTTTCATCAGTTCATCGATACAGTCATTTAAATTTTCTTCTGACTTCCTGATGTATTTCAGATTTGGCTTGGTTACCGGATGTTTTGCAACGAAGATCGTACAACAGTCCTCAAACGGCTGGATCGAGGTTTCATACGTATCGATCTTTTCTGCAATCTCTACAATGTCCTGTTTGTCCAGCGCAATAAGCGGACGATATACCGGCATCGTACATACTTCATTCGTTGCAGCAAGTGACTGCATGGTCTGGCTTGCCACCTGTCCAATACTCTCTCCTGTGATCAGTCCGAGACACTTGTTCTCATATGCAAAATGCTCAGCGATCTTCATCATATAACGGCGCATAATGATCGTCAGTTCATCGTGCGGACATTTCTCATAAATTGCAAGCTGGATATCTGTGAAATTCACAACATGAAGATTGATCGGTCCGGAATATCTTGCGACCTTCTTTGCCAGATCAACTACTTTCTGTTTTGCACGCTCACTGGTGTATGGCGGTGCATGAAAATAAGTTGCATCAATGGTCACACCCCGTTTGCTGATCATATAACCTGCAACCGGACTGTCAATTCCTCCGGATAAAAGAAGCATTGCTTTTCCGGCTGTTCCAAGCGGCATACCTCCTGGTCCAGGAAGTTCAATGGAATAAATATTGATCATCGGACGAATCTCGATATTTACGAGCACCTGCGGATGATGTACATCTACCTTCATCTCTGGAAATGCTTCCAGTAATTTTTCACCGATTGCCGCATTAATCTCCATCGAATTCATCGGATAATTTTTTCTTGCACGACGGGCATTTACCTTGAATGTGAAGTTTTTGTCGGGATATGTTTCATCCACATGCCGGATCACTTCTTCTGCAAGCCTGTCAAATCCTTCATCTTCCACAAGGATTACCGGGCAGATTCCTACGATACCAAACACTCTCTGCAGTGCAGTAACCGTCTCATCATAATCATATTCACCCTCTGTCTCCACATAGATACGTCCATTCTCCTTGCGGACATGAAATGTTCCGTCCACATTCTTTAACTGATAACTGATGTTGTGAACCAGCGCATCTTCAAACAGATATCTGTTTTTTCCTTTGATTGCGATCTCTGCGTATTTAATCAAAAATGCTTTGTACATTCTTATCTCCTTTACTTATTTTCTCGTATATTTCTGAAGCATCGGAATCACTTCTCTCATAACTTCAAGTGCATAATCAAGTTCTTCCATTGTGGTGTGTACCGAAAAACTGAACCGGATCGTAGAATCCAAAAGCTCCGGTGCAAGTCCGATACTTTTTAACGTATGGCTGACCGAAGGCTTATTCGATGAACATGCACTTCCTGCTGACACATAAATACCTCTGTCTTCCAGTGTATGAAGCATAACCTCTGCACGGACTCCGCGAATGCTGACGCTGACCACATGAGGAGCTGACGCTCTTTGGGATTGTCCGTTTACGCTCACACCTTCGATCTGTGTCACCTGTTCGATAAAATACTCTCTTAAAGCATACATCCGGTCGATCTTTTCTTCAAAATCCGTATAGATCTCCTCTGCCGCAAGTCCAAGTCCTGCGATTGCAGGCACATTCTCTGTTCCGGAACGCATTCCCTTCTGCTGGCCGCCACCAAATATCACCGGACGGATTTTGGTTTTATCCTTGATATATAAAAATCCACTGCCCTTTGGTCCATGAATCTTGTGTCCACTCACTGACAAAAGATCAATATTTAACTTTTTGGGAGCGATCCGCATCTTTCCATACGCCTGAATGGCATCCACATGAAAAATAATATCCGGATTCGCTGCTTTTATGATCTTACCGGCCTCTTCAATCGGCTGGATTGCCCCGATCTCATTGTTTACCTGCATCAAAGAAACCAGGATCGTATCCTCCCGGATCGCATTTTTTAATGCTTCCATAGAGATAACACCCTTAGAATCCACCGGCAGATAAGTCACTTCAAATCCCTGTTCTTCCAGATATGCCATAGGATTTGACACAGATGCATGTTCGATGGAAGATGTAATAACATGCATGCCGGCACGCCGGTTTGCCATTGCACTTCCAATGATTGCCAGGTTATTGGATTCTGTTCCACCTGACGTAAAAACGATTTCTTTTTCCTGTGCTTTCAGAGTCTTTGCAATCTGTTTTTTTGCTTCATTGATATATTTTTCAGCGATTACTCCCTTCATATGTAATGAAGAAGGGTTGCCATAATCCTCCAATAACAGCTTCATCATCAGTTCCGCTGCTTTGTCTGAACATCTTGTTGTTGCTGAATTATCCAAATATGCTTCCATGATTACTCCTATTCATCCAGCTGGTACACAAGCATTGCAAGTGTTGCAAGTCCAGCTGTTTCCGTTCTTAAAATCCGTCTTCCGAGTGAGATCCGGTGCATCTCGTCCGGAAGACCTGTAATCTCCTCTTCTGAGAATCCGCCTTCCGGTCCAATAAAGATCCCAATCGACTGCCCTGGTGTAATGTGCCCGATGATCTCTCTGGTAGCTTCCATGCCACGTTCATTCTCATATGGCACAAGAACAACATCCAGCGTCTTTGCCAGTTCCAGTGCCTCTTTCCAGTTCATTAACGGTCTTATCACCGGAATGACCGTTCTTTTCGACTGTTTTGCAGCACTCTCCGCAATCGTCTGCCATCGTTTGTTTTTATTGTCTGCCTTCTTCGCATCCAGCTTAACCACACAGTTTTTCATGGATACCGGAATCACTTCCGAAACTCCAAGCTCGGTTGCCTTTTGTATGATCAGCTCCATCTTATCGCTTTTGGGCAATCCCTGAAACAGCCAGATCGGATTATCCAGTTCTGTCCCTGACTCATCTGCATATTCGATTCTGGCGCTCACATGATCTCCTGCAATTTCCTCCAGGCAGCAGAAAAAAGCATGTCCCGACCGGTCTGAAACTCTCACTTTTTCTCCTGTTTTCATACGGAGGACATTCCGGATATGATTTACATCCGTTCCTGTGATGCAGATTTTTCCTGTTTTCTGATCTGTGTCAAAAGCCACCTGCTCATCTTCTACAAAAAATTGATACATCTTGTCTATCCTTAATTTTTACGTGCAGTAATGTTGACCCACTCACCCTGATGATTGATCTCCACAACCTCAAGGCCAGCTTTTTCAATTGCCGCCTTCACTTCATTTTCTTTGAAATCAATAATTCCGGATGTAATAAAATATCCACCCTTTTTCAGGCGGGCCGGAATGACCGGTGCCATCGGGATAATGACATCTGCAAGAATATTTGCAACTACAATATCGTATTCTTCTGTTCCAACCTTTTGCTGAAGTTCTTCATCATCGATCAGGTTACCAACATAAAAAGTACCAAGTCCGGCATCCAGATGGTTTACTTCCATATTCTCTTTTGTGGAGATCATGCAGTCTGCATCCAGATCTGTCCCTACTACCTCTGATGCTCCAAGTTTTAATGCAACAATTGACAAAATACCGCTTCCACATCCGACATCCAGTACCTTAGGATGCGTATTCTCCGGCGTATATCCGCTGTTGCCGCGGATATATTTTAAAAGCTGTCTGATGCATAACTGCGTAGTCTCATGTTTTCCTGTTCCGAACGAAATTCCAGGATCAATTTCAATGAGGAATTTATCCTTATCTTCCTCTTTCAGTTCCTCCCAGGTTGGTTTGATCAAAATATCCTCGATCGTAAAAGAAGAAAAATATTTCTTCCAGTTATTGATCCAGTCCAGATCTTCGGTCTCACTTGATGAGATCACTCCAGATCCTACCTCTACCATCTTTCTGAGATTCTCAAGGCCTGCTTTTACCTGCGTTAAGATCTGCTTCTGATCACTTCCGTCCTCTTCAATATAAAAGCTGACATAGCTGATCCCCTCATCCGGCGGAAGTTCCGGAAGAAAGTCAATAAACATGTCTGCCTGGTCCTCTTTCGTCAGAGGGATATTATCTTCAATTTCAATCCCTTCAATTCCAAGGTCCATCAGCATAGAACTCATATAGTCTTCTGCAGCTGTTGTTGTTTCAATTGTATATTTTTTCCATTTCATAATGTGATATCCTCTCTGTGCATACTTCTTTTTATATTACCTTAGAATCCCGCAAAATACAAGATGGAACTCCGAAATTGATTTTTGATTCTTACTGGTATTTTTACGGAAATGGGTTAAAATAAAAATAACAAAATGTATAGGGACACATATAGGAGGGACATATATGGGTGATTCAAAAAAAAATGAGATTCAAAATCTCAGCCAGGATGAACTGAAAAGTATTTTAAAAAACACAAGACGCACGCTGTCCGCACAACAGCAGCTGATCAAGGAAAAGCATCTTCCGGTCATTGTTCTTGTAGAAGGCTGGAGTGCTTCCGGAAAAGGCACTTTGATCAGTTACCTGATCCGGGATCTTGATCCCCGCTTCTTTCAGGTTATTCCGGTAAAGCCGCCTACAAAAGAGGAAAAAAGAAAACCGTTTCTCTGCCGTCATATGACAAATATTCCGGAAGCTGGGAAATTCGTTTTCTTTGACTCCGGCTGGATGGAAGAAACAGTTTTCGATGTTGTTGACGGACACCTTTCCGAAAAGGCTCTTGCACGCCGGATTTGCGATGTAAATATCTTTGAACGGCAGCTTGTTGACAACGGTTATCTGGTACTGAAAATTTTCGTGGATGTATCGAAAGAAGACCAGGAAGCAAGAATCGCAAAACTCTCTGATAACGAAGATACCAGCTGGCGTGTAAACAAACGTGATCTTGATCAGCTGAAACATCGCAAAAAATACGAAAAAGCATTCAGTCATTTTATCGAAGCCACAAACTCCGTCAAAGCTCCATGGCATGTCATTGACGGCAGCAAAAAGGAACTTGTAGAACTGCAGGTATGCCATCTTCTCATGGATGGTATTGATGCTGCGATCCGGCGGAACACACTTCCTGCTGATATTCCGGAAAATACGTTTAAGCTAATTCCAATGCCTGAATTAAAGGATGTTCCTCTTGACAAATCCATGACAAGGGATGAATACGAAAAACAGCTGCAGATTGCACAGAAAAAACTCAAAAAGCTTCACAACCGCATCTACAATAAAAAGATTCCTGTCATTATCGCCTATGAAGGCTGGGATGCTGCAGGAAAAGGAGGCAACATCAAGCGCCTGACCAGTGCACTTGATGCCCGGGGTTTCGTTGTAAATCCGATTGCAGCACCGGACGTCCATGAGAAGAACCGCCACTTTTTATGGCGTTTCTGGACCAGACTCCCGAAAACCGGTCATATCTCAATCTTTGACCGCACCTGGTATGGCCGTGTCATGGTTGAGCGTCTTGAAGGCTTCTGCAGTGAAAATGACTGGAAACGTGCATACAACGAGATCAATGAATTCGAGAAAAATCTCTCCGACTGGGGTGCTGTCATCGTAAAATTCTGGGTTCAGATCGACAAAGATACCCAGCTGGCCCGTTTTCAAGAGCGCGAAGAAAATCCGGACAAACGCTGGAAAATCACCGACGAAGATTGGAGAAACCGCGAAAAATGGGATCAGTATGAAGGTGCCGTCAACGAAATGCTACAAAAGACCAGCACTACATTTGCCCCATGGCATATCATTGAATCCAATGATAAATTATATGCCCGGATCCAGGCCTTGAATATTGTGATCGATGCACTGGAACAAAAAATCAAGGAGATTGGATAACATCCAATCTCCCTTCTTGTCTGGTTTCTTTTACAGGTCGTCCAATGACTCTTTCAATTTACCCATAAAGCCTTTTTTCTTTTCATTCTTAGCCTTTGGAGCAGCTGCTCCATTCTCTTTATTTAACGAATCTCCGGTCAGTGCATCAAACTGGCGAAGTGCATCCTTCGCATCTTTGCTGAGTCCTGTCGGCGTCTGCACGATCAGCGTTACATAATGATCTCCGCGTACAGCTTTATTGCGCAGAGATGGAACACCTTTTCCTTTCAGACGGATTCTTGTTCCTGTCTGGGTTCCAGGTGCTACAGAAGAAATAATATCTCCATCCACTGTCTTGATCCGGATATCTCCACCAAGTGCCGCAATTGCAAATGAGATCGAAACATTCGAATAAATATTCATATCCTGTCTCTGGAAAGCCGGATTGTTCGAAACAATCACTTCCACAAGAAGATCTCCTCTTGGTCCGCCATTTGTTCCAGGTTCCCCGTAATCACGCACTCTTACGCACTGTCCATTATCGATACCAGCCGGGATCTCAACTTTTTTACGTACCTTTTTCGTAATATATCCGGTTCCACGGCAGGATGTACACTTCTCTTTTACAACCTTACCAGTTCCGTTACATTCCGGACAGGTCTGTACATTCTGAACCATTCCGAATAATGACTGCTGGGAATAAACGACTTTTCCCTTGCCGCCACATTTCGTACATGTTTCCGGACTTGTTCCTGGTTTTGCACCTGTTCCATGACAGGTTGCACATTCTTCTTTATAATTAAATTCCAGTTCTTTCTCGCATCCAAAAACTGCCTCTTCAAAACTGATACGGATACTCAGACGGATATTTGCGCCCTTCATCGGTCCATTATTTGCAGATCTTCTTGAACCGCCTCCGAAGAAGTCGCCAAAAATATCACCAAAAATGTCACCCATGTCCATTCCCGAGAAATCGAAGCCGCCGGCTCCTCCAGCACCTCCATCAAAAGCTGCATGACCAAACTGGTCATACTGACGTCGCTTATCTGCATCGCTTAATACTGCATATGCTTCCTGCGCCTCTTTAAATTTTTCCTCACATTCTTTATCTCCTGGATGCATATCCGGATGATACTTTTTCGCAAGAACACGGAAAGCCTTCTTTATCTCTGCATCCGTCGCAGTCTTGGAAACACCAAGCACCTCATAATAATCTCTTTTCTCTGCCATAACATTACCTTTTCTACTCTAACATTCTAAACACCGAAAACCCGGCAAGCCAAAACTTACCGGGTATTCAGATCCTTTTACGCAAAGATTAAACTTCTTTGAAGTCTGCATCAATTACATCATCATCAGCGGAACCATTAGCATTTGCACTCTGGCCTGCTCCGCCCATATTGCTCATATCCGGACCTGCGCCTGCTGCTCCCTGAGCTCCCTGGGCAGCCTGTGTCTGCTCATACATTTTTGCGAAAACTTTCTGAGCACTCTGTGTTAATTTCTCCTGAGCTGCTTTTAACTCTGCAACATCTGCATCTGTCATCTGTTCAGCTTCCGGATGTGCATCTAAGATTGCTTTTACTGCATTGATATCAGCTTCTACTGCTGATTTATCTGCTGCATCAATTCCGTCTCCAACCTGATCTAATGCCTGCTGTGTCTGGAATACGAATGCATCCGCATCGTTTCTTGCATCGATTGCTTCTTTTCTCTTCTTATCCTGAGCTTCAAATTCTGCTGCTTCTTTTACAGCCTTATCAATCTCATCATCCGACATATTTGATCCGGATGTAATTGTAATATGCTGCTCTTTTCCTGTTCCTAAATCTTTTGCAGATACATTTACTATACCGTTTGCATCAATATCAAATGTAACTTCGATCTGTGGAACACCACGACGTGCTGGTGGGATACCATCCAGACGGAACTGTCCAAGTGATTTGTTATCACGGGCAAACTGTCTCTCACCCTGTACTACGTTGATATCAACGGCTGTCTGGTTATCTGCTGCTGTAGAGAAGATCTGGCTCTTCTTAGTAGGAATTGTTGTATTTCTCTCGATCAGTCTTGTAGCAACGCCACCCATTGTCTCAATCGATAATGATAATGGAGTTACGTCTAACAGTAAGATTTCACCAGCACCAGCATCTCCTGCTAATTTACCACCCTGAATAGAAGCACCAAGTGCAACACATTCATCTGGGTTTAATGATTTGCTTGGCTCTTTTCCTGTCAGCTGTTTTACTTTATCCTGTACTGCTGGAATACGTGTAGAACCACCAACTAATAATACCTGACCAAGATCTGCATTTGTAAGACCAGCATCTTTCATTGCGTTCTGAACCGGGATTGCTGTTCTCTCAACAAGATCATGTGTTAATTCATCAAATTTTGCTCTTGTAAGGTTCATATCGAAATGTTTTGGACCTTCTGCTGTTGCTGTGATGAATGGTAAGTTGATATTTGTTGTTGTAGCTGATGATAACTCTTTTTTGGCTTTCTCTGCAGCTTCTTTTAATCTCTGAAGTGCCATCTTGTCTGTAGAAAGGTCAACACCCTCTGCCTTCTTGAACTCGTCGATCATCCACTGTGTGATCTTGTTATCGAAGTCATCACCACCAAGATGTGTATCACCGTTTGTAGATAATACTTCAATGACACCATCACCGATCTCGATAATAGATACATCGAATGTACCACCACCAAGGTCGTATACCATGATCTTCTGTTCTTTCTCATTGTCAAGTCCATAAGCTAAAGCTGCTGCTGTAGGCTCGTTGATGATACGTTTTACATCCAGTCCTGCAATCTTACCTGCATCCTTTGTTGCCTGACGCTGAGCATCATTGAAGTAAGCAGGTACTGTGATAACTGCCTCTGTAACCTTTTCTCCTAAATATCCTTCTGCATCTGCTTTTAATTTTTGTAAAACCATTGCTGAAATCTGCTGTGGAGAAAACTGTTTGTCATCAATTGTTACTTTGTAGTCAGAGCCCATATGTCTCTTGATGGAAGAAATTGTCTTCTCTGCATTGGTAACTGCCTGACGTTTTGCTGGCTCACCAACTAATCTTTCTCCTGTTTTTGTAAATGCAACTACAGATGGTGTTGTTCTTGCACCTTCCTGGTTTGCGATAACGGTAGGTTTACCACCTTCCATAACTGCTACGCAGCTGTTTGTTGTTCCTAAGTCAATACCAATGATTTTTCCCATTTTATTGTCCTCCTGATATAAAATCAATGAATTTGTTTGTTTGCTTGTTTGTTTATATATCTATCGTGAGCTTATGCCCTGCGATATTGTCTGTTACTGTACGACTGCCACCATGCTGTGACGGACAACCGAATCTTTATACATATAACCCTTCTGAAGCTCCTGTGCTACCACACCGGATTCATACTCATCACTTTCCACCTGCATAACTGCATTGTGGAATTCCGGATCAAATTCTTTTCCGACAGCCTCGATTGGTTTTACGCCAGCTGCATCAAGTTCTGTAAGAAGCTGTTTGTAAACCTTATCCATTCCGTCTACAAATGCGTTTTCTTTTTCGTCCTCAGACACTGCTGCAAGACCTCTCTCAAAATTGTCAACAACCGGAAGGATCTTCTCGATAATTGTTCTTGCACCCATATCAAACATCTGGGTCTTTTCCTTCTCGGTACGTTTGCGGAAATTATCAAACTCTGCCATCTGTCTTTTCAGACGGTCGCTTAAATCTTCGATCTGCTCATCTTTTTTGTCTTTTTTCTTTTTCTTGAAAAAACCGTCTTTTTCTTTTTTGTTATCTTCATCGGAAGCTTCTTCGGTCTTTCCTGTTTTATCGTCTTTTTCAGAAGTATCCTCATCCGTTTCTTCGGTCTTCTCTGCATCCTCAGCTTTCTTTGCTTCTACTGCATCATCCTCTAATTCTTCAAGGACTTCTTCCATAACGTCTTTCTTTTCTTCAGCCACTTCACTACCACCTTTCTATTTATCCTTATTTGGATTATCAAATATACCATCCAGCTGTGCCTTCAGGTTCTTCAGATTATCTACTACATTTTCGTAATCCATACGCTTCGGTCCCACAATTCCAATTGTGCCCTTCACACCCTCGCCCAATTCGTAGGTTGCAGTAACAACGCTGCAATCCTTCATGGTCTGGATCGGACTTTCATTACCGATATACACCTGGATACCATTGTTCTCAGCATCAGATAAGGATTCTGACACCAGACTTGCCAACTGGTCTTTTTCTTCAAATGTGGTCAACAGATTACTTGCCTTTTCAGAATCCGACAACTCCGGATATTTCAAAATATTTGTAGCACCGCTTGTGTAGATCTCAAGATCCTCATCTTCGCTGAGTGCTTCTGCAAGTGCATCCAGCACGTCACTCACAAGGGTACTATGGATTCCTGCCTGTTCCTTTAACTTTGCGATCACTCCAAGATTGATCTCCTGAATGGATAATCCGTTCAATCCTGTATTCAATAGAATATTCAGCTTCAGCAATGTCTCATTGTCTAATGACTGTTCTACTGAAATCATACGGTTTTTTACGATATTGCTCTGCATTACGATGACTGCGAGGATCTGTGTCTCATCTACATTGGAAAGCTGGATGAACTTGATCTTATTGTGATGATACGATGGAGCAGATACGATCGTTGCATAATTGGTATTCGTGGCAAGCATTTTAGCAACCTGCTTTAATACCTGTTCCATCTTCTCTGTCTTCTCGATGACAAACTTCTTCATCTCAGTAACCTGTTTGTCTTTCTCCTCCATCAGATGATCAACATAAAAACGATATCCTTTATCCGATGGAATACGTCCTGCAGAAGTATGAGGCTGTAAAATATATCCGAGTTCTTCAAGATCGGACATCTCATTTCGAATCGTAGCTGAACTCAGGTTCAAATCTGTATATTTCGAAATTGTTCTTGATCCGACCGGTTCACCAGTCTCAAGATAGTTCCGGATGATGGCATCCAGTATTTTAATTTTACGTTCGCCTAATTCTTCGTAGTCCTTTTCCATTCACTCACTCCTGTTTGTGAAATTCTTACAGGTGCTATTTCGTTCCTGTAAGATGTCCTTCGAAAGTTGTTAGCACTCATTTGTTTGGAGTGCTACTATCTTTTCTGTACTTAAGATAGCACCACCCCTGTTTTTTGTCAACACCCTATACCAAATTTATTTATTTTTTATATTTAAGACCGCCCGGAAGCAGTTCTGATACGCTCCCGGGCGGTCTTTCCTTATATATATTCTCATAGGATACACGAATTACTCCGTTGCCCCTTGTATTATAAAATATCGATATATTCTCCAGACAATGCTTTGTTCATGCTTCGGACTGCACAGAACTTGCCACACATACTGCACGTATCGCTGTGATCGTCTTCCGGTTTTCTGCTGTCCCGGATCGCTTTGGCAGTTTCCGGATCAAGCGCACATGCAAACTGTGCATCCCAGTCAAGTACCCTTCTTGCATCTGCCATTTTATCATCAATGTCTCTTGCTCCAGGAACTCCTTTTGCAATGTCAGCGGCATGCGCTGCAATTTTCGAGGCAATGATTCCCTGCTTTACATCATCGACATTCGGAAGTGCCAGATGTTCTGCCGGTGTTACATAACATAAGAAAGCAGCTCCACTCATCGCTGCAACTGCGCCTCCGATTGCAGCTGTAATATGATCATAGCCCGGTGCAATATCTGTAACCAGAGGTCCAAGGACATAAAACGGTGCACCCTGGCAGATCTGCTTCTGTACCTGCATATTGGCAGCTACCTGATCAAGCGGAACGTGTCCCGGTCCTTCAACCATAACCTGAACATTATGTGCCCAGGCACGTTTGGTAAGTTCTCCCAGACGGACCAGCTCCTCGATCTGGCACACATCAGTCGCATCCGCAAGGCATCCAGGTCTGCATGCATCTCCAAGAGATATTGTCACATCATGTTCCTCACAGATATCAAGGATCTCATCATAATACTCGTAAAATGGATTTTCTTCTCCTGTCATGCACATCCATGCAAATACAAGACTTCCACCACGACTTACAATGTTCATCTTTCTCTTATGATTTTTGATCTGGTCAATGGTCTTTCTTGTGATTCCGCAATGAAGTGTTACAAAATCCACTCCATCTTCCGCATGCAGTCTTACCACATCAATAAAGTCTTTTGCGGTAAGTGTTGCCAGATCCCTCTGATAATGGATCACGCTGTCATAGATTGGAACAGTTCCGATCATAACCGGGCATTCACTTGTCAGTTTCTGACGGAATGGCTGTGTATTTCCATGGCTGGAAAGATCCATGATTGCCTCCGCTCCAAGTTCTACGGCGCTCATAACTTTTTTCATCTCGATATCATAATCTTTGCAGTCTCTTGAAATTCCGAGATTGACATTGATCTTTGTGCGAAGCATGCTTCCTACACCTTCTGCGCTCAGACACTTATGATGTTTGTTTGCACAGATTGCAACTTTTCCCTCTCCAACGAGTTTCATAAGCTGCTCTACCGGCATGTTTTCCTTTTTGGCTACCGTCTCCATTTCTGGAGTAACGATTCCTTTTCTTGCTGCATCCATCTGCGTTGTGTAATTGCTCATATGATATTCTCCTCCTGATATCTTTTTCTACTATAAATATATAATTGTTTTCCCAGACGCTGGCAGAGTTACTGTTCCATCTGAATGGTCTGCTGCATTTTTACAAGCATACCGTTTTTCTGCAGAATCTCCATGACAATAAATGCGAGAATGCTTCCTGCTACCGTTGAAATCAGAAATGGAATGATATACACAGTAACTGCTTCCGGTACAAGTCCCATCAGAAGTTTTGCTATGGGATACGCACACAGTCCGCCGAGTATTCCTGTTCCAAGTGCCTCCGCTGTACACGTCATCGCCAGATTCTTAAACTTCGCATAAACCAGTCCACAGCAGAATGCACCGATCATGCTTCCCGGAAAAGCCATAAGGCTTCCCAGTCCCATGAGATTTCTCAAAAGACTTGCACAAAATGCGATTCCTATTCCCCACCATGGACCAAGCATGACTGCGGCAATAATATTGACCATATGCTGTACCGGTGCACATTTACTTCCCGCAATCGGGAAACTGATAAGGCTTCCAGCTACCGCTACCGCAGTCAGGACTCCGGCCAGAGCGATCTTTCTTGTGTTTTGCTTCATTTTTTCACCTTCTTTTTGTATGATTCCGATCAGAACAAACTATGCGCTTAACGAAAATAATCGAAGCGCCCGGAGGTACTTCGATCACGAAAAAAGAGATGCGCAGGGCATCTCTCAGTTATATCTGATAATCTTCTCCTACGTTGGCATTATCCAAATCAGGTTACAGGTCGAAACGGATCAGTTTCCTCTCAGCCGGCTCCTGCCAGCTCCCTTCATATTTGACAGTTGTTATTATATGCTTTTTTGCGGTGATAATCAATCATTTTTTAAGTAAAGCAGGATATGAATCAGAATAAAAACTTCGCCATCGCATAATTGGAAAGATCCATTCCTTTTTCCGTCAGATAGATTCTTCCTGCATGCATTTCCAGCAATTCTTCCTGTTTTAATTCCTCGAGAACACTCCGGTAGACACCTTCGATCGGAGTGTGAAAAGCCTCCTGGAATTCATTTCTTGATATCCCCTCATTCATTCTGAGTCCCAGAAACATAAATTCTTCCATCTGGGATTTTCTATCCAGCAGCTGACCGTTTGCATGTATGCCAGTACCAAGTACTTTTTTCTGATTTTTGTCCCGGTCTTCATATTCCAGTTCCTTCATCTGTATATTCTGTGTTTCATTCAAATAGTGAATAAGATCTGTGGTATTGGTATAACGGACATCATCAATCAGAGAAGAAGCACCAAGTCCCATTCCAAGATAATTTGTTCTTTTCCAGTAACCGATATTATGCCGGCACGCATAGCCATTCTTTGCATAATTTGAAATCTCATACTGCATATACCCAGCCGCCTTTAAAGTCATCTGTGTCATTTTATAGATCCGGTATGCCTCATCTTCCGTCGGAAGAACCTCTGTTTTCATTCCAGCCTCCTGTCTTACCACATCAAATTTATACTGGTCATAAAAAGGAGTACCTTTTTCTATAATGAGTGTATAGGCGGAAATATGTTCCGGCTGGAATTGGATCACCTTGCGCAGCGTATCCATGAATTTCTCCGTATTCTGATACGGAAGCCCGCTGATCAGATCCACATTCAGATTGGTAAAACCAGTATTTCTTGCCATCTCATACGTTTTTACAAACTGTTCATACGTATGTATTCTTCCAAGAAGTTTAAGTTCTTCATTATCGGCTGACTGCAGACCGATAGACAGCCGGTTGATCCCGGCAGAGAAATAACTTTGCAGGGACTCCTTTGTCACGGTTCCCGGATTGCATTCCATGGAAACTTCCGCATCCGGGGCAATCTGGAAATTCTGGTATAATGCCGACAGTATTTCTTCCATCCGTTCATATGCCAGCCATGACGGAGTCCCACCACCGATATAAATTGTAGAAACAGTTCTGTCTTTCATGAGAGGTCCATAATAATGGATCTCCCTAAGCAGTGCATTTACATAATCTTCCTGCGTCTTCTGATTTGAAGAAAAAGACAGAAAATCACAATAATTGCATTTTTTCACACAAAACGGAATATGGATATATAATTCAAGTGTCCTGTCCATAAATCAGTCCTCGTCCAGTTTCAGCACGCTCATGAATGCTTCCTGTGGAATCTCTACATTGCCAACCTGCCGCATCCGCTTCTTACCTTCTTTCTGTTTTTCAAGAAGCTTTTTCTTACGTGAAATATCTCCACCATAACATTTTGCAAGCACGTCCTTACGCATAGCTTTCACAGTCTCTCTTGCAATAACCTTACCGCCGACTGCAGCCTGGATCGGGATCTCAAATAAATGTCGCGGAATCTCTTCCTTTAATCTCTCACACATTTTTCTTCCACGTTCATATGCACTTTCTTTAAACACGATAAAGGACAATGCATCCACCATTTCCTTATTGATCAGGATGTCCAGTTTTACAAGCTCTGAACGCTCATACCCCTTCATTTCATAATCAAAGGAAGCATATCCTCTGGAACGTGATTTTAATGCATCGAAAAAGTCATAAATAATCTCATTTAAAGGCATGTCATATTTGATCAGAGCACGTGTTGCCTCGATATAATCCATGCTCTTATAGATTCCGCGCCGTTCCTGACAAAGTGTCATGATCGCACCAACATAATCGCTTGTGACCATAATCTCTGCTGATACATACGGTTCTTCCATGTATTCGATCTCAGATGGATCTGGCAGGTTCGACGGGTTCGTCAGTTCAATTACCTCTCCATTCGTCTTATGGACTTTATAGATAACACCCGGAGCTGTTGTTACAAGATCCAGATTGAATTCTCTTTCCAGTCGTTCCTGAATGATCTCCAAATGTAAAAGTCCAAGGAATCCGCATCTGAAACCAAATCCAAGTGCAAGTGAAGTCTCCGGTTCAAACTGTAAAGAAGCATCGTTTACCTGAAGCTTTTCGAGTGCATCCCGAAGATCCGGGTATTTGGCACTGTCTGCCGGATAGAGACCGCAATATACCATCGGATTGACTTTCTTGTAGCCAGGAAGTGCCTCTTCACATGGACGCTCTACCTCCGTTACAGTATCACCGACACGGGTATCACGAACATTTTTGATACTTGCAGCAATATAACCGACCATGCCGGCACTCAGTTCGTCGCAAGGAATAAACTGTCCGGCTCCAAAATATCCGACTTCCACTACATTATCCTGTGCACCGGTTGCCATCATCCTGATGTTAGTTCCGACTTTTACCGTACCTTCCATCACGCGGCAGAAAATAATAACCCCTTTGTAGGAATCATAGATTGCATCAAAAATAAGCGCTTTTAAAGGTGCTTTCAGATCCCCCACAGGTGCAGGGATCTTCGCAACGATCTGTTCAAGTACATCATCAATATGAAGTCCTGTCTTAGCTGAAATTCTCGGTGCGTCCATCGCCTCGATCCCAATGACATCCTCGATCTCCTGTGCCACTTCATCCGGTCTGGCACTTGGAAGATCGATCTTATTAATGACCGGCATAACATCCAGATTATGATCCATTGCAAGATAAACATTCGCAAGTGTCTGTGCCTCTACTCCCTGGGCAGCATCTACTACAAGGATCGCTCCATCACAGGCTGCCAGGCTTCGGGAAACTTCATAGTTAAAATCCACATGTCCCGGTGTATCGATCAGGTTAAAGATATATTCTTCACCATCTTTGGCAGTGTAAATAATACGCACTGCCTGAGACTTGATCGTAATTCCACGTTCACGTTCCAGATCCATATTATCCAGTACCTGTGCCTGCATCTCACGGCTTGTAAGTGTTCCGGTCTGCTCAATGATCCGGTCTGCAAGTGTAGACTTACCATGATCAATATGGGCTATAATACAAAAATTTCGAATTTTACTCTGATCTATCGACATATTCTTCCTCTCAATTCTCTTTACTACCCAGATATTATAAGGTAGAATTCCTCTTTTTTCAATTGAAAATTATCCCTGACGGGCAGTTCCTGTAAGCACTTTATCCAGAATATCCGCAAGCGGTTCCATTGCATTCATCGCCTCTTCCAGCGTATTGGTCTGCGCTCCAACCTCGATCAGCATTGATTTCGGGCAAAAATGCATATTATACCGCCATGCTTTCAGATAGATTCTCCTTGTAAAATCCGGATAATACTCATTTGCAGCAAGCTGCATCTGAAAAGACAGGGCGAGATTCTGATCCAGATAAGGATTGGGGTAACTTGCCAGCGTCCCAGTTGAAGTGGAATAACAAAGCCCGTTAAAAAACATGATCTTTGCCATTTGTTTTCCATTCTGTTCCGTCACCAGATGTGTGGTTTCCGCAATTCCGTCTCTGTGCAGATCGATCACGACCTGGATCGACGGATTATCATCCATAAGCTGCTGTAGTGCAGGAGCAGCGCAGGAATAGGCATAATCTCTGTCTGTATCATAGGTTTCCCTGTGATGCAGAACTGACCACCCATACTGCTGCGTCAAAAGACTCGTCAGATAATCGCCCACTCCCACCACCGTCTGTGAGACATCTCCCGGAGCCGAATCCGCATATGCCTCCAGCGAATGTGTGTGATAGATCAGAATCTGCGGCCCGGCAGCCTGTTTATCCGCTGTCACATTTTCAGCTAACAGCTTATCCACATTCAATTGGTCACTGTTTGTTGTCGTACTGGAATCGATCTGGTAAAACGTCTGCCGCAGATAATCAAAATCCCTCATCTGATCTATCGAATATGTCACCAGCTTTTCCCCTGCCGAAACCGTCTGCTGTACCTCCGCTTTTTCGTTCTCCTCCTGTGTTTTTTGTATTTCTTCATTTTTTGCATCATTTAATTCATTATCTGGTACTTTTGCATCATTTCCTGCAACTTTAGTCTCATTTTCCTCCAGCATATGTACGATATCCGTATTTTCCTGCACGGCAAGATTTTCATATTTCATCTGTTCTTCCATTCCTGTCTCATAACGGATCTGCTCTTCCGAACAGGAAAAAACTGGTAAAAAAGCGGTAAGCAGATCCTGATAACACGCACTTTCTTCTGCATTATCCGCATCTGCAAGCTGTGGAACATAGAGACGCAGCACAGAATTATAAAATTTGAGTGCGATGTCTGTCCTTGCTGTTTTTGCAAACGCACCGCCCCAACGATATCCGAGTATTCCAAGTATCAACAGATTGATCAACAAAAAAGGAAGAAGCCAGGGTATGCTCCTTCCCGTTCGACGTATCCTCACTGAACATCACCTCTTCTGGCATTATATGTTCCAGTCATCCTCCTTATTCCCCAAAAAAGCAATATTCAAAGCCTCTGATATTGTAAAACTCAGCTGTTTCACTGATTCATCAATATTTTTGGGTGTCACAAACATTCCATGCAGCTGCGGTGACAGAACCTCTCTTGCAAGCTCCTGTTTCTCGCTGTCTCCAAGCTCATCCAGATTATCTCCGAGATTTTTCAAAGCAGCAGATTCTCCCATAGCGCGGATCAGCGCACTCATCCCGTCAGCTACAATCGTTGCTGCATCCACAACTGTCGGTACGCCTACTGAAATCACTGGAACTCCGATGCTTTTCTCATTGATTGCATTTCTGTGATTTCCGACCCCGCTTCCCGGATTGATCCCGGTATCCGACAACTGAATAGTTCTCCCTAGTCTTTTCGTATTTCTTGCTGCAAGCGCATCGATTACGATTGCGAAATCCGGCTTGCTTTCTTTCACCACCCCGCGTATGATTTCAACCGTTTCCATTCCGGTCTGTGCCATCACTCCCGGAACAATGCCGCTGATGCTTCCGGTTTTTACATTCCCAAATGCATACTTTCCAAATTCCTGCAGCACATGACGTGTGATAAACATATTGTCAACCACTCTTGGACCAAGTGCATCCGGTGTTACTCCCCGGTTGCCAAGCCCGACAATAAGCACAGCAACTTCCATCCCCTCGGTCAGATCCTCCAGGTTCTCTTTTTTCACCATTTTTTCTGGCAGGATTCCTCTTATGATTTTTGCAAGTTCCATAGAAATCTCTCTGTGGTAATCCTCATCCTCTTCGGAAAGGTTCTCTGCTTCCAGTGTAATATACCGCCCCTTTGGTTTTCCCATAGAACGTGCCGCATTCTCTGTATCGATCACAACCGTGCTCACTGTCATCCCATACGGCTTCTTCTCTTCTAAAAAACGTACTCCACGGATGTCGATATGCTCCTCCTGCATCTTCTCCTGTGTCTCAAGAGCAAGATCTGTTCTTATCTCATATACATCTCCCATAGCCTTTCCCTCTCTCATATTTTCCTTGAATACTATTTTGTTATTTCTTATAATTCCCAACTTTTTTTGAAATATGTATTGACAGTCTGCGATGTTTGCCCTATTATATTCTAGTATGTTTACATTGAATCGTCCGTGTCCGGCTTTAATGTAACAATCATGAACAATAACAATATATTATACGTTGGAGGTGTACAGATTGGCTAACATTAAATCTGCAAAGAAAAGAATTTTAGTAACAGAGACAAAGGCTGCTAGAAATAAAGCAATCAGATCTGAGGTTAAAACATCTATTAAGAAAGTAGAAGCTGCTTGTGTTGCAAAAGACAAAGCTGCTGCTGAGGCTGCTTTAAAGAGCGCTACTTCTATCATTGAGAGTGCTTGCTCAAAAGGTGTTTACCACAAAAACAATGCAGCAAGAAAAGTTTCCCGTTTAACCAAACTTGTAAACGGTGTAGCATAATTTCTGCATAAACAATTTATTTTTATCACCCTAAACATACAAAGAACCAACAGTACCGTCATGCTGTTGGTTCTTTTTTTGTTTCTCTGCTGTATTTTAAAATAAAAAGCTCAACTGCCATCTGGTCATTCATACGGCCAGTCTTCACAGACTCTTCGAAATCCACGCCATCTTTCAGTGCCTGTTTCAGTTGTTCCAGCTGAAATCCTCTTGCCTGGGCCTGATTTTTCCGCACCGCCCATTCCGGGCAGCCGGCTTTCGCTGCAATATCCTTATTCGAAAATCCATGATTGGTCATCAGCTTTACTGTAAGGAGGATATGGAACTGTCTTGAGATCAGATACAATATACGCATTGCCGGCTCTTTTAACGCCAGCAGATCATAGTAAAGTTCCAGTGCATGCGACTGTTTGTGCAGTGCAATCGAATCTACCATTTCAAATATTTTATTGGAAATCTGTTCTGTCGTGACCGCCTCCACATCCTCTGTCTCGATCACATCTTTCTCAAGCGTATAACATAGCAGCTTTTCCAGTTCCTTATCAATATTCTCCATATCTGTTCCGGTCTTTTCGGTAAAAAGTAAAAATGCATCACGTGTGATCTTTTTACCTTCCCTGCGTATTCTTCCACCGATCCATTTTTCCAGAAGTGCATCGCTTTGTTTTCCAAATTCCACGGCTGTACCGATCTTCGAAACCGCCTTATACATCCTATTTCGCTTATCTACTTCATCTTCCACAAAAATAAAACATGCCGACGGCGCTGCATCCGCCATATAGGATGCAATATCTTCCGCCTGATTTTTGAAAAATCCGCTTCCCTCGATCAATATCACTCTTCGGTCTGCAAAAAACGGAAGAGTTTCCGCCAGATCGATGATCTCCTTCTGATTGATATCCTTCCCGGAAAACGTGGAAAAATTCATCGTATCCCCTTCTGTAGTCAGTGCATGGATCAGTTTATCTTTGTACTGTTTTTTTAAATAGGCTTCTTCTCCATATAAAAGATATGCCTGTTTGAATTGTCCTGTTTGAATATCTTCATCAATTGTCTTCATAGGAACTATTCTATCATAAAATATCTTTTTTTAAAATCAAATCTGTGATATACTTCTTTCGCTGTATAGTTATGCAAAAAAGGAGATATTTTATGAAACCAATGAAAAAAGTTTTTCTATCCATTCTCATTCTCACAGCGGCTGTTCTGATATGCTGTGGATGCTCTGTTTCAAAAGATCAAAGCAGTTCCACAGAATCCGCTTCCATCAGCTCTGTGGATGATCTTTCTGGAAAACGGATCGGCGTACAGCTTGGCACGACCGGGGATCTGTATTGTACAGACTATGAAAAGGACGGATCCGGAACCGTCGTCGAACGTTACAACAAAGGTGCTGATGCGATCCAGGCGCTCCGTCAGGGCAAAATTGACTGTGTCGTAATCGATGAGCAGCCTGCGATCAAGTTTGTTGAGCAAAATGATGGCATCCGCATACTCGACGAAGAGTTTACGAAGGAAGACTATGCGTTTGTTCTTTCCAAAGACAACACCACGCTTCTGGATCAGATCAATCAGGCACTGGACGAACTGAAAGCAGACGGAACGATCGATAATATCGAAAAAAACTGGGTAGGTGCAGAATCTGAACTTGGTAAATACCCTTACGAAAAGAAGGATATAGACCGGAGCAATGGCACGATCACCATCGGTACCAATGCTGAATTTCCACCATATGAAAGCTATTCGGATGGACAGATTGTCGGTATTGATATCGACATCATGCAGGCTGTCTGCGATAAACTTGGCATGGATCTGCAAATTGAGGATATGGCATTTGATTCCATCATTACTGCTGTAACCTCTGGGAAAGTTGATGTCGGTGCTTCCGGCTTCACAATCACAGAAGAGCGCAAAAAAAATGTCAATTTTACAGACAGCTACACCACCTCGAAACAGGTGATTATCGTAAAAGATACTTCCGTACAGAATTCCAGACTCAGCTTTGTGGATAAACTCAAACAGAGTTTTATTGACAACGACAATTATCAGTATCTGCTCAAAGGGCTTGGGAATACACTTCTCATTACGTTTTTTGCAGTCATCATTGGTATCCTGATCGGCTTTCTGATTGCAATCGTCCGGACAAGCCATGACAGAAATGGCAGTCTGCCCCTGTTAAACGGGATCTGCCGTCTGTACCTTACCATCATCCGCGGAACACCAGTCATGGTACAGCTGCTTATCATTTACTACGTAATACTTGCCAATATCAACACAAGCAAAATTCTGGTGGCAGTCGTCGCATTTGGATTAAATTCAGCTGCCTACGTTGCTGAAATCGTGCGTTCCGGCATTATGGCAGTCGATATCGGACAATTTGAGGCTGGAAGAAGTCTTGGCTTAAATTATAACCAGACAATGCGCTCCATCATTCTGCCTCAGGCAGTGAAAAACATTCTTCCAGCACTTTGCAATGAATTTATCAGTCTGTTAAAGGAAACCTCGATCAGTGGATACATTGGACTCATGGATCTTACCAAAGGTGGGGATATCATCCGGAGCACTACCTTCCAGGCCATGATTCCACTGATCTCTGTCGCCATCATCTATCTTGTTATGGTAGTCGGACTCAGCAAAATTGTTGGAATACTGGAAAGGAAGTTAAGAAATAATGAACGATAAGATAACACAAGACAATTCTTCCGGCAAAGAACCGGACATTATCCTGGAAATAAAAGATCTCCACAAATCTTTTGGAGATCATGAGGTATTAAAGGGCATCTCCACCACGATCCGACGTGGCGATGTCCTTGCACTGATCGGGCCTTCCGGTTGCGGAAAATCCACATTTTTACGCTCCCTGAATCTTTTGGAAACACCAACCTCCGGTCAGGTTCTGTTTGAAGGAACCGATCTCACCTCACCTACCGTCAATATCAATCATGTACGTGAAAAGATCGGGATGGTATTTCAGCAGTTCAACCTGTTTCCAAACAAAACAATTCTTGAAAATATTACACTTGCACCTGTTACATTAGGGAAAAAATCCAAACGTGAAGCCGAAGCGCAGGCTTTTGAATTATTGGAGCGTATCGGTTTGAAAGACAAAGCTTCCTCCTATCCTTCCCAGCTCTCGGGAGGTCAGAAACAGCGTATCGCCATCGTCCGTTCCCTTGCGATGGATCCAGACATCATTCTATTTGATGAACCAACTTCTGCCTTAGACCCGGAAATGGTCAAGGAGGTACTTTCCGTTATGCAGGAGCTTGCGGAATCCGGAATGACCATGGTAGTTGTAACACACGAAATGGGATTTGCAAGAGAAGTTGCCAACCGGGTGATGTTTATCAATGAAGGAATCATTCAGGAAGAAAATACCCCGGAACAGATTTTTTCTGCTCCAAAGAATCCAAGACTTTGTGAATTTTTAAGCAAAGTCCTGTAAAGTTACTCATTACTTCACACAAAAAAACTGCGACATGGGATTTTTCTATCTCATGCCGCAGTTTTTTTAACCGCCAAGTTCAACCATCCGGTGAATACATTTTCCTGCTCCATCCATAATATTCTGTGGAAGAACAATTTCTTCTCCACCATTGCCTTTCAGACAATGATAAATATCCATCAAGGTTGTCACTTTCATGTTCATACAGGTCAGCTGTACTGCAAGTGGATAAAACTGTTTATCCGGACATTCAAATTGCAGATGTTCCACAATGCTGTTCTCTGTGCCAATAATAAATTCCTCACTCTGGGATTTTCTTGCAAAATCCATGATTCCGGTTGTTGATCCAACATAATCTGCCAGCTGTACCACTTCTTTTCTGCACTCCGGATGCACCAGTACCAAAGCGTCCGGATGTTTTTCCTTTGCCCGCTCTACATCCTGAGGTGTAACAACAAGGTGTCTTGGACAGCCTCCCCTGTAAAACGCAAATTCTTTTTCCGGAATCCTGTCTGCAACATAGCTTCCAAGGTTCGGGTCGGGAATAAATAAAATCTTGTCCTGCTCCAGTGCTCTGCAGATTTTTTCTGCAGATGATGACGTCACACAGACATCACATTCTGTTTTAAGTTCTGAAGTTGTGTTAATATATGCAACTACCGCATATCCTGGATGTTCTTCTTTTAATCTGCGCAGTTCCTCTAAACTCATCTGTTCCGCCATCGGACATCCTGCCTGTGGATTCGCCAGCCATACACGTTTCATAGGACTTAATATCTTACATGTCTCCGCCATAAAACGGACTCCACACATGATCACCCCTGACGCATCACTTTTAGAAGCCTGAACACTCAGTCCGTACGAATCTCCCATATAATCCGCAACTTCAAGGATTTCCTGTCCCTGATACGCATGTGCTAAAATACATACATTCTGTTCTTTTTTCATACGCAGGATCTCCTGCTGGATCTCTTGTATTGTCATACCGCTTTTCCTTTCACACTGCATGAAGATTTTTCATGGAAATATCCAGAATCGGAGCCGAATGGGTCAATGCGCCACTTGAAACATAATCCACACCAATCTCGCAGATCTTTTTGATGTTTTCCCTGGTAATATTTCCGGAGCATTCCGTCTTTGCACGTCCATTGATCAGATCTACCGCCTGCTTCATCGTATCCGGAGTCATATTGTCAAGCATGATAATATCAGCACCAGCTTCTGCGGCCTCTTTCACCTGCTCTAATGTCTCTACTTCCACTTCAATCTTACGCACAAAAGGTGCGTATGCCTTTGCCATCTGAATTGCTTTTGTAACGCTTCCGGCAGCGCCAATGTGGTTGTCCTTTAAAAGAACACCATCGGAAAGATTGTACCTGTGATTCTGTCCTCCACCGACACGCACGGCATACTTTTCAAAAATACGGCAGTTCGGTGTTGTTTTTCTGGTATCAAGAAGTGTTACGCTGCTTCCTTTTAGCATTTCTGCTACCTCATGCGTGTAAGTAGCGATTCCGCTCATTCTCTGCAGATAGTTTAAAGCCACGCGCTCACCGGATAAAAGAACCCGGATATCTCCAGTCACCACTGCAAGCAGCTGACCTTTTTTTACTGCATCGCCATCTGCACATTGAAACTCGATCTGCGTATCTGCATCCAAAAGTTCAAATGTTCTTGCATACACATCAAGCCCCGCAATGATCCCATCCTGCTTTGCGATCAGATCCACGCTTCCTTTCTGTGCTTTCGGCATGACCGCATTGGTAGATACATCTTCACTCGTAATATCTTCCTCCAATGCCATCTGAATCAGTTTGTCCGCATGCAGTTTCATTGTTATTGTATTCATATTCTTACTCCCATCTTCTTAATTTCGTTCCGCACCATATGATGATATCCGGAAAGTATCTCCTCCCGGTTCTCATATTGTTTCATATCCGGTGTCTGTATCCGTGCATGATCCGGTCTGGTTCCAAAAATAATATCATCTGCCGTTCTTCTTGCAAATACCATGGATTCCAGGAGTGAATTACTTGCAAGGCGGTTCTTACCATGTACACCGTTGCAGCTGGTCTCTCCGCAGGCATACAACCCTTTCATGGATGTTCTGCTTCCAAGATCAACCTGTATTCCTCCCATAAAGTAATGCTGTGCAGGTACGACCGGAATCGGCTCCTTTCTCGGATCAAAGCCCTCTTCCAGACAACGTTCGTAAATATTCGGAAAATGTTCCATAATCGTCTTTTCTCCAAGAGGTCTCATATCCTCCCAGACAAAATCTGTTCCATCCTTCTCCATCTGTTTATAAATTGCCTGACTCAAAAGGTCTCTCGGCTGAAGTTCTTCTGTAAAACGCTGGCCATTTTTATCATAAAGTAATGCGCCTTCCCCTCTTACCGATTCCGAAATTAAAAATCTACGCCCTGGCTTTTTGGAATATAACGTTGTAGGATGGATCTGTATGTAATCAAGATGTTCCACTGCAATTCCATGTTTTAATGCAATTCCAAGCGCATCGCCTGTAATGTGCGGGAAATTCGTAGAATTGTGATAAAGACCTCCCAGTCCGCCACATGCCCATACGACATACGGTGCATAGACCGGATAAACCTGATCATTTTCATCCATCACGATCACTCCCTGACAGACATTGTCCTCTGCGATCAGGTCTACCATCGTCATATACTCACAGATTTCTATATTATCCCGCTCTCTTGCTCGATCTAAAAGCGTCTGCGTGATCTGCTTTCCTGTAATGTCCTCGTAAAAAAGGATTCTTGGCTTTGAATGAGCACCTTCTCTTGTAAACTCAAGTTCACCTTCTTCATTTCTGGCAAATGTTACTCCGCGGTTTAGAAGATCACGGATAATCGTATTGGAACTTCTGATCATCAGATCTACCGCTCTTTTGTCATTCTCATAATGACCTGCTCTCATGGTATCTTCAAAATAGTCCTCGTAATCTTCCTCGCCACGAAGCATACAGATTCCGCCCTGCGCCAAAAATGAATCTGACTGATCGGCTTCTTTCTTTGTGATCATAAGAATCTTTTTTCTTTCTGGAAGGTTCAGCGCACAGTAAAGTCCGGCTGCTCCGGTTCCAACTATAATGGCATCATAATACTCTTTCACTTTTATCCTCTTTCCGGTCTTTGCCGTTTTTATTACTCATTTTTTGCCATTATACTCTCAGTCATTACAACTGTCAAGACAGTTGTAATACATTTTACCATTCATAAGCTGCGGATATCTTTTCTTCTACAAATCCTTCACACAGAAATCCTTTGTTTTCCCTTCGGATCGTCAGCTGACCGGATTTCATTGTATAAAAAACAGAACTTTTTACTTCCTTAAGGCGCTGTATCGTTTCTTTTGCAGGATGACCGTAAGAATTCTCCCTGGCGCACGAAACCGCTGTAATTTCCGGTCTGATCCGGTCGAGAAGCGCCACAGAATTTGACGATTTGGATCCATGATGGACTGCTTTCAGAAATTGTACCTGTGTAAGATCTGCCTGTTCTGTAAGTACTTTCTCCCCCGTATCCGGAAGATCTCCTGCAAACAATGTACGAAATTCCCCCTCTTCGTAATACAAAACCTGCGAGAGCATATTCCGGTCATCATTGCATCCTTTGGCATATTCTTTTGTCGGGAAGATCGTTTGCAGGCATGCATCTCCGATCTGTATCGTATCTCCAGCACCAAGCAGCAGGATCTCCGTCCTGTTTTTCTGTGCTGCAGCACAGAGTTTATCGTATGCCTCATCCTTTGGCATTTCCTCTGACAATACAAGATACTCCACAGGATAACCACTCTCAAATACCTCTAACAATCCCGAAATATGGTCTTCATCGCCATGCGACACAAACCAGTACGATATTTTCTTTTCTCCATTATATTTTAAAAATGGCAGAATGCGATATTTACCAACCTCATTTACACTTGTGCTTCCTCCATCAAAAAAGCAGCCGGTTCCATCTCCAGTTCTCAAAAAAACCGCATCTCCCTGTCCGACATCAAGTACCGCAAGTTTCCATTCTTTTCGTGGTCCGGACAATACAAGCACAAAAAGCAGCATTACAAGCCCCCCTGCAAAAATGATCGGATTCTTTCTTTTCCGCTTTCTTCTATTCCATAACAGGATTGCGCCAAACAGAAGTGCATAATAAAGAAACAGCTTCCATTTCTCCGGTGCCCCACAGATGTATTGTGCATTTGGAAGCTTTGCTGTCATTTCACACAATCCGTCATACAGCTTCAGGATCAGACTGCATGGAAAAAACAATACTCTGACCAGAACAGGACGGTAGACTGGTATCTTTAAACTTTCAAATAATACCCCACATACACCTCCAACAATGCCTGACAGAATCACATAGGACAACAGTGGGAGAACCAGAAAGTTTAAAAGCAACGCATACACCGGAACTTCATAATAATAGCACGCCACAATTGGAACTGTCATAAGCTGTATTCCAAGGCTGGTCAATAAATTTTCTTTTAGCTTCTGTTTCCATGTCCTTTCCCCTGCCTCTTTCACTTTTGCAATACTATGCCCGACAATTCCAATCCCCATGACCGCACCAAAAGAAAAGATAAATCCGGAATATTCAAACAGAAACGGATTTTCCCACACAAGAATCACCGCCAGGATTCCCATTGCCGTCAAAAGATCGTAGCTTTTCCCGGCTACCGCTGCAAAAAGACATATCGTGAGCATTCCTACTGCTCTTTTTACCGATATTCCATTTCCGGTCATTTGTGCATACGACCATAACAAAAAGACCGACACCACTCCGGCCGTCAGGTAAGTGCTTCCTCTTTTTCTTAAAAAGCGATAAACAGTAAGCCCGATCATCGATACATGAAGCCCGGATATTGCAAGAATATGCGAAATGCCACCATTTTGATATAACTTCCGTACTTCTTCATCCATCTCCGATTTGTCCCCAAGGATCATTCCCGAAATCGTCCCTGCTTCCTTTTTCGAAAGATATTCTTTAAATATCCGTTCCATACGTTTTTTCAGTTGATACAGACCTTCCCGATACCGGTCAGCCTTTCCGTATACCTGATCGATTCTGCAGGATTTAAGTGCAAAATCAATCTTCTGGCTTGCATAGAAACTGGCCAGATCAAAATTTCCTTCGTTTCTGGCCTCGTCAAACATTTTTACTTTTGCATGAATAATAAGGATCTGACCGATGGAATAATCATCGGTCTGAAGATAGGCGATCACATCATTCGTTGATATGGTGCCTTTTGAAAAGACTGCATAACAGTCTGTCAGATAATAAAGATATTGTTTGTTTTTATACTCTTTTTTGTACAGCGTTCCCTGAACTGTAACCGGCATTTGTTCTGCCAGCTGTGACAGATACCGATCTTTGTATTCTATTTCATTTTCCGCATGTTCTGCTGCCAGCAGGAACAAAAAGACGGCTATTCCCATCCGAAACAGCCGCCTTTTCCATCGTCTCCATTCGGTATGCGTACTAATAAAATAAACACACACGGCCAGCATGAGTACCAATGCATCCATCCGCTCTCCCATCCCCCACAGATTTCCAAGCAGATAGACGAACGCCATACAGAGCAATGGCCTTCTTTTCACTATTTTCCCCCTGTAGTGACCCGCGTTTCCTCCGTTCCCGCCTCGGGCTGTGAAGTCTCCTCCTGCGTATCCTGTTCCACGATTGACTGGTCTGCCATATACATATTGGAAAGATCATACGTATAACGACATTTGCCTTTTGTATCTCCATTAATGGAAATCTGTACTTTATTGACTGTCTGCAGCTCGGTCAGTGAATCGACGATCGAATAGAGCACCACCGCCTCAGAGATCTCAGCATTCTGGTTTTTGAAAGCATCATCCAGATTCACATAACAGATTCCATCCACTACGGAAATGGTGATCAGTTTTGTCTCTGACGGAATCGCCGACTGAAGTCCTTTGGTCTTTGGCCCCTCTAAAAGCTGTTCCATCACAAGTTTTTCCATAGAGATATTGGAGCTGTAATGAACCACCCTGTTTTCCTTTTCCAGCTGCGTTCCATCCGATGAAGCGAAATACAAAGTCAGTGTCGTTGTAAGGCTTGTGTTGATCTGTTCTCCAGGGTTCTCAACAAAGCTCTCATTGTTCATTCCTCCGACCACTTTTCCCTCTGCATCCTGCAGATACTCCGAATTAACGGTAAATGCCACATAGGAAATTCCCTTGATCTGAAGCAATGTCCGGACAATCGCAGCCCTTGAGAGCACTTCCTCCGTTGGCGACATATCGTGATATTCCTCGCTGAAATCCACCGTCAGAAGGTATCCGTTATAATCATATCCCTGAACCGAAATATTCTTTGGAATCACCCTGCGGATATCATTTTCTTCCGGGTCAGATGCCAGTTTATCCAGCAGCTCTTCGATCTGTCCCTCCGTATCCGATGCCTTCAGTTCATAATCCACCGGAACAATCTTGGTCACATCCATATTCAAATAAAACAACTGTATCCCGCCACTCTTTTTGTCTCCTGCACACCCGCCAAGCAGCAGGGAAACAAGCATAGCCAGAATCAGACTTATACTTATCTTTTTTTTCATACACATCACCTATGCAATATAATTCAAAGGAATCCTTACATCAAAAGTTGTTCCTTCATTCAGCACACTATACACTTTGATTGCACCACGATGCATCAGAATCGAATTTCTGGTAATCGCAAGTCCCAGCCCTGTTCCACCGATCTCTCTCGAATGTGATTTATCCACACGATAAAATCTTTCATAAATGTGCTCTAATGATTCTTCCGGAATTCCAATTCCGGAATCTTCTACTTTCAGATAGAAATACTGATGATCCGCATTTAAAGAAACATGGACCCAGCCCTCTCCATCATTTTTGTTGTACTTGATCGCATTTTCAATCAAATTGGTAAACGCAAGTGTAATCTTTACTTCGTCTACCTCTGCACTTACCGGCCGGAAGCTTTCTAAAACAAGCTCCACTTTCTGCTTGTCGGCAATTGGCTGTAACCGTTTTAATATCTGCTCCAGAAGCTCATTGATATTCACGGTAGCGATATTTAAATCAGCCGCAGATTTATCCATTTTTACAAGCGAAAGAAGATCATTGATGATCTTTGTCTCACGTTCGATCTCGTTGGTAATATCTTCCATAAATTCCTGATACAGTTCCACCGGTGCATCCGGCATACTGTTTAAAGAATCCGCCAATACCTTAATTGATGTCATCGGTGTTTTTAATTCATGTGACACATTGGACACAAATTCCTGTCTGGAATCATCCATGACCTTCATTCGTCCAAGCATGGCATTAAACTTCTCACAGATCTGAATCGTCTCTGTATAATCATTCACCTGAAGACTGTCATCCCCATAACCAGTCTGGATCGACTCAATGGAGTCCGATAATTTATAAAAAGGTTTTACCAGTCGAAGTGAAATCAAAATCCCAAAAAATACGATCGCTACTCCTAAAACGACTTCAATAATTAAAGCGATCACCCGCAGATATTCGAGGTTCAACTCAATGTTATCTGTGGATACGCTGATCACCATCACTCCAAGTATTGTATTTTTTTTATCATTGGGATCTGTGATTGGAATCGCCATTTCAATATAATGGTTCTCAGAATCCACATTGGTAATCTCCTGCCCATTCAGACTCCTGATTACTTCTTCAGAAATGACCGTTTTGCCATCATCCAGATTGTATGTATCATGGATGATGCGAAACGCATCATTCACAATGATCACTCTTCCATCATAGATCGTCGTCAACATCTCGATCTGTGCACGGATAATATCGGATTCATCGCCATCAATATAATCACTTGTTGCAATCTGATTTGTCAGGATCTTTGCCTGACTCAGGATCTCGCTCTCGCGGATAGAAACTGCTCTTGATTCGTAGGACTTTAAAATCCCCACTCTGAGAATGATGCCTGGAACGATTGCCATGATTATAAAAATAATCATGAGCCGGCACTTAAAACTTTTGATAAATTCAATGAAACGTTTGCTTTTTGGCATAACAGGGTTCCTCTTATTTCTGACTGTAGTAGTAACCTACACCCCATTTTGTGTGTACGTACTTTGGTTCACTTGGATTGATCTCGATCTTTTCTCTCAATCTCCGGACATGAACATCAACGGTGCGTACATCCCCGGGATATTCATATCCCCACACCATATTAAGCAGATTCTCTCTGCTATATACTTTATTTTCGTTTTTCATAAGTAACTCAAGCAGATCAAATTCTTTTGTTGTAAGATTTACTTCTTTTCCGAGAATAAACATTCTCCGGCTTTCGCAATCCAATCGAATATCTCCATTTTCGATTATATTGCTGTTTGTTTCTTTGACTCTTGTCCCCGATGTACGTCGCATGATCGCTTTGATTCTTGCTTTTACTTCAAGAATATTAAACGGTTTCGTGATATAATCATCCGCTCCATATTCAAGACCAAGTATCTTATCCATGTCATCGCCTTTTGCAGTCAACATTACGATCGGCATATCTGAAAACTCACGAATTGCCTGACACACTTCAAATCCATCCATTTTCGGAAGCATGATATCAAGAAGAATCATATCATACGGATTCTCTTTTGCCATATTAAGCGCTTCTTCTCCATCGTATGCGCAGTCAACATCCATCCCGTCCTGCTCAAGACTGAAACGGATTCCCTTCACGATCAATTTTTCATCATCAACTACAAGAACTTTTTTTGCCATTTTCTGAACCTCATTTAATCATACTGTGGACTTAATCTCCAACCGAGATATAATCCTTAATTTTTGCGTACATGCCTTCCTTGATTCCAGATATATTCATCACATCCTCCGTCGACTGAAACATTCCCTGCTCCTGTCTGTATGCAATGATACTGTCCGCTTTCGATTCTCCGACACCCGGAATTGTCATAAGCTGATCTTTGGATGCTGTATTCAAATTAATTTTTCCGTCGTTTGTCACACCTTCTGCGGTTGTCTGTGCCCCACCGGAATCCATATTTTCTCTTCCAAGTTCCTCTGCTTCTTCTGGCGTTGGAACATAGATCATTTCCCCATCTGAAACTTCTTCCGCAAGATTCCAATATTCCGGACTTGCATCTTCTGTCATTCCGCCTGCCGCCTCAATCGCATCGCACACACGGCTTCCAGAAGGAAGCTCAAATACCCCCGGCGCAGCCACCTGGCCACAGACATAAACATAACAGCTGACATTCTCATTGCCAGCCGTCTCTGTTTGAAATTCTTTCTTTTCCAATACTTCTGTTTCCGGCTCACTGTCCTGACGAAGCAGTACCGCATCCTTTTTCGAACAGGCAGTCAATCCCGCAAGCATAAAAACAATAAGAATCCCAGTCAAACGATAAAATTTATTTGTCATATCTGACGCTCCTTTCCATCCAGGAAAGGAGTCTCAACGTCTGATATTTATTTTAACGAAAAATTACAAGTATTACAAGTATATTTCAATATGATTTATGATTTGTTCTGACTTTTCTATGCTAACTGGTCTAATGTAAGTTCAAGTTTCTGGATCATTTCATCCACATGCTCTTTTTCGATCACAAGTGGTGGAACAAAACGAAGCACATTACTTCCTGCCGTAATCAGGATCAGTCCATTTTCCAAAGCCTTTGCAGAAACCTGTCCAACCGGAATCTGGCATTCCACGCCCTGCATAAGACCTTTTCCGCGATGTGCCGTAAGACATGGATATTTTTCCACCAGTTCATCCAGTTTCTGCTCCAGATAAGGTGCAATTTCATTCACGTGATCGATCACATGCAATTCTTCAAAAAGATCAAACACTTTGGATACTGCTGCACCAACAAACGGATTGCCGCCATATGTTGTTCCATGATCTCCAGGTGCCAGAGACTGATCTGCCACCTTCTGTGTCATGAGAAAAGCTCCAACCGGAACTCCACATCCCAGCGCTTTTGCAGATGTCATAATATCCGGTTTCACATGATAATGCTGCCATGCAAACATCTTTCCGGTTCTTCCCATACCACACTGGATCTCATCCAGAATCAGGAGGATGTCGTTTTCATCACAGAGTTTTCGAACACCTTCTATGAATTCAGGCTCTGCCGGATAGATTCCGCCTTCTCCCTGAACCGTCTCCATAATAATTGCGCAAGTCTGATCCGTAATCTGTGCTTTTACACTTTCCAGATCATTATAATCTGCAAATTTCACGCCCGGAAGCAAAGGTCCAAAAGGCTCCTGATAATGCATATTTCCAGTTACAGAAAGAGCTCCGATGCTTCTTCCATGGAAAGAATGGTGCATTGCGATAATCTCATGACCTGCATGTCCATCCCTTGTATATGCATATTTCTTTGCAGCTTTGATTGCACCTTCGATGGCTTCTGTTCCACTGTTTGTAAAGAAAATACGATCCATTCCGCTTGCATTTAAAGCTTTCTGCGCGGCTTCCATGGTCGGCACATTATAATAAAGATTGGATGTATGAAGCAGTTTGTCAATCTGGTCTTTTAATGCCTGATTATACTCCTTATTGCCATACCCCAGTGCCTGAACTGCAATTCCTGCTGCAAAATCAAGATATTTTTTACCATCTGTATCATAAAGGTATACACCTTCACCATGATCAAGCACTAATGGAAATCTGTTGTATGTATGAAGAAGAGCCTTTTCTGCACCCTCGATATAATCCTGTTTATTCATGATAGAAACGATCCTCCTTATCATCTAAGATAGCTGTACCAATTCCTTTATTTGTAAAGATCTCAAGTAAAAGACAATGTGCAATTCTTCCATCGAGAATATGTACTCTTGAAACACCGTTTTCAATTGCGTCAATACAATTGTTCAGTTTTGGCAGCATTCCGCCTCCAATATAGCCATCTTTTATGAGTTCACGTGCTTCCGAAACCGTAAGCTCAGAAATCAGGGAATCTTTGTCATCCGGATCTTTGTATACACCTTCAATATCCGTCAAAAATGCCAGTTTTTCTGCCTCCACTGCCCTTGCGATCGCACAGGCTGCATCATCAGCATTGATATTATAAGAATTATAATGGTCATCCATACCGATCGGACAGATAATCGGAAGAAAATCTTTTTCCAGCAGATCATAAAGAATCTTCGGGTTTACTTCGGTAATATCACCGACAAACCCAATATCTTCTCCATTTGATAATTTCTTTTCCACTTTTAAAAGTCCACCGTCTTTTCCGCTGATTCCGATTGCATTTACACCAAGTTCCTGAACCATCTGTACCAAAGACTTGTTCACCTTATTTAAAACCATTTCTGCAATTTCCATGGTTGCTTCGTCTGTTTTGCGGAGTCCGTTCACAAAAACCGGCTCCATTCCGACTTTTCCAACCCACTTGCTGATCTCTTTTCCACCGCCATGTACAATAATCGGTTTAAAACCTACCAGCTTTAACAATGTCACATCCTGGATCACATGTTTTTTCAGTTCCTCATCTACCATTGCTGATCCGCCATATTTTACAACGATGATCTTGCGGTTAAAACGCTGTATATATGGTAACGCCTCGATTAATACCTGTGCTTTTTCCATAACAGACTGCATATTCTGTTCTTCCATTTTCATTACTCCTTCTATAATTACTGATTGAACCGGGTGATATTTGCCTCATTTAACGTAAAATCATATGAATTGATATCATCACGAAATTCCCACCCTGCTTCTTTCCAGAAATGATTTCCAATCTCATTGCTCTTAAAGGCAATCAGCGATACTTTATTGATTTTTTCTTTCTGTAAAGCTCTCATGCACGCAACTACCATTGCTTTTCCAATTCCATGTTTACGGTATTCCTCTAATACACAGACATGATACAGACATCCTCTTCTTCCATCATGTCCACAAAGAATTGCTCCTACAACTTTGCCGTCCCATTCTGCAACAACACTTGTTGTCGGATTTCTTTTGAGGAATCTTTCTACCCCTTCCTTAGAATCGTCAATCGAGCGGATTCCAAATCCATGAATGGTCATCCACATGTCATAGACCTGTTCATAATCATCCATCGTCATTGTTCTTATTTTATATTCCAAATTATCCATTGCTTCTATCTTTTCTTTCTTTTTATTATGGGAACATTGGAACCATTTCAAGTCCCTCTGTCTCTTCAAATCCAAACAGCAGATTCATGTTCTGTACAGCCTGTCCTGCTGCACCTTTTACCAGATTATCCAAAGCACCCATCATTACGATTCTTCCGGTTCTTTCATCAATCACAAAGTTCACATCCACATAGTTGCTTCCCTCTACCCATTTTGTTTCCGGACATACTCCTTTCGGAAGGACGCGGACAAATTTTTCTTTTGCATAGTACTTATCATATGCAGCCTTCACCTCATCGTATGTCGGAAGTGAACCATCCGCTTTTTTCTTAAGTGTTGCATATTCTGTTGCAAGGATTCCGCGGTTCATCGGAACAAGGTGCGGTGTAAAGTTGATCCGGATCTGTTTACCAGCTGCATATCCAAGCTGTTCTTCGATCTCCGGTGTATGTCTGTGTGTAGCAACACCATATGCCTTCATATTTTCATTTACTTCACAGAATAAGTTCTGCGTCTTTGCACCTCTTCCAGCTCCCGATGTTCCAGACTTTGCATCTATGATCAATGTATCTGCATCGATCAGTCCCTCTTTCACAAGTGGATATGCCGTAAGAATAGAGCAGGTGGTATAACACCCCGGATTCGCTACAAGTCTTGCCTTTTTCACAAGATCACGATTTACCTCACACAACCCATACACCGCTTCTTCAATAAACTGTGGACTTTTGTGCTCGATCTTATACCATTCCTCATAAGTTGCCACATCCTTGATTCTGAAATCCGCACTCAGATCTACGATCTTGGTCTTGCTTAAAACAGACTCATTTAAAACGCCTGCAAGAAATCCCTGTGGTGTTGCTGTAAAGATCACATCGACCTGCTCTGCAAGTTCTTCCATGTTATCATCCATACATTTTGCATCAACAATTTCAAACATATTACGATATATATCTGCATATGGCTGCTCTACATAGCTTCTTGAACCATACCACTTAATTTCCACTTCTTTATGATTCATCAATATACGGACAAGCTCTGCTCCCGCATATCCAGTCGCTCCAATAATTCCAGCTTTGATCATATCTAATCCTTCTTTCTTTGTATGTTCTGTCAGAAGCTCTGCCTTTGCAGTTTACTTCTGGCATTATCTTCCTTCACTATAGCTCTTTCTTTCCTTATAGTAAAGAAGTTTTCTTTCAGCTTTCTTGTATACTGCATAATTATACATTCATTTGTTTCATTATGCAACCCTGTTTTTTTATTTATATCGTGTTTTTTATAATTACCTGTTATGAAAGCTATTCATTATTGCTCTAGTTATGCATTTTTATTAAGATTGAATGTATATTTTTTCGCTTGCATATTATTCACGATTGTTGTATATTGAATTTAATAACGATAAGAAAAGAGAGGAATCATCAAAATGAAAGAAAAAGTTGTTTTAGCATATTCCGGTGGTCTTGATACAACAGCGATCATCCCATGGTTAAAAGAGAATTATGATTATGAAGTTATCTGCTGCTGTGTCGACTGCGGCCAGGGAGAAGAATTAGACGGATTAAATGAAAGAGCAAAATTATCCGGCGCTTCGAAATTATATATTGAAGATATTACAGATGAATTCTGTGATGATTATATTGTTCCTTGCGTTCAGGCAAACGCCGTTTACGAGAACAAATATCTGCTCGGAACCTCCATGGCACGTCCTGGAATCGCCAAGAAATTAGTAGAGATCGCCCGCAAAGAAGGCGCTGTTGCGATCTGTCACGGTGCAACTGGAAAAGGAAATGATCAGATCCGTTTTGAACTTGCAATCAAAGCTCTTGCTCCTGACATTAAGATCATCGCTCCTTGGCGTGATGACAAATGGAAAATGGATTCCCGTGAAGCAGAAATTGAATTCTGTAAAGCACATGGTATCGATCTTCCATTTTCAACAGATTCCAGCTATAGCCGTGACCGCAACTTATGGCACATCAGCCATGAGGGACTTGAACTTGAAGATCCTTCCAAGGAGCCAAACTATGATCACCTGCTTGTATTAAGTGTAACACCGGAAAAAGCTCCGGATGAAGGTGAATACGTAACCATGACTTTTGAAAAGGGTGTACCTACTTCCGTAAACGGAAAGAAAATGAAAGTATCTGATATCATTCGTGAACTGAACCGCCTTGGTGGAAAACACGGAATTGGTATCATCGATATCGTCGAGAACCGTGTTGTCGGCATGAAATCCCGCGGTGTATACGAAACTCCTGGTGGAACCATTCTTATGGAAGCACATCAGCAGCTTGAGGAGCTTGTTCTTGATCGTGCTACCGCAGAAGTCAAAAAAGATATGGGAAACAAACTTGCCCAGATCGTATATGAAGGAAAATGGTTCACTCCGCTGAGAGAGGCTGTTCAGGCTTTCGTAGAATCTACCCAGGAATATGTTACCGGTGAAGTTAAATTCAAACTTTACAAAGGAAATATCATCAAAGCCGGCACTACTTCTCCATACTCACTTTACAGTGAATCACTTGCAAGCTTTACAACCGGTGATCTTTATGATCATCATGATGCAGATGGCTTCATCACCTTATTCGGTCTTCCACTGAAAGTTCGTGCTATGAAGATGTTAGAGCTTGAGAAAGAGAAAAACAAATAATTTTCTTACATAATGAAAATACCGCTGATTCCATTCTTATGGATCAGCGGTATTTTTTTCTATTTCTATGCAGTTCCTTCATGTAACAACGAAGGATAAATAATAAATAGTACAGTGCCAAGTATCAGATTAAACAAAATCTCAAGCAGTAATCCAATCTCAAGGCTGAGCAAAAGTGCTCCAGCTGCCAAAATAATTACGATCACAGCAATCATAATAAATTTCAGAACAAGCTGCAACATACTCTTTACGATATCAAGTGCTGTAGCAGGGAATAACACTTCAAGCATCATTCCAACTGTAGAAAGCATAAAATCCATACTTACGATCATCACAAACCAAAGTAATACAACCCATGGTTTTTCCGGTGTCAGAACCGCTCCGATGACCAGTGCCGGTAATACATCCAGCGCACAGGATACTGTTCCTGCCCCCATTGCTGCAAATACTTTCCGATACGGGTTATCTGGCACAAGAAACAGCCAGTTCATCGATGTTTCTGCCGCAATCGGATTCCCATAGTTTCGGAAAAATGCGATTCCTGCCAGAATCACTGCGATCGCCGTAAATTCAGAAACATGAAGAATCCTCTCACAGAAAAGTGCGGTAAGTACAGATGCTGCCAGATAGGTGAGCATCGTATTCGTAAAAATCCCAAAACGAGCAAACCGTCTTCTGTTATACATTTCCTTCCAGAAAAATGCACTTCCTCCCCATCCTTTCATTTCTGAATTTCTTGCAATTTTTTCGGAACGTTCTTTCTTATTGACAACGCGTCCCTCCTTGGCTGCAATCATGGTATTTTCTCTGTCTGCCGCTCCGGAAAAAGCATCTTCATAGAAATCCGCTTTAATTCTCCAGATTCCAGCAAACATAACTGCCATAAGAACTACAAGGAGAATTCCATAGATCAGTGATTCCAGCGCATTGCCAGACACTGCGGCCATGATCATTCCCTTATACCATCCAATCAAAGGAATCATTCTTGTCCATTTTGCTCCAAACGTGCACGCCATTGTCTGTTCCCAGTTCTGTCCGCTCTTCAGATATGCAGTTCCAACGATCAACGCAACAATTGCTGCGATCAGAATGATCAGCGGACGGACATATTTTTTAAGTTCTGTATAGGTTGCAGTTAACGTATAGCTAAGTACCGATACCAGTCTCTGTAATAAAAGAAGAAAGATCCATGCCAGAAAGACTGCAACGATCGCCATCCAGCTGATTCCCATATTTTGTCTGAGATTCGGGATCTGAAAAATCAGATAAAAAGAACCAAGTATCGTCGCAACCATCTGAAATGTCAACCGAAACATCAGAACCGACTGTGGCTTTAACGGAGCTGTAAAAAGGAAATTCACGTCTGCCATAAGGAAGATATCCGAACCGTTTTTGCTTCCTCCATATATTCCATACAGCAAAAAAGCAATCAGTACAACTGGAATTCCAAACTCAAAGCACAGCTGCATAAATTGTGCATCCTCGAAAGTGAATTTGTCGTCATCCTCTGCATACTCATCGGTATCCTGTTCTTCTTCCGCCCCACTATATTCCTCACTGGAATATTCGGTCTGGCTCTCATTTTGGGAATCTACAATATCCGCAACAAGTGCTGCTGAGAATCCAAAAATCACTCCGATTGCTATGACTGCCACAAAAATAACAACAAACGTGCTCTGAAATATCTTCTTTAAGGAATTCAAAAATGTATGCCATGCGTAATATCCCACCATTTTCATACATTACACCCCTTCCTTCGGAGCTTCCGTGATCTCAAAGAAAATATCCTCCAGGCTCTTATCCAGCTCGCCAATATCCTTCCGGTCCACAGTTGCAGCAATCTGACCATCTTTCATGATGTACGTTGTGTCCCACAGTTCTTCGATGCTGTCGATCATATGCGTACTAACCAGTACACAGCATCCTTTTTCTTTCAGTTCTTCAAATACTTTCTTCAATTCTTTGATTGCATGAGGATCAAGGCCGATCATTGGCTCATCAAAAAGGATCAGCTGCGGCCTTGGAAGAAGTCCACAACAGATGCTGAGTTTCTGCTGCATTCCTTTCGACAGTTCATCACCAAACTTTTTTCGTTTATCGAGGAGTTCAAAGCGTTCCAGCAATTGCTCCTTATATTCTTTATAATCTTTTAACTTATACGCTCTGGCAATAAATTCAAGATGTTCATCAACTGTAAGGTTTGGATAAAGCGACGGGATCTCCGGAACATATCCCATATATCTTTTTGCTTCTACCGTTTTATTTGGACGTCCGTCAACGGTAATCTGCCCATCATACTTTAAAAATCCCATAATACATTTGATGATCGTACTTTTTCCAGCACCGTTTGGTCCTAACAAAATTCCAATCTGCCCATTATCAATCGTAAGATTGATATCATTGTTCGCAATTACTTTACGATACTTTTTTGTGACATGTGATACGACTAACATTATGTGTTCTCCTCATTCCATTTGTATTTATTCCTAACTACAAATATCATTGTATCATACACAATTCCTGTATGGTCTTAACATTGCCTTAACGAATACTGATTTTCTTATTATTGTGCAGTCGTAAGATAGCTTGAAATACAATACAACGTCTGCCCATTATAGTCCACTCTGGACCATCCGAATTCCTCATTGATTCCTGTTCTTGTCACAGTTTCCCCATTCGTCAGAACTGCTGCCACAACTGCATCCGGGTTCGTAACACTTGGGATTGTCCTCAGATTTACTTCAATTTTTGCGGTTACAACATCGCTACAGTCTGTGAACTTCGTCTTTAATCCATCACCACTTCCACTGCCTTCCTGTCCTGCTGCCACATAATTTAAATCCGTGGTCAGATAACTGGATACCGCATAATACGTGGCTCCGTTATATAAAAGGCGTGACCATCCGCTTTCACTGATGCCTGTCCGCATGGCAACATCACCATTATTTAATGTGAGCTCTACCGTGCTGTCGGTATCCTGACTTGGAATATTTCTCAGATTTGCGGATTCCTTTGCTGTAACACTCTCGTTTACATCCTGAAACTTCATGTTCGCTTCCGGATCTGCACTTGCAGCATCCGGCGCTGCCCCGTCCTTTGCCTGTGCAGTTTCATCATATCCAAAATATGCTACATTCAGATCTACTGTAGTTCCAATACCTGGAATGGTTCCCTGATTGGTATACTGCCACATAGCATGCGTTCCGGTATAACTGGAAGATGCGGTATCCGGATACGGCACTTCTGGATACTGGGCAACCCATATTTTATAACTGTTTTGTATTGTATCAAGATTCCAGTCCGCACCATCCTGCAGTTCGCCGGATGCTGCATAAAACATCGGTGTATAACCTTTTTGATAAATTTCATCCATAAACGCTGCCGCTAACCCGGTACGTTTTTCACGGTCAAGTCCCGACTGGCGGCTGTCTGCATCCTGAAAGCCTTCACAGTCAAAGGCCACTGGATATGTGATCTGATATTGTGAAATATAGTCAGCGACCCAGTCTGCCTCTTCCTTCGCTTCCGCCTCTGTAATTGCTGATGAGAAAAAATATACCCCTATTTTAATTCCATTCGCCTGTGCTTCCTGCATATTGTATTTTGCATTGGTGTCGACACACATTTCCCCTGTTTTCTGTGTCCGGTAGCCCACACGTATCATCGCAAAATCAATTCCCGATGCAGCAACCTTACTCCAGTCGATCGTTCCCTGATATTTTGCGACATCAATTCCAAGGGTAATCTGATCATTTTCCGCTGCACTGCTTGCAGTCAAAATAGCACTTGCATCTACCTGGGCACCATTTTCCTGCCCCATTGATCCGGTTTCCGGATCATCCGTATCCTGCTGTTTTGTATCCTGCTCCGTGTCCAGTTCTCCAACGCTCCCCATCTGATCTTTCTTCTTCTGCATCCAGAATCCAGCCAGAAGCATAGCCCCGACAAGCGCAATTATCACAACTGCTATTATAATCCGGATAATATTGCGAGAACCATAAGTGGAATCATCTAGCGAATCAAATCTGTCTTTTTTCATCATAGCCTCCCAAAAATTCTTTGATTCTGAATTATTGTTCTTCTTTTTTCAAAGCCTCAATAATCTCTTCTTTCATATCCAATGCTTTGTCTTTCATCTTGCTGCTGGCTGTACGCGATACAAGAATTGATGAGATCATCTTAGATGCAATATCATATTTTTTCAGGCGGAACGCCATAGCTGCCAAAAGACAGTCCAACGTATTCTGATCCATTCCACAGATCGGATACATCTCATTGGCAACTGCCTCAACAAATCCATCATAGGCTTTCTCATAAAATTCATCTGCCTCTTTGACGCAGGCAGCCTTTTTCTCCAGTGTCTTTTCGTCTTTTCCTGTCAGTTCCTCATCCTGCTCATATAACATCCATGCAAGTTTCAGACAAGTATATGCCTTTTCGCTGATCTTGGCTTTTTTTACAATCGAATTATACAAAGATAATTTGTAACGTTCTACTGCTGTATCATAATCATAGGCTTTCAGTTCTTCTACATTCAACGTATTATGCGCATGAAATTTATCACAGACATTCTCCTTGATCAGCTTTCTCTGCAGGCTGGACATGGAATCAAAATACCTGCTCATTGCGGTATAACCACACTTCGGACATGCACAGATATCATATTTCAGTGTGTCGATATAATAAAATCTCGGTCTTAGATCCATGTCTGGTTCTTTTCTTCTAAGTCTTCCCGATTTTACAGAAATCGTTTTAAATTTGTATTCACACACCGGGCACTCTACACTCTTCATCAATAAAAATTCTGTTTCTTCCGGAATTTTTTCTTCCTTTTTTACAATTTTCTTTTCCATCTGTTTTTCATCTCTTTTTTCGTAGATCTGCATCTCATCTGCCTGCAGTCCAAATTTTTCTAACCCTGTTAATAAACTCATATACATCCCTTTCTTAATGATACCTCAGTATTTTTCCAAGAAGTAAAAGAGATTCCAGTTACCCCCGGAATCTCCTATCTTTATTCTTATGCATTTGCCTTTGGAAGCTTAAAGGAACTCTTCAGAGAAACAACTCTGTTGAATACCGGCTGTCCTGGTTTGGAATCCTTGCAATCTGCACAGAAGAATCCCTGTCTTACAAACTGAAAACTCTCATATGGTTTTGCTTCCATAAGTGCCGGTTCCACCATACAATTTTCAAGTACCGTAAGCGAATTTGGATTCAGATTCAGACTTCCGTCTTCATTATACACTCCAAGTTCTTCGTTTACAATGTTTTCGTAAAGACGAACCGTTACCGGTTTTGCATATTTTGCAGAAACCCACTGGATCGTTCCTTTTACTTTACGTCCATCCGGGCTGTTTCCGCCCTTTGATGCCGGATCATACGTACAATGGATCTCCGTAACATTTCCATTCTCATCCTTTTTGAAGCTCTCACATTTTACAAAATATGCATTCATCAGACGCACTTCATTGCCCGGGAACATACGGAAATATTTCTTTGGAGGATTCTCCATAAAATCTTCCCTGTCAATATAAAGCTCTTTTGTAAATGGTACCTCTCTTGTTCCAAGTTCCGGATTCTCAAGGTTGTTGGTTACTTCCAGCTGTTCTACCTGATCTTCCGGGTAATTATCAATAATCACTTTAACCGGATCAAGAACTGCCATCATACGAGGACGTTTCATCTTCAGATCCTCTCGGATACAGTACTCTAACATTGCATAATCTACAGAACTGTTTGCTTTGGAAATTCCACAAAGTTCCACAAAATTGCGGATGGATTCCGGCGTAAATCCTCTTCTTCTAAGTGCAGCGATCGAAACCAGTCTTGGATCATCCCATCCGTCCACAATTCCATCTTCTACCAGACGCTTGATATAACGCTTACCGGTTACAACGTTGGTAAGATAAAGCTTTGCAAATTCAATCTGCTTCGGTGTATCATCTGCATCCTTCTTATATCCAAGTTCTGTCACGACCCAGTCATATAATGGTCTGTGATCTTCAAACTCCAAGGTACAGATAGAATGTGTGATTCCTTCGATTGCATCCTCGATCGGATGTGCAAAATCATACATTGGATAAATGCACCATTGATCTCCGGTTCTGTGATGTGTCATATGTGCTACACGATAAAGAACAGGGTCTCTCATATTAATATTGGACGATGTCATGTCAATCTTAGCACGTAACACCATTGTTCCGTCCTCAAACTCGCCATTCTTCATGCGTTCAAACAGATCCAGATTCTCTTCTGCGCTTCTTTCCCTGTTTGGATCATTCTTTCCAGGCTCTGTCAGTGATCCACGATACTCTCTGATCTGCTCTGCTGTCAGATCTGATACATATGCTTTCCCGTTTTTGATCAGTGTTACAGCAGCTTCATACATCTGGTCAAAATAATCAGAAGCAAAGAACAGCCGGTCTTCCCAATCTGCCCCAAGCCATTTTACGTCTGCCTGAATGGATTCCACGAATTCCACTTTCTCTTTTGTCGGATTTGTATCATCAAAACGGAGATTAAATTTACCACCGTATTTCTTTGAAAGTCCATAATTTAAAAGGATTGACTTTGCATGTCCGATATGAAGGTAACCATTCGGTTCCGGTGGGAATCTTGTAACTACAGATTCACAGTGTCCTTCCGCTAAATCCTTTTCTATGATCTGTTCAATAAAATTTTTGGAGACTGCTTCGTTTTCCATTGCCTCTCTTCCTCCTGTTGCTAATATTTTTTAATTATAGAGTGCGTACGAAGCTTTGTCAACCTGCCCACAGCTCTGCCATTTTTGTTTCTGCGTTTATTCTTCCGCAGTTTCTTCTGCGTTTAATTCTGTGATCCCATCTATGCGAAGTGTAAAATACGGTGCTGACCGGTATTTTGATTCTGCAAAATATGTACTTCCATCCTCCGATGCAATTGCCTCCACAGTTTCTCCCGGATAAACCACTTCTCCATTCTCTTCATTCAATAGGGAAAGATCAACTTTTGCATCCGAAACAACCCCACCGCTCACAGTAAATGTCGATGTGTCAAAGACTTTACATGTTCCGTCTGAAATGGCTGCTTCAAGTTCTTCCACCTTCGTTTCTGTTCCATCCGCCGTCTCCGAACCCAGCTGTGTGATCTTCACTGCATTTTCAGCATATCCACCACACCAGTCCTGCGGAAGTTCTTCTTTATGTAATGCCTTTTTAAAAAGCTCAAGATAATATGTTTTCCAGTTGCTTACTGCACTTGTCAGGGAAGCTGTTGGTGCAGTTTCTGACATGTCTGCGTTACACCCTACATAATAAACAATCTGTCCCGCATCTTTTCTTGCCTGGATTGCTGCAGGAACTCCGGTTGAGCCATCATGCTGTCCAATGATCACACATCCCAGATTCATAAGTGTATCCGCTGCTGTTGTCTCAAGTTCCATATCATAATCCGTATGTGTATACGCAACGTTCATGACTACATTAGAAACAATTGATTTTATTCCAAGATAAAAAGCAGTATAATCGGAAACGGTTTGTGCATCCGGATAGGAACCTACATATCCGATCCGGACTCTCCCCTCTTCATCCACACTTCCTTCCGGAATCTGGTTTTCCTTTAGCATTTCCTCCAGTTTCATGCCCGCAACCACACCGGATACATATCTTGCCTCATAAATAGCTGTATATCCGTTGTAGAAATTGTCGATCTGCGAAATCGCCGCATAATCTCCTCCTATACAAACAAAGTTTACATCCGGAAACTTTTCTGCGGCTTTCTTTATGTAATCCTGATGTACTCTGCTGTTTGCAATGATCAGACTGCATCCATCCTCTGCAAGCGACTTTGCTGCATCATAGCAGACGTCCGATCCATCAATTCTCGTCTTCCATTCAATATTGTTTTCTGATATTCCAAGTTTCTTTGCAGCTGCCTGAATTCCATGAATATGAGCTTTTGTATAGCTTTCTGTTTCATCACCATTTAAGATCACACCGACCTTAAGTTCTGGTAAAGCCTCTTTCTTTCTGACATTTGCCCGTTCAGCCTGAATGCTGCCTTCCAATAATGCTGCAAATAATACAACAACCAGCAAAGCACTTACGAATCTCTTCATTCTGATACTCTCCTAATTCATTCGTTTTACATGCTTATGTGTGAACAGATGATCCTGGCAATATTCATAATTGCCCTCACACTTTGAACAATAGCGGAATACCAGATTCGGATCATCTAACTCCGTGCGTCCACAAATGGCACATTTATGTTTACTGATTCCTGAACCCGGTCTTGGTCCAGCTGCAAACTGTGCACGGAATTCTTTTTGTCTTTTCTTTTGTTTTCTTGAGACACGCTGTTTTGTAAAATAAAAGAAAAGTCCAAGGTTGACCAGTGCAAAGACAATCTGGGCACTCAATACAACTCCCATGATCATACCAACATTACGTCCAAGTGCAGAGCCAAACTGGCTTCCAACACGGAAATTTTCGTAAATTTCATAAGCCAGATCTGCAAAATAAAGAACCAGCATCCATTTCATCTTAATCGGCAAAACAAAATACAGATTTACAGTCGCATCCGGCATGCATAATGCAAGCGCCATAAACGTGGTCAACAGTAAATAGTAAGTCGTCAGGCTGACATTCACCCCGGAAAGTCCGGTCAGAAGATAGCATACAAAATATGTGATGAAGCCTCCAATATCACTGAGAATGATTCCACCAATGAAATAGACATTCATCTTAAAGCTTCCAAAAATCTGTTCCAGTGTATGTCCCATCGGAATCAGACAGATCAGAAATAACAATGTAAAAACAAGCTGTCCTGACGGCGGGATCAGAATCCATGTCACAAGCCTCCAGATCTGGCCATGCAGGATTGCATTCACATTGAATGTCAGGAAATCGAACAGGCCGCCTGCAAGATAACTGATTGCATAGCCGATCAAAATTGCAATGATCAGATACCTGTGTATATCCGGGATCGCATACTTTCCCCATTTTCGTTCTAATTTATCCATCCAGTTCATATAATCTCTCCTGTCCAGCAACATTATGCTGCTGTTGTTAAACGTATTTTATGCAGATTTTATTATATCGGCTTCCACCATCAATTGTCAACGCAGCGGCACATTCTTCATAAAATGTTTAGAAACCCCGTATTGTTTTTTGCATTTTCCTATCGTATAATGTAAGGAGTTTGCTTATAACATTTAATAAGTAGAAAAGCATAAAAGATACTATTACGATACAAGTACTTTCCAGAAAGTACAACGGAGGATAATATGGAAAACAATACGTTACACAAACTGGGTATTGACATTGGTTCAACAACCGTAAAAGTCGCAGTACTGGATGATAAAGACGAACTGCTTTTTTCCGATTATGAACGTCACTTTGCCAATATCAGGGAAACACTTTCTTCCCTTTTACAAAAAGCCTTTGATGCACTCGGCGATCGTAAAGTTGCACCAATGATCACCGGATCTGGTGGATTAACCCTTGCCAAGCATCTGAATGTTCCATTTGTTCAGGAGGTAATTTCCGTATCTACCGCATTACAGCATTATGCTCCGCAGACAGATGTTGCCATTGAGCTTGGTGGAGAAGATGCAAAGATCATCTATTTTGAAGGTGGCAATGTAGAACAGCGCATGAACGGGATCTGTGCCGGTGGAACCGGCTCCTTTATCGATCAGATGGCATCCCTGATCCAGACAGATGCAACCGGTCTGAACGAATATGCCAAGAACTATAAAGCAATCTATCCGATTGCAGCCCGTTGTGGTGTATTTGCCAAAACAGATATCCAGCCTCTGATCAACGAAGGCGCAACCCGTGAAGATTTATCCGCCTCCATTTTCCAGGCAGTTGTAAATCAGACGATCAGTGGTCTTGCCTGTGGTAAACCGATCCGTGGCCACGTTGCATTTCTTGGTGGACCTTTGCATTTCCTCGACCAGTTAAAGGCCTCCTTTATCCGCACTTTGAACCTGGACGACGAACATGCGATCACCCCGGAGAATTCCCACCTGTTTGCAGCAATCGGTTCTGCACTGAATTATAAGGAAGATCATGTCACAACACTTTCTGATCTCGTGAACAAGCTTTCTTCTGATATACATATGGAATTTGAAGTTGCCCGTATGGAACCTCTTTTTTCCGATCAGGCTGCCTATGATGAATTTACCAGACGTCATCAGAACAACCATGTAAAAACCGCAGATCTTTCCACTTATGAAGGCGATTGTTACCTTGGAATTGATGCCGGCTCTACCACAACCAAAATTGCGCTGGTCAGTGAATCCGGTGACCTTTTATATTCCTTTTACAGTAACAACAACGGAAGCCCGCTTGCAACTGCGATCCGCTCTATCCAGGAAATCTACTCTCTTCTTCCCAAGAAGGCTCACATTGTACATTCCTGCTCTACCGGCTACGGAGAAGCTTTGTTAAAAGCCGCCTTAATGCTGGATGAAGGAGAAGTCGAGACGGTTGCACATTATTATGCGGCTGCATTCTTTGATCCTAAGGTAGATTGTATCTTAGACATCGGTGGTCAGGATATGAAATGCATCAAGATCAAAAATCATACCGTTGACTCTGTCCAGTTAAACGAAGCATGTTCTTCCGGCTGCGGTTCCTTTATCGAAACATTTGCAAAATCATTGAATTTTTCTGTTCAGGACTTTGCAAAAGAAGCATTATTTGCCAAAAATCCGATCGACCTTGGAACACGATGCACCGTATTTATGAACTCCAAAGTAAAACAGGCACAGAAGGAAGGCGCAACCGTTTCTGATATTTCCGCCGGTCTTGCATATTCTGTAATTAAAAATGCTTTATATAAAGTAATCAAATTATCCGATGCAAAAGATCTTGGCGAAAATATCGTTGTCCAGGGTGGAACTTTCTATAACGATGCAGTTTTACGAAGCTTTGAAAAAATTGCTGGTGTGCACGCTACCCGTCCGGATATTGCCGGAATCATGGGTGCATTCGGTTGTGCTCTGATTGCAAGAGAACGTCATGAGGAAGGCTATCAGACAACGATGCTGACCATTGATCAGATCAATCAGCTGACCTATGAGACCAAGCTTGCAAGATGTCAGGGATGTACCAACCACTGTCTGCTCACGATCAACAAATTCTCCGACAACAGACAGTACATCACCGGAAACCGCTGCGAACGCGGTCTTGGAAAAGAAAAAAATAAAGAAAACATCCCAAACCTGTTTGACTATAAAAACAAACGTATTTTTGACTATAAACCGCTTTCTGAAGAAGACGCAAAACGTGGAACCGTTGGTCTTCCAAGAGTACTGAATATGTACGAGAACTTTCCATTCTGGGCTACGTTCTTTACAAAACTCGGATTCCGTTTCGTACTCTCACCACAGTCCACACGTAAAATTTATGAACTCGGAATTGAGTCCATCCCAAGTGAATCCGAATGCTATCCGGCCAAACTTGCACATGGTCATGTTTCCTGGCTTATCCATCATAATGTAGATTTTATTTTCTATCCGGCAATTCCATATGAACGCAGGGAATTCCCGGATGCAAATAACCATTACAACTGCCCGATCGTCACCTCATACTCTGAAAACATCAAAAATAATGTGGATGAGATTACCTCCGGACAGATGCGCTTCCTGAATCCATTTATGGCTTTTACAAGCGAGGAAACGCTCTCCAAACAGCTTGTGGCATGTTTCACAAAAGAATTCGGCATTCCGGAAAGTGAAATCCGCAATGCAGTATCCGATGCATGGAAAGAGCTTGAAGTCGTACGTCTGGAAGTCCGCCAGAAAGGGGAGGAAGTCTTAAAATATATGGAAGAGACCGGAAAACGCGGCATCGTGCTTGCTGGTCGTCCATACCATGTTGACCCGGAAATCAACCACGGTATTCCGGAACTAATCAATTCCTATGGAATCTGTGTTCTGACCGAAGATTCTGTATCACATTTAGGTAATGTAGAACGTCCTCTTATCGTTATGGATCAGTGGATGTACCATTCACGCCTTTATGCGGCAGCAAACTTTGTAAAAACAAGAGATGATCTTGACCTCATCCAGTTAAATTCCTTCGGATGCGGTCTGGACGCTGTTACAACCGATTGCGTAAATGATATTTTATCCGGTTCCGGCAAAATCTATACCTGCCTGAAGATCGATGAAGTCAACAACCTTGGTGCTGCAAGAATCCGTATCCGTTCTCTTCTTTCTGCCATCCGTGTCAGAGAAAAGAAACACGAGAAACGCACGATCAAACCTTCGAATTACGAACGTGTAATATTCACAGAAGAAATGAAAAAAGCAGGATATACGATCATCTGTCCACAGATGTCTCCGATCCACTTTGAGCTTCTTCTTCCTGCTTTCCAGGCTGCCGGTTATCATTTATCCATCCCGGATATCCCGGCAAGAGAATGTGTCGACGTCGGATTAAAATACGTAAATAACGATGCCTGCTACCCTTCCCTGATCGTTGTTGGTCAGATTATGGCCGCTGTCATGTCCGGTAAATATGATATGAATAAAACAGCGATCCTGATCTCACAGACGGGAGGTGGATGCCGTGCGACAAACTACATCGGTTTCATCCGCCGTGCCCTGATCAAGGCCGGATATCCGGATGTTCCGGTTATCTCGATCAATATGGTAGGACTTGAGAAAAACCCGGGCTTCACTTTCACGCCGAAGCTGATCCAGCACGGACTTTATGCACTGGAATTCGGAGATATCTTCATGCGTTGTCTGTACCGCGTAAGACCATACGAAGCAGTACCAGGATCTGCCAATGCACTGCACGAAAAATGGAAAAAGAAAGTGATTGCGTTTATCTCACAGGATAAAATTCTTTCTCACAGAACTTACCGTAAGATGTGCCGTGAGATCATCCGTGACTTTGATAATCTTCCAATGCTCGATATCAAAAAACCTCGTGTCGGCGTTGTTGGTGAGATCCTCGTTAAATTCCATCCGGTAGCAAACAACTACGTTGTTGACCTTCTGGAATCCGAGGGAGCGGAAGCAGTCGTTCCGGATCTTACAGACTTCCTGCTCTACTGCTGTTACAACCAGAACTTTAAAACAGATTATCTCGGTGATTCCAAAAAAGCCAAACGCATAAATAATCTGTTGATCAAATTCTTTGAATGGCTTCGAAAAGACGCCCGTGATGAACTTGCAAAGAGTAAGCATTTTGAACCGACCGCTTACATCCAGGATACCGCAGAATCTGCTAAGCATATTGTTTCCATCGGAAACCAGACGGGTGAAGGCTGGTTCCTGACCGGTGAAATGATCGAACTCATCCATCAGGGAGCAACCAACATTATCTGCGCACAGCCATTTGCATGTCTGCCAAACCACATTGTTGGTAAGGGGGTTATCAAAGAACTGCGTCATGAATATCCAACCGCCAATATTGTTGCGATTGACTATGACCCGGGTGCATCCGAAGTGAACCAGTTAAACCGCATCAAGCTGATGCTTTCTACTGCTCAGAAAAACCTGAAAAAAGAACTTGAATCCGGACAACACAACAACTAACACATAGCAAGAAGCCCTGGTATGGCGACCAGGACTTCTTTTGATTTACACTTTATTTATTTAAGGATTTAACTATGGCATAACGTTTTAAAGTGAACGTTATCAAACTTTATTTATGCATTTGCTGCAAGCTGTTTACCTAAGTTTTCGCAATCAGCCAATACATCACTATCTGGTGTTTCATTGCAGATCAGACCTTCTCCGTTTAATACGGTTGCTCCCGCACTGCTCATGCGGTCTACCCAGTCTCTCATCCACTGTCCGTCGCCCCATCCATAAGAGCCAAACAGAGCAATGGTCTTTCCTGAAACATAAGCCTCTAATTCAGTAACAAAAGGCTCCATCTCGCCTTCTTCGAGAACTTCTGCGCCCATTGCCGGACAGCCAAGTGCGAAGGCTTTTTCATTTTTCAGTTCATCAATTGAAGCGCTGCTTACGTCGATGACGTCTGCTTCCTGTCCAGCTGCAGTAATTCCAGAACCAACAGCTTCCGCCATTGCCTGTGTATTTCCTGACTGTGACCAATATACAACACTCACCTTACTCATCCTGTGATGATCTCCTTTCCAATGATCTTTATTTATATCATACCTTATTGCTGGGAATTTTCTGTTTGATATACAACATTACACAGCTTTTTTTAACCGATTATTCCCATAATAATGTCTGATAATCTCTTCCATATGAATTCCGGATGCAAGCAATTGTATCAGCGTCTCTTTCGCAGTCTCATACTGCTCAAAAATGCGTTTTTTGGTTTCCACATCCTGATATACTTTCCAGTAGCCGGAATACAGATATTGTTCACCTGCGTGATCAATAAAACCACGAACATCCTCGATGGGATACCCCAAAAGCAATCCCATCTCATGAGGAAATGTCTGTTCTCTGGTCATATATGAATGATAACGAATCTGAAATGTCCGCAAAATGTATCCAAGCCCAAACTCTTTATATCCTTCTCTTTGAAAAAAATTACGGATATCGGTTCTGTTTATATACTCTTCCAGCAGGTTTCTTCGAAAAAGAAGGAAGGTAATCCGATCCTCTGATTTCAACAGGCGGTAGAAACAAATGCCGGTATGCATAAGTACAGCTCGCAGGACTTTCTCATTTTCAGCAGGAATAATCAAAAGGTTCGAAATTTTTATACCGGTAATCAGTGGGGCACACTGCAATGCCAGCTGGGTCTCAATGCTCTTCCGATCCATTCCTTTCACAATTTCAAAAACTTCCTGACACATATGATCTCCTTAATTCGTGTAGTTAGTTATTTCTAACTTGTGTTTATAATACCTAATTTATTTTCCTGCGTCAAGAGGTATTAGTGAGACTATGTATCATTAAGTTTATTTATAAAGTTTTGTATACGAAAAACAGGATGTGATCCAAAGAACCACACCCTGCCCACAGATATTATATTTTCTAATTTTCTTCTTTCTTTTCCTCACGTTTTGCGATCATGGAATCGTAATTTGACATCAGCAGATTCAGACCAAAACCTACGATCAGTGCCCATGCGGACCCTTTAAATGCAAGCACAGCCGCCATGATTGCTGCAATACTCTTGTCCGTCGCACTCTTACAATACTCCATACCGATCCTTGCACATACATAAGCCTGGAACAGCAAGGTGATTCCGGATCCTACCGGGAATACCGGATTCATAAAAGAAACTACCGGAACAATGATCACACTGATAAATGTGGCAAGCCGGAAAGAAGCCATTCCACCCATCAGCGACTTCATCGCTTTTTTCCCCTCTTTATAGCGTACAGCAACTGATACTGTCATACCAACCCATAATGGACCGGAAAGTGGAGGAAAAGGTGCAAATATCGCCAGGATCAGATTCCGAAGACCACTGATGATATTCGATCTGCTGGAATTAAAATCAATGATCTCGTCATCTCTTTCTTCTTTTGCCTCTTTAATCAGCGTCTCAGTTGTGACAAAATCACCAAATGCAAGTACATAACTGATCAGTGCCAGTGGCAGTGCACTGATGAACATTGATAATTTTGGGAATCCAACCCCAAACAAACTATAGCTCTCTAGAATCCCCTTGAAATCCGGGATTTTAATGATCGTGCCAAGCTCGATCTGTGGCGCAGCAAGCTCCTTGATTGCAACTCCAATAACCATCGCCAGTAAATACGGAAACAGATTACCAAATTTGGCCATAATGTCCAGGAATTTGTTTGTTTTTCTTTTTTCCTGACAGAGCGGCGAATAGCTGAGGAAGATCAAAAGACAGGTTCCGACAAGCACAGCCACCGGATATTTCATCAATTGTCCGTTTTCCCCAAGCTGTGTCTGCATAACCGTGATCGGTGCTGCCAGAAGAATACCACCCTTTATGGACGTTGGGATGGCAGATACAAACTTCTCAGCGAGCTTCGTAATTCCCATAAACAGAAATACCGCTGCCACTAGAAGCTGCAACGCAATCATCGCCTGCGTCCGCTCCGGTCCTTTTTCAAATCCGGAAAGATATGCAAGCGTAAGTGGAAGCGTCGGTGTGATCCATCCCGGAACAACCGGATCTCCAAGTGTGCAGTGAAGCATATATAAGAATGTTTCAATGATCACGCAGCTCCATGCAAGCTCATATGGCAGCCCCATATATTCTGTCATATATGGCAGGGAAGCAAGCGAAGTGGTTCCTATGATCAGTCCCTGCAGGAATTCTACGTATTCCAGTTTATAGTGAATTCCAGGTAAGCGAAGTTTGAATATTCCAAGCGGAATATAAGGGAGTTCTTTTTTGTCGTTTACAGCGTTCATAACTCTCTCACTTTCTTTCTCTTTTTATTTATGAATTTTACCCCGCAAATTCATAAATTTTACGCACAATTTGTGTTTTTTTTAACAATCTAAAGTGTAAAGAAATGGCTGTTGCGCAATATGTAACAACCATTTCTATTTTACTAAGCTTATTTCATTTCGTCAATTTGCTGTCTTATTTCTGTCCTGCATTCATGCTCTTTTTCACGATTAAAGCTAGAATGATACCGATTACTGTCACTCCTGCATTTAAAAGAAGGATCATTCTCGGAGCCGCAACTCCTGCAGTTTTGGTAATGTATCCTGCCAGAGACAAAATGGTATAGTTTGCAACAGATGATGCGATCATAACCGCAGATGTTGCGGTTCCCTTATTCTCCGGGAAAAATGTTGCTGTCGTTGACACAGCCAGCTGTAATACTCCGCCCGCTGCCGCATATCCAAGAAGGAAACCTGCAATATAGCACATCACCGGTACCTGAATGAAATATACAAGCAGTAACGTCACAACGGAAATTGCCGGATAAATTACCAGCACACTGGTCTCTTTCAATCCTTTTTTAATCAGGACTGAGGTAAGAAGAATTGCCGCAAAGGTCCCAAGCGAATAGAATGACTGGATTCCTCCCGCTGCTGTCTCGCTCATCCCGTAGGAAACGCCAAGTTCTTTGTTGCAGTTTAACCACAGCATAAAGGTCGAAGAACTTGTAAATCCAATCAGGATTGCCGCAATTGCACCGCTTGAGAGCTGTAATTTCTTTTTCTCTTTTTTCTTCTCAGCGGTCTTTGCGCCTCTTTCCGGAAATGGCATAAATAAGATCAGTACTCCGTCAATTGCGATTGCGATGCCCGCAACAATAAAGATCGTGCGGTAAGACATATTTGCTGCCGCAACTGCTCCAATTGCAAACGGCAGTAAAAACTGGCTGATGCACATGGAAAACTTGGTAAACAGGTTTGCAACGGACGGTGAATTCACATAGATTTCCATGCAGGTCGGGCTGACACAGGTATCTAAAAAGGAATTTGCAATACCTCCTACGATTGCAAACGCATATGCAATTTTCATGCTTGGTGACATTGCGATTCCGAAAAAGAAGATTGCATAGCAGATCACACCAATAATACCGCTTAATCTTCTTCCGAATTTATCTGAGATCGGGCCGGAAAATGGAAGGGAAATCAAACGTCCCAGTCCAAGTGCGGCAATCACAAGTACAACTGCGCTGACATCAAATGTTCCGTCTGAGAGCTTTTCAGCTCCCCAATGCTCAGCAAACTGTGGTTTATACAATCCAAGGATCGAAGCTCCGATTCCATGAATAAAATACGTAAAGTATAATGCGATCGAAGTTGGAATAAACTTCTTATAATTTGTATTTTCCATCGTATTCTCTCATTCTTTTAAAATCTGTAACAATAGCTGCTATTATTTGTTTTCCTGCTCTGCCTGGAATTTCTGATACTCTGCTGTTGGCATTTCTTTGCCTGTATAAAGCTTATAAGCAGCAGCCCCCTGCCATAACAGCATACCTTTTCCGCCGATTGCCTGACATCCGATTGCTTCTGCATCCAGGATCAGTTTGGTTTTCTCTGGATTGTATACTGCATCTGCTACGATCAGTTCTTTTCTTAACATATCAGGATCAACTAAAGATACTCCGTCATTTGGTTTCATTCCAACCTTCGTTGCATTTGCAAGGATGTCTGCAGATGCAATTTCTGCTGCAAGTTTATCCTGATCTTCCAGATGATATACATTTACAACGCAATCAGGCACTTCTTGTTTCAGCTTTTCTTTGGTTCCAAGCGCCCGGTCAAAGAATGGATCATCTCCATTGAAGATTACAACTTCTTTTGCTCCATCCAATGCACACTGTACAGAGATTGCAGTTGCTGCCCCGCCGGCTCCAAGAACAACGATCTTCTTACCTTTTACATCAACGCCATGTTCTTTTAAATTGCGGACAAAACCAACTCCATCTGTGATATGTCCGATCAGTTTTCCATCTTCGTTTACAATCGTATTCACTGCTCCGATAATTCTTGCAGCAGGGGAAAGCTCGTCCATATGCTTTGCGACTTCGTTTTTACAAGGCATTGTCACGTTACAGCCTCTCATTTTAAAAAGTCTCATCGCATCCAGTGCAGCCGGAACCTGATCCTCTGTAATGTTAAATGCCATATATGCATAATCCAGTCCGTCATGCTGGAAACTGAAATTGTACATTGCAGGTGATCCGGAATGTCCAACCGGGCTTCCGATCAGTGCAAGTAATCCTGTATGTCCTGAAATTCTTTTTTCCATTATCTTATCCTCCTAAAGACTTCTCTTTTTTGATTACAGCTTCATTGCTGCTTCAAATGCTTCTGCAGTCGCATCCAGTGCTCTTCTTGCACGGACTGCATCTCCGATCACATAAGTTTCTTTTCCAAGTTCTTCTAACTGATCCGCAAACGGATTGTAGTTTCTGTATCCCATGGAAAGAACCACAGTATCGTAACCTCTTGTCTCATGCTTCTCTCCGTCAGCAGTCTCATATTCTACACCATCTTCAAAGAAACGGCATACTTTTGCTCCTGTGATCTGACCAATCTTATAGTCATTAAAATCCTGCATCAGGTATTTCTTATGCTCTTTGATCACATCTGCGCCAACCTGATCACGGAATTCGATCACTGTGACATCATGCTCCTGCTCTCCAAGAAAAGCTGCGATCTCGCATCCAACCATTCCGCCGCCGACGATCAGCACCTTTTTGCCCGGCATACGTTTTCCGTCAAGAATATCGGATCCGTAGATAATTTCTTCTCTGTCAATGCCTTCGATCGGAAGTACCAGTGTCTTGGAACCGGTAGCCACGATCACTGCATCTGGATTCTCTGCTTTGATGAAATCAAGTGTTACTTCTTTATTCATCACAATTTTGACACCATCGTTTTCACAGCGGTGAATATATGCACGAACCATGTTTGTAATATCACCTTTTCCCGGTGGGAATGCTGCAAGACGCATATTTCCACCAAGTACATCCCCTGCTTCATACAAGGTTACCTCATGTCCACGTTCTGCCGCAACAAATGCTGCGCAAAGACCGCCGACACCGCCTCCGATTACCATAACCTTTTTCGCCTTCTCTGCCTTCTTCATTCCTTCACATTCATGTCCGAGGAATGGGTTTGTCAGACAGCGAAGCGGTTTTCCCTGATACATGTTCGGAACACAGCCCTGAAGACATGCAATACATGGAATCATGTCATCCAGACGTTCTTCTTTGGCTTTATTCGGCATCTCAGGATCTGCAAGACTCTGACGGCCAAATGCAACCATATCCGCACGTCCTTCTCTTACTAAAAGTTCCGCATACTGTGGTTCTGTAAAACGGCCAACGGTGATCACCGGAATACTTACCGCACGTTTGATCTCTGTTACAAAATCTGCAGAAAATCCGCCGTGGATCGTTGTAGGCGCCCACATATATTCATCCCGGATATGAACTGCACGTGATACATGAAGTGCATCGACTCCACAATCCTCCAGATATGCTGCAATTGCGGCACTATCATGAACATCCAGTCCTCCAAGGACTTCATCCGAACTGTTGATACGTGCAAGAATTGCCAGCTTGTCTCCTGTTTTTTCACGGATTTTTTCGATGATCAGACGTGAAAAACGCATTCTGTTCTCAAAGCATCCGCCGAACTCATCCACTCTTTTGTTTGTTCTAGGAGACATAAAAGAGTTCACCAGATATCCATGTGCCATATGAACTTCTACTGCATCTGCCCCAGCCTCTAAAGCACGTCTGGCAGCCTCTCCGTATCCATCGATCAATTCATATACCTGCTCCGTTGTAAGTGCTTCCGGAATATCTCTTCCAAAATCGGACTTGATCGCAGTTGCAGCTTTGATCGGAGCACCTGCATTTTTGGCATTTCCTTCCGGTCCGGCATTCTGAAGCTGGATAGAAACTTTTGCCCCCTCTGCATGACATGCATCAATTACTTTTTTAAAGCTGTCAATTGTGCTGTCATCATAAAGACAAGGTTTTCTCGGTCCTCCCTTTGCATCTTTATGAACGACGGTTGCTTCAAGCGTTACCAGTCCAAATCCTCCCTTTGCTCTTGCGCCATAATAAGCAACAGACTGCTCGCTCATCGTTCCGTCGGTATTTGCAAAATTGTTTCCCATTGGAGGTACCACAAATCTGTTTTTCACGGTCATATTACCGATTTCAATCGGCTGAAACATTGCACGAAATTTCATATCATCCTATCCTTTCCTGTGTGTAAATCATATAACTTCCAATTAGTCTTCTAAAAGCTCCGGCCAGGTTTCTTCTAATACTTTTTTCGTATTGCTGTATGTATATTCTGCAGCTTCCTTTAATCCTTTTGCAAGAATCGCATCCGAAATCACCTCTACACCCACTGCTTTCGGCGATACACCTGCTTCCTTGATCATTTTTACAAATCCGGCTGTATCCTTTGCTCCAGTTCCAGGTGCAAGACGGTCATGCATGGATTCATCTCTTAAAATAGATGCAGCATATGGTCTTTCATACGCATCGTTGATCTGGATACTTACAACCTTCTTTGCCATCTCTTTTGTCAGGATGTCATATGGCTGATCTGCTCTTACCCAGTGCCATGTATCCAGGATCAGCATTGCATTCCCACATCCGGATTCTTTTACAACCGCATATGCTTTCTCCAGATCCGGGAGGCCGCTGTATGGCATTGGTTCAACACCGATGATGTATTTTCCTGCCCTCTGGCATAATTCTTTTAATTTCTGAGCAGTATATTCAACAGAATAATTTTCCATCAGACCACAGTTGATATGCTCTACCTCAAATAACTCACACATGTGGAAGCACATCTGCTCTTTGTATTTCTGCTCATAAGAGCGGTGTTCTTCTGCCCACTGCACGATATATTCAACTTCCGTCACTTTCATATCGTATTTCTTCAGGATTGCAAGAATGTCTTCATCATGAAGCCCTTCGTTTAACGCATCTACATAAGTTTCTGCACGAAGACCGATTCCCTCGTATCCAGCTTCTTTTGCTGCCTTTACGCGGTCTTCAAATTTACACTGATCCCCCAGTGTCCAGGAACTGATTGTAATTGGATGATTTTTTGACATATTTTTTCCTCCCATAACCCTTCGTTTTATATGGAACTCTTTTCCGCCTGCGAAGTGTGATAATTTTTTGTCAATCTCTTGATATATTTATTATACTTTCCGCTGTTGATAAAAACTAATGCTTAATTTTATGAAAATTGATAGAAATTATCTATAGGTCATGCTACAATGCAGTCAGATACATTTGATTTTAGAATGCAGACGGGGGTTTTTCACATGAATTTATATCATCTTCGCTATTTTGTGACACTAGCCAAAATGCAGCATTATACCAAAGCTGCGGAGCAGCTCTGTATCACTCAGCCAAGCTTAAGCCACGCAATCTCTTCACTGGAAAAAGAGATGGGGGTAAAATTATTCGAAAAAGAAGGCCGTAATATAGTACTCACCAAATGCGGGACTGAATTTTTGAAGGAGATCGAACGCTCCCTGGAAATTCTCGACAACAGCGTCACACATATCAAAGCCTTTGGCTCCGGCGACGGAAGACTGGATATTGCTCTGCTTAGGACACTTGGCACCAGTCTCGTGCCGGATCTGATCCGTGGATTTGTTTCTGAATATCCATATAAAAATATAGACTTTCATTTTTACAATGGTCTGACCTCAGATATCCTGGATGGATTAAAAGAGCAGAAATACGATATTGCCTTCTGTTCCTGCGCAGACAACGAGCCATTGATCGACTTCATTCCGATTTCCAGACAGGAACTTGTTCTGATTGTTCCCAGAAAGCATCCGCTTGCTGACAGAGAAAGCATCCATCTGAAAGAAACCCTGCAATATCCCCAGATCCTGTTCTCACAAAGAAGCGGTCTCCGCGCTGTCATTGATAAGTTATTTGAACAATGCGGTCAGATGCCGGATGCTGTTTTTGAAATAGAGGAAGATCAGACAATTGCCGGATTCGTCGCCAACGGATTTGGAATCGCTGTTGTGCCAGATATGCCTATCTTAAATAATATGCCGCTGAAGGTCATCCATATTTCCGAGCCAAACTGGGAACGCTATTTTTATATGGCGACCTTAAAAAACCGTTATCACGTCCCGCTTGTCGAAAATTTCAAACGATATGTGGAAGCACATACCGATATTTAAAAAGAACGCATTCCCCCTTTTTCCATGGTGAATGCGTTCTTTTTCATTCTGATTTCGATTCTTTCATTACAAAATTCACAAATTTTGATGTAACCGGCGCAAGATATTTATCCTTCATATACGCCATATAAATTTTTCTTTCATAGACCGGGGAATCAATCGGCAGAACCTTCAGATCCATTGTATCAAGAATTGCAAGCTTCGGCATCACAGCAATTCCAAAGCCTTCCGCAACAAGCCCCGCCATGAAGCTGTCCTCTTCTACTTCATATGCGATCTGTGGTGTTCCGTGAATTTTCTCAAAAAGCGTATCGATCGTCGGCCGCAGACCGCTTGTCTTTGAAAAATATACCTGCGGATACGACAATGTCTGTTCCAGCGTGATGGAATCGTTTTTTGCAAGTTCATGATCTTTCGGAACAACAACGACCAGATCCTCTCTTCCGATCGGCAGAAACTGAATTCCCGGTTCTTTTTCCTTTCTGGAACAAAATGCAATATCATACTTTTCATCTTTCAGTCCTGCCAGTATTTTCGTGGTACTTCCGACATCAAAATGAAACTGTACCGTAAGTTCGGGATCTGATTTCAGGAAATCCGCCACCAGCTTCGGCATAAACTTACTTCCAAGCGTATAAATATATCCGATTTCAATCGTTCCGCTGGTAAGGCTGTTCAATTCTCTCACTTTCCGAATTCCCGTATCCAAAACCCTGACAGATTCTTGTGCATATTCCAGAAACAGCCTTCCATATTTGGTCAAAACCACATTTCTTCCGCGTTTTTCAAAGAGGCACGTTCCAAGTTCTTCCTCCATAAGTTTAATGGCATTACTGAGGCTTGGCTGCGTGATGGCAAGTTCATCTGCTGCTTTGGTATAATGCTCATATTTGGCAAGCGTAATAAAATACTGAAGTTGATTAAGGTTCATTTTCCCACCCCTGTTTACTTTGTAATGATCTCGTATAATATGGCAACGATCCGGTCAATGTGCTCCAGATCGATGGATGCATAGTTCATAACAAACGTATTGTCTTCCAATACCTTCCCTGTTCCCGCATGGTAATAATCGGACACCGGAACCATGCGGATTCCTCTTGTTTTTGCCAGCTGGACGATCTCCGACTCTTTTTTGCCGGTCATAATATGCATCAGGAAATGGATTCCGGTCTCTTCTCCGGATATCGAGATCAGCTTTCCAAGACTGCTTTGCTGAAAAGCCTGAAGGATCTGATCCCTCTTATTCTGATAATAATTCCGCAGCCGGTTAATGTGCTTTTCAAAGCTTCCGTTTTCGATAAACCTTGCCAGCGTATACTGTTCAAAGTTTGAAACTGTACAGGAATAAAACGAGAGCCGCTCATAAAATTCTCTGGTCAGTGACTGTGGCAGTACCATATAACTGATTCGCACGGTAGATGCAAGCGTCTTGGAAAATGTATTCATATAGATAACCTTTCCCGCTACATCAATGCTCTGAAGCGTCGGAATCGGCTTTCCCGTCAGGCGCAGTTCACTGTCATAGTCATCCTCGATAATATAGCGCTCCTGTTTTTTGGCAGCCCAGCCCAGAAGCTCATATCTTCTGCTGATTGGCATGACAATTCCGGTCGGGAAGTGATGGGATGGCGAAATATGTACAATATCAGTGCCTTCCTGTTCCAGTTTTTCCACCGAAATTCCTTCCGTATCCATATCAATATATCTGCATGCTACTTTCATGCTCTCATAAACCTTTGCAATCTTAAGATATCCCGGATTCTCTACCGCATAAACTCTTCTGTTTCCAAGCAGCTGGATCAACAGGCCATACAGATATTCGGTTCCGGCTCCGACAATAATCTGTTCTGGTTTTACATCCATTCCCCGAAAATCCTTCAGATAAACTGCAATCGCATCACGAAGTTCCCGGATTCCCCCGCACGGTGAATTTGTCATCAGTTCAATTCTGCTGTCACTGAGTACCTCCCGGATTGTCTTCGTCCATATGGTAAAAGGAAAAATGTCACTGTCCGTCTGATTGCTGGAAAAATCCGCAAGATACCCCTGTGTCATTCCTTCAGTTCTCTTTTTATCTACCGGTTTTGTCTTTTTTCTTTCTCCTGACACCTCAAGGCCTGAAAGTGCATATTTCAGATCCGAAACGTAAAAACCTTTTTTTGCAACTGAATAAATATATCCTTCTGCCCTCAGCTGTTCGTAAGCGCCTTCTACCGTAATGACACTTATACCCAGATTTTTTGCGAATGTACGCTTCGACGGAAGCTTTGTACCTGCCAGCAGATTCCCCATTACAATATCATCCCTGATACATTTATATAAATATTCATATAGAGAATCTGACCCTATATTTTCAAAACTATACGTCAACATTTCTTTTCAATCTCCGAATCTGGTATTACTGAATATATTTATTTTGACCATTTATCCAAGGTCACACATTCATTATAATCATAGCCATATCAAAAGTAAAGAAAATCCCGCAGGATTTAAAGGAGGAAACCTATTTATGGAAAATACAGAAAGATACCAGTTAAACAAACAGCTCGCCCAGATGTTAAAAGGCGGTGTTATCATGGATGTTACCACTCCGGAACAGGCAAAAATCGCAGAAGCAGCCGGTGCCTGCGCTGTTATGGCTCTTGAACGCATCCCTGCAGATATCCGTGCAGCCGGCGGTGTATCAAGAATGAGCGATCCGAAAATGATTCGTGGAATTCAGGATGCTGTATCCATCCCGGTCATGGCCAAATGCCGTATCGGTCACTTCGTTGAAGCGCAGATCCTTGAGAGCATTGAGATTGACTATATCGACGAAAGTGAAGTATTATCCCCGGCTGACGATGTATACCATATCAACAAACGTAATTTTAAAGTTCCTTTTGTCTGTGGTGCCAAAGATCTTGGCGAAGCACTCCGCAGAATCAACGAAGGAGCTTCGATGATCCGTACCAAAGGAGAACCTGGAACCGGAGATATCATCCAGGCAGTCCGCCATATGCGCAAAATGAACAGCGAAATCGCACGTCTTACCAGCATGCGCGAAGACGAATTATTTGAGGCAGCCAAACAGCTTCAGGTTCCTTACGAACTTGTTGCGTACGTTCACTCCAACGGCCGTCTCCCGGTTGTAAACTTTGCAGCTGGCGGTGTTGCTACCCCTGCTGATGCCGCACTGATGATGCAGCTTGGTGCCGAAGGTGTCTTTGTCGGCTCCGGTATCTTCAAATCTGGAAACCCGGAAAAACGTGCAAATGCCATTGTAAAATCTGTAACCAACTACACCGATGCGGATATGATCGCCAAATTATCCGAAGATCTTGGTGAAGCTATGGTTGGAATCAATGAGCAGGAAATCTCTTTGATCATGGCAGAAAGGGGCATCTAATGCAAATTGGAATTCTCGCAGTACAAGGTGCTTTTGCCGAACATGAAAAAGTTTTGGAGCAGCTAAACATTCCATACGTTGAGCTTCGCAAAGCTGAGGATCTGGACACTCCCTATGACGGGCTGATCTTTCCCGGCGGCGAAAGCACGGTTCAGGGCAAATTATTAAAGGAACTGGGTATGTTTGATAAGATCCATGCACAGCTTTTAGAAGGTATGCCGGTTCTTGCGACCTGTGCCGGCATGATCCTTCTTGCCTCTTCGCTTGACAATGATACACACCATTATTTTGGAACGCTTCCGGTCTCCGTAAAGCGCAATGCCTACGGCCGGCAGCTTGGAAGCTTTCATACGATATCCGAATGCAAAGGACTCGGTGATATTCCCATGACCTTCATCCGTGCACCATATGTATCATCCGTTGATGATTCCGTTGACGTGCTTTCTGTTGTCGATTCTCACATTGTTGCCGTACAATATGAGAATCAGCTGGCAATGTCCTTCCATCCGGAACTGGATGATGATCTGCGCATTCATCAGAGATTTCTTGAACTTGTACAAAATCATGCATCCTGAATGTTATAAACGGTCTGATATAGCACAAAAACTCCGGCAGCTGCCTCAAATTCATGAAGCAGCTGCCGTGTTTGATTTCTTTTATGTAAGAAGCCGTTCGAACTCCCCCTGTGGAAGTGGTTTCGAGAAATAAAATCCCTGTATAAAATCACAACCATAATCTCTTAAAAATTCGATCTGTTCTTCTGTTTCTACTCCTTCCGCAACCACCTTCATTCCCAGCCTGTGCGCAAGTTCAATAATTGATATCAGAATATTATTATTCTTTTTACTTCTTCCTATCCGATGTACAAATCCCATATCCAGTTTAATGATATCGAATTCAAAATCGCGTACTGTACTGAAGGACGAAAGACCACTGCCGAAATCATCCACCAGCATTTTCACACCATACTTGCGTAACTCTGTCAGAAATTTACTACCGGTTTCATTGATTTCCGCATATGCAGACTCTGTGATCTCATAACGGAAATTCTCTTTTGGAAGTCTGGAGTTTATGATATCCCGACGTATTTTATCCATAATGTTATTATCCATAAGATCCATTCTGGAAAGGTTCACAGTAACCGGAACAATCCGTTTTCCCTCTTGAAACCGTTTCTCCAGGAATTCATGTACACGGCTGTTTACCAGTAGATCCAGTTTCGTTATATGACCACTTTCCTCTAATGCAGGAATAAAATGTTTTGGCAGGATTACCTCATTGTCCCTGGATATCCATCTGACAAGTGCCTCCGCAGAAACGATCTTTCTCGTCCACACATCAAAGATCGGCTGATAATATACGTGAAACTCATCATTTTTCAAGGCATGTTCCAGCTGTATCAATGCTATACTGCGCTGCTCATATTCTTTTCTCATATCACCGTTAAATACAGCATAAGGCTGGACATACTGATTCGCAATATATGTTTTTGCAAGTTTTGCACGGTCACACATATCCGACACACTGAGCCTGCAATTCTCCGGTATATAATAGATTCCACATCTCCCGTAAATATCGATCCTCATATCGTTGCGATACAAAGTTCCATGAAGGACTTCTGGAAGTCTGTCCAATTCCACATTGTCAGCTTCTGTGAGCACTGTAAAATGATCTGCCTCTACACGTCCGACTGCCAGAGGTTTCAAATAACACGTCTGCAATGCGTGCATTGCATCACACAGTACATCATCTCCTACATCGTATCCAAACAGATCGTTAATCGCTTTAAAACGCTGAATATTAAAATATAGGATCGCAAACCGCTTGTCTGGATTGTTATGAATAATTTCTTCTGCCTTCTGTGAAAAACCTGTCCTGTTTAACGCCCCCGTCAGTGCATCTATTTCCGATGCTTTTGTCATATCATCCACAACAAACAAAAGCAGTCTCTGCTTTTCGTCAAACCAGTAATAGGTATAGCGTTCCACCTCATGAGCGGTATTATGTACGGTAAACGAAAATTCACCTGCCATTGTCATGTTATCGCTCAGATACTCCAGCGACGTGCAGCGGGCGAACTGCTCCTGGTCTTTTCCCAAAATACGCTGTCTGCACATATTCCGTACACATTCGTTATAGGAAAGTACAGAATCATCCTCCAGTTTCATTTCCTCAAAATGGTTAGATCTTATATATAAGATCTGCTTGTCCATTTCAATCAATCCCAAAGCTTTATAATCTGCCTGATAGAGAATATCCTGAATCTGCTCATCAACGTATTTGCGTGTATAATCTTCCCATGTTGCGCATGCCTCAATATGACCATTCGCCGGATTCTGGAACATATTTACATTCACGCGGTAACAGCAGACACGGTTTCCTTTCTGAAAGCGATGCCTTGTCCGCAGCTGTGGTCTGCCTTCCTGAAACGTCCGGATCAGGTTGGTACGGGAAAATTCCCTGTTGAACTCATCCCTGCTTTCCTGGTCAGGAATATAGTGATTGATATTGGTTTCCAGCCAGTGATAAACTTCCTGTCTGGAATGCTCAATGGTATTCTTCTCATATCCATCCCATAATATCCGTATCAGCTGATCCTGTGTTACATCAATATAAATCGCACCAACCTGATCCGCTCCTCCTGACATCAGAAAATCTGTTCTTGCCTGATAGGTCTTCTCTGAATTCCACTGATTGTGAACAACGGAACTATCCCCATTCTTTTTCTGACTATTCGTATCCGTCTGATTCATATACTCTTTCTCCCTTCAAGCGTCAGCGCCCCAGTTATGAAATTCGGAAGAACTTCAGATCTGTTTCAAGCTTTTCAACCAGCTGCTGAAACTCACTTTTTCGCAAATATTACCCCTACTGAGTCTATCTGTTATTTATTTTTATGACACTATTTTAGCACTTTATTCCTAGCATTACCAGCCTTTCCGTTATGTTATACCTAATTTGTAAAAAGAAAAGCGGAATATGTCATGCATATCCCGCTTTATCTCATATTATGTAAATACTATACTTCTGCACACTGACATGGCATAGCCACTACGTTTTTGATCTTCTGTCCACGCATATAACCGCATTTTTCCAGTCCCGCCTGAATAATCTGATGCCACTGGATTGCTGAAAGCTCCACCACCGACTCGTCTTCAAATTCAATCGTGCAGGCTTCTTTCACTTCACATTCCTCGCCACATGCGATCTTATACATATTTTTTCTGCTGATCGCACCGACCTCTTCTAAAGTGTTGATCATGCGGTACACCGTAGCAGTACCAATCTTCGGATCTCTTTTGGAAGCCCGGTAATAGATTTCCTTGCAGCAGGAACAGTCCTCTTCAAGAATAATATCAAGAAGCATCTGTCTTTGCTTTGTTATCCTGCATCCCTCTTCCTTCAGTCTTTGTATGATCAGTTCCTTTTGCATTTGTGTTCTTCGATAATCCTGCATAACAACCTCTTTTCTGTCAAACTTCTATATCCAACGTTGATAATTGTTTTCATCTACCGTAAGTTAGTATATTCTAACTTCTATTAGAAGTCAATAACATTTTTGAGAAATTATTGCAGTTTTATCAATAGAATATCTCTTCCTTATTTATGCATTACGTTTTGCATCAGCCTTTGCCTGGAACTTATCCTCAAAAACAATAAAGCGTTCATGTTCACCTTCACCGATCAGTCCGCATTCATCATATGCTTTCACTGAAAATGTAAGCGCACGTCCATTGATCTTGATCAGTTCTGTCTCGCATGTAACTTTCATGCCCACAGGTGTTGCTGCAACATGTTTTACATTGAGTGCAGTGCCAACAGTACCACTTCCAGGTTCCAGTTCTTTTTCCACACTTGTGTATGCAGTATTCTCCATAAGAGCGATCATTGCCGGTGTAGCAAAAACATCCATTGTTCCGCTTCCCATTGTTTTCGCAGTATTTTCCTGTGATACCACCAGTTCTTTTTTTCCTTTGATTCCTGTTTCTAACATTGTGTTCCTCCTTTAGTTCATAGCTTATTTCCTATGCCATATCGTATCATTTTTCACAGATGCTGTCCATATTTTCCAAGTTTATAAACTTTTTATAATTTCAGAAATGCCTTATTTCTAATGATCCCACACGTTTTGTTAGCACTCATTTAAAAAGAGTGCTAATTTTCTATTGACTTTTTCCAAAACTGGTAATATCATTTCAATTGATTCTAGTATATGATTCAAGATCAGATGCGTTTCAGGAATGTGCCTGATATCTGATTCAATTTATAATTAAAGGAGTTGTTGACATGAGTAACAAACATGGAAATCTTTCAATTGACAGCGATAATCTTTTCCCGATTATCAAAAAATGGTTATATTCTGACCATGACATTTTTTACCGTGAGTTAATCTCAAACGGCTGCGATGCGATCACGAAGCTGGCAAAGCTTGATATGATGGGTGAATATACACTTCCTTCTGATTACAAGGCAAAAATCCAGGTAATCGTAGATCCGGAAGAGAAAACCTTAAAGTTCATCGACAACGGTCTCGGAATGACTGCAGATGAAGTTGAAGAATATATTAACCAGATTGCATTCTCCGGTGCAACTGATTTCATTGAGAAATACAAAGATAAGGCAAATGACGATCAGATCATCGGTCACTTTGGTCTTGGTTTCTACTCTGCTTTCATGGTTGCCGATGTTGTTACGATCGACACCCTTTCCTATAAAGATGGCGCTGCTCCGGTTCACTGGTCCTGTGATGGTGGAACCGAATTTGACATGACAGATGGAACCAAAAATACTGTCGGAACCGAGATCACGCTGTTTTTGAACGAAGACTGTCTCGAATTCGCTAATGAATACCGCGCACGTGAAGTAATCGAGAAATACTGCTCTTTCATGCCAACGGAGATCTATCTTTCCAAAGCAAATGCTCCGGAAGAATATGAAACCATCGATAAAGAGGACAAACTTGATACCGATACCGTAATCGAAGAGATCCACGAAGAAGCCAAAACAGAAGAAAAAGAAAATGAAAATGGCGAAAAGGAAACTGTTGAAGTTTCTCCTGCAAAAGATAAATTAAAGATCGTAAAACGTCCGGTACCGTTAAACGATACGAAACCTCTCTGGGCAAAAACTCCAAGTGAGTGTACCGACGATGAATACAAAGCTTTCTACCGTAAAGTATTTATGGATTATAAAGAGCCATTATTCTGGATCCACCTGAATATGGATTATCCTTTCAATTTAAAAGGAATCCTGTATTTCCCGAAGATCAATACCGAATATGATTCCATCGAAGGAACGATCAAGCTTTACAACAATCAGGTATTTATCGCAGATAACATCAAAGAAGTCATTCCTGAATTCCTGATGCTGTTAAAAGGCGTGATCGATTGTCCGGATCTTCCTTTGAATGTTTCCCGTAGTGCACTTCAGAACGACGGATTTGTTAAGAAAATTTCTGAATATATCACCAAGAAAGTCGCTGATAAACTGATCGGGCTTTGCAAAACCGAGAAAGAAAGCTACGAAAAATACTGGGATGACATCAGTCCATTCATCAAATACGGCTGCTTAAAAGATGAAAAATTCTGTGATAAGATGAATGACTATATTCTGTTTAAGGATATCAATGGAAAATATCAGACACTTCCAGAACTCTTAAAACCAGCTGAAAAAACAGAAGATGCCGAGGCTGCAAACGAGACAGCATCTGATGTTGTTGGCGCAGATGGCAGTGATGCTGCTCCAGAAGAGAAAAAAGACGACCGTGCAATCGTATATTATGTAACCGACTGCAACCAGCAGGGACAATACATCAATTTATTCAAAGAACAGGGTATGAATGCCGTTATCTTAGATCACAATATTGATACTTCATTTATCACTCAGCTGGAACAGCGCAATGACCATTATAAATTCATGCGTATTGATGCAGATCTTACCGAAAGCCTGAAATCCGATTCAGAAACGGATTATACAGAAGCTGCTTCTACTCTCTCGGATCTGTTTAAAAAGACATTAAACAACGACAAGCTCACTGTAAAAGTGGAGGCTCTGAAAAACGACGGAATCGCATCTGTGATCACACTTTCTGAGGAAGGACGCCGTATGCAGGATATGATGAGAATGTATGCAGCAAATGGCATGGGTGGTATGGATCCGAATATGTTTGCTGCCGACCAGACACTGACCTTAAATGCAAACAATGAACTCGTAAAATATATCCTTGAGCATAAGGATTCCGAACATGTACCAATGTTCTGCGAACAGCTTTATGATCTTGCAATGCTCTCCAATCAGCCACTCTCTGTGGACGCCATGAGCAGATTCGTAAAAAGAAGCAATGACATTATGTTATTACTTACAAAAGAGAATGCCTAAAATATAGGTACGAAAAAGCAGAACCCCATCAGGAGTTCTGCTTTTTTCGTATATAACGCTTTGTGAAATAATTTACAATCCATGCAGAGCCGATTCCAATTATCATTCCGACTACCACATCCGTTGGGAAATGTACAAAATTATACAATCTTGAAAAAGCGATCAGAGATGCCAGAATGATCGCACCGATTCCCAGCTTTCTGTCATTGTAGAATATCGTCACCGCCGCTGTAAATCCGTTCATTGTATGTCCAGACGGAAATGAATAATCCAATGGACTTTTCACAAGTAGTGCGATCGATGGATCGATCCAGCACGGCCGGTCTCTTGCTACCAGATTCTTAAGGATCAGATTGCCGATAATAAAGGTAAGCAGCATTGCTGCAAACGTCTGAATCCCACATTTGCGATATTTCTTTGAGATCGTCATAACAGCAGCAACGATCAGCCAGAAAAGACCGATATTGCCCAGATCCGACAAATGCGCCATCCACCAGTCCAATACCGGGTTATGGATTTTCTGCAGCCCATATAATATGTCAAATTCCCATTCCATAAAAATCTCCCCTTTTATTTAATCTGCCTGCTCACTTATGCAGTTGTCATATACCGAAAAGAACGTATCTGTCGTGATGGCAGAACTATCCTCGATCGTCACTTTTGACCACACCTTCTCATTTAACGCAGTCACTGCTTCATCCACATATTGATGATACATATCTTCAAACTGTGCTTTCTCTTTGTTGGTCAAAATCTTCTTTTTATTTTCCTCGGTCAGTTCAGCATCATATTTATTCACACATTTGAGAAAATAATAACCGCCATCTACATCGATCCGGTCGGAAACCTCATCGTTATTCATTCCAAATGCTTTGTCTTCCACGTTCTTTGGACATTCCCCTCTTGCAAGAGTTGTTTCCATACAGGATGCCTCATTATAAGCAGCTGCCACTGTCTCAAAGTTCTCTCCAGCTGCCAGTTTTGATGCGACCTCTTCTGCTTTATTCAGATTCGATACATAAATCTGCTGTACCTGCATCACACGTGCTTCATCATCGCTGATTTCCTCATCCACTCTACTGATCAACGTGCGATATAATTTATCTGCAAGCGCATAGTTTGTATAATATTCTTCGATGTGTTTCTGACTGATCCCCATATAACTGATCTCTTCTTTGGAAAGAGATTTGTAATATTCTTCCGCAGCTTTTTTGACAATCTTCCTGTCGTCTGCATCAAGTGTAATCCCCTGTTCTTCTGCAAGAAGATCCATACACATGATCCGGCTTAACTCAGATAATGTTACCCCCTTTACATACTCCTGAAGGGATTCATCTCCAAAGTCATAATCCCACAAATCGACGCCATATACATTACCGTATAAATTTTTATAATTACATAAGTATAGTCTGGCTTCTTCCAGACTACACGCATGATTATTTATTGTAAATACCGATTTGCTGCTCATTACCTTCGTGTTAATTACAAATTCTGTATTTCCCACCCGGCATCCAGTCAGACATCCGGATGCCAGCACGACGGCCAGCATCATTGCGACTATCTTTTTTTTCATTTTGGTTTATCCTATCGTTTAATTATGAAAGTTTTCCAGAATGCTTCTTGCAACAGAAATACCATTTGCAGAAGCCTGCTGCAGTCCTCTTGTCACGGAAGCGCCGTCACCAATTGCACGAAGTCCGCACACACTTGTCTCAAAATCTTTGTTTACAACAACTTTATTTGAGTAAAATTTTACTTCTACTCCATATAACAATGTTTCATCACTGGCAATTCCCGGAGTTACTTTGTCCAGTGCCATGATCATTTCCTCAATGTCCACCATGATCCGGTGTGGAAATACAAGGGAAAGATCGCCCGGAACTGCATCTTTTAATGTCGGTATCAGGTTGTTTCTGCAAAGACGTTCTTCCGTTGTCCGGCGTCCTCTTTTGAAATCACCAAATGTCTGTACCAGGATCCTGCCGTCACAGAGCATGTTCGAAAGCTGTGCAATCTGCTTGCCATATTCGATCGGGGTCTTGAATGGTTTGGTAAAATTCTTTGATACCAGTAATGCAAAATTGGTATTACTGGTCTTCCTATCTGCAGATTTATACGCATGTCCATTTACTACGGCAAGTCCATTATCATAATACTCTGTCGCAACCTCTCCGGAAGGATTGGTACAAAACGTACGCACTTTGTCATCAAATGTCGGTGTATGATATACAAGTTTCGCTTCGTATAAGTTTTTATTCAGGAAATCCATAACCTCATCCCGGACTTCAACACGGACACCGATATCCACTGTACCAACCTGTGTTTCAATTCCATGATTATCACAGATGTGGGAAAACCAGTCTGCTCCTTCACGACCAACGGCGGATACGATCTCATCTGCATAAATGGTATCACCTTTGTCTGTAATGACACCTTTTGCACAATTATCTTCGATCAAAATATCATCAACCATGGTATCAAACAGCATTTCCACACCACTGTTTAACAGATGCTCCTGCATTCTCGCATAAATCTTATATCCTTCTTCGGTTCCAAGATGACGGATCGGGCATTCGATCAGCTTTAGGTTTGCTGTAATTGCCTTTCTTCGAATCTCACGGATCTCCTTCTCTTTATCAACACCATACACTTTGGTATCCGCACCAAATTTCAGATAAATATTATCGGATTCCTTTAATAATTCTACAGTTCTGTCATATCCTAATATTTCAGGAAGATTTCCACCTACATCCGGAGAAAGTGATAATTTGCCATCCGAAAATGCCCCAGCTCCTGCAAACCCAGTTGTAATAGAACACGGTTTACATCCAACACATACCTTGGTACGTCTCTTTGGGCATTCCCGCTTCTCAATTCTTCTTCCTTTTTCAATGATCAAAACCTTCAGATCCGGCTTTTTTTCCATCAGTTCATATGCACAAAATGCCCCTGATGGTCCGGCTCCGATAATTACCACATCGTATGTATCACTCATATTCTGGCCTCTCTATCCTTCTACGATCAGATACCGTCCTCCCGGCACTTCAAAAACTTCACTCTGCTCTTTCAGTTCCTCATCGGTCATGCCAGAGATATCTGTTCCTTCTTCTTCAAAATATTCTTTCACTTCTTTGAGACTGTCAACAACAACCGCCATACAGTCCTCAAGGAATGCTTCCGCCTCTTCTAAATTTTCTGCTACATTTTCTGCGAAAAGCTGACTTTGTTTCTCCAGAAACGTCTGTAATACTTCCTCATCATATTCGTACATATTTCCCCTCCTCTTTCTCAATAACGGAAATTTCGATTGCTCTTATTTTACCATAAATATAAGTCGATTCCAATACCGAGAAGTTCCTGATACAGACGGCCTACCGGAAGCCCTACCACGTTGTTGTAATCGCCACGGATTTCTTTCACATGGATTGCACATCTTCCCTGAATCCCGTAACTTCCGGCTTTGTCCATCGGTTCCCCGGTGTCCACGTAACGCTGGATCTCGTTTTCCGTCATTGGATACATTGTCACATCCGTTTTCTCATAAAAACTATGTTCCCCGCATCTTCCTTTTTTATCTATAAAAACACAGGTAACCCCGGTATATACACTGTGCGTATGTCCGGAAAGCATGCTTAACATTTCCATGGCATGCTCCCTGTCTTTTGGCTTGCCAAGTATCTTCCCGTCATAAGCGACAACTGTATCTGCTCCGATGACCAGAATATCCTGCGGTGTAGTAAGCTCACTGTGATTTTCCCCATATGCGGATACCATTCCTGCCACTTCCTCCGCTTTTTGTCTGGATAACTCCATGACAACTTCTTCCGGTATGGTTTTCGTAATGATCTCTTCGCCCTTTGCCGGACATATTTCAAATTCCAGTCCGATCTGTTCTAATAATTCCTTCCGCCTCGGTGATCCGGAAGCAAGAATAATCTGATTCATATTTTTATAACCTCCTGCAGCCGGAAGGAATAGATCAGGCATTCCTTCACTGCTTTTTCCTGTTCTTCTGTTGAAAATATCCGTTTTAAAGCATCTGCGTACAGGCAGAGCTGTGTCTCATAACGTTCCACCAGTTCCTCTGCTTTTTTTACCCGGTCGGTTTTATAATCCATTAATACAATATGTCCATCTTCCAGCCAGAATACATCAATAATCCCCTGAAGCAATGCTCCATCATAATCCATTACAAATGGTTTTTCACGAAAAAGCATGCCGCCCTGATCTGCAACTGCCATCCGTAATGCCAGATCCGACTGTACAAAATGGACAATCAGATCCGGAATCACAAGCATTCTCATCTCATTTGTGATCTTCTCTTCGCGCTCCATTCTGTCCAGTTCTTCTGAGACAAATGTGCTAACTGCCTGTATATCTGTTCTGTCAATCTCACAGATGGAAGCAAAATCCAGACATTCCATCACACGGTGAACTGCCGTACCACGAAGTGCTCCCTGAGCTCCTCCCTCCTCATTGCCGGAGTTTTCCTGCTGCATAAAAGCCGGAATATAGCTCTCTTTGTCTTCCTTCAGGAAATCCGGTGTTTCCGCTTCCTGTGCATCATAAGTCAGCACCATGGAGTCATGTTTTAATTCGGATACCGAATATTTACTCTTTTTTCCGGCTTCGCTCTGATACGGATATGCATAATCAAAATCTGCGGTAAGTTCCTCCATCAGATGTTCATCCGCATTCTGTACATTTTCCATCAGTTCCTGATAGCCAATCGTACCCTCCGCCATCTTTAAAGCCTGTTCCATCACAATCTCCGTCGGATCAGCAATCGTGATATTGTATTTTCCCGGGTATGACAAAAGTGCCGGAATGATCCAGTCCATATAGCTTTTTGCTCCGATCCGCTGCCCATATCCAAGCTTTTGTCCAGGGAGTGAAGCTCCTGTATATTTCTGCAGGGTCTGCCCGGCATCTTTTACCGTTCCTGTCAGGATCAGCTTCTCTTTTGCTCTCGTAAGTGCAACATAAAGAACTCTTAATTCTTCTCCAAGGTTCTCAGAAAGAATACGGTTTGCGATCTCGTTTCTGACAAAGCTTGGCCACTTCAGGTGCGGGTCACAGGTCTGCTCATACAATCCGATTCCAAGATCCGGATGCAGGACCATGGCATCTCTTGTATCCATCTGGTTGAACTGTTTGTTTATGCCGGACACAAAAACGATTGGGAATTCAAGTCCTTTACTTTTATGGATCGTCATGATATGGACAACATCCTCCTGCTCTCCGATCACCTCTGCCTCGCCAAAATCCACATCGTATTTCTGAAGCTGGTCAATATAACGGACAAAATGGAATAACCCTTTATAGCTGGTTGCTTCATAAGCAACTGCTTTTTCAAGAAGCATATGTAAATTTGCCTCCCTTTTGATTCCAGCCGGAAGTGATGCCGCATAATTACCATATCCGGTCACATCAAGGATCTCCTGGATCAGTTCATGGATCGGTGTATCGGATACCTGCGCACGAAGTTTTGTATACATGTTCCAGAATTCCAGAAGTTTTCCTTCTTCCGCTTCCTCACAGCTTAAAACTGCCGCTTCCGCAAAAGGCAGATCCGGGTGAAGGATACGGATTTCTGCCAGTTCTTCATCCGTCAGACCTGCAATTGCAGATTTTAAGACGGCCGCCATCGGAATATCCTGATATGGATTATCGAGAATCTTTAACATATTTAGGACAGTCTGTACCTCACTCGATGCAAAATAACCAGTGGAAGATTCCACGTGTGCCGGAATCCCGCATGCTTCCAGTGTCTGGGCAAACTCACTGCCCCAGTCCTTTAAGCTTCGGAATAAAATAACAATATCGGAATAGCGGGCCGGTCTGAGTCCGCCTGTCTTTTTATCCGTCACCAGCCCGCTTTTCATCAGCTTTTTAATACGTTCTGCAACCATTCTGGCCTCAAGCTGTCTGGAACTTAAATTGCTGATATTTTCCAAAAGCTCTGCCATTGTATCAAAAAGCAAAACCTCGGTATGCATATTCCCAGATTCCGGATAATCCGCTCCATAATATAACGCTGCATCTTTATCATATTCAACGTTTCCAAGATCACTTCCCATAATCTTGTAAAAAATATCATTTACCGCTTCCACGACTTCTTTCCGGCTTCGGAAATTCTGATGCAGATCGATCCTTTGCGTCTTGCTTTCGCAGGTATCATACGAAGCATACTTTTCCATAAAAAGTTCCGGTCTTGCAAGACGGAATCTGTAAATACTCTGTTTGACATCACCAACCATCAGCATATTATACTGCAGCTTCGAGATCCGGGAGATCGCACACATAATCTCTTCCTGAACCTGGTTACTGTCCTGATATTCGTCGATCATAATCTCTTCAAACAATTCCTGAAATTCCTGTGCTGTCGGACGTTGTTCTCTGGTCGTCTCATCCACAAGAATGTTCAGCGCAAAATGCTCGATATCATTAAAATCAGCAATTCTTTTCTCCCGTTTGGTTTTGGCGAGCGTATCCATGTATTGAACCGCCACACGGATGAGTTCTTCCACCACCGGTCGCATCCGTTTGAGCTGATCCACCATCCCATCCAGCGGGATCATAAAATATTTCTTTTTGATCTCGTCAATAGAAGCCTTGATTGCTTTGCGTTCTTTCTGTATGCGCTCCTTTTTTGCTTCATCTCCGGTAAAATTTCGTATCGCACTTAAATTTCCAAATGAAAGGTTCTCCAGAAATGCAGCTATCTGTCCATATTCCTCCAATTCCTCTACATTTGAAAGAAGTTTTACATCATTTTCCAGCGTTTCATAATACTTCGCCGGCCCATCTTCCGCCAATGCCAGAGGAAACAATGCCTGAAAGCATTCTCTTGCATCGATCAGCATCGTTTTTGCATATGCCGTGATCTCTTTTATCAGTTCTGTCTGAAGCAGTGCTTCAGGAGAATCCACCCGATACAGGCTGCAAAGGTCTTCCATCCAGCTTTTCGGCCATGGATTACTCTGCGACAGATGATATATTTTTAATACCATATCCCGAACAGCATGATCATTCCGCTTACCAGAATATGCATCAATCAGATATAAAAAACGGTCATTGTCTTCGGATGCATAGTTTGACTCAAACACTTCACCCAGTACATCTTTTTCCAGAAGCTGGATCTCACCCGGATCTGCGATCCTGAAATTCGGATCCAGATTGATCTCCTGAAAATGATTCCGCACTACATAGAGACAGAAACTGTCAATGGTTGTGATCTGCGCATTATGGATCAGCGTCAGCTGACGTTCCAGATTCACATCTTCGCTCTGTGTTTCCCGTAACTTATCAATGGCTGCACCGATCCTCTCTCTCATTTCCGCAGCTGCTGCCTTGGTAAATGTCACAACAAGAAGCCGGTCAATATCTACCGGATGCTTTGGATCCGTAATCTTTTGTATAATTCTCTCTACCAGAACAGCTGTCTTGCCTGAACCAGCAGCCGCAGATACGAGAATATTCCGATTGTCTAATTTAATTACCTGCTGTTGTTCTTTCGTCCAGTTCATACTCATTCTTTTCTGCTCTCCTGCACTGCCAGTTCTGTCTGCATCCGGTCAAACACCTCATCTTTTTTCAGATTTTCAAGTGTTCTTACACGATACCCCGGAATCTTCAGGTCCAGTCCACATACGCCCTGATACGGACAGTAGTTACAACTGCTTTCCGTACCCGATGTATATGGATTCACACTGATCTTTCCCTGATATATTTCCCTGCCGCACGTTTCCATTCTTGAGCGCACGAATTTCTGGATCAGATCAAATTCCATTGTCTCCGCCACTTTGGAATTCCGCTCATGAATGGTTCCCTTTTTCGTCAGCTGGACCGGGATCACATCGGATTTTTCTTCAAATTCATCATCCATCGCCCGGTAAACATCCTCATCCCTGTTCACAAGTCCATCCGGGCATAACGCCTTTAAGATTGCCTGCTTATATTCTTTCTCGGAAAGATCTGACTTTTCCTGCATTTCAATAACCGGATCGTCAATATGGTAATAAAATATTGCGCCTGGTACCATTTCAAGCTGTGGATGTGCTTTTCTTTCAAGCTCAATGGCTGCATTCATATAGACAACAAGCTGAAGCTGCATTCCCTGATATATTTTTACCAGATCAAACTTTGTATTTCCGGATTTATAGTCAATGACCTTCACAAATAACCTGCCATCTTCCTGACAGATATCCAGGCGGTCAATCCTTCCGGTCAGCTTCATTTGTTCCTCTTTATCCAGTTGGAACTGAATTGCCTCAAGGTCTTCCTCCCTGGAAAAAGAGATTTCAAATTCCGATGGAACGAACCGTCCCTTACGCACCTGCTTTGTCAGTGCCCACACCGTCTGCTTCAAAATATGCTGCATGCGCTCCAGCTGATGTCTGCTTTCCGCTGCTTCATATGCTTCCGGAACTGAATACTCTGCGACAGCCTGTTCAAATGCTTCCTTTGCCATGTCATCCCGGATCTCTTCCGGAACTGTAAACCAGTCATATTGTGATTCTTTCAGGTGCACACTGTAAATCTGCAATGCCTCATGATAGATATTTCCCATATCCATTTCCGCAAAACCACAGATATCACGTTCTCTTAACCTCAGTCCGTATTGCAGGAAATGGGCATATGCGCACGCTGCAAAACGCTCAAGTCTTGTGACAGAGCCTTCCAGTGTTCTTCCGTATATTGCCCTGGCAATCGCCCTGCTGACCGGTTCCTCTTCATAATGGGCAAACTCTGCCGTAAGAATCTGTTCGAATGCCTCTTTTCCTTTCTCACTGTCATCCTTAAGAAACCATTTTGCCAGTGCATACCACTGTTCCCCACGTTCTCCTCGGATCAGATAATCCAGTGCTGCTTCTGGTGTCACATGGTCCAGAACCGTAGTAAGATCCTCTTCCATCTGCACTTTCATATCCGGAAACATTCTTAGTACCGTTCCGATCAGATAGGAAGGGCGAATACTCTTTCCATCACGATCCACACAGGCATACGAAAGGTACAGCTTTTCGGATGGCTTGGTCAGGTTCAGATACAGGTAGAATTTCTGGATAAATACCTGTTCTCTCGGTCCTGGTGCAAGCTCCATATCATTTTCTGAAAGAATCTGTCTCTCATATTCGGAAATAATGCCGCCCTGTGCTCCTGCCTTTGGAATAATTCCATCATTAACCCCGATAAAAAACAATGCTCTTACATGATTCAGACGCGTTCTTTCAATATCTCCGATTGTCACACTGTCATATCCTGGCGGAATCACTGCAACCTTTGCAGCGTCCAGTCCGGCATCCAGTACTTCCACAAATTCCTGTATCTCCATATGGTCTTCACCAAGAAGACGGTAAATCTTATCAAAAAGATCCATGACAATGCGGTAAATCTGTCCGTATTCTTTCGCTTTTGTCTGCATCCCGGCTTCCAGATACTGCTGTTCCCGCTCGCCAAGCTGCGCTTCGATTCCAAGCCCTTCGATCAGATGATATAATGCCGTCAGCTGTTCGCCAACGGTAGAGTCTTTTTTATGGAAAACCTGATAGATTGGTGCAACCGCCCCGTAAATCTGTCCCCGGAGTTCTTCCATCCGCTCAAGATCTGTATTTTTCTTATTACGCGGCATTCTGAGAAATTTTCTGCTCCAGACAGATTTCCCACGGATTCCTGTTGCAAGCACATAATTTTCCAAACGGTCAATATCGTCTTCCCCGATTCCACAGAAACCACACCGTAAATAACGGAATACGGCCTGGTACGAAAAATCACTTGAAACAACCTCCAGAGAAGCCCTGATAAATTCAATGAACGGATGAAATAAAATCTCTCTTGTGCGGTCCAGGAAACATGGAATCTGATATTTTGCAAACACATGCTCCACATAATTGCCGTACGTATCCATATCTCCCGTCACGACCGCAATATCTTTATAACGATAGCCTTCCTCTCTTACGAGATGACAGATTCTGCGCGCAACAAGCAGCATCTCTTCTCTCGGATTTTTCACCGCTGAGATGCCAATCTCCGGAATCTCTCCGAATTTTCTCTGATAACTCGGACGAAACAGATTCTGTTCCATAAAATACAAGGATGGGGCTTTGGCAAAACGCCATTTTGCTCCATCCGAAAGAATGACAGGTTCCCTGACCTTCACATTCAGCTGCTCACACATCTTCTGCAATGCCTGTATTGTTTTCTTTGGCATATGAAAAAGTTCCTGAACGCCCCTGCTACGGTAAAAATCTTCCCTGGCATCGATTGTAAGTGCTACCCAGACAGAATCTGCAAGCACCAGAAGTCTTTGCATAAGTTTCATCTGAACCGGAGTAAAACCGGTAAATTCATCAAAAACGATTACACTGTCACGGATAATTTTCGACTGATCTGCCACATCAGAAAGAACCGTCAATATCTCTTCCGCAGTAATATAGCTGTCCTTGATAGATTGCTCAAATCCCTGGTACATCGTAATGACATCTGTCAGTTTTGCTGAAAAAACCTGGGAGCTGCGTCCACTTTCCACAAACGCTTTCAGACATTCCGGTGTAATATTATACTGCATCAGTTCGGACAAAAGTGATTTTAATTCGCTGATATACCCCATCCGGTTCAGGTTCGGACGCAGTATCGTCAGTTCTTCTTCTTTCTGCTGTGCAACCTTACGCAGTACAAGATTCTTTCCGGTCTCTTCCAGAACCGTCAGATCCTTCCTGCCCAGCTCATCAAAAACACGGTATGCAAGACGTGGAAAACTCACAACATCAATATTCATGATTGCTTTGTTCGGTGCAAGATCTACCAGTTCACGCTGCGTCTGCATCGTAAACTGCTCCGGAACTACAACAAAATAGGTTTTTTCCGGATTGGCTCCTGCCTCTTTCACAAGCTGGTGATACATATATACGGATTTTCCACTTCCGGAATTTCCCAAAACAAATTGTAAAGACATTGACCCTTTCTACCTTTCTGATAACTATATTTATTATCTCACTGCTGAGTCAATATAGTCAATCAGAACCTTTAACGTATGTTCTTCTCCGATCCGGTCCGTATCCAAACACATGGTATAGTTTCTGCCATCTCCCCAGTGCTCGCCCGTATAATATTTATGAAAAGTACTTCTTTTATCGTCCACTTCATCAATCAGATGGGAAGCTTTTTTCTCATTCAGTTTCTGAAGTTCCATTGTTCTTTGTACCCGGTGTGTTCTGTCACTGTGAAGGAAAAATGACAGACAGTCGTCTCTGTCCTGATAGATATAGTTACCGCATCTTCCGATCAGAACAAATGACTCTTCTTCAATCAGACTCTTCAAAATATCAAATTCCTTATGCCAGGACTGATCCGTGCCATTTTCGATCGCAATTGCATAAAGCAGGCTGTTCATTGGTTTTTCTGAAAAAAATGATTCCATTTCATCCAGAATCCCTTTTTCTTTTGCTTTTTCTACCAGAATTTCTTTATCATATAATGGAAGATGATAATGTTCTGCAAGTTTTTTCCCGATCTCATGTCCGCCACTTCCTGATTCTCTCGCAATTGTAATAATCATATAAAATTTCCTCCCTGTATATCCTAATAAATTCCTGCATAAATCATGGACAAAACTACTGTAATCAGTCCGGACACTGCAATCGAAAGACTGCTCATTGCCCCCTCGATCTCACCAAGTTCCATCGCTTTTGCCGTACCAACCGCATGGGATGCTGAACCGATCGCAATTCCTTTTGCAATTGGCTCCTCGATCCGGAACAGTTTACAGATAAATTCTGCTGTAATATTTCCAAATACACCTGTGATGATAATGACAGCCACGGTAATTGTTACCACGCCACCAAGCTCTTCGGAAATTCCCATTCCAATTGCTGTCGTAATTGACTTTGGAAGAAGTGTCACATATTCTGCATGGCTTAACTGAAATAACATCGACAGAACAAGCACGCAGGTTACACTTGTGAGTGCTCCCGACACAATGCCAGCCATGATTGCCCGGATATTTTTCTTTAAAAGCTCAAACTGCTCATATAAAGGTACTGCAAGACATACCGTTGCCGGAGTCAGCAGATATGACAGATATTTTGCTCCATTGTTATATGTGTCATAATCAATATGACATACAAGCAGAATAATAATCACTGCTGCAATGGAAAAAAGCAGTGGATTCAAAAGTGCAATTTTTGTCTTCCGCTTGCACCATACACCAAGTTCATACATCGCAATACTTATCATAACCCCAAAAAACAGGGACTGCATCATTAAATCGTTCATCCTAATTCTCCTTTGCTGCCTTTGCTTTCTTCTCTTTACGGATCACCGCCTGTGTAACCACTCCGGATACTCCCATAACAATAATGGTTGAAACCACCGTGATTACAGCAACCGGAAGTAAAACCGGCTGTAATACGCCCCAGGATTCCAGCAGACCAACACCTGCCGGAATAAACATAAGCGGCATGATCTCAATCAGGAATTTGGCGGTATCCTTGACCGCCGAAAGCTTCATGATTCCGTTCTCTAATGCAATAAATAAGATTACAAGTCCATAAATACTTGCCGGAATTGGAAGTGGAACGATGTATTTTAACACTTCTCCAATAAATGATATGGCAAGTATGATCATAAATTGTCTCAAAAATTTCATAATTACGACTCCTGTATTTTTGTTTTTACTTTTGTTGTGACTGGTTATACCGACACACATCTGCCAGGCAGCAGATCTCACAATGCGGTATAGTTCTTGCCGTACAGACTTCTCTTCCATGATCGACAAATCTGTGGCACAGTGCGTTTCCTTCTTCCGGTGGAATGATCTTTCGAAGTGCCATCTCCACCTGCTTTGGATCTTTTAGATTATCCACAAGTCCGATCCGGTTGCTCAGACGGATGCAGTGTGTATCTGTTACGATCGCTGGTTTTCCATAGACATCTCCCAAAATCAGATTCGCACTTTTCCGGCCAACGCCTGGAAGTTTTAGTAACTCTTCCATCGTATCCGGAACCTGATAATGATACTCTTCACGCAGCATGCGCATACATGCACTGATGTCTCTTGCTTTGCTATTTCCAAGGCCACATGGTCTTATAATCTGTTCAATGTCTTCCGGCTTTGCATCTGCCAGTGCATCCACATCTGGATAAGCCTTGTACAGATCTTCCACCACAATATTGACTCTCGCATCGGTACACTGTGCTGCAAGGCGTACACTGACCAGAAGCTTCCATGCCTGATCATAATCTAGTGTACAATCGGAATTCGGATATGCCTTTTTTAATCTTTGAATTACCTCTAATGCTCTCTGTTTTTTTGTCATATTCATTCCTCTTTATCGTCACCTCTTTTGTCTGAGAGAGGTATTCTTTTCGTATCATTCCTAATTATATACTACTATTTTCCCAAATCAACTGCATTTATGTACTAAATTTCATCCAATCCTGGCAATTACTTCCCTATAAAACAAAAAGCAGTTTCCGTATCTCAGGAAACTGCTTGGCTTTTTTGTTTGGTTGTTCATTAATGATGGAACAAACGAATTCCAGTAAAACTCATAACCATTCCATATTTATTGCAGGTATCGATTACATGATCATCACGGATCGATCCTCCCGGCTCTGCAACATAAGACACACCACTCTTATGCGCACGCTCAATGTTGTCTCCGAATGGGAAGAATGCATCTGATCCAAGCGCAACACCGGTATTTTTATCCAGCCATGCTCTCTTTTCTTCTGCTGTAAAAACTGCAGGTTTTACTTTAAAGATCTTCTGCCATTCTCCTTCTGCAAGAACATCCATGTAATCTTCTCCCATGTAAAGGTCGATCGCATTGTCTCTGTCTGCACGACGGATTCCGTCTACAAACTGAAGACCAAGAACCTGTGGAGACTGACGCAGCCACCAGTTATCTGCCTTTGATCCTGCAAGACGTGTACAGTGGATTCGTGACTGCTGACCAGCTCCGATACCGATTGCCTGTCCGCCTTTTACATAACATACGGAATTTGACTGTGTATATTTTAATGTGATCATTGCAATTGCAAGATCAATCTTAGCCTGATCCGGAAGTTCTTTATTCTCTGTAACGATATTGTCAAAGAACTTATCATCGATGTTCAGTTCATTTCTTCCCTGCTCAAAAGTAATACCAAATACCTGTTTTCTTTCGATTGGAGCCGGCTCATAAGCTGGATCGATCTCGATCACACAGTAATTGCCTTTCTTTTTTGCTTTTAAAATCTCAAGAGCTTCTTCTGTATAACCTGGTGCAATCACACCGTCAGATACTTCTCTTTTGATTACAAGTGCTGTTTCTTTATCACATACATCGGATAAAGAAATAAAATCACCAAATGATGACATACGGTCAGCGCCTCTTGCTCTGATATATGCATTTGCAAGCGGTGTAAACTCGATGTCCAGATCATCTACCCAGTAGATCTTTTTTTCAACATCGCTGAGTGGAAGTCCTACTGCTGCACCTGCCGGTGATACATGTTTAAATGAAGTAGCTGCTGGAAGGCCAGTTGCTTTCTTTAATTCACGAACAAGCTGCCATCCATTAAATGCATCTAAAAAATTGATATATCCAGCTCTTCCGTTTAAAACCTTAATTGGAAGTTCTCCGTTCTCCATATAGATTCTGGAAGGTTTCTGATTTGGGTTACATCCGTATTTTAATTCATATTCCTGCATGATTTCTGCTCCTATTCCACTTTTCTATTGAATATCCCATCAAAGATTTATTTATTCTTGTTAATAATTCTGGATTCGTATTTGCCAGTCTCAATATCAATATATCTTACAAACAGGGAAACCTTATTGTCCTCATCCAGGTTCTCCCATACGAGTTTTGCAAATGTATCAATATCCCCATCGATATCCACACATACCGGTTCTCCTTCAAAGCTTGGAAGTGGATTACCGTCTCCCATATAAGTATGGATAAAACGTCCCTCTCCAGCCTTAGGATTCTCATATGCAAACGTATACCGGTTGCAGCTGTCCGGATCACCGTTGTTACTCTTTAAAATAGACATTGCATAATTGAATTTTCCTTCTTCAATATGCATAATTCCGGAAATACGTGGTGTATAATTTGGCGCATCCGGCTCAAATTCACGTGTTCTGAGTGCCTGTTCAAAAGTCTGCTGTTTGTCCATAAGATCATAAATAGTATCTGTCTGATCTCCGTTTGTTACGATTGTTTTATTTCCAAGTACACGAACCGGTGCATAAATGATCAGACTTGGATCACTTAATTTTGATGGATCAAATGCCTGTGTACGGATGCCTTCTCCGTCTTCCACAAATACTCGATTACGGCTATTCTCACTTCTTCCCATAATAAAATATGCAGTCACTGCTGATTTGCCATCTTTGGATCTTCCAATTACAATTCCTCTTCCAGGATAGGAAGTTGCTGATAACTCATCTTTTAAAGACATCTTTTTCATTTTAATTACCTCTCGTAAACTTAATTATCAATTACATGTTTCATTGTAACATGACAAAATTTGATTTACAATGCGCCAGGCGCTATTAGCCTTATGAAATTATTTACTCAGTTATATTAGTTTCACTAATAAATAGTAAAAACAGCCTTTGCTCTTAAAAAGCAAAGACTGTTTTTTAACTTCTGATCAATTAGTTTTTAAAACTGTGAATTGGAGCCGGGATTCTTCCTCCACGGTTTACGAATGCTTCACAGGAATATGGATTTACCGGCATAACCGGTGCATAACCGAATAATCCGCCAAATTCAACTTTATCCCCTACGGTCTTACCGATTGCTGGGATCAGACGGGCTGCTGTTGTTTTCTGGTTTACCATTCCGATTGCCATTTCATCTGCGATCATTCCGGAAATTGTGGCAGCTTTTGTATCTCCAGGAATTGCGATCATGTCAAGTCCGACAGAACATACACAAGTCATGGCTTCAAGCTTCTCAAGGCTGATTGCTCCTGCTTCTACTGCATTGATCATTCCCTGATCCTCGCTGACTGGAATAAATGCTCCGCTTAATCCGCCAACATAAGAGGATGCCATAACGCCACCTTTTTTCACCTGATCATTTAACATGGCAAGTGCAGCAGTTGTTCCAGGTGCGCCTGCATATTCCAGTCCACACTCACAGAGAATATCTGCAACACTGTCGCCGATTGCTGGTGTTGGTGCAAGCGACAGGTCCACGATACCAAATGGAATATTCATCATCTTGGATGCTTCCTGTGCAACAAGCTGACCAACCCTGGTTACCTTAAATGCTGTCTTTTTGATTGTCTCGCAGAGAACTTCAAAATTCTCTCCACGAACCTTCTCTAACGCTGTTTTTACAACACCTGGTCCGCTGACACCGACATTGATAATTGCATCTGCTTCTGTTACTCCATGGAATGCACCTGCCATAAATGGATTATCATCCGGAGCATTACAAAATACAACAAGCTTCATGCAGTCCGCCGAATCATTATCTTTCGAAATCTCTGCGGTCTGAAGGATAATGTCTCCCATAAGTCTTACCGCATCCATATTAATACCTGTCTTGGTGGATGCAAGGTTGACAGAACTACATACTCTCTCCGTGTTATGAAGTGCCTGAGGAATCGAACGGATCAGCATTTCGTCTGCTTTCGTCATACCCTTTGATACCAGAGCTGAATAACCACCGATCAGGTTTACTCCTACCGCTTTTGCAGCGCGGTCCATTGTTGCTGCGATCGTTGTGAAATCTTCTGGTGTCTTACATGCAGATCCTCCCACCAGAGCAATCGGCGTAACGGAAATTCTTTTATTTACGATTGGAATCGAATAGCTTTTCTCGATTTTTTCTCCTGTTGCTACAAGATCCTTTGCAACAGTTGTAATTTTGTTATAAATATTCTGATTCAGACGATCAAGATCCGAATCAATACAATCCAAAAGGCTGATACCCAGTGTAATTGTTCTTACATCCAGGTTTTCCTTTTCGATCATTTCATTGGTTTCCTGTACTTCCCAGCTGTTAATCATTATTTGCTTTCCTCCATGTTAAGATCTGATTAGATACGATGCATTTTTTCGAAGATTTCTTCTCTCTGGCATTTGATTGAAACGCCGATTTCTTCTCCCAATGCTTCCATCTCGCTGGAAATGTCTGCAAAATGTTTTTTTGCGGAAGCCATATCAACGATCATCATCATGTTAAAATAACCGGAAACGATTGTCTGCGAAATGTCTAACACATTTACACCATTGTCTGCCAGATAGGTGCATACTCGTGCAATGATACCTACGGTATCTTTACCAACTACTGTAATGATTGTTTTGTCCATTGTTTTTTCCATAATAATCTCCTTTTACTATTCTGCACGGATAATCGGGGAAACCGCATCCCTCTTTGCAACATACATTGGGAAATCATCTGCCCGGTATGGGTTATCTCCCTGTGTTACTTCCAGACGCACTGTCTCATAAGCCAGTTCCTCGTAATTGTTTTCCTTACTCAGATGTCCCAACATAATTGTGCCAAATTTATCATGAAGAAGCTGACCAAGCAGCTGGCCGCTCCGTTCATTCGATAGATGTCCCCTGTCTCCAAGGATTCTTTGTTTTAACGGGTATGGATAGGATCCTACCTGAAGCATATGTATATCATGATTTGCCTCTAACAGAAGCGCATCCAGATTCTGCAGTTTATCAATGATCTTCTGGTCATAATTGCCAAGATCAGTCACTACAGCCATGGTATGTCTGCTTTCCGAAACTTTATATGCGACCGGTTCTGCCGCATCATGTGAGATTGCGATCGGCTCAATTTCCAGATCTCCAACCTTAAAATTCTCTTCTTCATGGATTTCATGAAAAAGCTCATGATCTATTTTACCAACTGATTTGGTATTTTTTATTGCTCCAATCGTACCAGGTGTTGCATAGATTGGCAAGCCATAACGCCTTGCCATTACTCCCAGTCCCGCAATGTGATCAACATGCTCATGCGTCACCATAATTCCATCCAGTTCATCTGCTTTCAGACCAATGGCATTCAGACCATTTTCGATACGCTTTCCGCTGATTCCTGCATCAATCAGGACATGGTGATCATCAGAACCTACGCAGATACAGTTTCCACTGCTTCCGCTTGCAATACTGCATAACTCTAACATCTTATTTCTCTTCCCAATATACTTCAATCTGGTCTCCGTTATGAAGTGCCGCCATATATGGAGCTTCCGCACCATTCAGCCTGGTGACTATGGCTCTTCCTCTTCCGTCATTCAGATTAAAATCTATTTTATCAAATATATCTACAAAAATATAGGATTCTTTTCCGGTCATCTGAACCGGCTCATGATTTACATACACGGTAATGTCATCCGAAGCTGGCCAAACATCTGCATCTATGTCTTTTGCGTTCTCTGCTTTGGCAGGGGTTTCATGCTCTCCAAATTCAGCTTCAAGGCGCTGCAGTTCCGCTTCCATCGCATGATTGACATCTGGCTCTGCGGTATCGGTTTTATCCTTTTCTGCCTCCTGTACCGTGTCATGATCCTCCTGTTCGGTATCTTCCAAAACCACTTCCTGTTCTTCCTGCACCGGTTCTTCATCCACATAAATATCTTCCGAATAGGTGCGCCCATAAGATAAAACCGTCCAGTCGATGGAAAAATTCTCATATACAAGAGAATTCATATCTGCCACACGGTTATTCACAAGAATCTGATAATCCTGATTTACTTCAATATCCATAAATTCAGCTACCTGTTCTACCGTATAAAAGCTTCGTGTTTCAATCTGGTCACCCTCTTGAATCTCATACGATTCCGGCTCCAGATTGCCATTGACTTCCACAAATTTCGGACAAATAATATGTTTTCCATTTACGGTAAAAGCAATGGTAGACGAGGTATATTCTTCTAACTGGCTGATCTTATAGCTTGCAGCATCTCCTGCCGTCGAAGGCTCGATCGTAACCTCACAATTCGGTTCAAGCTTGGTATTGATATTCGCCGGTCTTCCATTCATTGTCACAATGGCCGGCTCTCCTGCTTCGCCTCTGACGATTCTGGCATTTCCGTTTACCATAAAATTAATCGGAACGCCACGCTTTGGAAACAGCTGATCATTCGGGAATCCTGCCTGAAGTGCTGCATCCACGATCGTCAGTCTGTTATTATCATATAATTTTAACCGCTCTCCGTTAAAACGGACCATAATAAAATTATTTTTCTGGTCATAGTAATTCAGACAGATACCGATTGGTGTCACAAGGAGCGGATCCTTCCTGATTCCAGGCTGTTCAAAAGTAACTTCTTTTAGGACTTCCTCTCCTCTTAAAGCGACACGTTCCTTTGGAAGTTCCAAAAACTCTGCGAGTTTGTCGGTAAATCCATGAATCTTACCACCGCCACCTACAACAAAGATTGCACTGACCGGCTGGTCTCCGTTCAGTTCACGGATTTTACCAGCAACTTCATTGGCGATCTTCTCTGTAACCGGTGCTGTAACATCCCATACTTCCTGCGAAGAAATTGTATGGGAAATACTCATAATATCTTCATACGTAATCTCCTCACCGGTTGTAGAAGCAAGCTTCATGGCTTCTGCCGTATTAAAATCCACAAGGTAATGCTGTACAATCAATTCGGTCAGTTCATCGCCTGCATATGGAATCATACCGTATGCAATAATACTGCCATCACGTGTAATCGAAATATCGGAGGTTCCTGCTCCGACATCGACAAGTGCGATATTCAACATACGATAACTCTCCGGAATTGCTACATCAATTGCAGCAATTGGCTCGAGTGTCATATTTGCAACATTTAATCCAGCCTGTGTCACTGCTGCATATAATCCGTCTACAACATCCTCCGGAAGGAATGTAACAATAATATCCTCACCAATCTTGTCTGCCTTATGTCCGACGATCTGAATAAATACCTCATCATTTAAAAAGGATTTCATAACAGAATATCCGACACAGTAAAAATGATATTTGGTATCATTCTGTTCTTTTAAGATTTCCTGGGCTTTTTCAATGCCAAGAAGATCCAGTGTATGCACATCTTCATCGGTAATGACCGATTCTTCCGGATATTCATACTCCACATGCGTCGTGACTGTCTTTAACACACGGCCGGCAGCAGCAATACATACTTCCTTCAACGGATGTCCGATCTGTCTTTCCAGATCTTCTTTCACTGCTTCAATTGTTCTTGCCACTCGTCCGATATCATGGATCTGTCCATCGAGCATGGCCCTTGTCTCATGTTCTTTCGAATATTGTGCTGTGACGATAAACTCCCCCTCTTCCGTGCGGTAGCCCACCGTTCCCACAACATTTCTTGTTCCAATATCCAATCCAAATACCAGTGTATCCTGGTCTTTTTGTACATCACTCATCGGCCTTATCCCTTCAAAGCTTTCTCAATCTGTAAATATGTGTCATCCAGTCCGCTGTTATTGTCTATGACTACCTTACAATATCTGCGATATTCCTCTTCTTTCAGCTGACTGGCGAATATGCCATCAATTTTCCCATCGGAATATCCTCTTGATTCTTTCAGACGGCACCTCCGATTCTCCTCACTTGTATAAATATACCAGAGTTCATCACAAATTTCATCATAATGTTCTTCAATTAAAAGAGCTGCCTCCAGAACCAGGCAGGACAACTGTCCTCTTGCCTTCTCCAGACGGTATTGTTCCTTCACATATTCCTTTACCGCCGGATGGACGATCCCATTCATCTTTTCACGTTTTTTTTCATCTGAAAAAATAACGAAAGCAAGCTTCCCACGGTCAAATTCTCCCGATGCATCTAAAATATCAGCATCCTTAAATGCCGCAAGGATCTTATCATAACAGGCAGTCCCCCTTTTCATCAGTTCATGTGCGATCTCATCTGCAAGCATGACCCGTATGTCCGGTTTCTGATCCAGATAAGAAAGAATTGCTGATTTTCCAGCTCCAACTCCACCTGTGATTCCTATAAACTTCATGGTCTACTCCTTAATGTGCTTCATACCAGTTTTCACCGGATTCTGTATCAATTTCCAGACATACTGCAAGATCTGCAGCCTGCTGCATTTCCTCAGCAAGGATTTTCTCCACCTGTTCTTTCTCTTCTTTGTATGTCTCGACCAGCAGTTCGTCATGTACCTGAAGAAGCAGTCTGGATCTGCAATTTTCTTTCATGAGCCTGTCATGCACACGGATCATGGCAATCTTGATAATGTCTGCTGCAGTTCCCTGAATCGGTGAATTCATTGCCACCCGTTCTCCAAACGATCTTTGCATAAAATTGCTGGAGGAAAGTTCAGGAACCGGTCTTCTTCTTCCAAATAACGTCGTTGTATATCCTTTTTCTTTTGCGTCCTTTACTGTCTGATCTAAAAATTCCTTGATCTTCGGATAGGTTGCAAAATAACGGTCAATGTACTCTGCCGCTTCCTTTCTGCTGATACTAAGATCCTGACTGAGTCCGAAAGAGCTGATCCCGTATACGATCCCAAAATTAACAGCCTTCGCATTCCTTCGCTGAAGAGGTGTGACCTCATCAAACGGAACATGAAATACCTGTGAAGCAGTAATCCTGTGGATGTCCGAATGCTGTCTGTATGCATCGATCAGCTGCCTGTCACCTGACATGGATGCAAGAACACGAAGTTCAATCTGTGAATAATCCGAATCCACAAACAGGAACTCTTTTTCCGGATGAAAAACTCTGCGGATCTCTTTGCCAAGTTCGATTCGAATCGGTATATTCTGTAAATTTGGTTCCGTGCTGCTCAGCCGCCCGGTCGCTGTTATCGTCTGATTAAATGTGGTATGGATCTTTCCATCATCCGAAATACAGTTTGCTAGCCCATCTGCATAGGTAGATTTCAGCTTTGTAAGCTGTCTGTAGGAGAGAATGTCCGATACGATTGGATATTCCGGAGCAAGTTTTTCTAAAACCTCCGCTGAGGTAGAATATCCAGTTTTTGTCTTTTTGGCGTTCGGAAGCTGTAATTTTTCAAAAAGGATTACTCCAAGCTGCTTCGGTGAATTGATATTGAACTGTTCACCAGCCTTCTCATAAATCTGATGTTCCAGCACCGAAATAGACTCTGCAAGCCTGCTTCCATACTCTTTTAAAGCCTGTGCATCAATGGAAATTCCCTGCTTTTCCATATCAGAAAGTACAAACACCAGTGGCATCTCAATATTCTGATACAACTCCCACATTCCCTGATCTCTTAATTCTTTTTCAAGAATTTCTGATGCTTTCCATGCTGTGTATACCTCATAACATAACGGTTTTGCCGCAGTATTTTCATCTTCTTCCAGCACCTGTTCAAATGATTTCTTTCCAAACAGCTCTGCTTTGGATGGAAGCATCATTCCGAGATACTCACTTGCAATATCTTCATATGGATATTCGCCCTTCAGCGGATTTAAAAGATATGCAGCGATTCCGGTATCCATATATTCCTTTCGCAGATCCAGATAATGATTCCATTCCTCTTCTGTTTCAATTGGACCTGCGGACTGACAATACTGCAGTTCCGCTTTCAGATCCGATGAGATCCATCTGGAAACCTTTGCATTCTGCCATGCATCGATAAGGAATTCACTTGTGATTCCCTGTCCTGTCAGAAACAGATAAATATCCTCTTCTCCAAAAGCCAGTGTCATACCGGATAAAACTTCCTTTTTCCCAGTCTCAAACAGACTCAGCTGTCCACCTGGTTCCATCTGAAGTTTCTCCTTTTTCTTTCCGCTATCTGCCGGTATCAGATGAAAAGCCATGCTTTTTCCGCTGGCCTTTTTCCAGATCCTTTCTGCCTGTTTCTGATCTTTCACGATCTGAAACTGCTCTTCCACATGAATTGCCGGAGAATCCAGCTGAAATCTTCCAAGAAGATTTTTGAATTCCAGCCGCTTGCAAAGCACATAGGCATCTTCCGTATAAAGGTCCTGAAGATCCGAAAGCTCTGCCTGATCAAACGAGTATTCAACATCTGCATCTGTGATGATCGTTGCAAGTGTCTTACTCATAACTGCCTGATCCCAGAATTCCACGATATTTTTGGAGGCTCTTGGAGGTTTCACTTCATCTGCGTGTTCATGAACTGCTTCAATACTTCCATACTGTGCGATCAGTGCCGTCGCTGTCTTTTCTCCAATTCCGGGAACTCCTGGAATATTATCTGAGGTATCCCCCATCAATGCTTTCACATCAATAAATTCTTTTGGTGTGACCAGATAGCGTTCCTTTACATCTTTTGCATAGTAATTCTCAATCTCCGTTCCGGTTTTTTTGGTCTTTGGAATGCGGATCTGAACATGCTCTGTAGCAAGCTGTAACAAGTCTCTGTCTCCCGAGATTACAGAAACCTCCATCCCCTCCTGTTCTCCTCTGCAGGAAAGCGTTCCAAGCACATCATCGGCCTCAAACCCCTCCTTTTCTACAATACAGATTCCCATTGCACGGAGCATTTCCTTCATAAGTGGAACCTGCTCTTTTAACTCAGGTGCCATCGGCTTCCTTGTTCCTTTGTAGCCGTCAAACATCTTATGGCGGAAAGTCGGTGCTGACAGGTCAAACGCAACCGTAAGATAATCCGGTTTTTCTTCTTCCAGAATACGGAACATAATATTTAAAAATCCATACACTGCATTTGTGTGCACTCCTTCTGCGTTTGTCAGATCCGGAAGACCGAAAAAAGCCCGGTTTAATATGCTGTGTCCATCGATCAGCACCAGTTTCTTACTCATTTTTAATACCTTTCTACTAAATGGCTCTTGTATAAACCTTCAGCCATTCTCTTTCTTCCTCATTCAGATATGGGGATACCACACGGTAAACGTTCGCATGATAATCATTCAGTCGCTGTTTTTCAATAGAAGTCATCTGTTTTGGATCGATCGCATCCAGATCGATCGGCACATATGTAATATTCTCAAAATACATAAACTGTCCATACTCGTTCTTCTCGCCCTTGCGGCACACAAGTTCATTTTCAGTACGGATGCCATATTTGCCTTCTATATAGATTCCAGGCTCATCTGTTGTGATCATGCCCTCTTCCAGTACTGCACTGTCATTTCTTTCAGCCACAGTTCTCCAGCGGAATCCATTTGGTCCTTCATGGACATTCAGTACATACCCAACTCCATGTCCGGTTCCATGTTTGAAATCCAGTCCAAGATCCCATAACGGTCCTCTTGCAAGTATATCCAGATTCTGACCGGTACATCCATACAGGAAGCGTGCATTTGCAAGATTCAGATTTGAACGGCAGATCAAAGTGAAATCTCTTCGCATTTCATCCGTGATTGGTCCAAGTGCGAAAGTTCTTGTGATATCTGTTGTTCCCTCTTTATAATGTCCACCGGAATCAACAAGTAACAGACCTTCCGGCTTTAACTCCTTGTCACTTTCCGGTGTTGCGGAATAATGGCAGATTGCTCCATGCTCGGAATATCCTGAAATTGTTCCAAAACTCAGATCTAAAAAGCCTTCCTGTTCAGCTCTTAAATCTGCAAGATAATCCGACACGGAAATCTCTGTCATCGGAATCTTTCCAATATTATTTTTCAGCCAATACATAAATTTGCACATTGCAACTGCGTCCTTTACGTGTGCGTTTCTTGTATTGTCCACTTCCACTTTATTCTTGATTGCTTTCATCAATACCGTTGGCTCGATTTCATCAAGGATTCTGCAGGAAGCCGGAATGCTGCTGCAGATGCGGTAATTGACTGTTGCTGCATTCATAAGGATTGTCGAATCATCTGCGATCTGAGGAATATCATCATAAAACGCTTCATATGGCCGGACTTCAACCTGATTCTCCTTTAAATACGCTTTTACTTCCTCTGAAAGTGCGGATTCCTGAACATACCAGATGCACTTTTCCCTGGAAAGTGCCAGATAGGATAACACAACCGGTACATAACTGATATCGTTGCCTCTCACATTTAAAAGCCATGCGATATCATATAAGGAAGTTAAAAGATGCAGATCGGCACCCTTTTTCTCCATGAACTTCCGTACATCTGCGATCTTATCCTTTGTGCTTTTTCCGGAATACTTTTCTTCCAGAATACGGACCGGTTCCGCAGAAAGCTGCGGTCTGTCCTTCCAGATTTGATCAACAAGATCTTCGTTTACATATAAAGAACCATGTTTTTTATCTGCAATCGCCTTCAGCTGCGCACCCCAGGCACCGTTTACAACTCTTCCGTCAAAACCAATGCACTCATTCTCCTGTAACACCTGTTCAACGTATTCATTCACCGTTGGAACACCTTCTTCGCCCATGCGAAACAGTGTTACAGTAGTTCCCTTCAGCTGTTCGCCAGCCTGGACAAAATATCTTCCATCCGTCCAGAGTCCGGCCTCCTTCCTAGTGATCACTGCTGTTCCAGCAGATCCGCTAAAGCCGGTAATAAACTTTCTGGTCTTAAAGTGTTCGCCTACATATTCTGATTCATGGAAATCGGCTGTTGGTACAATGTATACCGCAATATTTCTTTTTGCCATTTCCTCTCTTAACTGTTGTAATCTTTCAGGTATCATATTAATCTTCCTTCATTTCAAAAAATTTCGTATCAAGTTCCGGATAGGTACGTTTCAGCGAGATCGGTTTGCCGGAACGATTCAAAAAGCAATGTGAACTTCTCGCTGTTGTTCTGAGTTCTCCCGTCTCCTTATCCGTTATACGATACTCTACTTCCATCTTGATTCCATTGTATTTGGTAAGTCTTGTCTGGATTACCACCGTATCATCAAAATGGACCATACTGTGATATTCCACTTCAATGGAAAGAACCGGACTGATGATCTCCATCTCTTCCATCTGCTTATAATTGAGACCGATCTGATCCATCAGATCCATTCTCGCTTCCTCCATCCATTTTACATAATTGGAGTGATGGATAATTCCCATCTGATCCGTTTCATAATACTGTGCGCGATGCTCGTAAGGGCGGATTTTTAAATTCTCCGGCGCACAATTGACCTGCAATTCATTTCTAGACATTCAAAATCCCTCCATTTCTGTCTTACCTGCACTCTATTCCCTATTATGACACAAGGAAAGCGGAAATTCAATCTCACGATTTTCCTGTTTCTATATTTGATTCTTTAATAATATAATGCGGTCTTTTTTTCACTTCCATATAGGTCTTTGAGATGTACTGTCCCATGATTCCCATGCAAAACAGCTGGATTCCTCCCAGGAAAGTTATAATACACACAAGAGAAGGCCATCCACTTACCGGATCTCCAAACAGGAAATAGCGGATGATCTCGAACAGGATCGCAGCAAATGAAGCAATCGTAAGTCCGATTCCAAGATAAGATGCGAAAAGAAGCGGGACATTGGAAAAATTCACGATTCCATCCACCGAATATTTTACCAGTTTCCAGAAACTCCACTTTGTCTCTCCTGCTGTCCTTTCAACATTTTCATATTCAAGCCACCTTGTCTCATAGCCGACCCACGCAAAAATGCCTTTGGAAAACCGGTTATATTCACTCAGCGAAAGAATGCTGTCTACCATTGCTCTGTTCATAAGCCGGTAATCTCTGGCACCATCCGCAATATCCACATCAGACATATGTCTCATCATCTTATAAAATGTACGGGCACAGAGCGAGCGGATCAGTGGTTCTCCTTTACGGTTCACCCGTCTGGTTGCCACATTGTCGCAGAGTCCTTCCGCCACCGGTTTTACCATCTGTGGAAGAAGTGATGGGGGATCTTGAAGATCTGCATCCATGGTTGCTACATAATCCCCGGTAGATGCTGCAAGCCCTGCAAGAAGTGCAGATTCCTTTCCAAAATTTCTGGAAAACGAGATGTATTTCACTCTCTGATCGGTTTCTGCAAGTTCTCTCATCTGAAGAATCGTCCGGTCTTTGGAACCGTCATTTACGAAAATAAACTCATACTCATACTCTTCCATTGTAAAAGCTGTCTTATCCAGTTCTTCATACAGCTTCCGAAGTGTCTCCTGCTCGTTAAAGCAGGGAACAACAACACTGATCCGTTCTTTATTCTTCGTGTTTTCCATGAATTCTCCTTTTTTGTCTGCGTATGAACATCAGCAAGCCTGACATACCGATGCACACTGCACTGATCGCCGCTCCATCCAAAAGTCCTGGTGTCATATATCGCAATTCAATGGAATGCTCACCTTCTGTCAGGTGCACGCTGATAAAAGTTTCTTTGAATGGCTCAATATCCTGTTCTTCCCCGTCCACATACAGCTTCCAACCGGATTCATCTGGAATCGAGAAAATGAGCCGTCCTTCTTTTTGCACATCAATGCTTCCTGTAATATGTGTGTCCGTCTTAGAGGAAAGCTCCACCTTCTGTTCCAGAAGGTGTTCGTAAGCCTGATCTACAACATCCAGATCCAGACGATAAACCTGAAACGACAGATTTTCCATCAAAGCATTCGATATGGTAACAGCATCTCCGATTTTATGATAACCAAGATCAAGAAGATAACGATGTGTAGTCTTTGCATAATTCCGAACCGTTCCATCCTGGGATACCGCAGTCAGTGTATCTGCACTGCACCGGTCGTAAACAGCATAATAATACCCCTCATCATGGAAGACGATTGTGGATTCTCCCTCCAGATCCGTCTCACTGCAATCCGCAAGCTGGAGCATATCTGCCTGTGCACCCAAAGCATAGCCTAACGAATTTATATTTTTTATTTTGCTGCCCGTGGTATTATCCCACGCTTCCACTTCCTCTTCGGTCATCATAAACCCAAGCGGAAGACAGTAATTATTCTTATACAATACCTGATCCCCGGAAGTTCCAACAATGGTGCGAAGAGGACTCTCATCCTCAGAATTGTCAGAAAGCATATATTTTACCGAAAGCATCGCCGAGATTAACGGAGTTGCCCCATTGTAACAGTAGAAATTTTTTCCCCCCTCCATCAGTACTCTCTGGTAAAAATGGCTGACATTGATATTCATAAGTGAAGAAAACTGCGTTCCGGAAGGATATCCATATAACATATCATCATTTTTGGTCATTCTCTCCGCATCTTCCACACGATAGAAACCATTTCCGTCCTGCTCATTATCCTCTTGTGCCTGTTGCAGCAGTGACTGGTAATCGTCCGTCTTAGCGGTATATGCAGTACGGCTTGTAACCGAAAAGCTCGTAACTGCCATATTCACAATAAGCTCACAGATTACAACAACAAACGCCAGATTCCGGAACATTCTTCGCATGGTACGGTTCGATTTTTTACAAAGCAGCAGGATCACAGCATAGATTGCCAGAAAAATGCCGGTCACATAAAATGCCAGTGGATCCACCAGTTCTGCATCCATCTGCATAGCCCCTGCAATAAGGACACCTGCCCCAGCCAGAAAAGCCACCACAATATGCCAGATTTTATTACCTTTCCATTTCCGTATCGTCTCAAATGACATCACAAGAATCAGAAACGAATACAAAAAGCTCTGCCTTCCCGGAAGCGAATCTGGGAAATGCAGCCCATGCCAGATAAAATCCAGATAATTATTTGCAAAACTAAGCAGGAAAAAAACGAGCATTGCAAGTGAAGGAATCTTTTTCTTCCATGAAATCCTGCGGTTAAACACATAAAGAACCACACATAACATTGTAAAAACACCAGTATAAAGATTCGGCCAGTGTTCCCTTCCCGTGTAAACATATGCGGTGAGACAGTTTCTCGAAAGTTCCTGGATCAGATTAAAATACCAGCTGACTGTTTCCGGGAAACTGATTCCCTGTGATCCGCTGTATCCGAGGATCAGATATTCCGGGATTAACAGAATAGCCGCTGTCCCACCTGCAAGAAGCGAATAAATCCCAAAACGGATAAGTGCTCCCCATCTTTCCTCTTTCTGTGACACAAAAAGCACAAGAAAATAAAAGACCAGACACAGGCAGATCATGATTGAAATATAATAATTCGATATAATCGCCACCGCCAGAGACACATAATATACGGCAGTTTTATTCTCCTTTACTAATTTTTCAAGTCCAAGGAAAATAATTGGTGTCAGCACAATGCAATCCATCCACATGATATTCCAGTTGTATGCTGCCACAAATCCACACATCGCATATGCGGTTCCACAGGCAATAGCCGGCACTCTGCTGTTCGCATGAAGCACTCCGTCTTTTCCAGTCAGATGGAAATGATAGCTCAGAAACAGGAAAAAAGTCAGACCACTTAATGCAATCTTAGTAAGAATCAGCACCGTCATAAACTCGATCACATATGCTTTCGGGCACAGGATCAGAAGCCAGTTCAACGGACTGGCCAGATAATACGCATATAAGGACACAAAATCAGATCCAAGCCCCAGATTCCAGGAATACAAAAGACTTTCTCCGTTTTGGAGCTTTTCCAGAAATTCCACAAAAAACGGGCAGTACTGATGATACATATCTACATGTAAAATACAATTCTCACCAAACGGATAGACTCCGTTTCCGATACAGATTCCCAGGCAAGACAGAAATGGGATCAGAAACGCAAGAATATGCGGATAATATTTTTTCCTTGTAAGTTGTTTCCACCAGTTTTTCATTCTTAATCCTCTTTTTCATCAAACAGACTGTAATATTGCAGCTGTTGATATTGAAGCAGTCCTTTCTTTTCTTCTTTACTATTCGTCTCGGTTCCATCTGCCTTTTCAACACGGACCGCTGATATGACCGGATAATCTTTCTCAAGATCCAGCAGATAATTCTGATATGCGGATGTCGGAACACCAGCAGTCTGAAGCACTCTGGCTGCAAGATAGTTTGCACTCGTATCCTCTCCGGCACCTTCCTCAATATCATAATTTGCCCAGATAACATACGGAACCTGATAACGCAGCCTCTGATCTTCACTGTCTAGCGAATTCACATCTTTCCCATTCAAGGCCAGAACCGGCGCTGCGACACTATCTGCCGGCTGATGATCGCCAAAGAACACGATAATCGTCTTTTCCTTCTGCCCTGCAAAATAATCGATCAGATTTTCCAGTGCCTGATCTGTACGTTTCATCAGGGACAGATACTGTTCCAGCACAAAACTGTCTGCGCCTGTAACCGTAACATCCGGTGTGAAATTATTATACGCATCCGTATAACTTCCATGATTCTGCATGGTAACATTAAAGATAAAGGCCGGATGCCCCTCGTCTTTTTGTTCATACGTCTGAATGATATTTTTAAAATCGCTGTCATCGCTTACATATTTTCTTAAGAACGTTTTATCTGTAAAATTATCAAAAAATATGGTATTTTCAAATCCAAGCAATGGATAGACACGATCTCTGTCCCATCCGGAAGCATTATACGGATGCATTCCATATGTTTCATATCCAAGCCCTAAAAGATATTCTGCCAGACTTGGTGTTTCACTCTTAATGTACTGCTGATACGGAATGCTTCCTGCCGGAAGAAACGCCATCGTATTTCCAGTCAGAAACTCAAATTCTGTATTTGCCGTATTGCCTCCACAGACAGACACATTCAGATATCCGGTAACCGTATTGTCATTGCCCTGTTCCAGACTATGTACAAACGGCATATAATCCTCATTGGTCTCAAAATCTCCCACAACAGACAGATCTGAAAATGCCTCATCCATAATCACAATTATGTTCGGTAAATCCTCTGTATTCTCCGCTGTATCTGAGCTTTCATAGGTCTCCAGAGTCTCTTTTGCATCCTCCGCATGATAATCCGCTGGTCTGTCCACCGCAATATACTCCAGATTCATGGCAAATGTAACAAGCATACCGTTCACCTGTGTCATATACGCTGGTGTAAATAAAAACGGATACAGATAATGCTTTGTTTTAAAATCATCATTCTGAAGTGCATTTACAAAGACACAGAGCACCAGTACGGCAAGCGCTGCGGATATCATTCTTGCATATAATTTCCATCCAGATCGGAAACGCAGAAAACGGACGCAAAAAATCATTGCAAGAAAAAGAATACTTACGAAAATCACCCTTCCTGAAGGCGTAAAATCATAGTTTACCGCTACGCTGGCCGCCGTATTTACCGATAAAATATCCCATGGAACAAACGGCGTTGAACGAAATTCCATAACATAATGGTTTACCAGTCCAAAGATCATAACCGCAATAAGTTCGATCCGAAGCGCCACCACAGCTCTTCCCGTCAGGAAAAATAAACCCCAGGCGGTCAGTTCCAGCAAGAAAATATTAAAAAGCTGGGCTTCCGTTCTTACCTCCTGAAACGGATTATGCTGATAAAATTCCAGAAGATAAAAACAAATGACAGGGATCAGGGAAAACATAATTGCCTTCCCTGACACTGTCATGATCTTTTTCTTCTGATTCGGTTGTAACAAACTGCTAAAAACTTCCACTTACTCTATCTTCTTTCTATCATAATGGGGCATCCACTCTCTCAGCCTTACGAGCCCTTTTCAGACGATACATTTCCTCATCAGCCTCATTGATGCAATCATTCAGTGATGAAGAACTTCTGTCTGCGATCACATAACCGATACTTGCTTCAATCCGGAAACCGGATCTGTGCATATCCGACATTTTCTGCAATGTATGCTCAATGCTGCTCTTTAGTTCTTCTGCTTTCTCCTGATCATAGTCCGGAATAAGTACCACAAATTCGTCTCCTCCATATCTCATGGAAACTGCACTTTGCGGGCAGCACTGACGGATTCCCGATGCAATGCTGCTGATAGCAAGATTTCCCATATCATGTCCAAAATGATCATTGATATGCTATTTTTTTCATCGTAAAGCCACCCCGTCAGCAATACATGTAATGTAACTATTATACCCGAATTTTTCCGATGCTTCCAGTAATTTTTCTTAATATTTTCTACATTTTGGTTGATTTTATTTTATTTTTATGTTAACATAATCAATGTTCAGTCGCAACGTCTTTGTTGCCATGAATGCGCCGGCATGTCGGAATTGGCAGACGAGGCAGACTCAAAATCTGTTGATGGCAACATCGTGTGGGTTCAAGTCCCACTGCCGGCATCCAGATGAATATGACAACCACATGCAGATATGGTTCATCGGTAGAACGCTAGCTTCCCAAGCTGGAGAGGCGGGTCCGATTCCCGTTATCTGCTTTTTTTATGTCCCTATTTACCTTTGTGTGTCTAATGCCAAGACAGTATAATTATACATTTCACGAATTGCGTAAGCAATTAGGAAATCAAGTAGTCCAAATTCAAATACAATCCTAAGAGGCTTTTCAGATAATCTGGAGAGCCTTTTTATATTCATAGAGTGCATTAGAGAGTATGAATTTTATTTTTACATGGAGGTTCATACTATGGCACTCACAAATGAAGAACTACAACAAATTTTAAGTGGTTTATCACCAGAAGAACAAAAGGTACTTTTTGAAAAATTAAGGCAGACTTATGGAGACACTCCAACACCTCAACCACAACCTAAATCCACTTCTTCAACATCAAAGGTTTACTGTTGTATCAAGTGTGGTTCAGTGAATTACAAGAAAAATGGAGTAACTGCAAAGGGATTGCAACGATACCGATGTAAAGATTGTAATAGTTCGTGGTCTGAAAATTATGGAGATAGTCTTCGCTACACTCATCTTTCAGAGGACACATGGAAAGAAATGTTAAGAGGCTTTGTAGAAGAACTATCAATATCAAAGATTGCAAAGAATTGTGACCTATCTACAAAAACAGTATGGCTTGCAAAGACTAAAGTCAACCAAGCCATAATGACTATGTATGGATATACGGACTTGTTCAGGGGAAATACACAAGCAGATGAATATTACACTCGTACAGCCTTTAAGGGTAAACGTGACCCAGAATTTTTCATCTATACACTTCGTAGGATGCCAAGACATCATTATACCTATTATGAAAAAATTGAATGGTTAGAAAATGCTGGTTTATATGAAAAACTGCAACGAGAAGAACCAGAGTATCTTGCCGAATTGTTATCAGATGACCCTAAAATGAAGCGTGGTATCTCCAATGAGCAATTATGTATTTTGACATTGGTTGATGAAACAGGCAAGCTCTATCTTGAACCAGTAAGCGTTGGTAGGCTTGAAAAGGCAATGGCAAAGGAAAAACTCAAACCAAGGTTTACACCAGACAAAAGCAATGTGTTAGTGACTGATGAGCATAATGCTTATAATCGTGTTACCTATGGAACAGGTGCAAAGCATGAAGTAGTCAAAGCAGACAAACACGCAAGAGGTAAATACAATTTAGCAAAGGTAAATGCAGTTCATAATGCACTATCGTCCTATATGGATAGAACCAAAGGAAAAGTGTTTAATACAAAGTATATGGATTTAACCTTAATGCTTTTCTGGTGGTTACAAAGGTACAAAAATTATACCACTCAACAGCAAGTGCAAATGCTCTGGGATATAATGAATGACAATATATCAGACATTGAACTGCGTGAAAAAGTCAACCAAGTCTCACAAAGTAATTTAATGCATCGAGAAATAACCCTAGATACAAAAGGGCAATTTCCAACAAAGCTATAAAAGACAATTCAAAGTAGACCAGCTACCTCGAAAGTAGCTGGTTTATTCATTTTAATAGTAACCCATACCATCAATAGGGAGCGGTCTGCTAATCAAGTCCGATTGCCTAACATTTATCATTTTTGAACGAACAGTGTAGCTAACACGCCCCAGCAATATATTGAATAGTTGTTCACAAAGAATAATTTGACTAACATCCTTATTCTTTTCTATCCACCAAAACATAATGAGATATAAGTCCAGATATTTTGTAGCTGGTTTATATTCATTTGAACCAAGGAACCTGTCTAAAGAACTATGCAACGCATTGATTCTTGAAAGACTATAAGTTCCATAGGAATGACATTTGCTATTGACAACAATATGTTCAATAGATTCTTTACGACATAGATATTTAGTAATCGCTCCATAGCAAGTACTGAACCAGTCAAAAGCCGCTTTTACGGCTTGGCCTAATTGCTCTTCTTTGGTTTT
>CAKRMH010000007.1 GCA_934364805.1 uncultured Lachnospiraceae bacterium
AAAGGGGCTGTGAAAAAAGAATAGTCCCGAAAAAAGAAAGACCAAGAGTTTATAATGAACTCAAGGTCTTTCTTTCTGTTATAATTAACTTGCAATGAAAATTAATAACATAATCTATTCTAACCCAAAACAGGCAGTTTTGCCAATGCTAATTCAAGATTATCTGGACATCTGTGATCCAGTGCTGACATTTGACAGATTTATGGGAGAAATCGAACTGGAGAAATATCTGAAAAATATTCCTCAACATGATACAGGAAGACTCAGATATGACCCGGTCAGCATGCTGAAAACAGTTTTGTTCGGATTTATGGAGAATGGCTATATATCATTGCGTGAGCTGGAGGATCAGTGTAAAGTCAATCTCCGCTTTATGTATCTTATGGATCATCAAACACCTTCTTATCGTACCTTCGGTTATTTCATTAATGAGGTACTTGCTGATTCCATTGAAGAAATATTTCAAGACATAAATAAAAAAATCTTCGAGACAGAACATGTGGATCTCCAACACCTATATATCGATGGCTCCAAGTTTGAAGCAAATGCGAATAAATATTCGTGGGTATGGAAAAAATCAACAGAAAAATCCAGATACCGTCTCTTTGATAAGATTACTGCACTCTTTGAAGAAATCAATGAGGAACTATCATATACCGGTATAAAGTTTTGTATCAATAGTGAGTATGCCCCAGAGTATTTGAAAAAAGCCTCAGAACAGTATGCGCAAGCCTGGCAGATTGATGAAACGATGTTTGTTCATGGCAGGGGACATCGCAAAACTACGCAGCAGCGCCATTATGAGAAACTTAGGGAGTATACTGCTAAGTTGGAAGAATACGTGGAAAAAATCAGGATCTGTGGAGAAGAACGCAACAGTTACTCAAAAACAGATCATTCAGCCACTTTTATGCGAATCAAGACCGACTACATGGGAAATGACCAGCTGCTTCCAGCTTACAATATACAGGTCGGTGTTGCAGATGAATACATTGCTGTTGTTGATGTAAATCAGTACCGTTCCGATATGGACTGTTTTATTCCACTAATGAACAAGTTTCAGAATATATATGGTTTCTATCCAAAGTATCCAGTCGCAGATGCCGGATATGGTTCTTACAACAATTACATTTTCTGTGAGCAGCATGGAATGGAAAAATATATGAAATTTCCCATGTTTAAAAAAGAAACTACAGATAAGAACTATCATAAAGATCCCTTCCGTGCAGTAAATTTTCCAATCGATAAAGATGGAATCATGCACTGCCCAAACGGGAAAAAATTTTATTTTCAGTATCGTAAAAATGTAAAAGGGAACAAGTATGGACGTCAAGAAGAAGTATATCAGTGTGAAGACTGCTCTGGCTGTCCATACGCAGAACGATGTAAAAAAACAGATAAAAACCGTACCGTTCGGATCAACCACGAACTTACAGCGATGCATCAGGAAGTGATTAAAAATCTTGAAAGTATCCAGGGAGCACTTCTGAGGATGAACAGATCCATTCAGGCAGAGGGCACATTTGGTATCATAAAAAACGACCGTTGGTATAAAAGAATTGTCCGAAGAGGTATAAAATCTGTATTGCTTGAAGTATTTCTTGTTTCTATTGGACACAATCTTTATAAATATCACAACAAACAGAAAAAGGTTGCAACTGCTGCATAGGATTCCTTAATATCATTCTTATGGGCTAAGGGGCATTATACACTTTTTTATGAAATATAACTACTGTTGTATCTATAAACAAAAGGACGTATGAAAAAACTTTCGTTTTTTCACACGCCCTTTCTTATATTTCTTGATTTTTACATCTTAGCTATTAGGAGATAGATACAATATTGTGTTTTCCAATGATATTAATATCTAGAAATGGTTACAGGAATTAATAAGGATGAAATTCGATGTTGGGCAGATTGACAAAACTAACGGAATTAGTTATCATGAAATAAATACTAATTCTGTTAGTTTTTAATATATAGGGGACAGAAATAAATGCCAAGAATAGGACTTTCAAGGGAAAAAGTAATTGAGCAGGCAGCAACACTTGCAAATGAAAAAGGATTAGAGTATGTGACAATCACCACACTGGCTGATTATTTAGGAATTAAAAAGCCTTCTTTGTATAATCATATAAAAAGTCAGGAAGATATTTACCATGGAATTATGATATATGGCTGGCAAAACGGGGCAGAGAAGATAGCCGAGAATATTGTTGAAGAGGATGCCCATGAGGCATTACGAAAATATGCGTATGCATTTTATCAATATGCAATGGATAATCCGGGGATTTTTGAGGCAATGCTCTGGTACAACAAATATAAAAGTGAGGAATTAATCAAAGCGACAGAAAAAATATACATTTTTTTCTTTGCACAGACGGATAAATTACATATAGACAGGGAAGTCGCAAATCATTTACTTCGAACGTATCGTGCATTTCTGGAAGGTTTTTTGCTTCTTGTGATACATGATTCGTTTGGAAATCCAATATCGATAGAGGAAAGTTTTGCATTATCTCTTGACGTATTGATTAGTGGAATGAAGCAGTATGAATCATAGAATAGTGAGGGAAAAATGAAATCACAAAAGAATATGCGATTTCGAGGGAAGAATGGAGTGCTTTATGGAATATATCAGAGTAACAAGTGAAAATATAGACAAAGAACACATATGTTGTGCAATTTCAAATGACAAGGATATTCAGGTGATATCCAAAAAGGCATGGTTACGAGAGCGATTTGAGGACGGTCTTGTTTTTTTGAAAAGCACAGAACGGGGAAAGTGCTTTATTGAGTATATACCTGCTGAAAATGCGTGGAATCCAATTCGCGCAGATAGTTATATGTATATTGACTGTTTGTGGGTATCCGGCTCTTTCAAAGGACATGGCTATGGAGCAGATCTGCTGAATGCCTGCATAGAAGACAGCAGGGGCAAAGGTAAAAATGGATTATGCATTTTATCGTCCAAAAAGAAAAAGCCTTTTTTGGCAGATCCTAAATTCCTGCAGTATAAAGGATTCAAGGTTTGTGATGAAGCGGACAATGGGATTCAGTTATGGTATCTGCCATTTGCTACAGATGTTTTTTTGCCCAAATTCAAGGAATGTGCCAAACATCCCCACATCGAAGAGAACGGATATGTTTTGTATTATACCAGCCAATGTCCATTTAATGCGAAATATGTTCCGGTTGTAGAAGAAGCAGCAAGGCAAAATGGTGTGCCATTTCAAGCAATTCATTTACAGAGTAAAGAAGAAGCGCAAAATGCACCTACACCGGTTACGACGTATGCGTTGTTTTATGATGGAGCGTATCTGACAAACGAGCAGATGAATGACAAGAAGTTTTTAAAACTATTAAAAGGATAGATGATCTGATTGTATAAAATGCATTTTTATAGAGGAGACTTAAAACATGGAATTAGTAAGCAATTACATGCGTGACGATACACTGCGCCACGCTTTAAACGATTTAACAAAGAAAACATTTGGATTTGATTTTGAAAGCTGGGGGACAGGGGGATATTTTGAGGGAGACTATATTCCATATTCATTTATTGAGGATGGAACAATAATTTCAAATGTCTCCGCAAATAGGATGACTTTTCTGCAGAATGGTGTAGAGAAAAATTACATACAGATCGGAACAGTAATGACCGATAAGGCCTATCGCAGACAGGGATTGGCAAAAAAGCTGATGGATCATGTGGTAAAACAGTACAAGGATAGCTGTGATGGATTTTATCTGTTTGCAAATCTGGATGCTGTAGATTTTTATGATAAGTGTGGATTTTCCAAAGAAACAGAGTATCGCTATTCGATAAAAAATGAGTTTTGCATGAAAAAATCAGCAGGAGAAATTTTTATGCCGGTAAATACAGGGGATAAACAAATGAAACAGAAATATATGGATATGGTTCGTCGCAGTGCAGTTAATTCCTCTTTGGAGCAACTGAACAAATTTGGTTTACAGATGTTCTATACAGCGGATATGGAGAATATATATTATGCAAAGGATATGGACTGTTTCATTGTTGCAGATATGGAAGAAAACACCTTGCTTTTACAGAGCATCATATGCGAAAATTATGTGACACTGTTGGACGTTCTGCAAAGAGTGAGAGGGGAATATCATAAATGTCAGCTTGGTTTCACACCAGCTTTGAAAGATATGGATATATGTGTGGCAGAGCAATACGATGGTGCCGATGATTACAGGCTGTTTTATTTAGGTGAACAGCTTAAAAGTATTGAGAATGAAAAACTTTATTTTCCAGAGCTTTCACATGCGTAAAGACTGGAAATAAAAACAGGTCAGACGCTAAAGACGCAGAGCTGTTTCTTTTTGGAAGCAGTTCTGCGTCTTTTTAACCTACAAATCCCAAAATCGGTCTGATTGTAACAATGGGACCGGCCATTGCTTGCATATGCGAAAGAGGAGTCAGAAGAGGAATTAGAAAATTTGATAGAAATAGGCTTTTGGGACAGCTTTACAGGAATACCATGAAATGATATGGTTATTATGTAAAAAATTTAAGGGAGATAGTTTGAAAATGGAACAATTTAAAAAAGATCTGCTCAAAATGAGCGGCGGAAGCATTGTTGCTCCGATAATCCTTGGGATTATTGCAGCAATTTTTGTTGTCCTGGGACTGATGCAAAGCAACACGGATTACGTGCAGTTTGATCCGTTTGATAAAGGATATGCATCACTTGATGTTGTGTATGTCATGGGACCGTTTGCAGAGAAAACAGAGGACAGCAAAACAATCGAATTCTATATTGCGGAAGCAAAAGATGAAGGCTGGTACATTATTGGAACAGATACCAAAAGCACTCTTCCGGTTTATGGAAGTGATGTAATGGACGATGATATAGCAAATCTTGCACCGACGACGGTAAAGGGAAAAAGTAAAGAAATTCCATCAGAACTTGCATCGTATCTGATTGATTATTTTAGTGGCACAGGAGCAGATTTAAGCATGCTCAATTACAGCCAGTATTTTGGAGACCATTATCTGGATACTACAGAAAGTGCATGGGAAGAAAGCGCTGTATTTTATATCATTGCAGTAATCTGTGCTGTAATACTCATTATTCTGGTAGCTGTTAATGCAAAAAAGAAAAAGGATATCAAAAAACAGCTGCGTACATTGGAAGAAAATGGACAGCTGGGAGCAATTTTTCAGGATTTTTCTTCTAATCAGAGAATCTTTGCAAAGAAGCTGAAGCTTGCAACAGCCGGACGATATGTACTGGATTTTAATACTCCGAAGAATGGTTTTGAGGTAATTCCTCTGACCAATGTAAACAATGTATTTAAATGTAACATGATACAGGAACAGCCGACTACTACGAATTATATTGCGCTTGAGACGACAGAAGGAGCGCGTTATCTGATCGCTCCGAGTGCGAAGGTAAACAGTGAATTTGAAACAGTGATTGCGCAGTTGAAAGCAGTGGCAGCAGCGAATGTAAATGGAGGTGCACAATGGTAGTTGTATATGGACAGAGAACGGTATTTAAAAGAGAGGGCATAGTAGGAACTGCTGTATGCAATAACTGTGGACATAATGTTTTGCATACACTATGCCGTCAGGTAAATCAGACAACACTTTTCTGGATTCCAATTGTCAGCATTGAAAGACAGCGTGGTATTATGTGCGAAAGCTGTGGAAATATTATGCCGATCAGCAAACAGGAATATAAAGACCGTAGAAATGCGGCAAAAGAGAACGCCAAAGCATTGTCAAAATAAAACACAGCTTATCGCACTCACCAGAGCGTATCTTACAGATGTTTTAGCTTACAGAATAGTCAAAACTCTCTATCTTAAAATGGTACTATTTATGCATAGTATAGCGCATTTATAAAATTCTGCAACTGGGAAAATGAGACGAATTAAGAAAATAAGGGAAAAATGTCGATAAATTTTATTTTATTATAGAAATATCATAATTTTCTTAAATAACTATTGCATGAACAATTGAAATCTGCTAATATCAGATTCGACAAAGGTGTCAAAAGAATTGAAATATTCTTTTGGCGCCTTTTTTGTTTATGCAGATTATTTAGGAGGAAATGAAAATGAACACAGGCGATACAGGTTTTATGCTGATTTGTACAGCATTTGTTTTTTTTATGACGCCGGGATTAGCCTTTTTTTATGGCGGACTGGTAAGAAGAAAGAATGTCGTGAATACGATGATGTCATGTACTGCGATTATGGGACTGTCTGTAGTGATGTGGATTTTGTTTGGATATTCCCTGTCCTTTGGAGGAAATCATGGTGGAATCATCGGAGATTTTCGATGGATTGGTTTGAATGGAATTGATATGAATGAAGCTGGACCATATGCACAAACGATTCCGCATCTTGTATTTGTCGCATTTCAGATGATGTTTGCAATGATTACTCCGGCGCTTATTACCGGTTCACTTGTCGGAAGGGTAAAATTCAAAGCATTATTTCTGTTTGTTTTATTCTGGTCGATCATCGTTTATTATCCGATGGCTCACATGGTATGGGGACAGGGCGGTTTCCTTGCAGAAATCGGCTCCGTTGATTTTGCAGGAGGAAATGTGGTACATATCAGTTCCGGAGTGAGTGCATTGGTATTTTCCATTGTGCTTGGCAGAAGAAGAGGATATGAAAATACTGCATATCGTGTGCACAACATCCCATTTGTTGCACTTGGAGCATTTATTTTATGGTTCGGCTGGTTTGGATTTAATGCAGGAAGTGCGTTAGGGGCAAATGGACTGGCTGCACATGCATTTTTAACAACAGCATTCGCAAGTGCCTGCGCAATGCTTTCCTGGATGATTATAGATGTAATAAAGGACGGAAAACCGACATTAGTCGGTGCGTGTACAGGTCTGGTTGTAGGACTTGTTGCAATTACACCGGGGGCAGGATTTGTTCCAATCTGGTCCGCAATCCTGATCGGTGGACTGGTCAGTCCGATTTGCTGTTTTACGATTTCCTTGCTGAAAAAGAAATTAATGATCGATGACGCGTTAGATGCATTTGGATGTCATGGAATCGGAGGCGTATGGGGCGGCATTGCAACAGGAATATTTGCAAACAGATCAATCAATGATGTCGCAAAATGGAACGGCCTTTTATACGGAGATTATAAGCTGTTTCTTGCACAGATCGCAGGGATTCTGATTACGATTGCAGTTGCAGTAGGTGGAACATTGATCTGTCTGGGAGTTGTAAGAATCTTTACACCGCTTCGCGTTGAGGAAAAGGAAGAAAAAGTCGGACTGGATGTTTCTGAGCATGGTGAAAGTGCATATCCAACATTTAACGGACTGGATTCATAAAGGAAAAGGAGAATTGACCATATGATGATTAAGGTGGAAGCTATTGTCAGAGAAGAAGTTTTTGAGGATGTAAAAGAGGCATTGAATGCAATTGATGTGAATGGGATTACAGTTTCTCAGGTTATGGGTTATGCTGCACAGCGAGGCTATAAAAAACTTGTACGAGGCACGGAAGTGGATGTTGTGATGCAGCCAAAGATCAAGTTCGAAATTGTTGTTTCTTCAGAAGAATGGGAGAAAAAGACCATTGATGCGATCCAGAAAGCGGCATTTACCGGTGAAGTTGGAGACGGGAAAATCTTCAGCTATGAGATACGCACTGCACTGAAAATCAGAACGAAAGAAAGCGGATACGACGCATTGAATTAAGATGTCATTGCATATATGAAAAAAAAAAGAAACGGTGGATTTATGGAAAAAAACAGACATATCGTCGTAAAGACGGTGTGATTTGTTATGATTTAGAGCAATATAGAAGACGGTGTGAATTTTTTTCTGAAATAGATAGATTTTATTAGTTCAGAATATTAATAAAATTCAAGCTTCTGATCAACCAGTGATTCACCTTCATATACAAGCTTAAGTGTGAAGAATTTCTCTTCATTTTCAAGCAGGAGTTTTAAGAAGATAGCGTCGCCTTCCCAAGTAGGAAGTGTTGGCACGATAGCTTTATCCACCCATTTGAGGTCGCCTTCGTTGCATGTGATAAGTTTACCGGAAAATTTATCAGCAGTGAAAAGACACATCAATTCTGGCTCCTGTTTATCACATATAAAAGTTATGAGTGCGCGGAAATGGTATGATGTGAGCGTAAGCCCTGTTTCCTCTTTGACTTCGCGGAGCAGGCATTCTTCTGGGGATTCACCATTCTCAGCATGACCGCCAACACCAATCCATTTTCCTTCATTTATATCATTTTTCTTTTTAATACGATGAAGCATGAGATATTGTCCATCGTGTTCTATATAGCATAAAGTAGTTATTTTCATGATAATCTCCATTCCGCCGCCTTCGGATGGCAGCACAAATAAGTGGTATTACGAAGCCGTACACTAAGAATTGCTTAAGCACCTTAGTTTAATTGTGTGGCAGTTCAGGCAATGGCTTCTCGACAATGATTGTCATGATGTCTGAATGGAATCCACGGGTAAATACTGGATCCATGTCTTTCACCTTCTGGAAGATGAAATCAATGATGTTGATAAATTGAATATTTAATAATAGCGTAAGGGGCATGGAAATAAAAATCCATGTGTTTTTTTGTTTTGAAAATATCGCCTCGTAGCGCACGTTTCTAATGGATGAAAGTTCCTGATCCACCCTGGTACCAGGGTGTATCCAGCCAGAATCAAGGGTGTTCTACTCATGATGAGAAGGCTCAGGCTTTTTGTATTCAATAAGAGCTGATATGTCTACATCCAGATAATCGCATAACTTACAGATTAGGTTGGTATCCATTCTCTGGAATTCATCACGGCAGTATCTGTTGAAGTTACTGCGGGGAATATCCAAATCTTTACAGATTTTATTCTTGGATATACCTTTTTCCGTAAGGATTTCATTTATGCGTAAATGCAAAGAACCGTAGTTGCACATGAAAAATCTCCTTTACTTTTTAGCATAAATTTTATATAATAAGTGCTGATACAATAACTCACTATATAGTGAATTGCTATATAGTGAGTATGAAACGCAGATATGTAAAATATGAGGTTTTACAAAATATTCAAAAGAAAGGGAGATTTCGGTTATGAAAAAGAAAAAAATTGCAGCCACAGCAGCGGCTCTGGCGATGGCAGCAGTAACGGTATTTTCAGTGGGAGGAAGTCCTGCATATGCAAATGAAAATGTAGATATTGCTATTCAGACAGAGACAGCTTCGGAGTCAGTGGTATTACCTGTATCTGTTGCAAGTGAAGCCTGGATATACAGTGATGGCTCAAGAGAATTTGGAACATGGAAAGCATTGAATATCAAGGTGAATGATACAATGTATCCACTGTCAAAGGATGGAGCAGTTAATGTAACATTCAGTAATGGTGATGAAATCAAGATATATTCAGGAGATTCCTACGAATTATGGGAAGGAACTATTAGTATAAGTGGTGGTGAAGTCAAAGTGACAAGCCAGAATGATGAATATGCGTCTAGTGGATGTACGGGAACAACCAGGTGGGGATGCAATCTTGTATATTCAGATGGAACATTGATTTTAAGTAAGACAAAAAATTTTAGTAATGGTGGTGGAATTGCTTTTGGTGGTACAAGCGTATCATATAAATATGATTTGACTGCCAAGGAAAAGGACGGAACTCCAATAGAGGGAGTTAGTGTTGTGCAGGATGAAACACAAGTTGGTGATTTTTCTTGGTTAAGAGCATTTGTATGGTATGGCTATATAAAGGAACATAGTGAATGGGGGAATGGAAATTCATTTGATGTAATTAGCGGAGAAGGTGATAATCCATGGAGTTTTAAATCTGTTGTTGTTACAGATAAGAATGGATACGCTGATATGTATCTTCCAGAAGAATGTAAATATGGCGATTATGAAGGTGAATATCCTGATGTTTACGTTGGAGGAAGTGCAAACGCTTTCCTTTCTGCGCAGGGAAGCAGAAACGCTTATATAAGTAATGGTCTTGTTGATGTAACAATTGATGATGAGTATTATACTAATACCAAAACTCTTGGGATAGAGCCAGCATTTGCTCCTTTAACAGGTTATGATAAAGTCCTTGGTGATTATTATGATGCTAAGAAATTATCTACAACAAGCTCTGACACCGTTACACTTAAGGATACAGCAGGAAATGATATAGCAGTAGTAACAATTGGAATAAAGGAAACTGCTGATATACATCTTTTGGGTAAAGACGGAGAGTCTTATAAAGTTACAGGGCTGGAACCTGTTGTAGATATTAAAATGGCAGACGGTGTAACTGACTGGACAGTTTCAGTTACTTCAGATGATAATAATAATGCTGATAATACTTTACATATCAATGCTGTTAAGAGTGGTACAGCAGTTTCATCTGATAGCTATACAGTTGATTTAGGTGATTCACAGATAGTTTCTGCAGATGCCTTTGCTGCAATCTTAGCTGAGAATGCTACGAAAGATGTTGTTATTAAGTCTAACAATAATGTAACATTCACATTTGCAAAAGGAACGATGGCAAGCGTAGATGGAAAGACAGAATATGATTTCTCGACATCCATTAATAGTGATTATGCAGCTACAATGCCATCCTATATTACAAAGGATAATTTTGTATCACAGATTAACTATAACTACTCAGGCAAGTTACCAGCAACAGCAAACATCCGCTTCTATGCAGGAACAGAGTATGCAGGTCAGACACTTTATTATTCACTTATGAATGCTGACAATACTTTTGCAGAGGTTCAGGCTGTCGTAGTAGATGTCGATGGTTATATGACGGTAAAGCAAGACCATTGTTCAAGCTATGTTGTAACAAAGACAGAGCCAAAGTTACCAGATAACAAGGACACAAAGACTGATGATGGTAATGCTTCTAACAATGGCGGTTCATCGGATAATGGAAATGGTTCAAATAATGGAAACGCTTCTGCATCAGATAAGAATACATCATCTGCAAATACAAAAGCGACATCACCAAATACGGGTGATATGACACCGATCGCAATTTATGTTGTGATGGCAGTTGCAGCTATGGGAGTAATCGTACTTGTAAAGAGACGCAAAACAGCTTAATGGAATATTTATAGTATGAGCATGATCAGACTAGTGATTCTTCGGAGTCACTGGTCTTTTTGCTGCTTATAAACGGGCTTGCAATTGCCAGGAAAAGACTCCTATGGTATAATATAACATGCGTAAACTGCGTGTTATGAAAAGAAATGGTGGATTTATGGAGAAAAACGGACATATCGTCATAAGAATGGCGTTATTTTTTCTGATTCTGTTTGGAGCCGGAGTATTTCTGCAGCTGTATATTAATCGTATTTCGGCGAAAAGAGAAGTGAATCTGGATGATTCCTGGCAGATCAGCATAGATGGAACAGAATATGATAATATCCGTTTATCGGAATTTCAGATGCCGGCAACGAAGCGTGGAACAGAGGTGATACTGAGAAGAAGTCTTCCAGAAGAAAATTATAAGCAGACATCTTTAAGAATGCTGATCCGATATTCTGCGGTACAGATTTCAATGGAGCATAATGTGTTTTTTGAGAAAGGCATGGAGGCATATGCAAGGCATGATATTCTGGGAAGTGGTTATATATGGGCAGCTCTTCCGGACGATTATGCGGGGAAAGAGATAGAGATCAGGCTGCTCACAGGGGAAAAGAACGCATTTACTTCCTTTGACAGCATTATGATGGTAGATTCGGAATATGGGATACGCTGGCTGATGCTGAATAATATCACGACGATTGCCATTGCAGTATTTCTGTTTGTGCTCGGCCTGCTGCTTCTGCTATCCACTGGAATTATCGCAGGCAGAGATAAAAGGTTTCATCTGCTTTTGTTTATCGGATTGTTTTCGGTAACGATTGCGTGCTGGATGGTTTGTAATAGCAGACTGATCGAGGTGATTTCTGACAATTTTACGTTCAACGTCAGAATGGAATATATTTCTATGTATCTGGCATCAATTTTTCTTGTCATGTTTATTGCGGAATTTATGCAGAAAACGATTCAGAAAAAATGGTTACATGGCGAGGCACTGTTTTTTGTATTGCTTCTTCTGATACTGAGTTTCCTGAGCGAGAGCAACAGAATCCATTATTGTAAGACGGGATTTATTTTTCACTTAAGTGTGTTTACAGCCATTATACCAGTGATCGTGGAGCTGGTCATTATGGTGCGGCGGCTTCATTTGAAAGCAGAACGGAGTGTTTTGACCGGAATTGTATTTTTTGCTGTTTCGGTTGTATTAGAGCTTGCCAGATACAGGTATAATAAATTATCTGTTCCAGAATATCATCTGACATTAAGTTTTGTCCCGATTGGAGCATTAATGCTGATTATGTTAATGCTGGAGGCGTTTTGTATTGTTATGATGAAGAGAGCAGTGGAGGATATGGAACGGGAAAAATTATATGAAATGGCATATCAGGATGCACTGACGAATCTGAAGAACCGTGCATGGTGTGAAAAAATCATGCAGGAATATGAGGATTCGCACAACCCGGTTTCAATTATTAACATCGATCTGAATTATTTTAAGCACGTAAATGACACTTACGGACATGCAAAGGGAGATGAACTTCTAATCCATTTTGCGGAGATACTAAAAGCAGCATTTCCATATCCCGCATGCGTTGGACGTATGGGCGGAGATGAATTTATTGTGATCCTTGACTATGAGACAGAGGGGGAACTGGAAGCAAAGATTCAGAACCTGAACAAAGTAGTCACAGAATGGAATCAGAAGACAACAGAAGACAAGCAGATCTCATTCGCATCTGGCTTTGCATCGAATGAAAATGATATGACACGTTCCGTATGGAAGGTATATGAAGCTGCTGATCATAAAATGTATGAATACAAGCAGAAATATAAAATGACGAGATAACCAGCATTTTGCTGGTTATTTTGCTGTCCACAGGAAAAATATTCTAAAATTAGAGAAATTTAATAATTTGTTAATTGTATTTCTTCCGCATCGGTGATAGCATATGTACTTAATGTATAGTAAATAATTTTATTATATAGTATATGAAGAATAGGAGAATGAAAAGCATATGAAAAGAATATTTCAGAATATGCTGCCATACTGGCGATGGATACTGGTGATACTGGCATTCCTTGTGGTTCAGGCGTTCTGTGACCTGTCATTACCGCAGTATACATCGGACATCATTGATGTTGGCATCCAGAATAGCGGTGTTGCACATATTCTTCCGGAGAAGATCACGTCGGAAGATTATGAGATGATGCAGTTATTTATGACAGCAGATGAAAAGAAGCAGTTTGCAGCTGCCTACGATAAGGATGGAGATATGTATACCTGTGTTGCAGAGAAAGAGGAGCTGGAGCAGCTTGATGAAGATCTTCTGCTTCCGGTCGTAATGAGCTATCAGGTACAAAATTCCATGGTTGATTCCAAAGAGGATGAAAAGACAGAATCGGGTCAGGAAGGCATGGGACAACAGATGGATCTTGCATCCATGGATAAAGATACCCTGAGGCAGCTTTTTATGTCGGGACAGATCAAAGATGACCAGCTGCTTGAGCTGCGGGATCAGCTGCAGGATAAGATTGATGCGGTAGGAAGTACGACCATGAAGTCAATGGGGGTTGCTTATGCAATTGCCTGTGATAAGAATGCAGGTGTCGATGTGGAATCCGTGCAGATGACATATATGTGGAGTACAGGAGCAAAGATGCTTGCAGTTGCACTGATCATGGCTGCTGCAACAATTGCGGTTGGATATTTTGCTTCCCGTGTTGGAGCAGGCATCGGACGTGATCTCAGGGAACAGACATTTGAAAATGTTGTCCAGTATTCAAATTCTGAGATGGATAAATTTTCGACGGCATCCCTGATCACAAGAAGTACCAATGATGTACAGCAGATCCAGATGGTGACAGCAGTATTTCTTAGAATGGTTCTGTATGCACCGATCATCGGTATCGGCGGAGTGATCAAAGTCATCCAGACTGGTGCTGGTATGGGGTGGGTGATCGTACTTGCGGTTCTGCTTATCGTGGGACTGGTATCGGTGCTTGTTTCAGTCGCCATGCCGAAATTTAAGGTGATGCAGACACTTGTCGACCGGTTGAATCTGGTATCCAGAGAGATACTGACCGGACTTAGCGTTATCCGTGCGTTTGGACGTGAGAAGAAAGAGGAAGAACGTTTTGATGAGGCCAACCGTAACCTGACAAAAACACAGTTATTTACAAACCGTGTTATGACTTTTATGATGCCGGGTATGATGATGATCATGTATTGTATTACATTATTGATCGTGTGGGTTGCTTCGAAACGTATTGATGCCGGGTATATGCAGGTTGGTGCTATGACCGCATTTATTACTTATGCAATGCAGATCGTTATGGCATTCCTGATGCTGACTATGATGTCGATCATGTTACCGCGTGCCGGTGTTGCAGCGGACAGAATTCATGAGGTTGTTACAACAAAGACTACGATCAGAGATCCGGAGAAGCCGCAGAAAATGAAAGACTGCAAAGGGGTGATCCGGTTTGAACATGTGAACTTCAAGTATCCTGGAGCAGACGAAGATGTATTAAGTGACATTGATTTTACAGCAGAACCAGGAAAAACAACTGCAATTATCGGAAGCACCGGGTGCGGAAAATCGACACTTGTAAATCTGATTCCACGTTTTTATGATATTGAATCCGGAACAATCACGCTGGATGGAACAGATATCAGAGCATATTCACTTACGGAGCTCAGAGATCAGATCGGTTTTGTACCACAGAAGGGGATTCTTTTTTCCGGAACGATCGCATCGAACCTGAGATTTGGAGATGAAGCTGCAACAGATGAGCAGCTTGAAACAGCGGCAGAGATCGCACAGGCGTCTGAATTTATCAATGAGAAAACAGACAGATTTGAGAGCTCGATCGCACAGAACGGAAGTAATGTATCCGGAGGACAGAAGCAGCGTTTGTCGATTGCGCGTGCAATTGTTAAAAATCCAAAGATCTTTGTTTTTGATGACAGCTTCTCCGCTCTGGATATGAAAACGGATGCGAAACTTCGAAAAGCATTAGAAGAGAAGACGAAGGATGCGACGGTAATGATTGTCGCCCAGAGAATCAGTACGATTCTTCATGCAGACCAGATCCTGGTGCTTGATGACGGAAAAATCGTCGGTAAAGGCACTCATGAGGAACTGTTAAAGACCTGTGATGTTTATAATCAGATTGCAAGATCCCAGCTTTCCGATAAAGAACTTGGACTGGCTGACGGAAAGGAGGAAGCATAATGGCAGAGCAGAATAAAAGCTTTCAAAGATCCGGAGGCGGAATGAGACGTGGCATGGGCCGTGGAATGATGCCGGGAGAAAAACCAAAGGATTTCAAAGGCTCAATGGGAAAACTGATCCGCTATATGGGAAATTACTGGGCGGCGATTATTGTTGTAATGATCTTTGCTGCTGTGTCTACGGTATTTTCTGTCTTGGGACCGAAAGTTATGGGAAAGGCAACCACAGCACTTGCAGATGGTCTGATGTCCAAGATCACAGGAACAGGCGGAATCGACTTTTCTTATATTGGGAAGATCCTGTTAATTACATTAAGCCTGTATGTGGCCAGTGCGGTATTCAGTTTTGTACAGGGCTGGATCATGACAGCGATTACCCAGAAGACCTGTTACCGCATGCGAAAAGAAATTTCACAGAAGATCAACCGTATGCCGATGAAATATTTTGAAAGCAGAACCTATGGTGAAGTACTTTCAAGAATTACGAATGATGTGGACACACTTGGACAGAGTTTAAACCAGAGTATCACCCAGATCATTACATCAACGGCAACAATGATCGGTGTTCTTGTTATGATGCTTTCGATTTCACCGCTTATGACACTGATCGCACTTGTGATACTTCCGATCTCTGTTGCATTGATCTCATTTGTAATTAAGCATTCCCAGAAGTATTTCCGCCAGCAGCAGGAATACCTTGGACATATCAATGGCCAGGTTGAAGAAGTATACGGTGGACATCTCGTTATCCAGGCTTACAATAAGCAGGAAGAGACAATCCGTGAATTCAAGGACACAAACAAGGTGCTTTATGATTCTGCATGGAAATCGCAGTTTTTGTCTGGAATGATGATGCCGATCATGACATTTGTCGGTAATCTTGGTTATGCTGGTGTTGCAATCTCCGGTGGAATCCTTGCAATCCGTAATGTGATTACGATCGGTGACATTCAGGCATTTATTCAATATGTAAAGAGCTTTACACAGCCAATACAGCAGATCGCACAGGTCGCAAACCAGCTTCAGTCTATGACAGCAGCTTCGGAGCGTGTATTTGCATTCTTAGAAGAGGAAGAAGAAGAGTTCCAGGCCAAAGAAGACATCGATGTTTCAAAGATCTGCGGAGAGGTGGAATTTGATCATGTACATTTCGGATATAATCCGGATCAGATCATTATCAGAGACTTCAGTGCAAAGGTAAAACCGGGACAAAAGATTGCAATCGTTGGACCGACCGGAGCCGGAAAAACAACAATGGTAAAACTTCTGATGCGTTTTTATGATGTCAATGAGGGAAGAATCCTTGTGGATGGTCATGATATCCGTAATTATGACAGGCATGAGCTGAGGGAAGCATTTGGTATGGTGCTTCAGGATACCTGGCTGTTTAAGGGAACCATCATGGAAAATATCCGGTATGGAAGACTCGATGCAACCGATGAAGAGGTGATTGAAGCTGCAAAGGCAGCGCATGCACATCACTTTATCCAGACACTTCCGGGGGGATATCAGATGGAACTGAATGAGGACGCAAGCAATGTCTCCCAGGGACAGAAACAGCTCCTTACGATCGCCCGTGCCATTCTTGCAGACAATAAGATCATGATCTTAGACGAAGCAACCTCTTCTGTAGATACGAGGACAGAAGTGCGTATACAAAAAGCAATGGATAATCTTATGGAAGGAAGAACGAGCTTTATCATTGCTCACCGTTTATCGACAATACGGAATGCAGATCTGATTCTTGTTATGAAGGATGGAGATATTGTGGAGCAGGGAACGCATGAGGAACTCCTTGCCAGAAACGGATTTTATGCGGATCTGTATAATTCCCAGTTCGAAGAGGCTGTATAGGAATTAAGATTTATTTAAGGAAACTGTAATCTCAAACGATTGCAGTTTCCTGTTTTTTTATGCTAAAGTTTATCTGTAAGGAAAGGAGCGACATCTATGAAAGAAAAGAGAAGGGAAAAGAATTTTCAAAAAGGAAAGAACATGGCACAGAAGCCAATCTCTATGGGATCAGCAGTCCTCACAGGACTTTTGATCAGCACAGTCATTGTGTTACTGTTAGATTACCTGATTCCAACGCCGTGGAATATCCATTCGGCAGCATGCTGGATCAAGGTTTTGGCTGCACTTATCATATATGCATCCATAAATGGAGTCATGCTTGCGTTTGTAACGGCAACGGATGAAAAAACAAAGGATAAGAAAGATGCGATCGGAGGAGCTTCCATTCTGATCATTTTCGGGGTTGTTGTGGTAATGGTCATTGGGGCACTGAGCGGAGCACAGATCTTTCATTCATCAGCATATGCGGATCTGATCCAGGTGCAGGAGGTTGAGTCATCGGATGCGATCTTATCGGAAAAGGATGCGGAAAGCATTGCACTTATGGATACGGCTTCTGCAACGCAGCTTGGTGACAGGGAGATCGGAGCGATCAAAAATTTCTCAGCATTTAATGTCTGCGATGATTATATTCAGCTGAATGTAGAGAATGATGCAGTCAAAATTGCACCTTTGGAATATGCTGGATTTTTTAAATGGATCAAAAACAAAGATTCCGGAGTGACCGGATATGTAACCGTATCTCCAACGACGATGACAGCCGATTATGTGGAACTTCCGGAAGGAATGCAGTATGTGCCAAGTGCATATTTTGGAAAAGATCTAAACCGTCATCTGCATTATCAGTTTCCAGCTCTGATCTATGGAAATACCCATTTTGAGGTCGATGAAGCTGGAAAACCTTATTACGTTTCCGCTGTATATAAAAAGACGATTGGTTTATTTGGCGGTGAGATTGTAAGTGGATCGATCCTGACAGATCCGGTTACCGGAGAAAGCCAGTACTATGATCTGGAAGAGACTCCAGGCTGGGTAGATGATGTCGTGGATGGAGATCTGATCTGCTCACTTTATAATGTTGCATACAAAAATAAAAACGGTTTCTGGAATGGAACATTTCTGGGAGCAAATACCGGATGTATGCAGACAACTACGCTAGAGAGTCCGGATGACGATGAGGATGACGATGACAGTAATGTGACGGACTATGGTTACATTGCGAAAGATGGTGATATCTACATCTATACCGGAATTACATCGATGGCAAAGGACAGCTCCAATCTTGGATTTATTATGGTAAATGAAAGAACAGGAGAATATCGTTATTTTGCAGTATCCGGTGCAAATGAACAGTCTGCGATGAAAGCCGCAGAAGGAGAAGTCCAGCAGTATTCGTATGAGGCATCATTCCCGACACTGATCAATATTGATAACGAACTGACTTATATCGGTGTACTAAAGGACTCCAACGGACTTGTAAAGATGTATTATATGGTCAATGTAAAAGACTATGGAAAAGTTGTGGTGGCCTCCCATAAGGCTGACTGTATGACAGATTATATCGAGGAACTTGGACTTCATCCGGATCAGGCATTGATCGATCAGGCAGATTCCGATCCGGAAGAATCCGATGGAGAAGAAGAAAATACAGAGAAAGAAGAGAAAATTGCTGTCACATTCGAAATTTCTGCAATGCAGTATGCGGATGTAGATGGAGATACCTATGTTTACCTGGGAACATCCGATGGTACGGTATATAAAGCACGATTTGCAGACAATGAACAGCTGTTGTTTGTTTCGACTGGCGACAGGGTATCCGGAACTGTTTCGGATGGGGAATTTACATTCGAACAGAAAAATGCAGAGGATTGACGAATCCGGAATACTGATGACAAATTTTGACAAATTCCCACAACTGTGTTTAGCTATATTTTGATATGACTCATAAAAAGTAACAGGAGGCTTATAACGGAACATGGAAAAGGTAAACGTAGCGATTGCAGATGATAACGAAAGAATGCTGCGTCTCTTGGGAGACATTGTATCAAGCGATGAAGAGCTGCAGGTTGTGGGAACTGCAAAAGATGGTGAAGAAGCGTATCATATGATAAAAGATAAACAACCGGATGTTGTCCTGCTGGATATTGTAATGCCAAAACTCGACGGACTTGGTGTGCTTGATAAAGTAAAGAATGATCACACAATACAGAAACATCCGTCTTTTGTTATGATCAGTGCAATCGGACAGGAACGTATTACAGAAGATGCGTTTGAACGTGGTGCGGATTACTATATTATGAAGCCTTTTGACAACGATACAGTGATTAACCGTATAAAAATGCTTCGGAATGAAAGAAACGGTGTTCATCCGGAAAGCCGCAAAATATCTGCGTATGAGAAGGTTGAGGAAGTCTCAAGACAAAGTCTGGAGGCAAAAGTAACGGAGATTATCCATGAAATCGGTGTTCCGGCTCACATTAAGGGATATCAGTATCTGAGAGAGGCGATTATTATGTCCGTAAATGACATGGATATGTTAAATTCCATTACCAAGATCCTGTATCCAGGAATCGCAAAGAAGTTTGATACCACACCAAGCAGAGTTGAGCGTGCGATCCGGCATGCGATTGAAGTTGCGTGGAGCAGGGGCAAAATGGATACGATTGATGATCTGTTTGGATATACGATCAGTAATGGAAAAGGAAAGCCGACCAATTCAGAGTTTATCGCACTGATCACAGACCGCATCCGTCTGCAGATGAAATTAAAGTAAAAATTATGGATAAAACCTTTCCAAGGATTGGAGAAAAAGCTATAATATTTTTATAAAAATATGGTAATTTTGGAGGGGATTTTATGTATAATGTACTATTTGTTGCATCAGAAGCAATACCATATATGAAAACAGGGGGACTTGCAGACGTTGTAGGTTCACTCCCAAGATATTATGACAAAGAGAAGTATGATGTCCGGATTATTCTGCCAAAATATGCGTGTATGGATCCGGAGATTATGCGGAAGCTGCGTTTTGTCTGTCATTTTTATGTACATTTGAACTGGCGGAAACAGTATGCAGGGATTTTTGAGGCCGAATATCAGGGAATCCATTATTATTTTGTAGATAATGAATATTATTTTGCTGGATCGCAGCCATATCATAATATTTATGAGGATGTAGAGAAGTTTGCATATTTTTCAAAAGCAGTTCTTCAGGCATTGCCGTATATTGATTTTGCGCCGGATATTATTCATTGTCATGACTGGCAGACAGGTCTTGTTCCTGTCTTTTTGAAAACACAGTTTGGAGATGATAATTATTATGCCGGGATCCGGACGGTTTACTCTATCCATAATATGAAATTCCAGGGACGCTGGCAGCTGAAAGCAGTTATGGATATTACAGGTCTTCCGGAGCAGATTTTTAATGACCGGGAACTGGAGGCTTATGGGGAAGCCAATTATCTGAAAGGCGGAATTGTATATTCTGATGTGGTTACAACTGTGAGTCCGACTTATGCACATGACATCACAACTGCAGAAGGCGGAGAAGGGCTTGGTGGTCTGATGTATGCAAGACGTGACGTTTTATATGGAATTGTCAATGGCATTGATTATCAGGAGTATAACCCGCAGACAGACCCGTATATTGCAAAGCAATTTAACGAGGAGCAGATGCTTTCCGGCAAAAAGGCCAATAAAGAGGCTTTGCAGAAAGAGATGGGACTTCCGGTTGATCCGGACGTTTTATTGATCGGTATGGTCTCAAGAATGACGGACCAGAAAGGCTTTGATCTGGTGTCCTATATGATGGACGAGATCTTAAGTACATTAAAAGTACAGATTGTTGTTCTTGGAACCGGAGAAGACCGTTATCAGGATATGTTCCGGTTTTTCCAGAACAAGTATCCGGATCGACTCTGCGCACATATTGGATATTCGGAGGAACGTGCGCATCGTATTTATGCGTCCTGTGATGCCTTTTTGATGCCATCTTTGTTTGAACCATGTGGACTCAGTCAGATGATGGCAATGCGGTATGCAACAGTTCCGATCGTAAGAGAAACAGGCGGACTGAAGGATACGGTGGAAGCGTATAATGAGTATGAACATACGGGAACCGGCTTTTCATTTGCAAATTACAATGCACATGAAATGCTTGCAGTTATCAAGTATGCACTTGACATTTTCCAGAACAGAAAGAGCGAATGGAATGACATCATGAAAAGAGATATGGAATCCGACTTTTCCTGGAATGCGTCCGCAGAACAATATGAAAAAATATACGATTCATTGTGTGAATCATAGAAAGAAACCGGCGCCTGGTCTCAAGCGCCGGTTTCTTTACATGGCAAGTACGCCTTTGGAACGTTCATAATAATATGCATGATCCGAGAGGATCTCTTCATCGGTAAGCTGTGTTTCATTTACCTCGGCAACCATAGAACTAAAGGTACAAAGCTCTTCACACTGATCGACAGGAACAAGGATCACCTCATGGATACTGCTTGGGAGAAGAATAAAATCACTCTTCAGACGCTCTGCAATCTGAGACAGGAGTCCATCATACAAAATGCAGGTGGCACCGTTCACCTTTCCGCTGTTGGATAAAATATACATTGGCTGGAGTGCTTCGGAATCCGCATCATCCGGGAGCATATCCTTTAATAAATCTGCCATATTATTGAGCTGATAAGGAAGGAGAAGCGGAGTATTCTGTCTGGCATAAGAAAAGAGTGTATTTGCTGTGACTCCCCAGTAGCTTAAGTGCGAATTGTAGATCAGAATTGTGGCATAATCCTCACTGTCAGCATTTAGAAGGCAGTTGAAGATGATCGCAAAGTCTAGAAAACGGAAATATGGAACTTTCTCCAGAAGCTCCTTATTCTTTTCGTAACTGACCAGTTTAAAGATGATCCGTTCTTTTACCTGATCAAAGTCGGTAAAGAATGTAATGTCGATGCTTTCAGAAGGCCGGTGCGCTTCATAGGTTTTTAAAATATCGTCGCAGATATCTTCCATGGATACACCGGAAAGATAGCGGTGGTAATAGGGATTCAGAAAAATTGTAGGTGAGATGTTAACGTCCGGATTCATAATGATAAGGGCATCTAAAAGAGTGCCGTTATTCTTGGTTACGGTCTGGAGTTCCAGAGAGGCAGTGTCGTCAAAGTGCTCTTTGAGTCTGTCTATAATGGTCGATAAAAAATCCTGATAATTCATAATTCTCCTTATCATCAGGAAGATTTTCCGGGATAATTGCACGAAATGTGCGGGAACAAACAGCTGCAATCAGTCAGCTGAAAAAAGAATCCATAGGAAATCTTTAAAAAGAGATCCTATGGATTAAATGTATCATGAATTGAATAATTTTTCAATTCTTTTATTGTGTAGATTTTAACTCCTGCCAGAGATTACTGTAATAAGTAGAATCCTTTTCACTTAAGGCTTTGTATACTTCGCAGCGTTCCAGTGTTTCTTTGCTTGGATTAATGACTTCATCATTTCGTACATCTTCGTCCTGATCCTGTAAAACAGAGAGCATTGGAGAGGTGTAGTAAACATAGTCAAAGTTTAACATTGCAATATCATCACGGCAGAGAAAGTCTAAAAATTTCTGTGCGCCGCTCTGGTTTTTGCAGCTTTTTGGAATGAACCATGCGTCAATCCAGATATTGGAGCCTTCTTTCGGAACAGAATATGCCAGATCGTCATTGAAATCCATTGCATAGGCTGCTTCGCCGGAATAGAGTACCGCAAGCGCAGCATTTCCGGCAATCATTTCATCCCCGGTTTCATCTACCATATAAGCATAGACCAGAGGTTTCTGTTTGATCAGAAGATCTAAAGCATCCCGGAGTTCGGAAGGATCTGTCGTATTGATCGAATATCCGAGTTTGGATAATGCCGGCATAAATGCATCACGGACTGAATTCTCCTGAATAATTTCATTCTTATATTTCTTATCCCATAAAATGTCCCAGGATTGTACCTCTGATTCGTCCACCATAGTTTTGTTATAGAGAATACCAACGGTTCCATAGAAATATGGAAGTGTATATTTATGCTCAGGATCGAAAGAACCGCAAAAATCAATGATCGTCGGATCTACGTTGTCGTAATGTTCGAAAGCAGAGAAATCAATCTCGTTGACCTCATTTTCCTGGATCAGCCGTTCGATCATATATTCGGAAGTACAGATCACATCATAATCAATGGAACCGGCCTTGTATTTGGTGTACATTTCCTCCGGGCTTTCGTATTCTTCGTATTTTACGGTGATTCCTGTTTCTTCTTCAAAAGTGTGCAATGCATCTTCGTCGAGATATTTTCCATAATTCAGTACGGTTATGGTTTCCCTGGAAGCAGATGCATTTTCATTTTCCTGTCTGCCACATGCACTGAAGAGAGAAAAGGTCATTGCTGCAATCAGCAGGACTGATAGGATGCGTTTTTTCATGCGAGTTTCCCTCCCTTTTGCTCTTTTTTCCCTTTACCAACACCAAAATTCATCACAAGGAGAAGAAGAAAGACTGCAGCAAATAAAATGGTAGAGAGCGCATACAGTTCCGGATTGATTCCCTTACGAAGCTCTGTATAAAGCATGGTGGACAGGGTATTCACACCAGCACCTTTTGTAAAATACGTAATACTGAAATCGTCTAAGGACATGGTGACCGCCATGATAAATCCTGAGAAAACACCAGGTTTGATCTCCGGCCAGGTTACTTTATAAAAGGCATAGAAAGGTGTCGCTCCAAGATCGAGAGCTGCTTCGTACGTGTACCGGTTTGCCTCTTTTAGCTTTGGCAGGACATTTAAGATAACATAAGGAATGTTAAATGTAATGTGTGCGATCAGCACGGTTATAAATCCAAGATCGATAAATTTTACAAACAACAACATCATGGAAATTCCGGTTACGATATCGGCATTTAACAAAGGGATGTTGGTTGCACCGAGAAAGATCGTCCGGCTTTTTCTTCGCATTGCACTGATTCCGATTGCTGCCATTGTTCCGAGGATCGTTGAGATGACGGCAGCAGCAAGGGTAATCTGGATCGTTGTGATGAAAGCGGACATGATCGTTTCACTCTGGAAACAGTTGACATACCATTTGAACGTGAATCCGCCCCAGGATACCTTGGATTTGGAATTGTTAAATGACAAAAAAATCAATACAACAATCGGTAAATAAAGGAAAATAAAAATAAGTGCCATATAGATGCGTGATAAACTCTTTTTTACCATTTTGCAGTTCCCTCCCCGTCTTTATCGAATTGATTCACAAGTGCCATGCTGAGAAATACAAAGATCATCAGCACAAAGGACAGTGCGCTTCCGGCATTCCATTGCATGCCCTGCATGAAGTCCTGCTCTATAACGTTTCCGACAAGAAGAACCTTGCCTCCACCGAGGATATCGGATATGGCAAAGGAGGTAAGCGCAGGAACAAATACCATAACGATCCCGCTTACAACACCGGATAACGTGAGTGGCACGATAATTTTGAAAAACACGGTAATATTGCTCGCACCGAGATCCTGGGCAGCTTCAATGATATCTTTGCGGATCCGTACCATAGAGTTGTAGATCGGAAGAAGCATAAATGGAAGATAATCATATACCATTCCAAGGATAACAGCAGTTGGCGAATATAATATGTTGAATGAACCGAGTCCCAATGTGTGAAGAACCGAGTTAAAAATACCATTTTTGGAAAGCAGAAGCTTCCATGCCATGATGCGGAGCAGAAAGTTCATCCACATCGGAAGCATAAAAATAAATACAACAAAGTTCTGATGTTTTACGTTAAAGCTGCTCAGTATCATGGCAAGCGGATAGGAGAGCACCAGACAGATCAAAGTCGCTAAAAATCCAAGTTTTAATGACAAGGCGATCGCATTCAGATTGGTTGTTGTTGTGATCGCAGACAGGTATTCCAGAGAAAATGAACCATCTGCGTTCGTAAAGGCATAGATCATAATCATGATCATAGGAAGTACGATAAAACCTATGATCCAGATGAGATATGGTCCTGCGAGTAACTGTTTTTTCAGGTTATTCATCAATTTCCACCGCCTTTTCATCGGAAGACTCCGGTTTATGCATGATCTGGATATTAAAAGGGATCACTTTAATTCCGACATGGGTTCCTACCGGGACAAGTTTGGTTGTGTGTACCAGCCATTCATATCCATTTGCCAGTATTTCGAGTTCATAATGGACACCCTTAAAGATCAGAGATACAACATCGCCTTCGAGATATCCCTCAGAAGGGTCAACAAGTTCCACATCTTCCGGGCGGATAACAACATCGACCGGTTTGTTTTCTCCAAATCCCCGATCCACACATGGCATTTTTACACCGAGGATCTCGACAAGTTCATCCTTTATCATTGTGCCATCAATAATGTTGCTGTGTCCGATGAAGTCTGCAACAAACGCATTTTCCGGCTCGTTATAGATTTCTTCCGGACTTCCGATCTGCTGGATGTATCCCTGGTTCATTACGACAATGGAGTCGGACATGGTAAGAGCCTCTTCCTGATCGTGTGTTACATATAAAAATGTGATTCCAAGCTCTTCTTTTAAACGGATCAGTTCATACTGCATGCTCTGACGCAGTTTTAGGTCAAGTGCACCAAGCGGTTCATCCAAAAGAAGGACCTTTGGTTCATTTACAATTGCACGGGCGATGGCAATCCGCTGCTGCTGTCCACCACTTAGGGAGTCAATGGAACGGTTTTCATAGCCATCCAGGTTTACGAGTTTTAATGCGTATTTGATTTTATCGTTAATATAAGCCTTGCTTTTTTTACTGATTTTCAGGCCGAATGCAATGTTATCTGCAATTGACATATGCGGAAATAAAGAATATTTCTGGAATACGGTATTTAACTTGCGCTCATTTGCCGGGAGATATGTGATATCTTTACCGTCAAAAAGAATTTTACCGGTATCCGGAGTCTCGAAGCCTCCAAGCATTCGAAGTGTGGTTGTTTTACCACAGCCGGATGGACCAAGCAGGGTGACAAATTCATTTTCACGAACTGTGAGATTGAATTCATCGAGTATCATGTTGCTTCCATAAGATTTGGAAATATCAATAAAATTAATTAAATCTTTCTTCATTGTGAACTCCCTTTTTGTGTAAATCATAGTTTGCTGGCTAAAAATTAGGTGGGGTTGTAACCCAGATCAATACCGCATCCCGTGAAGTGGGATTTTCGATAAAATGACGTTTCCCTGCTTTGAAATAAAAGGATTCCCCACTTCGGACAGAGTAGGTCCGACTCCCATAGCTGATGCGTACAGAACCCTTTAGGACATAGCCAAAGTCCTCACCATCATGGGGAAGATATACTTCAGACCGCCCACCGGCATGAAGTGTAAGACGTACAGGTTCCATAGCATTTTTCTGAGCATTGGGAATGAGCCATTCAATCTGGCTGGCATGTTCGTCATCTTTTTTTTCGAAATAATCGTTGTTCTTAAACACAATCTGTTCCGGTTCTTCATCTGTAAAAAACTCTGCTGGAGTAACTCCGAGACACTGAATGATATCTAAGAGTGTACTGACGGATGGAGAATTCTGGTTGCGTTCTAATTGTGAGATGAATCCCTTGGTAATCTCAAGACGGTCAGCAAGCTCCTGCTGGGTCAGACCGTAGTGGATCCGAAGCTCTTTTATGCGTTTCCCAATATCCATTTCAAAACGTTCCTCCTCGATATTTATTTGTAATTGTAAAAGTGGATTTTTTGTTTACAATTCCTAAACATATACCAAAGATTATTCTATAGAAAAATGAGAGAAAGTCAATATTTAAATGAAATTAAAATCACATATTGACAGACAACTGTATATGGTGTATATATAACATATAAACAGTAACAAATGAACCAGGAGGCAGCAATATGCAATTGAAGCAGAATTCCGGGGTGCCGATCTACCAACAGATCGCAGACAGCTTTCGGACGGACATTCTTGCCGGTAAGTACGAACAGGGAGAATTTCTTCCGTCGATACGGGGATTGGCAAAGGATTTAAAGATCAGCGTGATCACAACGATGAAGGCGTATGAGCAGCTGGCTGAGGAAGGACTTGTAACTGCGGCTCAGGGCAAAGGTTTTTATGTGAATGCACAGGACAGTGAAATGATCAAAGAACAGCACTTAAGAAAAGTGGAAGACTCACTTACCAGCGCAATCGCAGCAGCAAAAATAGCAGGACTTTCCAGTGAAGAACTAAAAGAAATGCTTACCGCATTGATCGAGATGGATGAACAGTAAAGGTGACAGGAGGTTTATGAATGAATATATCATATGCAATTGAAGGACGGCACATAACGAAAAAAATGAAAGGGTTTTCTCTCGATATTGAGAATCTTAAGATCCCGAAGGGATTTGCAACAGCACTGATCGGGGAGAATGGCGCTGGAAAGACAACGCTTCTTAACATCCTTGCAGGAATCCGGCTGGATTATAATGGAGATCTGACTTTCTTTGGACAATATTCTGATAAAGAGAAAGAGAATAACGGATCTGTAAAAAACAGAATCGGATATACCGGAACAGGAAAATATTATCTTCCACAGTGGACGGTAAAAGATATTAAGAATATCAGTAAATTGATGTTTGAAAGCTTTTCGGAGGAAAAATTCCACCGATACTGCGATGAACTGGCAATCTTTGCCAATGGCAGAATCGACATGAAAAAGCCAAACAGTTCTTTTTCCGACGGTATGAAAACCAAACTCATGCTTGCAGGGGTTTTAGCAAGAGATACGGATCTTCTGATCCTGGATGAGCCGGCGTCGCCGCTTGATCCGCTGATGCGGGATAAGCTTTGCCAGCTGATCAGCGAGTATATTCAAAATGGAAATGGAGAAAAAAGTGTATTTTTTTCAACTCATAATATATCTGACATGGAAAATATTACAGATTATGCCATTATTATGGAAAATGGCTCAATTGTTGAGCAGGGTTTTGTGGAAGATCTGAAAGAAAAATATATCGTAATAAAAGGGGATGCTGCAGATACTGAGGCAGCAGGCAAAATTCTTTACACAATTTCCTCAAATCCATATGGATTTGAGGGCGTATGTCTTTCAGAGAATCTCCAAAAACTTGCGGGGATGAAGGTCACAAAGGAAATACCAACATTGTCCCAGATCTGTGTGGCAGTCATGAAGAAGAACACCAGGATCGTAATGAGATAGGAGGGATAATATGTTTCAAAAATACAGGACCATGACCAATCGGAGGTACCGCATTATTACGAATCTGGTGATCCCACTTGGAATCATGATCATAACGATTGTTTTATGGAAGTTTTTTGGATATCTGACGGATCTTTTTATGGTCGGAGTATTTATGACAGCAGAAGTTATGGAAGATTATTTTGGGTTTGGAAGCATATGTAAAAAGAATCAGCTTGGTATGGATTTCCTGAAAAATGGATATCATGGCATGAAATACTTTGAAGATGCGATCATTGTGGATCTGTTTTTAAGACCGGTCAGGATTGCGGTATATGCGTTTGTCGTCGGATGGCCATACATTTGTCAGGGTGGGAGCGCCTGGGTTGTGTTGGAACTGGCTGCTCTGGCCTCCGTTATTTCGATCGCCTCTGTAAATATTATGAGATATATTGACATGGCACAGCTGGTTTATACATGTGCAATCGTGTTTGTTGGTATTTATATGGCTTTTGCGGTGATACTTTATTTGTATGGAAATATAGTTTTAACCGTTGTTTTGGGAATTGGCTTGATGGCGGTGACCGCAATGACCTATTATCATATGGCTTGTGTGATCCGGAAATCATATATAGATAGGTAAAAGGAGTGTGCGTATGTTAAAAGATGTGAAACTGGGATTCCAGTTATTGAAATACAGTTATCGGTTAAACTCGAATATCATGATATCGGGGGCGATTCTTCTGATTGGTGTACTTGTCGAAATATTGAGCAAGGGAACTTCTCTTATTGGGGGCGTTTATTTTATGCTGGCAGGAATGTTTGTGTACCAGCTGATCCTGTCCATGGATATTTCCCAGATGATACAATCCACCGGCATGAAAAAAAGATTACAGTTAACGATACCGGTAATAGCCAGTACACTAGTATATATGGGCATATACACGTTTCTGGTGATCGAGAGAGCCGTATTGATTCATCTGGGGGTTGCAGACCGTGATGTGCTCATGTATACGTTGTTTAATATTATTGCTGTCATATTTACCATGTTTTTATTTACAAGTATCTGTTATAAATATTATGTTGCAGGGTTGATTGTTTTTCTAGCAACTTTTCTGATCTCATTTTCGGGATTGCAGATGGGCAGTGGATCAGACTTTGCTGCATTTATCTGTAATATGAATTATGGGGTATTCGTGATTCTTGGTTATGCTGTGATTTTATTTGGGGCAGCACTGGAATATTTTATCGGGAAATTACTATATAGGAAGCCTTTGTCCGAATTTGCGTTCCGTGGAATGTTCCGCAATGCAAAATAAAAACAAAAAAGCTGCAATCCCTTGAAATTACTGGAATTGCAGCTATTTTACCAGAGAGCCGATAACCGGGATCGAACCGGTGGCCTACGCATTACGAGTGCGTCGCTCTACCTACTGAGCCATATCGGCAAAACTCACTTGATTATAATAACAAATTGAACGAACAAAATCAACAATTTTTTTAAAAAAGAGAAGGAATCTTTTTAAAAAGAGAAGGAATTGTTTATGAACCGTTATGTATATATGGGAATCCGGAACTGGTACCGGATTCCGCTTTGGGCAATGGATATTGCAAGAAGAAACAAATGGCATGAGAAGTTTTCATTTTTCAGCCAGTATCAAATGATCCGGAAGATGGTGCTTACGATCATAAGAAAGGGCAGAGTGACTGTGCATGTCTATGGAAGAGAGAATCTTCCGGCGCAGAATGGATATATTCTGTATGCCAACCATCAGGGATTCTTTGATGGAATGGCACTTTTTTATGCGCTTGAGGAGCCATTCCATTTTCTGGTCATGAAAGAGATGGAGAATTTTCCTTTTGTGCGATATGTGATGAGACTGCTTGCCCCTGTTTATATGGACAGGAGCAGCATGAGAGATTCATTCCGTGCAATACAAAGATGTGGAGAACTTGCAAAAAACGGTGAAAATGTACTTATTTTCCCGGAGGGAACGCTTGAAAAACAGGAGAATGAATTGCTTTTATATAAGCCGGGGGCTTTTAAAGCAGCATATATGGCTAAGGCTCCGGTTGTTCCGGTGGTGTTGAAAAATTCATTTTGTCCGTTTGAAAGAAAAGGCTTTGGAATGTGCGAGGTAGAGGTACACATTCGAAAGCCTCTGAGTTATGAACAATATAATAAGAAGAAAACAGCTGAACTTGCTGAAGAAGTCAGGAATGCAGCAGAAGCTGTCTTAAAATAAAAGAATGTCCGGAATGGCGTCTGCCATTGCTTCGTAGCCTTTTAAGGATGGATGGAGATGATCCCCACTGTCAAAGCCTTCGGCAAAGGCTGTGTGGTCTGAGTCAGAACGTACTGCCAGGTCAAAATCAATGCATCCGTCAATCAGGTCGGTGCTGCGGATCCAGTCGTTGTACTGCATGCGCAACTCTTCACGGAATGGTGCATAGGTGCGCCAGCCATTGATCGGAAGCAGAGTTCCGACATAGACCAAGTAGCCCAATGCCCTGGACTGATCAATATACCATTTGAGTCCATCAATCAGTTCCTGAGAGGTCGGAAGGTCGCTCATTGGCCGGAAAGGATTGATATCAGTTCCGACAGGATGGATGATATCATTGATCCCCTGCTGGATGATAACAGTGTCTGCACCGTCTGTTGGAACTTCATGACCAAAACGGCGTGTGCCTTTCAGACCATAAGATTCATATGTGATGCAGCTGTATTCACGTAAAATGCGGGAACCGCTTGTTGCTCTCCGAATTACAGAAGTGCCACAGGCGCCAGTCTGCTGACATCTTTTTTTCAGATAGTCAGGCCATGCCTGGGCGGTGATGGAATCTCCATAGCAGACGATCGCATGGCGGTTTGTTGTGTCTGTATAAACAGAAATATTGCTTAAAAAATAGAACATATTGATTTTCCGGCTGATGTCAATTGAAATATCCGGGTTTTCTGTCTGATCACCGACTGCATAAAGTCCTTCAGAATAAGGTCCGGAAGCAAAGACAGCAGAACGAAGCTGTGTATAACCGGCCAGATAGAAACTGATCTCAAGTGTTTCATTTGCACAAATGGAAAGATCGAGAGGATCTGTTACAGCTGTGGATCCGGTGGAGATCATAAAGGATGCTTCTCCGTTACAGGTAACCGGATAAAATTTGTGATTCTGGCAGATTGTGACTTTGGAGATCGTGACCGGTTCCGTGCCACAGTAATTGTCAAAGGTCAGCCGTATTTTTTCGCCTTCAAACGGTGAAAAAAACGGATAGCGTAATGTAATATTTTTTCCATATCCTTCTGGCCGGTTCTCGGCGATCGACATCGCATTTCCCCAGACAGAGATCCAGTTTTTGTTCATATTTGAATACCTCTTTTGATTTCGTGATTTTAATACTAGCATCTTTCCAATAGAAATTCCAGTTAATTTCATTATTTGGTTGTCCTTTGAATAAGAAATTGATATAATGAGCGCAGAAAAAAAGAAATGAGGCTGCATATGGAAAATATGTTATCAAAAATGAAAAATAATAAGAATATCGTTATGCTGGCAGTATTTTGTGCGATTGTGCTGCTTGCCATCATAATTGGATCTGTAGTATTAAAGGCAGGAGTTGTTGCGGTATGTATACTGGTGATTCTGCAGGCGGCCATTGCTGCACTTATGCATCAGGCTGAGTTATGGGCACACGGACTGGCAGTGCTTGTGGAGCTGATTGCCGGAATCATTACCTCAAACATTGTAATTACGCTTATGTGCATCCTGGTTTATGTGGCAGCGACTTATTTACTGGAAAGTGTATCAGCGGGAGAGAACAGATAAATGGACAATATAAGTTTTGAGCAACATCTTTTAGATGAACTTTATTATAAAATGATAGAATTTTTTCATGGAGATCCCAAACGGATCCAGCATCTGATCAAAGTACACAGTCTGTCAAGACTGATTGGCATTGGAGAGAAGCTGGATGCCACATCGTTATTTATCCTTGAGGCTGCGGCTTATACCCATGATTGTGGAATCCGCCCGGCAGAAGAGAAGTATGGAAAATGTGATGGAAAGCTTCAGGAACAGGAAGGACCGACGGTAGCGCAGCAGATGCTTCTGGAATTGGGGTTTGAGAATTATATGATTGAGAGGATCTGTTATCTGATCGGACACCATCATACATATACCAATATGGATGGCATGGACTATCAGATCCTGGTGGAAGCAGATTTTTTGGTGAATCTGTATGAGGATGATGCAAACAGGCATACCATACAGAAAGCGTATGATAATATTTTCCGTACGGATACGGGAAAACAGATTTTTGCCCAGATGTATGGCGTGGAAGAATAGAGAGAATAAAGGCGATGAAAAAGGTGCTGATATTTAGTTCCAGGGAAATCTGTTATTTCTCTGGAACTTTTTTTTCAGAGCAGATTGCACATGCGTTTGAAGAACTTGGTTACGAAGTTGATGTATGTCATATTGCTCCGGAAGAAGATTATGAACAAAAACTGGAAAGTTATATGGATCAGGAATTTACGTGTATCGTGGACATTAATTCGCTGCTTCCGCAGCTTGGTCTGGATGATGGATCACGCTATCTGGATCATCTGGCAGGTCCTTTTTTTGATCTGATCGTAGATCACCCGCTGTTTCACCACAATACACTTCTGAATGCGACTGACCGTATGCATGTGGTGCTTCTCGATGAATGCCAGAAAGCGTATGTGGAACAGTATTATCCGATGGTGAAGCATGTACATATGATGCCATTGTCGGCGAACGAAGCAAGCTGCTTTGAACAGAAGTCAGTGGACAAAAAAGTTCTTGTGATCGGTACAATGGAAAGGGAAGACCATATCAGAGAGCTGATCGATCAGATGAAACCGGACAGAAAAAGGAATGCACTCCAAATGATCGACTGCATTCTTGCAGACCCGGAGATGACATACGAAAAAGCACTGGAAGAAATTCTGTCAGAACAGGGGATGACACTGCCTGCGGAACAATTTGCCATTGAATTGAATGCACTTTATCCGGTGCAGTTTTTTGTCCGGAATTATGACAGGAGGAAAGCTGTCCAGACACTTTTAAATGCGCATATTCCAGTAAAAACGATCGGAGACGGATGGGATAAGGTTCATTTTGAGAATGAGCAGTATCTTGAAAAGAAGAAGGGGATTCATATTGCAGTATCCTATGAGGCAATTGCAAAGGAATGGGTGCTGTTTAACTGTACACCGTTTTTTAATCATGGAATCCATGATCGTATTCTTGCGGGGATGGCGAACCACACGGCGGTTCTTACCGATCGGAGCAGATATATGCAGACACATCTCGAACAGAAAGGATGTGTAAAAACATACAGTCTGCAGGATATGGATACTCTGGTGGAAGGGGCCAAGGAGCTGCTTGGAAACCGGAAACTGTGGAGCGGACAGACTGCGTGTGCATATGATTGTTTTTGCAGAGAACATACATGGAAACATCGCGTGCTTGAACTGCTGTCTTATATCGAATAGACGAATAAGTATGCAATGAAGATGAATAATTACTTGAAACTTGTCAAAAAGTCCGATAGAATGATATGCAGTAATGCATTTTATCTATATGGGATTAGAAAGAATCATTTATGAATAAAGTGAATTATCAATTAAAAATGGAAGAAATCATAAAGAAAAACTGTAGCACAGACCGTGTACCAAAACTGCTTTTGCACAGCTGCTGCGCACCGTGCAGCTCCTATTGCCTGGAAACACTTGCGAAGTATTTTTCCATTACCGTATATTATGATAATCCGAATATTTATCCGGAAGAAGAATACTGGATGCGGGTGAAGGAGCAGCAGAGATTTATCCGGGAGTTCCCGGCGGCGCATACGATCTCGTTTGCGGAGGGGGATTACGACCCGCAGAGGTTTTATGATATGGCACGCGGAATGGAAGAAGTAAAAGAAGGCGGAATACGGTGCAGAAAGTGTTATGAATTAAGACTGAGGGATACTGCAGAATATGCGTCAGTCCATGACTTTGATTTTTTTACCACAACACTGTCCATCAGTCCGATGAAAAATGCAGCATGGCTGAATGAGATCGGAGAACAGTTAGAAAAGGAATATCATGTAGCATATCTGTATTCTGATTTTAAAAAGAAGAATGGATATAAACGTTCCACTGAGATCTCGAAAGAATATCATATGTACCGCCAGTATTATTGCGGCTGTGTATATTCTAAAAACCAGAGAGATCGGGAAATTGCACAAAAACAACAATCAGAAAGTGAGGAATAAATTATGGCACAGTTATGGGGAGGACGTTTCACAAAGGAAACAGACAAACTTGTTTACAATTTTAATGCATCAATTTCATTTGATCAGAAATTCTATAAAGAGGATATTGAGGGCAGCATTGCACATGTTACTATGCTTGGAAAAGTAGGAATTCTGACTGCGGAGGAAACGGAAGCGATTATCCGTACTTTAAAGGATATTTTATCGGAAGTTGAGAACGGAACGCTTGAGATCTCAGATGAATATGAGGATATTCACAGTTTTGTAGAGGCAAACCTGATTGATCGCCTGGGAGATACCGGAAAGAAATTACATACCGGACGAAGCCGTAATGACCAGGTGGCTCTAGATATGAGATTGTATACCAGAAAACAGATCAAAGAAACGGACCTTGAGTTAAAGGAACTTTTAGAAACAATCTTAAAAATCATGAAAGAAAACACGGAAACCATTATGCCTGGCTTTACGCATTTGCAGAAGGCACAGCCAATTACGCTTGCACATCATATGGGGGCATATTTTGAGATGTTCAAAAGAGACAGACTGCGTCTGCATGACATCTATGAGAGAATGAACTATTGTCCGCTTGGATCCGGCGCACTGGCAGGAACCACCTATCCACTTGACCGTGAATATACAGCGGAGCTGCTCGAGTTTTACGGACCTACTTTAAACAGTATGGACGGAGTGTCAGATCGTGATTACCTGATTGAGTTTTTGTCTGCACTCTCCACGATCATGATGCATCTGAGCAGATTTTCAGAAGAGGTTATTATCTGGAATTCCAATGAATATCAGTTTGTGGAAATTGACGATGCCTACAGTACCGGAAGCAGTATCATGCCGCAGAAAAAGAATCCGGATATCGCAGAGCTTGTAAGAGGAAAGACAGGACGTGTGTATGGTGCGCTGATGTCCTTACTGACCACAATGAAGGGCATTCCGCTGGCATATAATAAGGATATGCAGGAGGATAAAGAGCTGTCCTTTGACGCTATGGATACAGCAAAGGGCTGCATTGCATTGTTCAACGGCATGCTTGCAACCATGAAATTTAACAAAGACCGTATGAGAAAAAGTGCAAACAATGGATTTACGAATGCTACGGATGCGGCAGATTATCTGGTAAAACATGGAGTGCCGTTCCGTGATGCCCATGGCATTGTTGGAAGAATCGTTTTGTATTGTCTGGACAAAAATATTGCGATCGATGACATGTCTTTGGAGGAACTGAAGGCAATCAGTCCGGTATTTGAGGAAGACATTTATGATGCGATTTCCATGGAGACCTGCGTAAATACCAGACTTACGATCGGAGCACCTTCAAAGAAGGCGATGGAAGATGCCATCCGTAAAGAGGAAGAATATCTTTCCAATGACTGGAAACATGAATAATCTTTTGAAAAAATAAAGAAAATAAGGGAGACTCCGGCTTTTATCTGCATGTTTTGGTTAAATGTACTATAAAAGCCGGAATTTTTATAGGAAATTGTGATAATTTGTTTCTTGCAATTTGTTTCCATATCAAGTAGTATGTTTGTTATAAAGACAGTTGTACGTAAGACACGGACATTGGTAATAGAAATGTGTTTTGGTATAAGCTCAGAGAATAATATATATAAGAAGAGGAGATTAGATTCATGAGTGAGAAATTAAAAGTAGGTATTCTTGGTGGAACAGGAATGGTTGGACAGAGATTTATTTCGTTGTTAGAGAATCATCCTTGGTTTGAGGTTACAACAATTGCTGCAAGTCCAAGAAGTGCTGGTAAAACATATGAGGAAGCGGTTGGAGATCGTTGGAAAATGGACACACCAATGCCGGAAGCTGTTAAGAAGATCGTTGTTATGAATGTTAACGAAGTAGAGAAAGTCGCTTCAGAAGTTGATTTTGTATTTTCCGCAGTAGATATGACCAAAGAAGAGATCAAAAAGATCGAAGAGGAATATGCAAAAACAGAGACTCCTGTAGTTTCTAACAACAGTGCACACAGATGGACACCGGATGTACCTATGGTTGTTCCGGAAATCAATCCTGAGCATATGGAAGTGATCAAATACCAGAAAGAAAGACTTGGTACAAAACGTGGATTTGTTGCTGTAAAACCAAACTGCTCCATCCAGAGTTATGCCCCGGTTCTTACTGCATGGAAAGAGTTCGAGCCATATGAAGTTGTTGCAACAACCTATCAGGCAATTTCTGGTGCTGGAAAAACTTTCAAAGACTGGCCGGAAATGGTTGGAAATATCATTCCATATATTGGTGGTGAGGAAGAAAAATCAGAAAAAGAGCCTCTCCGTATCTGGGGTCATGTAGATGCAGAGAAAAAGGCAATTGTTCCTGCAACTTCTCCGGTTATTACATGCCAGTGTATCCGTGTTCCTGTATTAAACGGACATACAGCAGCTGTATTTGTAAAATTCAAAAAGAATCCGACAAAAGAGCAGCTGATCGAGGCATTAAGAAACTACAGCGGAGTACCACAGGAGTTAAATCTTCCAAGTGCTCCAAAACAGTTCATCCAGTATCTGGAAGAGGATAACAGACCACAGGTAAACTTGGATGTACAGTTTGAAAACGGAATGGGAATTTCCGTTGGACGTCTGAGAGAAGATACCGTATATGACTGGAAGTTTGTCGGACTTTCTCATAATACAGTACGTGGCGCTGCAGGCGGAGCTGTATTATGTGCAGAGTTATTAAAGGCACAGGGATATATCACAAAGAAATAATAAGTGTCTGGACACATTCGGATACCGGGAAGAGCAGATTCTGAAGCATATCAGATGATCTGCTCTTCCTTTTTGTTGTGACAATTATTAAAGTATGATATAATTTATCACTATAAAGAACGGGTAATAACAGGTAAGGAACGAAAAATAAGTGCGGGAGGTTGTTATGTTTACAAGGGAAACGGAGCTTCACAGACTGGAAGAGCTTTATAAGCATCCGGACAACGGGATTGCTGTTGTATATGGAAGAACGGACTGTGAAAAAGAACAACTGCTCATGCAGTTTACAGAGCATAAAAAGAAGTTTTATTATCGTTGCCGGCAGGCATCGCCAGATTGGCAGAGAATGATGATGGCAAAAGAGGTAACGTCCGTATTTGATGTTCATCTGTCTCAGAATACATATGATGAGTGCTTCAACCGTGTCAAAAGTGGTGATCCGTCCAAGCTTGTGATCATCATTGATGAATTTCAGTACGCACTTAAAAAAGATCCGGAATTATGGGAGAGTATTCTTCGGTTAAAGAACAAAAAGCTGTATCCTGGACCGGTACTGATTCTTTTGTGCAGCTCGTCGGTAGCCTTTGTGGAACATGAACTGCAGGATGTGCTTGGGGAGCGGGCATATCATAAGATCGATCATGTTATGAAGATCAATGATCTGAGCTTTCTTGAAGTTGTACGAATGTTTCCGAGTTATCAGGTGAGCGAGTGTATAAAAGTTTATGGAATCTTAGGAGGTGTTGCCGGATATTTAAAGCAGTGGTATCCATCGGTTTCCTTGAAACAGAATATATGCAGGCTTGTTCTTTCTCCAGATGGCTATCTTTTTCAGAAAGCGGAGCAGCGGATCTCGTCCGAACTGAGAGAATTATCCGTTTACAATACAATCCTTGCAGCCATTGCAGCAGGAAATCATAAATTGAATGAGCTGTATCATGTAACCGGTTTTTCCCGTGCAAAGATCAGTGTTTATATGAAAAATCTCGCAGCATTTGATGTGGTAGAGAAGGTGATCCCATTTGAAACCGGTGGATGGGATAATGCCAAGAAGGGAATTTACCAGATCAAAGACACGTATATTAATTTCTGGTATCGATTTGTTTATCCGCATCTGTCAGATCTTTATTGCATGAAACCGGATAAATTTTATGATGTTTATATAAGAGAAGAATTGGATTCTTATCTGAATCACTGCTTTTTAAATGTCTGCAAGGAATATCTTGTACTGCTTGGCAGAATTGGAAAAACGCCAGTACCGATCCACAAAATCGGAAGCTGGATCGGTAAGACTGGAAATGTTGACATTGTGGCTCAGGATAAAGTGCGTAATACGGTTGTCGGATTATGCAATTGGGAACAGAAGGAAGTTACGGTGGAAATGCTGACACAAATGTTTTCAAACATGAAAAAAGCAAAAATTAAGGCAGTTCATTTTTATGTATTTTCGGCGAGGGGATTTAGCAGCGAGATAAAAGAAATTGCAAAAGAAGACCCTCGTCTGGAGCTTGTGGATATGAATGAACTATAATGAAAGCAAAGAGGTAAAATGGGTAAATCACTGATTATTACAGAGAAACCGTCGGTAGCTCAGGAATTTGCGAAGGTTCTTAGAGTAAGCGGAAGACATGATGGTTATATTGAAAACCAGGAATATGTAATTACATGGTGCGTTGGACATCTGGTTGGCATGGTATATCCGGAAGGATATGATATGAAATACAAAAAATGGAGGCTGGAAGACCTTCCATTTTTACCGGAAACCTATAAATATGATGTCATTAAAGACGTACATAAACAGTATGATGTAGTCCATCAGATGCTTCACAGAGAAGATATTGACCGTGTGTACTGGGCTGGTGATGCGGGAAAAGAAGGACAGACGATCGAGGAAAATATCCGTAATTTCGGAGGCGTGCGGGAAGGCATGGAAGAACTTCGCGTCTGGATCGACTCGCAGACAGAGGAGGAGATCCAAAGAGGTATCCGCGAGGCAAAACCAATGTCGGATTATGCGAATCTTGGCAATTCTGGAATTATGCGTACAATTGAAGACTATGCCATGGGAATTAATTTTTCCAGGGTAATGTCAGTGAAATATGGCAACCTGTTAAACAGTGCCGCAAATACATCCTCGTATACGGCAATAGCTGTCGGAAGGGTCATGACCTGTGTGCTTGGAATGGTTGTGATCAGAGAACGGGAAATCCGCAATTTTAAAGAGACTCCATTCTATCGTGTAATTGGAAAATTTACAGAGAGTGAGATAGAAGGAGAATGGAAAACACAGGAACAGTCGAAATATTTTGAATCACCGCTTCTGTATAAAGAAAACGGATTTAAGAAAGAGGAAGACGCAAAAGGTCTGATCGACAGCTTAAATGGACAGACTGCAAGAATAAAGTCGATCGATAAGACCATTTCCAGGAAAAAAGCACCGCTTCTTTTTAACCTTGCCGAACTTCAGGCGGAATGCTCCAAACGCTTTAAGATCAGTCCGGATCAGACGCTTCAGGTCGCACAGGATCTGTATGAGAAAAAGCTTACGACTTATCCAAGAACAGATGCGCGTGTTTTATCCTCTGCTGTTGCAAAAGAAATCTATAAAAATATCGGCCGGTTAAAAGGATTTGAACCGGTCACACCTTTTGTGGAACAGATTATGTCACAGAAACTGTATTCGGGAATTGCAAAAACATCTTATACGGATGACAGCAAAGTGACGGATCATTATGCGATCATTCCGACCGGTCAGCTGACAGAGCTTGGAAGGCTGAATTCTCTGCAAAGAAGTGTATTTGAATTGATCGTCCGAAGATTTTTAAGCATTTTCTACCCGCCTGCGCAATATCAGAACGTCAAAATGACAGTAAGGGTGGAGAATGAGGAGAAAGCAGAAGAGTTTTATGCATCGGCAAGAGTGCTGAAGGAGAAGGGCTATCTGGAGATAGCAGGCATTCCTGGGGAACAGGCAGAGAAAAAAGAAACGGTAGATCCGGCAGCACTTCTGGCTTTGGCAGATACCCTGAAACAGGGAGATGAGATCCCGTGTATGGGATATGAAATAAAAGAAGGAAAAACATCGCCGCCGAAACGTTATACATCCGGTTCGATGGTGCTTGCCATGGAAAATGCCGGTCAGCTGATCGAGGATGAAGAACTCCGGGAACAGATCAAAGGATCTGGTATTGGCACATCTGCAACAAGAGCGGAAATTATCAAAAAACTTGTCCGGATCAAATATCTGAACCTGAATCCGAAAACTCAGATCCTGACACCGGAAAATCTTGGAGAAATGGTGTTTGAAGTGGTGCAGATGACAGTTCCGGCTCTTTTAAATCCACAGATGACTGCGTCCTGGGAAAAGGGACTGGACGGAATTACAAAAGGTACTGTGGATTTTGCAGAATATCGCAGCAAACTGGAGGCATTTATCCGCAATGAGACATTGAAGATGATCAATGAAGATCTGAAGACACCGATAGCGGAAAAAATATCTGATTTTGCGGGCAAGGGAGCCAGAGGAGCAGGTGCCCGGAAAAAGATTGGTGTAAAATGCCCGGTATGCGGAAAAGAAATGGTCACGACTCCGTTTGGTTATGGATGCTCCGGATATAAAAATGATAAATCAGGATGTAATTTTAACATCGGAGAGATTGCTGGCAAGGAGTTATCGGAGGAACAGGTGAAGGATCTGATCGAAAAAGGTGTTACGGAAACAATCCGTGGCTTTAAATCCAAAGCCGGAAAACGATTTGATGCCTGCCTGAGACTAAAAAAGGATGAAGAAAGCGGAAAGGTTTCTGCTGTCTTTGATTTTGATCATGCCGAACCACAGAAGCTGGATGATCTGTCCTGTCCGGTCTGTGGAGGAGATATCATCGTTACTCCATATGGTTATAGCTGCTGCAATCATAAGTATGGGAAAGAGGGAAGCTGTTCTTTTTCCGTTGGGAAGATTGCCGAGAAGTCATTATCCGAAGCGCAGCTGCGCCAGCTGATCGTCGAGAAGCATACGGATACGATCCGTGGCTTTAAATCAAAAAATGGCAAGAAGTTTGATGCCTGCCTGAAGCTTGAGAAAGATGAAGAGGGGAAACTATCGATTGTTTTTGATTTTGACAATGTCGAAGCAAAGAAAGTGAAAGATGTGAAATGCCCGCTCTGTGGTGGTGATATCGTTGTTACCGCATTTGGATATGGATGTGCGAATTATCGTTACGGGGATGAGACAAGCTGCCGGTTTGCGATTGGAAAGATGGCAGATAAGTCACTTACGGAAAAACAGGTAAAGCAGCTTCTGACAGAGGGAAGAACAGAAACAATTTATGGATTCAAATCCAAAAACGGAAAGAAATTCGATGGCCGCATCGCATTAAGAAAAGAGGATGATAAGATCACCGGATTGATGTTTGATTTTGAGGATCTGGAGAATAAAAAAGTCAAAGATGTGAAATGCCCGGTGTGCGGCGGTGCAATTGAAGTCAGACCGTTTGGATTCGCATGTGAGAACTATAAAAAAGAAGGCGATGCAAATTGTACATTTGCAGTTGGCAGGATCGCCAGTGTCAAGATCAAAGAGCAACAATTAAAACAGCTTTTAACAAATGGTAAAACAGATGTTATAGAAGGGTTTGTTGCAAAAACCGGAATGAAATTTGATGCACCGCTGAAACTTGGAAAAGACGGAAATATTGAATTTGATTTCCCGGAAAAACCAAAACCTGTAGATACGGAGGTTATATGTCCGAAGTGTGGACAGCATATGAAAAAATCCCAGTGGCAGTATGAGTGTGACTGCGGATTTAAAGTATGGCATACCGTAGCGGGTGTTCCGCTTACAGATGCCCTTGCAAATGAACTTTTTCAGACCGGGAAAACAAAATATAAGGTGGAGGGGTTTAAGTCCAAAGCCGGAAACCTGTTTGACGCCTGCCTGAAATTTGAAAACGACAGTATCCTGTTTGATTTTGATAATCCGGGTGCGCCAAAGGAGCCAGAAGAAGACAAAAAAGAGACTTCGGAACCGGAGCAGACAGAAGACCAAAATGTTTTGGATGCTCTTGAAAACAAGGAGCAGTAAGCATATAATGTAGTCGTTTGCGGGTGATGTTATACGCAAAAATGAGTTCGTGAAAGGAACAGCAAAATGGAAAATGCAAAAATAATCAATCTGTATGACCTCAAAGAGACAATTGCAGGAGAATATCTTGCACAGTTTACGTATCCATGGGAAGCGTTAAAAGGAATCGCTGATTTTATCAGAGAACTGGGACCAACGCTGGATCCGGATAAATTTGAAAAAAGAGGCGAAGACATCTGGGTGGCGAAGTCGGCAAAAGTTGCACCTACTGCATGTTTAAACGGGCCTTTGATCATTGATGAGGATGCTGAGATCAGACACTGTGCATTCGTGCGTGGAAGTGCGGTCGTCGGAAAAGGATCGGTTGTCGGAAACTCTACAGAACTGAAAAATGACATTATATTTAATTCTGTTCAGGTGCCGCATTATAATTATGTCGGAGATTCTATCCTCGGATATAAATCCCATATGGGAGCAGGTTCGATCACTTCGAATGTTAAATCGGATAAAACACTTGTCGTAGTCAAGGATAAATATGATTCAAAAGAAGAAATTGAAACAGGACTTAAGAAATTCGGAGCTATGCTTGGCGACTATGTTGAGGTAGGATGCAATTCCGTATTGAATCCTGGAACGGTAATTGGCAGACATTCCAATATCTATCCACTCTCAAGAGTAAGGGGTGTGATACCTGCAGATTCTATTTTTAAAGATCAGGATCATGTTGTGAAAAAACACGATTAAGTATTGGTTTGCAAATGATTTTTCGTTACATTTTTCGATATAATTCGAGTATTTGGTACTGGACTTATTGAGAAAAATATGCGAAAATAACTGCAGTATGTTAAATTGCTAACAAAGTTAGACAATATATACAAAGCTATCAAGTGAAAGGAGTCTTATAATGATTTACACTAAGGAAGTTGAAAACATGTGTCCTGTAGCTAAGGGCGCAAAACATGAACCAGCTCCTATCCCAGAAGAAGGAAAATGGGTTCATTCCAAAAAAATTGAAGATATCTCAGGATTTACACACGGTGTGGGCTGGTGTGCTCCACAGCAGGGTGCCTGCAAATTATCTTTAAATGTAAAAAACGGTGTAATTGAAGAAGCTTTAGTTGAAACAATCGGATGTTCTGGTATGACACATTCCGCAGCTATGGCAGCAGAAATTTTACAGGGAAAAACAATTCTTGAGGCATTAAATACAGACTTAGTATGTGATGCTATTAATACAGCTATGAGAGAGTTATTCTTACAGATCGTTTACGGTCGTACACAGAGTGCTTTCTCTGATGACGGATTAGCAGTTGGTGCTGGTCTGGAAGACTTAGGAAAAGGACTTCGTTCCCAGGTTGGTACAATGTACGCAACAAAAGAAAAGGGTGTTCGTTACCTTGAGATGGCAGAAGGCTATGTAACAGGTATCGCTCTTGATGCTGACAACGAAGTAATCGGATATCAGTTCGTTTCCCTTGGAAAAATGACAGACTTCATCAAAAAAGGTGACGATCCTAATACTGCCTGGGAGAAAGCTAAAGGACAGTATGGTCGCGTAGCAGATGCAGTTAAGATCATCGACCCACGTGAAGAATAGGAAAGGAGAAACGATAACAATGGCTTTATTTGAATCATATGAAAGAAGAATTGACCAGATCAATGCTGTTTTAAACAGCTATGGTATCAGCTCTATCGAAGAAGCTGAAAAAATTACAAAAGACGCTGGACTTGATGTTTATGATCAGGTTAAAAAAATCCAGCCAATCTGTTTTGAGAATGCATGCTGGGCTTACACAGTAGGCGCTGCAATCGCAATCAAGAAAGGTGCTGTAAGAGCTGCTGATGCTGCTGCAGCAATCGGAGAAGGACTTCAGGCTTTCTGTATTCCTGGATCAGTTGCTGATCATCGTAAAGTAGGTTTAGGACATGGTAACCTTGGTAAAATGTTACTTGAAGAAGAGACAGAGTGCTTCTGCTTCTTAGCTGGACATGAGTCTTTCGCAGCTGCTGAAGGTGCAATCGGTATTGCAGAGAAAGCAAACAAAGTACGTAAAAAACCATTAAGAGTAATCTTAAACGGTTTAGGAAAAGATGCTGCACAGATCATCTCCCGTATCAACGGATTTACATTCGTAGAGACAAAATACGATTACAAGGCAGCTAAGTTAAACGTTGTATATGAGAAAGCATATTCTGACGGACTTCGTGCAACTGTTAAATGTTACGGTGCTGATGATGTTCAGGAAGGTGTTGCAATCATGCATCATGAGAACGTAGGTGTATCTATCACAGGTAACTCTACAAACCCAACACGTTTCCAGCATCCAGTAGCAGGTACATACAAGAAAGAATGTATTGAGCAGGGCAAGAAATACTTCTCAGTTGCTTCCGGCGGTGGTACAGGACGTACACTTCACCCAGATAACATGGCAGCTGGACCAGCTTCTTATGGTATGACAGATACTATGGGACGTATGCATTCAGATGCTCAGTTCGCTGGATCTTCCTCTGTACCAGCTCACGTTGAGATGATGGGATTGATCGGAATGGGTAATAACCCAATGGTTGGTGCTACAGTAGCAGTAGCCGTATCCATCGAGGAGGCTCACAAAGCTGGAAAATGCTAATAATTATAGGCATTTTAAGACCTTCGTGCTTTATCGCACGGGGGTCTTTTTCTGATTCCGCACACTTATGCCAGACAAAAGAAATGATAAAAGTAATACACCGGATCAATACTGAAATATATACAAAATATATAAAAAAGATATAATAGCAATATGATTATTGTGCTTTTTGTATAAATGTGATAATATATTATTGTATATAAAAGATATGAGGGGATAGTATATGAAAGATAGGCTGAAAGAGATTACATACAGACTTGATTCGAATTTTTTCATCATGGTAATCAGACACGGGCTCACGATGATGATTCCCTTTGTGCTGACGGGCGGGATAGCAAATGCCTTATTAAATTTACCTGTTCAGGAGTATCAGAATATCATAAGGGATACATTTTGGGTTCATTTGTTCAATGTGCTATATGTGGGAACTTTTGGATTGTTTTCCATGGCAATGCTGATTGCCCTAAGCTGCAGCTACAGCATGGAACGTAATATGCCGGTTGATAAGACGATATTATATGTGATTGTCTCAATTGGAGCTTATGGCGTACAGTTTTATAATGCGGATGGTGGGTATCATACGGAAATGCTGGATGTGAGAGGCTGTTTTTTTGCAATTGTAACTGCGCTTGTTTCATGCATTTTAATGGAAAAACTGCAAAAAATACCGCTGCTTAGTTTTCAGGAGCAGACAAATAAGATGGAGGGGATTACCGCAGTTGCAATTAGCGCTGTTATTCCGGCAATTATCGTTATACTTGTCTTTGCCTGCAGTACCCAGTGTCTTTTAAAGGTTTTTGATGCCTCATCCATATATGAATTGCTGTCAGGTGCGATGTGCAGGCTCTTTGATTATGTAGACAGCGAATTCCTGACGGGGTTGTTATATACATTTTTACTGCACTTTATGTGGATTTTTGGATTGCATGGCAGCCATATATTAGAGCCTGTTGCCACGACATCCTTTTTGATTGGCAGATCAGGTGATATTTTTAGCAAAAGCTTCTTTGATACATTTGTTGTCATGGGAGGATGCGGAACTACGGTATGTGTACTGATCGCAATTTTGCTGTTTGGCAGAAATGCAAGGATGCGGAAAATGGCAGAATTGTCATCCTTTACCGTTATTTTTAATCTTAACGAGATTCTTACTTTTGGAATACCGATCATTTTAAACCCGATCATGGTTATTCCGTTTATTTGTACACCTGTTATATGTTATATGATAGCATTTGGAGCAACCTATATAGGGCTGATTCCTCCGGTAACACATACTGTTCCATGGTCGACACCGGTTTTTCTCAGTGGGTATATTGGTACTGGTTCTTTGAGTGGAAGTCTGCTTCAGCTGGTTATGATCGCCATAGGGATGGCAGTTTATGTTCCGTTTTTGCGTGTCAACGAAGCTGCTCAGAGAAAAAATGCAGAAGAACAGATTCATAACGTTATCAGAATTATACAGGAAAAAGAAGAACTGAATGAAGATTATGATCTTTTGTCCAAGCCGGATCAAACTGGGCAAATATGTCGTATGCTTCAGCAGGATCTGAAAAATGCAATCAGGAATAAAGAATTGTATCTGCTGCTTCAGCCACAGGTGGATGATAAGGGAATATGCATCGGTGGAGAGGCACTGCTCCGGTGGAAACATCCTTTTTATGGAATGATCTACCCACCTCTTATCGTTTACCTTGCGAAGGAAAGCAATCTGATTGAGGAGCTGGAGAAGCTTATCATTGATCAGACGGTTTCTGCAATAGCTGATATCAATAGGAAGTGCGGACCTGATTTTAAGATTTCTATGAATCTTACAGCAAAATCGCTTCTTTGGGATGTAGAAAAATATATCGATAAAGCACTGAAAGAAAAAAATGTTCCGGCATCACAGTTATGGCTGGAGATAACAGAACAGGATGTCCTGACGAAATCGTCCACCGTAATTGAAAAACTAAATTATTTAAAATCCCAGGGACATGTCATGATGATCGATGATTTTGGTATGGGACATACTTCCATCCTGTATTTACAGTCAAGCAGTTTTGGAGTAATTAAACTGGATGGCTCACTTGTGAAAAACATTCTCGATAATACGACTGACCAGCAGATTGTGTCATCGATTGTCACTTTAGCAGATAAACTGGGGATTCAGATCATCGCAGAATATGTAGAAAATGAAGAACAACGGGACAAGCTTCTTGAACTGGGATGTAAATTTTATCAGGGATATTTATACGAAAAACCGATTCCGCTGGATGAGTTTATTAACTACATGGGAAACCATAGTTTATAGAGTTACCGGGGAAGGAAAGGAAGATCATCAGAATCCAGGGATTCAGACACCCCGGGATGAACTGCAATAATCACAGAATGTCTGTATGGCCGAAGCATCCGCTTCGGCCTTTTTGTATGCAATTCCAATCAGCAGTTTGGGAGCTTCTTTCAGAGGAACCGAGGTGACCTGATCGTGCCGGAACAGCCGGAAATTGCTTTCAGCAAACAGACTGATTCCTTCCTTTAAAGATACAGCGCTTATAATGGATTCCAGTCGTCCTGTCCGCAGAATATGCGGCGTGATGCCGGCAGCGGTAAAAAGACTCATACACAATTGGTAAATAGATGTATATGGATGCATCAGAATAAAAGACTCACTGCTAAGTTCTCTTATGGACAGACTGGATCGTCCGGCGAATGGATGGGAGTCTGGCAGCATAACAGAAAGCCGGTCTTTGGCAACAGGAAGAAAATGAGATTGTTCTTTGTCGATCATTCCTTCGCGTGCAAGAATGAGGTCATATTTTCCGTGTGAGAATCCGTCTAACAGTTCTTTGTCGTCTGTCTCTGTAACGGAAAGCTGGATTTTAGGATAGTCGTCCTGAAATTTATTCAAAAGAGGCATCAGATCATACTGCGAAAGGATAGGAAGCGTTCCGATTCGAAGCTGGTCTGAGGTTATTGACGTAAAGGAACGCATTTTAGAACGCATTTCGTGGTACTGATGGGACAGGAGCAGAGCTTCTTTGTAAAAGGTTTTCCCGGCTGGCGTGATCACAGCAGAACGCTTGCTCCGATCGAATAAGGAGATTTCAAGTTCCTTTTCCAGTTTCAGAATCTGTTTGGAAAGTGTGGACTGGGTAGTGTGAAGTTTATCGGCTGCATCAAAAAAAGTGTCACATTCAACGGCAGCAATAAAACAATCCAGCTGTTCAAATGTCATAAAATAATCCCCCCTTCAAATCATTCCAATATGGAATTAATTATAACATAAACAGAATTGATATGCTATGTTGAATAAAATAAAATGAGGACAGATTATGAAGGAGGAGAGAGTAAAAATGGCAGATAAGGTGAAAGATTTGCGAAGTGCACTGGAACGTTTGAAAGAGATTCCGGGGCAATTGACAGAATCGGATGTCCTGGTTGATTCGATGGCAGAACTGGCGGGCGTCTACCGTTATGTGGGAGCTGGCGGGACGGTGAAACGGCCAACGAAAGAAGGCCCGGCGATGATTTTTCATAATGTAAAAGGCTTCCCGGATGCAAGCGTTGCAATTGGTGTACTCGCAAGCCGGAAAAGAGTTGCGGCACTTTTGGATTGTGAGCCGGAAAATCTTGGAAAGATGATGTATGAAAGTGTGGCAAATCCGGTTGCACCGGTTGTGATCGATAGAGACCCCGTCTGTCAGCAGGTGGTTCACAGGGCAGATGATCCGGATTTTGATCTGAACCGCATTGTTCCAGCTCCAACCAATACACCGGATGATGCCGGACCTTATATCACACTGGGAATGTGTTATGCAACACACCCGGAGACAGGTGTTCATGATGTGACTATACACAGACTCTGTATACAGGGGAAAGATGAACTCTCTATTTTCTTTACACCGGGAGCAAGACATATTGGTGCGATGGCTGAAAAGGCAGAGGAAATGGGAAAGAAACTCCCGATTTCGATCAGTATTGGTGTCGATCCTGCAATTGAGATCGGTTCGTGTTTTGAACCGCCTACAACACCGCTTGGATATGATGAACTTTCGGTTGCAGGAGCACTCAGAAAAAGCCCTGTGGAGCTTTGCAGATGCGTTTCGGTAGATGAATATGCAATTGCAAATGCGGAATATGTCATTGAGGGAGAAGTAATTCCGAACGTGCGCATTCAGGAAGATCAAAATAGTCATTCCGGATATGCAATGCCGGAGTTCCCGGGATATACAGGTCCGGCAAGTGATCAGTGCTGGCTCATCAAAGTCAAAGCTGTGACACACCGGATACATCCGATCATGCAGACCTGTATCGGCCCAAGTGAAGAACATGTTTCAATGGCAGGGATTCCGACAGAGGCAAGTATTTATGGAATGGTGGAAAAGGCGATGCCAGGAAGACTGCAGAATGTGTATTGTTGTTCCGCCGGCGGGGGAAAATACATGGCGGTTCTTCAGTTTAAAAAACTGTCACAAAGCGATGAAGGGAGACAGCGTCAGGCCGCATTACTTGCATTTTCTGCATTCAGCGAATTGAAACATATATTTCTGGTTGATGAGGATGTAGACTGTTTTGATATGAATGACGTACTTTGGGCGATGAATACAAGGTTCCAGGGAGATGCCGATATTATTACAATACCGGGTGTGCGCTGTCATCCGTTAGACCCGTCTAATGATCCGGCCTGTTCCCCGTCTATCCGGGATCATGGAATTGCATGTAAAACGATTTTTGACTGTACGGTACCGTATGATCAGAAATGGAGATTCCAGAGAGCGGAATTTTTAGAAGTAGATCCACAAAAATGGCTGAAAAAATAGAGGAATTCGTATGAAAAAAAGGATCATAGTTGGTGCAACAGGAGCAAGCGGAATTCCGATTCTGACGAAATGTCTGGAACTGATAAAAGAAAATCCGGATTTTGAAACTCATCTGATCATGAGTGAAAGTGCCAGACTTACAATGGAACAGGAAGCCGGACAGGATGCCTTGAAAATTGCAAATTTTGCAGACAATATACTTGATATCGCAGATATAGGAGCAGGACCGGCCAGTGGATCTTTCCGGTCAGAGGGAATGCTGATCGTGCCATGCAGCATGAAAACGGCAGCAGGGATTCACTGTGGTTATACAGATAATCTGATCCTGCGGGCGGCGGATGTTACGCTGAAAGAACAAAGAACGCTTGTGCTTGCAGCACGGGAAACACCATTAAGCAGTATACACCTTCGGAATCTGTATGAACTTTCCCTGATTCCAGGGGTTCGGATCATCCCTCCGATGATGACGTTTTATCATAAACCGGAAAATCTGGATGAGATGATCTATCATATTGCGGCAAAACTGATCGAGCCGTTTGGAATTGAGGCAAAGGAGTATCGGAGATGGAATGGACTTTCACAATAAAACAAAAGGTTGCCGGATATGAACTGACTGCTTCGGCAGGAGTTGTCGGAAAGGACATTCTGCTGTTGTTACAGGGAGGCGATATGCCTCATCTTGGATGTGTGGTGCAGGCAATCCCAAGAGAATCGCTTTCCGGGGATGGCAGTATGAGCGCAACTTCCAGTGTGCTGAATCTGATCGGACATAAGGACGAATATTTATGCAGAAAGCTTGCGGAAATCGTTGCGGTCCGGAAAAAAACAGTAGTTATCTGCACAGGAGGTTTTCATGTCCAGGATATAAAGCAGGCAATCATCGGACAGCTTGTGGATGCAGTAGAGAAAATAGCAGCAGAGATTGTTGAGAGACTGGTGTAAATCAGTCTCTTTTTGTTTTTTGTGCATTTTGCTTGTGTGTGTATAGGAAAATAAGCTATAATAAAGACAGAAATTACAGTAGAGAGGACAAAATGATATGCAATCTGGATGAATACAGAAGGTTTCACTTCTTACGCCGGAACGCAAGCCATACATTACGGTTGCCTTTGATGCACCGCTGGTTGGAATCTGGTCACCGGAAAAGAAAAATGCACCGTTTGTCTGCATTGAACCATGGTACGGACGATGTGATGCGGATGATTTTGATGGAACGCTTGAAGAACGGGAATGGGGAAATGAACTGGATCCGGAAGAGATCTTTGAAGGATTTTATGAGATTACCTGTGAAGCATAATACAGAATCGGAAAAGTCGTTGTTGCATGTTGGGAATATGCTATGCTATAATGACCTGTGTTAATAAATAAGAGAAATACACGCTGGAGGAATGAGATGAATACAAATGATCCGGATGAGCTGAATCAACAGCGAAAACGGCGCAAGCGTGTGGCCCGTATGAAGTCTGCAATTACAATTACGGTGGCTGGATGGATGATACTGTCTTTGGTGGCAATTGTTGTTTTAGCCGTGCAGGTGGTGCATTTGAACCATCGGATTGATAATCTGGTAGATGGAAACGATGGACAGGCACAGGAACAGCAGACCAGCATACAGGCGAAAGCTGAAACTGGAGAAACGACAGACGACGATCCAACGGAAGAACTTGATTCTTCGGATAATCTGGCATCAGATGGAGATACACATCAGGTTTACCTGACATTTGACAGCGGACCAGACGATAATACGAATACCATTTTGGATATATTAGCCGAGAATCAGATTAAGGCTACTTTTTTTGTGGCTGGAAATGACAAGCCGGAGATGCAGGATGTTTATCGGAGGATTGTTTCCGATGGCCATACATTGGGGATGCATTCTTATAGTAATCAATACAGCACAATTTATGCTTCAACAGATGCTTTTCGGCAGGATCTGCAGCAGATACAGGCTCTTTTGACGGAAACGACAGGAACACAGTGTGTTTATTACCGTTTTCCGGGTGGAAGTAATAACCAGATCAGTAATGTAGATATGAAAGAATTTGCCGGGGTACTGAATGAAAATGGTATTACCTATTTTGACTGGAATGTATCGGCAGGAGATAATTCGGCTGGATGCTCTGTAGATGATATTGTAAAGAATGTTGTGGCAGGGGTTTCCAGATATAAGACATCCATTGTTTTGTTACACGATGGAGAAGATCAGAACACAACGGTAGAGGCTCTGGGGCCGCTGATTTTGGCATTGCGGGACATGAATGCCGAAATATTGCCGATTGATGATAATACAAAAGTAATTCAATATCTCCATTCGGATGATGTTGAATAAAAAATGGAGGAAGATAAATGGGACTTTTTAAAGATTTCAAAGAGGATTTTTCCCAGGCGGTGAATGAACTTGCACCAGGAGAGGAAGAAGCGAAGCTGAATGAGACAACAGCCAGAAAGACAGTAAATACGTTAGGCCAGGATGTTGATGTGAAGACAGAATTGTCAAAGCTTGATGGACTTTTAGAACAGGTGAAAGAAGAACCGGTTGAGAAGCCAGTTGCACGACCGGTAATGCCACAGATGCCACAGATGCCACAGATGTCACAGATGTCACAGATGGCAGTAACAGAGCCGGACAGCACAATGACGATGAAAGAGGAGAGTAGAGTAATGAGTGATATTCCAGTAAATGAGACATTAAATACACAGGCAGTTGCACCACAGCCGATGGTTTCGGATGAGACATCTGTAATTACACAGGGAACAGCACTGACAGGTGATATGCAGACAACTGGATCATTGGATATTCAGGGAACGATCAATGGTAATGTTGCATGTAATGGAAAGCTGGTTGTTACCGGAACGATCAATGGTAACAGCAGTTCATCAGAATTTTTTGCTGATGCGGCTAAGATCGAGGGTGAAGTAGTTAGTTCCGGAACTGTTAAGGTTGGAGCAGGATCTGTAATTATTGGTAATATTTCTGCGACCTCCGCAGTGATCGCTGGTGCTGTAAAGGGGGATATTGATGTTCAGGGACCTGTTGTTGTGGATACTTCCGCAGTGATCATGGGTAATATCAAATCACGTTCTGTTCAGATCAACAATGGTGCAGTTATTGAAGGATTCTGTTCACAGTGCTATGCGGATGTAGATATCAAAGGTTTATTTGATGCAAAATAGAAAGGAAAATCCTTATGAAACGTATATTACTGAAGCTTAGTGGAGAAGCACTTGCAGGGGAAAAACATCGTGGTTTTGATGAACCAACAGTAACAGAGGTCGCAAAACAGGTAAAGGAACTTGTGGATCAGGGCATTGAAGTAGGAATCGTAATCGGTGGAGGAAACTTCTGGCGTGGACGGACAAGCGAGACAATCGACCGTACGAAGGCAGACCAGATCGGTATGCTTGCAACTGTTATGAACTGTATCTATGTTTCCGAGATTTTCCGTTCCGTAGGAATGAAGACGGCTGTGCTTACACCGTTTGAGTGTGGATCTATGACAAAGCTGTTTTCAAAAGACCGTGCAAACAAATATTTTGACCATAATATGGTTGTATTTTTTGCAGGCGGAACCGGACATCCTTATTTCTCGACAGATACTGCAACGGTACTTCGTGCAATTGAAATTGAGGCAGATGGAATTTATCTGGCAAAGGCAATTGACGGTGTCTATGACAGTGATCCAAAAGTAAATCCGGATGCAAAGAAATATGATGAACTTTCGATCGAGGAAGTCATTGATAAAAAACTTGCAGTTGTTGACCTTACTGCTTCGATTATGTGTATGGAAAACAAAATGCCAATGTATGTATTCAGTCTGAATGAAAAAGACGGCATTGTAAATGCTGTCAGTGGTAAATTTAACGGTACCAAGGTGACCGTAGCTTAGAAGGAGATTAGAATAATGGATGAGAGATTAGTCACATTTGATGATAAAATGCAGAAATCTTTAAACAATCTGGAAGAGGAATACGGCAGTATCCGTGCAGGACGCGCAAATCCTCATGTCCTTGATAAACTTCGTGTTGATTATTATGGATCACCAAGTGCAATTCAGCAGGTAGCAAACGTAAGTGTGCCAGAACCAAGAATTATCCAGATCCAGCCATGGGAGCCTTCTATGGTAAAAGAGATCGAAAAAGTAATTCTTTGTTCGGATCTTGGAATCAATCCAACAAACGATGGTAAAGTAATCCGTCTTATTTTCCCGGAACTGACAGAGGAAAGACGTAAGGAAATCGTAAAGGATGTTAAGAAAAAAGGAGAGAATGCAAAAGTTGCAATCCGAAACATCAGACGTGATGCAATTGATTCTTTCAAAAAACTTGGAAAAGCAGAAGATATTTCTGAGGACGAAATCAAAGGACTGGAAGATGAGGTTCAGAAACTGACAGATAAATACGTTGCTGAAATCGAGAAAGCAGTTGAGAATAAATCAAAAGAGATTCTTACAGTTTAATCTTATTTTGTGATAAACGGATAAACGGGACATTGCCTTCGGCGTGTCCCCTTTATTTTCTTTATAGGAGGAAATTTTATGAATATTCCAAAGCATGTTGCAATTATTCTGGACGGAAATGGAAGATGGGCAAAAAGCAAAGGAATGCCAAGAAACTACGGACATACAATGGGAGCAAAAAACGTGGAAACGGTATGTCAGGCAGCAGATGAACTTGGAATTAAATATCTTACCCTTTATGCGTTTTCAACAGAGAACTGGAACAGACCTGAGAATGAAGTGAATGCGCTTATGACTCTTTTGGAAAGTTATCTGAAAAACTGTATCCGTACCGCAGACAAGAACAATATGCGTGTGCGGATGATCGGGGATGCCAGCAGATTATCTGAGAAATTCCAGAAAAGGATTGCAGAATTAGAAGAGGCTTCCAGAGATAACACGGGATTAAATCTTACAATAGCAATTAATTACGGAAGCAGAGATGAGATGATCCGTGCGATGAAAAAGATGGCGGATGATCGTGATCATGGTGTTATTTCAAAGGATGACATAGGTGAGGAACTGTTTGCATCCTATCTGGATACAAAAGAACTTCCGGACCCGGATCTTCTCATCCGCACAAGCGGTGAACAGAGACTTTCCAATTATCTGCTCTGGCAGCTTGCGTATAGCGAGTTTTATTTCACAGATGTTCCGTGGCCTGATTTCCATAAAGCTGAATTGGAAGAAGCTGTTCGTGCATATAATAACCGTGACCGGAGATTCGGCGCATTAAAAGAAGAGTAGATGGAGGATTTGTTATGTTTAAGACAAGATTGCTTAGTGGTATTGTGCTGGTGATTCTGGCGTTTTTGTTTATTGTTTCAGGAGGTACGGTACTGCTTGCATCAACGCTTGTAATTTCCTGCATTGGAATGTTTGAGTTATACCGCATATATAAAGTAGAACGTTCTCCGATCGCCTTTGCAGGTTATCTTGCAGCAGTTCTTTTTTATGCGAACTTAAAATGGAAGTTTATTCCGGATATATTGATGCTGGTTCTTGGATTTTTGATCGTTCTTATGTTTTTGTATGTGTTCTCATATCCAAAATATAAGGCAGATCAGATCATGGCTGTATTTTTTGGAATGTTTTATGTGGCAGCAATGCTTTCTTATGTATATCAGATCCGTATGCTGGACAGAGGTCTGTATCTCGCATTTTTAGTATTTTTCTGTTCCTGGGGCTGCGATACCTGCGCCTATTGTGTCGGAATGCTGATTGGAAAACATAAAATGTCTCCAAAACTGAGTCCGAAAAAATCAATCGAAGGAGCTGTTGGAGGCATACTTGGAGCAACGCTTTTGACGGCATTGTATTGTTTTATATTCCGTTCCCAGATGGAAATGCAGAAAGGCGAAATACTGGTTCTTGCTGTTATTGCAGCAGTTGCTGCTTTTATTTCCATGATTGGAGATCTTTGTGCATCTGCGATCAAACGGAATTATGACATTAAAGATTATGGTCATCTGATTCCTGGACATGGAGGGATTCTGGACCGTTTTGACAGTATGATTATTACAGCACCGATCATTTATTATCTTGCGCTGTATTTCATGTAATCTGAAGTTTTGGGCAGTTAGAAGAGGTGGAAATTCGTATGAAAAAGATTGCAATTCTTGGTTCGACAGGATCGATCGGAACACAGACACTGGATGTGGTAAGAGAGCATGGAGACATTGAGGTCATTGCGTTGGCCTGTGGCGGAAATATCCGGTTACTGGAACAACAGATTCGGGAATTTCATCCGAAAGCAGTATGTGTTGGTGATGAGTCACATGCAAAGGAACTGAGAGAGAATATTTCAGATCTTCAGGTTCGCATATTGTACGGCATGGACGGTCTGATTGAAATTTCAACGCTGGATGAAGTGGAGGTGCTGGTTACTGCGATTGTTGGCATGATGGGAATCCGTCCTACCATTGCAGCGATCAAAGCAGGAAAAGATATTGCACTTGCCAATAAGGAAACACTTGTAACGGCTGGTCATATTATTATGCCTCTGGCAAAAGAGTGTGGGGTATCTATTTTACCGGTTGACAGTGAACACAGCGCAATTTTCCAGTCTCTGAATGGAGAAAGGCAAAATAAGATCAGCAGAATTCTACTGACAGCATCCGGTGGTCCATTCCGTGGGAAAACATTGGAAGAAATGAAAAATATCCAGGTTGAAGATGCACTGAAGCATCCGAACTGGAGCATGGGACATAAGATAACCATTGATTCTTCGACTCTTGTAAACAAGGGGTTGGAAGTAATGGAGGCAAAATGGCTGTTTGGTGTGGAACTGGATCAGATACAGGTTGTAGTACATCCGCAGAGCGTCATTCATTCAGCTGTCGAATATGAAGACGGTGCAGTGATCGCACAACTTGGAACACCAGATATGCGTCTTCCAATCCAGTATGCCTTATATTATCCGAACAGAAGGACTTTATCAGGAAAGAGACTGAATCTTTTTGAACTTGGAACACTTACATTTGAGAAGCCGGATACAAAGAATTTTAAAGGACTGGCGCTTGCATATGATGCAATGAAAAAAGGCGGAAATATTCCGACTGCATTTAATGCAGCAAATGAAAAAGCAGTTGCAATGTTCCTTGACCGGAAAATCCCATATCTTACAATTCCGGAAATCATTGAGGCAGCAATGGACAATTGTAAGTTTATGGATCATCCAAATGTCGAACAGATTCTTGAGACAGAACAGGAAGCTTATGATTTTATAAGTAGCAGGTGGTAAGTTGAATATTATTATTGCAATTATTATTTTCAGTATTATTATTTTGTTTCACGAACTTGGCCATTTTTTACTTGCGAAAGCAAATGGAGTTCAGGTGAATGAATTTGCACTCGGTCTTGGACCGACAATGATCGGATTCACGAAGGGGGAAACCAGGTATTCCATTAAATTACTTCCATTTGGTGGCGTATGCATGATGGAAGGGGAAGATGAGTCCAGCGAGAATAAAAGGGCGTTCAATAATAAGTCCGTATGGGCGAGAATGAGTGTCGTGTTTGCAGGACCTTTTTTCAATTTTATCATGGCATTTGTATTTTCTATGGTGCTGATCGGTTATGTGGGGTATGATAAACCGGTTGTATCCGATGTCATTGACGGATATGCAGCTCAGGAGGCTGGAATACAAAGTGGTGATGTCATCTTAAAAATGAATGGAAAACACATTCATTTTTATCGTGAGGTCAGTGCCTATTCCATGTTTCATGAAGGAGAAGATGTCGAAATCCTGTACGAAAGAGATGGACAGAAATATGCGACAACCCTAACTCCGAAATACGATGAGGAATCCGGAAGATATCTTTACGGCTTTGTCGGCAGTGCACAAAGAGAGAAGGCGTCTGCACTACAGGTGGTCCAAAACAGCTTTTATGAGGTAAAATACTGGATCAATATTACGGTAGACAGCTTGAAAATGTTATTACACGGAGGTGCCTCGTTTAACGATCTCAGCGGTCCTGTTGGAATTGTGAAATCGATCGGAGACACGTATGAGACTTCAGTCAGCACAGATGGATATTTTTATGCTTTTTTAAACATGTTGAATATTACAATTTATCTGTCCGCAAACCTTGGTGTGATGAACCTGCTTCCACTTCCGGCACTGGATGGAGGAAGACTTCTGTTTCTGATCATCGAAGCGATACGACGGAAAAAGATTGATCCGGAGAAAGAGGGAATGGTTCATTTTGTTGGAATCATGCTTTTGATGGGGCTTATGGTACTGGTTATGTTCAATGATATTCGAAAGATATTTTAAGTAAAGAATAAAAGGTGATCGCTATGGAAAGAAGAATTACAAAAACAGTTCAGATCGGAGACCGTGTGATCGGAGGCGGAAATCCGATCCTTATTCAGTCTATGACAAATACAAAGACAGAAAATGTAGCTGCAACTGTGGAGCAGATCCGCAGACTGACAGCCGTTGGATGTGATATTATCCGTTGTGCGGTTCCGACAATGGAGGCTGCAGAGGCAATCAAAGAAATAAAAAAACAGATCTCGATCCCACTTGTGGCAGATATTCATTTTGATTATCGTCTTGCAATTGCAGCGATCGAGAATGGGGCAGATAAGATCCGGATCAATCCTGGAAATATTGGAAGCGAAGATCGCGTTAAGGCTGTTGTAGATGCGGCAAAGGAGAGAAATATTCCGATTCGTGTAGGAGTAAACAGTGGTTCCCTGGAAAAAGATCTTGTTGAAAAATATCATGGGGTAACAGCGGAAGGCATCGTGGAAAGCGCACTGGACAAAGTAAAACTGATCGAAGATATGGGTTATGATAATCTCGTTATCAGTATCAAATCATCCGATGTTCTTATGTGCGTGAAGGCACACGAACTGATTGCAGACCAGACAGCGCATCCACTTCACGTTGGAATTACAGAAGCGGGAACGATCATCAGTGGTAATATTAAATCTGCAATTGGACTGGGTCTGATACTGAACCAGGGAATCGGTGATACGATCCGTGTATCACTTACTGGTGATCCGTTGGAGGAAATTAAATCAGCCAAACTGATCTTAAGAACACTTGGAATCCGAAAAGGCGGGGTAGAAGTAGTATCCTGTCCAACCTGCGGACGTACAAGGATCGATCTGATCGGACTTGCCAACCAGGTTGAGAACATGGTCGCAGAATATCCGCTGGATATTAAAGTGGCAGTGATGGGATGTGTGGTAAACGGACCTGGAGAAGCAAAAGAAGCTGATATCGGTGTGGCTGGTGGTGTTGGTGAAGGACTGATCATCAAGCATGGCGAAATTTATAAAAAAGTTCCGGAAGAAGAACTGCTTCCAGCTTTGAGATACGAATTGGATCACTGGGGTGAATAGAAGTGCCAAAGACCTTTTTTGATGTTTTCCCGACGCTGATCGTGGAATCTGAAATGAAACAATTATTAGACGATACAGAGGTAACAAAAGTAAGTGCGAATCATGAACGAACTCATATTCGCATTTATTTGCATGCGGAAAGACTGATCTTTCGCAAAAATATCATAAAATTGGAACAACTCATTGAAAAACAGTTGTTTCAGAACAAAAATGTGAAGGTTAAGATCATAGAAAAATATCATCTTTCCAGTCTGTATACACCAGAAAAACTGATGGATGTATACAAGGACAGCATGCTTGAAGAATTAAATGAATACAGCGTGTTAGAATATAATCTGCTCCGCACTGCAAAAATGGATTTTGATGCGCCGAATCATATGATTCTTACGTTGGAAAATACGATTATTGCACAGACACGAAAAGAAGAAATACTTGAGTTTCTTGAAAAAGTAATCTGCGAACGCTGCGGGCTGAATCTTGTGATCCAGACAGAATTTGAAGAGCCAAAAGAGAGCAAATATCGCAAAAACAGCGAAAAACAGATCCAACTGGAAGTGGAAAGCATCATGGAACGCACTGGGATCGCACTTAAGGAACGATCATCTGATGCAGTGGCAGAAACGAAAGAAGATGAACAGAAAGCTGAACCGGCCACACAGAGTGTAAAACCGGAAAAGACACCACAAAAGCACGAACAAAAGAAACCTGCATACGAAAAGAAGGGTGAGTTCCGCAAAAAATTTGAGCGTGACAGTTACAAGAAATCTACGAACCCGGATGTGATCTATGGAAGAGATTTTGAAGAAGAACCGATGGATATTGATAAGATCGATGGACCGATCGGTGAAGTGGTGATCCGTGGACAGATTCTTACATTGGAAACAAGAGAAATCCGGAATGAAAAGACGATTGTTATTTTTTCGCTGACGGATTTTACGGATACGATTGTTCTTAAGGTTTTCTCCAAAAATGAAGATCTTCCAGAACTGTTAGAAGGAATAAAGAAGGGAAGCTTTATTAAAGTCAAGGGTGTTGCAACCATTGATAAATTTGACAGTGATCTGACAATCGGTTCCATTGTCGGGATAAAAAAGATTACAGATTTTACTTCTGTCCGCATGGACACAAGTCCGGAGAAGAGAGTAGAACTTCATTGCCATACAAAAATGAGTGATATGGATGGTGTCTCCGATGTCAAAGATATTGTAAAGCGTGCGATGAAATGGGGACATAAGGCGATTGCGATCACAGACCATGGTGATGTACAGGCTTTCCCGGATGCCAATCATGCGGTGGAGGGATGTGACTCAGATTTTAAAGTGATCTATGGTGTAGAGGCATATCTGGTTGATGATTTAAAAGACATCATTCAAAACAGTCATGATCAGACGTTAGATGATGATTATGTGGTGTTTGATCTTGAGACAACCGGTTTTAGCCCGGATGTAAATAAGATAATCGAGATCGGTGCGGTAAAGGTGCAGAAAGGAAAAATCACAGACCGTTTTTCTACATTTGTAAATCCGCAGGTGCCGATTCCATTTAACATTGAAAAGCTAACATCCATTAATGATGAAATGGTAATTTCAGCTCCGGTCATTGAAGATATTTTGCCGGAATTCATGGAGTTTTCCAAAGGCTGTGTTATGGTTGCTCATAATGCGGATTTTGATATGAGTTTTATCAAAAAAAACTGTGAGAGGATTGGGATTCCATGTGATCCGACGATCGTAGATACCGTCGCACTTGCCAGAGTGCTTCTTCCAAAATTAAACCGTTTTAAACTGGATACCGTAGCGAAAGCTTTGAATGTGTCTCTGGATAACCACCACCGCGCCGTTGATGATGCGGCATGTACTGCAGAAATCTTTGTAAAATTTATACAAATGCTTGCAGACCGTGGAATTGACAGGCTTGATGCGGTCAATGAACTTGGAAGTTCTTCTGTTGAGAATATCATGAAACTGCCAACTTATCATGCCATAATCCTTGCGACCTGTGATCAGGGCAGGACCAATCTGTACCGGCTGACTTCACTGGCGCATCTGAAGTATTATCATAAGAGGCCGAGGATCCCAAAGAGTGAGTTTATAAAATACCGGGATGGATTATTGATCGGTTCGGCCTGTGAAGCGGGAGAATTGTATCGTGCGATTTTAAATGGAAGACCGGATGAAGAGATTTCACGTCTGGTAGATTTTTATGATTATCTTGAAATACAGCCGCTTGGAAACAATGCGTTTATGTTAAGGGATGAAAGTTCTCCGGTGAAATCAATAGAAGATCTGCAGAATATCAACCGTAAGATCGTAAGACTTGGAGAACAGTTCCATAAACTGGTCGTAGGAACCTGTGATGTGCATTTTTTAGATCCGGAGGATGAAATCTACCGCAGGATCATTATGGCAGGTAAGGGATTTAAGGATGCAGATGATCAGGCTCCGTTGTTCTTGCGGACAACAGAAGAAATGCTGAAGGAATTTGAGTATCTTGGAAGCAGCAAAGCAGAAGAAATTGTTATTACCAATCCGAATAAGATTGCAGACATGTGTGACAAAATCTCCCCCGTTCGCCCGGATAAATGTCCGCCGGTAATTGAGAATTCCGACCAGATGCTTCGTGACATCTGCTATAACAAAGCGCATAAGATGTACGGAGAGGAGCTGCCGAAGATTGTATATGAAAGACTGGAACGGGAACTGAATTCGATTATTTCCAATGGATATGCGGTTATGTATATTATTGCACAGAAGCTGGTGTGGAAATCCAACGAGGATGGATATCTGGTTGGATCCAGAGGCTCTGTAGGGAGTTCGTTTGTTGCTACGATGTCTGGTATTACGGAAGTAAATCCGCTTCATGCACATTACCTCTGCGAATATTGCAAATACAGTGATTTTGATTCTGAACTGGTGAAATCCTATTCCGGACGAAGCGGATGTGATATGCCGGATGCAGTGTGTCCAAGATGTGGGAAACCGCTTCGCAAGGAGGGATTTGATATTCCGTTTGAAACGTTCCTGGGATTTAAAGGAAACAAGGAGCCGGATATCGATCTGAACTTTTCGGGAGAGTATCAGAGTAAGGCACACAAATATACGGAGGTGATTTTTGGAGAGGGACAGACATTTAAGGCTGGCACAATTGGTACGCTTGCTGACAAAACAGCGTTCGGTTATGTGAAAAACTATTATGAAGAACGTGGGGTACACAAGCGTAACTGTGAGATTGACCGAATTGTTCAGGGATGTGTCGGTGTGCATCGGACGACTGGACAGCATCCGGGAGGAATTGTCGTTCTTCCGATGGGGGAGCAGATTTATACATTTACTCCGGTGCAGCATCCGGCCAATGATATGACAGTAGATATTATCACCACGCATTTTGACTATCATTCGATCGATCATAACCTGTTAAAACTTGATATTCTTGGACACGATGATCCTACGATGATCCGAATGCTGCAGGATCTGACTGGTGTGGATCCGACGCAGATTCCATTGGACGATAAAGCAGTTATGTCATTATTCCAGGATACTTCAGCACTTGGTATTATGCCGGAGGATATTGATGGATGTCCGCTCGGAGCGCTTGGAATCCCAGAATTTGGAACGGATTTTGCAATGGGAATGCTTTTGGATACTCATCCGACTGAATTCTCAGATCTGATCCGAATTGCAGGACTGTCACATGGTACGGACGTCTGGCTTGGTAATGCGCAGACTTTGATCGAGGAAGGAAAAGCGACGATTTCTACTGCAATCTGTACACGAGATGATATTATGATCTATCTGATCAGTATGGGTCTAGACAGTGAGGAATCGTTTACGATCATGGAGTCTGTCCGAAAAGGAAAAGGATTAAAATCGGACTGGGAAAAAGACATGATCGATCATGGAGTTCCAGACTGGTATATCTGGTCCTGCAAGAAAATTAAATATATGTTCCCGAAAGCTCATGCAGCCGCTTATGTTATGATGGCATGGAGAATTGCTTACTGTAAGGTATTTTACCCGCTGGCTTATTATGCTGCGTATTTTTCCATCAGGGCAACGGCGTTCAGCTATGAACTTATGTGTCAGGGAAAAGAAAAACTGGAAGTTTATAAACGTGATTATGAGAAGCGGAAGGACACACTTTCCAAGAAAGAGCAGGATACATATAAAGATATGAGAATTGTTCAGGAAATGTATGCCAGGGGCTTTGATTTTCTTCCACTTGATATTTATACAGCACATCCAAACCGGTTCCAGATCGTGGATGGCAAGCTGATGCCTGCATTAAATACGATCGACGGACTCGGAGATAATGCGGCTGTTTCCATTGCAGAAGCTGCGAAAGATGGTCCGTTTTTATCCAAAGATGATTTCAGAGACCGGACAAAAGTTTCAAAGACGATTGTTGATATGATGAGTGATCTTGGATTATTTGGAGATATCCCAGAGTCGAACCAGTTATCGTTATTTGATTTTGGAGCATAGTAAAAACCCACAGCGATTCTGCTGTGGGTTTTTTACGGATACATGGAATCCGGTTCAGGATCTGGCTATGATCATGCCTGGCGTAAATTCGTGAATCTCGCCCGGATTACTTGTGCTTGTATAATAAGTTTGTCCGGTTTTAAAATCTTTGAAATAGATATAGTAAGAGGTAACACAGATATTCGTGTAATTGCCGGATGCGATTTCTTTGTAGCCGGTTCCGTCGGTATTAATCACACAAAGTGCCGGATCTGTTTCGCTGTATTTCTGATAGATCAGGGTGCTTCCGTAGAGATTGTAACAGTCGATGCTGTCGTTTGTAACGATATCAGAAGAACCACTGCTTGTATTGGCATGTGTTAATGCGTAATTGTTGGAAACGTCCATATAGTAGATGCTGGAAGCACTCTCGGCAATTGGCTTGTATGCATCACACTGGAAGACGACAGATGAGGATTGCGAAGCAGTATCGTACTGATAAATATTGGAATCCTTCTGTGTGCCATTGTAGTAAAAGTACTGTCCGATCGTACTGCAGTTAAATACGTAATATGGATATACCTGTGTGGATTCGGTTCCATCAATTTTGACCCGGTAAAGAGTAGTCGCCTGTTTGTCATCGTAATGCAGATAATAGATATAGTTGCCAAGGAGAGATGCATAGATGCATGGAGCTTCATCCAATACAACCGAATCACCTCCATTGCGTGGAATACGGCACAGGCTGTTATTGTTATAGGAAAAAACAGAAAAATCTTCATCGCTGCGGCTGTTGTTGCGGACATAGTAGATATAGTGGTCATCTGCATTGATATACATTGCGGTATCTCCACAGAGCTTGCGGAGATTGGAACCGTTTGCATCCATGGCATATAAACGGCCTTTGTCGTCCGGATTGGAAAAAAATACAGTGCCGTTGCTTTCGCAGAATAAACCGCCGTTATAAAGATTGCCGGCAGTATTTCCGTTCACATAGTTATCGTTGTAGTGAAAACGGTTGTTCCAATGGCTGATGCATGAAATCATTGTAATCAGCAGGATCAGAATGACAACCGGAATGATAATCTTTTTCTTCATCTATGATTCCCCCTCGTATAAGTTGAAACACCTTCTGGCTATAAAAATATTATACCGTTACAGGGAATATCTTTCAAGCTTGTCTTGCCTTTCCGAAATGTATGTTATATCATGTATTCATATATGATGCTTGTAGCTTACACATACAGCAGACCCTCGGAGGAAAAAAATGAGAGATTTACTGGAATTAAGAGATGAGATTGACGAGATCGATGAGCAGATCGTAAAATTATACGAGAAACGTATGAAAATTGCAGAAGAAGTTGCTGAATACAAGATTCATACAGGAAAAAAGGTGTTTGATAAAAAAAGAGAAGATGAAAAACTTGCAAAGCTGACAGCAAAGGCAGAGTCTGATTTCACGGAACATGGAATTTACGAACTGTTTGAACAGATCATGGCAGTCAGCAGAAAAAGACAGTATCAGCTTCTTACCGCACGGGGACTTGGAGAAGATACGGGTTTTACAATGGTCGACAAGCTCGATTATGCCAATGCAAGGATCGTTTTTCAGGGAACCGAGGGCGCATACAGTGAGCAGGCAATGAAAACGTATTTTGGGGAGCAGTGTGACAGTTACCATGTAGACACGTGGAAAGATGCGATGGAAGCAATCAAGAAGAAAGAAGCGGATTATGCAGTGCTTCCGATTGAGAATTCGTCAGCAGGAATCGTATCTGAGAATTATGATCTGATGGTGGAATACGATAATTATATCGTAGGAGAGCAGATCATCAAGATCGAGCACGCTCTGCTTGGACTTCCAGATGCAGAAATTACAGATATTACAAGTGTGTATTCCCATCCACAGGCATTGATGCAGTGTTCGGAGTATTTTGATGAACATAAAGACTGGGAGAAAATCAGTGTCAAGAATACGGCGATGGCAGCCCAGAAGATCGGACACGATCAAAAGAAAAACCAGGCAGCAATTGCAGGAAGCATCAACGCAGATATCTATGGTCTTAAAGTGCTTGAGAACTCTATTCAGGACAATAAAGAAAACAGTACGCGCTTTATTATTGTTACCAATCGTAAGACTTATGTGGAAAATGCCAAAAAGATCAGTATCTGTTTTGAAATTCCACATGAGAGTGGTTCTTTGTATCATATGCTTTCTCATTTTATTTATAATAATCTGAATATGACAAGAATTCAGTCAAGACCGGTAAAAGACAAGAACTGGGAATATCGTTTTTTCATTGATTTTGATGGAAATCTGGAGGATTCTGCAGTTCAGAATGCTCTGCGTGGGTTAAAGGCAGAAACGGAATCTTTCAAAATACTGGGCAATTATTAGAAGAGAGGTGTTCGGCATGGCATTACAGACATTTGCAGCAATTTATATCGGAACCTATGAAGTGAGTCTGAAGATATTTGAATTTTCCGGAAAAAAGAAAATTCATGAGATCGATCATATCCGTTCGAGGGTTGAACTTGGAAGGGATGCATACACTAAGGGAGTGATTGGATACGAGCTTGTAGATGAACTCTGTGATACACTGGAAGAATTTTCCGACATCATGAAAGGGTATAAGGTAGGTCAGTATGAAGCATATGCCTCAGCAGTACTAAGAGATTCTTCCAATGAACTATTTATCCTGGATCAGATCCGGCTCCGGACGGGATTTCAGGTTCAGGTTATCAGCAATTCCGAGCATCGTTTTATCAGTTACAAATCGGTGGCAGGAAGAGAAGAATTTGAGAAAATGATCCAGAGTTCAGCGGCAGTTGTGGACGTAGGAGGAGCAGGACTGCAGATCACACTGTTTCGTAACGGATCACTGGTTACGACACAGCATGTCGTGCTTGGAACACTACGGCTCAGCGATCTGTTGAGGGATCGCAGCAAGTCTCTTGTTATGGCAGAAAAGCAGATTGAGGAATTGATCAATAAGAAACTTGAGACAATCCGGCATCTGTATCTGAAAGAAGAAGTGCAATACATTATTTTTATGGGTGACTATTGCATGGAACTGATGAGACATCTGGACAAGAACAATCAGCAGGACAATGTCGTCCGCACAGAAAAATTCCTGAAATACATTGGAAAACTTCAGAAAAAGACCATCGAAGAGATTTCAACGGAATTAAATCTTGCAAATGATAATGATCCGCTTATTGTGCCTTCAATATTGCTTTTTAAAGCACTTGCGGAGAATATGAAATCGCATCAGGTGTGGGTTCCAGGCGTGAATATTAACGATGGAATTGCTTATTCTTATGCGGAGCGCAATCATCTGGTGAAGAGCATTCACGATTTTGAACAGGATATTATTTCAGCGGCAATGAATCTCTCCAGACATTATTTCAGTTATTCTCCACATATTGAAGCACTGACGCAGATGTCAACGAAGATCTTTGACACGATGAGGAAGACGCATGGACTTGGAAACAGGGAAAAACTTTTGCTGGAAGTAGCAACGATCCTGCATGACTGTGGAAAATATGTCAGCTTTGCCAACAGCCCGGAATGCGCATATCAGATCATTATGTCGTCCGAGATCATCGGACTTACTCATCTGGAACGTGAGATCGTGGCTCTTACGGTGCTGTATAACACATTACCACTTCCGCAATATGAGGAACTGTCAGATAAACTGAACCAGTACAGCTATATGGTCGTTGCAAAACTTTCAGCAATTTTAAGGCTCTCCAATGCGCTGGATCAGAGCCATAAGCAGAAATTCAAAAACCTGCGTATTTCGATCAAAGGAAAGGAACTGATCATCACTGTGGAGTCTTTTGAGGATATTTCACTGGAACAGGCTTTGTTTGAAGAAAAGACCGCATATTTTGAGAGTGTGTTTAGTATCAAACCGGTTTTGAAAGAGAAGAGGATATATGATTTTTGAGACATCAGACAGGAGGACGGATTATGGAAACGAAAATAGATTTTACAAGCCCGGAATATTACGAGAACCGGGAACTGAGCTGGATTAAATTCGACCGGAGAGTATTAAATGAAGCCAGAGATAAGTCGATCCCGCTTTTGGAACGGCTGAAATTTGTCAGTATCACGTCTTCAAATCTCGATGAATTCTTTATGGTCAGAGTTGCATCTCTGAAAGATATGGTGCATGCGGGGTATAAAAAGAGAGATATTGCAGGAATGACTGCAACAGAACAGCTTACAGCAATCAACAAGGAGACAAGAAAGCTGGTAGATCTTCAGTATTCTACATATAATCGTTCTCTGATTCCGCTTTTGAACCAGAAGGGAATCTATATTATTGATAAGCATGAAGCACTGACAGACAAACAGGCAGAATTTGTGGATCAGTATTTTATGGAAAATGTTTACCCGGTTGTAACCCCGATGGCGGTAGATGCTTCCCGTCCGTTTCCTTTAATCCGCAATAAAACACTGAATATTGCGGCTCTTCTTTTAAATAAAAAAGAAAAAGGGGAAACGGTTTTTGCAACGGTTCAGGTTCCTGGTGTTCTTCCGAGAATTGTTCAGATTCCGGGAGAAGAAGGGGCGGTAAGTTATATACTGTTAGAACAGATCATTGAAAGAAATATACAGAAACTGTTTTCCAATTATGAGATTTTGTGTGCATACCCATACAGAATTATGAGAAATGCGGATCTTACAATTGATGAGGATGAAGCTTCTGATCTGCTGAAGGAGATCCAGAATAAGCTCAAGATGCGTCAGTGGGGGGAAGTTATCCGTCTTGAAGTAGAAGAGAAAATGGATAAAAAGCTTTTGAATTTCTTGAAATCTGAGCTTAAGATCGCATCGGAGGATATATTTGAGATCAATGGACCGATCGATCTGACATTTCTTATGAAAATGTATGGAATAGACGGATACGATGATCTGCGTTATCTGCCTTATACACCACAGCGTGTTCCGGAGATTGAACCGGGAAGCTGCATTTTTGATGCGATCAGAAAGGGAGATATTTTCCTGCATCATCCGTACGAAACTTTTGAGCCGGTTGTTGATTTTATACGACAGGCTTCCGTAGATCCGGATGTTCTTGCCATCAAACAGACGCTGTACCGTGTCAGCGGTAATTCGCCGATCATCAGCTCACTGGCACAGGCCGCTGAGAACGGAAAACAGGTAACTGTACTGGTAGAGTTAAAGGCACGTTTCGATGAGGAGCACAACATTGTGTGGGCCAAAAAGCTGGAACAGGCAGGATGCCATGTAATATATGGTCTGGTTGGACTTAAGACACATAGCAAGATCGCTCTGGTTGTCCGCAGAGAAGAAGATGGAATCCGGAGATACGTGCACCTAGGCACTGGTAATTACAATGATTCGACTGCAAAATTATATACGGACTGTGGAATTTTCACATGCAAAGAGTCCATTGGTGAGGATGCGACAGCTGTCTTTAATATGCTGTCGGGCTATTCGGAACCGTTATCCTGGAATGAATTGATCCTTGCTCCGTACTGGCTCAGAAATAAATTTTTAAAACTAATTAAGCGTGAAACAAAATATGCACAGCATGGAGAAGATGCACGGATTGTTGCAAAGATGAACTCTCTGTGTGACCCGGGAATTATTGCAGCATTGTATGAGGCATCGGCAAGCGGTGTTAAAATTGATCTGATCGTTCGCGGAATCTGCTGCCTGAAAGTTGGAATCCCTGGGGTCAGTGAAAATATAACGGTTCGTTCTATTGTTGGAAATTTCCTGGAGCATAGCAGAATTTTTTATTTCCATAATGGCGGAGACTCAGAAATTTATATGGGAAGTGCCGACTGGATGCCGAGAAACCTGGATCGTCGTGTAGAGATCATATTCCCGGTCATTGAGGAGGAACTGAAAAAGAAAGCATATCATATTCTGGAAGTTGAACTTATGGATAATGTAAAGGCACACATTCTTGGCGCAGATGGCGAATATGATAAGATCGATAAAAGAGGAAAGGTGCTGATAAATTCTCAGGAACAGTTCTGCAAGGAAGCAAAAATGGCTGTCCCTGGAAAAGAACAGTACAAAAGGGAACGCATTTTTGTCCCAGCAGAACCGGTGGAATAGAATCAGTGCAGATGTTGTTTCATCTTTTCAAGAATACTATATGGAATAAAGAGGTTTCCACGTCCAGTTCCAAGATGGATGTAAGGCTTGTTAGAACCGTGGAAGTCAGATCCACCGCTGATCAGAAGTCCATTCTCCTCAGCGGTTTTTTTAATAAAAATTTCATCGCCTCGGTCATAAGTGGAGTAGATTGCCTCGATGCCAGCCAGACCTGCCGGCTTCATTTCTTCAATGAGTTTATTTAACTCAGCAGGTTTCATGTGATAAAGAACCGGATGGGCAAGTACGGAAAGTCCACCGGCTGCATGGATTAATCTGCATGCTTCCATTGGAGAAATCTTTTCCCTTGCAACATAGCATGGACAGTCATCTCCGAGATATTTCTCAAATACATGGTTTATGGAACCAATCTGATTGTGGTCGACCAGATAGCGTGCAATGTTGGCACGTGTGATGACTGCATCCGGATTTTCCTGAACCAGTGATTCCATTGTGATGGAGAAACCCTCTTTGCGAAGAAGCTCAAGCATTTTCTCATTTCGCTGATTGCGGGCATTCTGGAATTTGGACAGGGCAGCAGTAAGCCCGGGATGCTCCGGAGTGATAAAAAGTCCGACGACATGGATTTCCTGACCGGAATATTCGGTGGAAAGTTCAACACCGGGAATGATTTCAAGCGATGTCCCGGCAGCTGCCTGCATGGCCTCCGGAATTCCGGCGGTTGTATCATGATCCGTCAGAGCCATGGCACTCAGCCCGGCTCTTTCTGCTTCATGGACGAGTTCGGAAGGTGTAAAGGTTCCATCGGAATAAGTTGAATGAACATGAAGATCGATTTTTTTTGCAATCATAGTAAAAATTCCTTTCCATTTGGATGAATTTATAGTATCATAACAAAAGGGATTTTTCTATGAAGAAACTTGAAAATAAGTGTTGACATCAGAAGATTTCTATGCTATTTTATATGAGTTGTTAGAAAACAAGTAGAGTATCCACTCTCACCTAAGCGCAAGTGAGCGACTTAGTGTTTAAATTTCGAACATTTGATACGTGTTTTGGAATGTTAGTGGATAGTCTGTCTATCCACTATTTTTTTTGGAGGTGCAAGACCATTAGCGAATTAATGATTAACGAACAAATCAGAGACAGGGAAGTTCGTCTGATTGGGGAAAACGGAGATCAGCTTGGAGTTATGTCTTCAAGGGAAGCTCAGAAAATTGCGGATGAAGCAGGACTTGATCTGGTAAAAATTGCTCCAACTGCGAAGCCACCTGTATGTAAGGTGATTGACTACGGAAAATACCGTTATGAACTGGCTCGTAAAGAAAAGGATGCCAAGAAGAAACAGAAAACGGTGGAATTAAAAGAGATCCGTTTATCACCAAACATTGAAGCTAACGATTTAAATACCAAAATGAATGCTGCAAAGAAATTCCTCGCAAAGGGAAATAAAGTAAAGATTACTTTACGTTTCCGTGGAAGAGAGATGGCTCATATGAATAGCAGTAAGCATATTCTGGATGATTTCGCTGAGAATCTTTCAGACATTGCTGTAGTGGAAAAAGCACCAAAAGTCGAAGGACGTAGTATTGGCATGGTGCTGGCAGAAAAGAGATAACATTTTAAGGAGGATACGAAAATGCCAAAAATGAAAACAAGCAGAGCAGCTGCAAAACGTTTCAAACTTACAGGAACAGGAAAATTAAAAAGAAACAAAGCTTACAGAAGACATATCCTGACAAAGAAAACAACAAAGAATAAGAGAAATCTTAGAAAAGCAGCTATGATGGACGCTTCAAATGTTAAGCAGATGAAGAAGATTTTACCATATTTATAAGAAATAGTTAAGGAGGATAATATAGCATGGCAAGAGTAAAAGGCGGCTTAGGCGCTAAAAAAAGACATAATAGAGTATTAAAATTAGCAAAAGGATACAGAGGCGCTAGATCTAAACAGTACAGAGTTGCAAAACAGTCAGTTATGAGAGCCTTAACAAGTTCTTATTCTGGACGTAAAGAGAGAAAGAGACAGTTCCGTCAGTTATGGATCGCTCGTATCAATGCAGCAGCAAGAATGAACGGACTTTCATACAGCCAGTTCATGCACGGATTAAAATTAGCAGGTGCTGATCTTAACCGTAAAGTATTAGCAGATATGGCTGTTACAGATGCAGAAGGCTTTGCAAAACTTGTAGAACTTGCAAAATCTAAATTAGCATAATTAGATTATAAATAAAGACCCTGGAGATTTAATGCTCCGGGGTCTTGTTATGTTTTAGGCGATATTCTTTTGGCGGGATGCCTTTCTTTTTATGAAAGGTTTTAGAGAAGTACAACCCATTGTCGAAGCCTACGGAATTGGCAATTGCGGTGACGGACAGGCTGGAATGTTCCAGAAGAAAACAGGCCTGTTTGATCCGGAAATCAGTCAGGTATTCTTTGGGTGAGAGACCAAGAACTGTTTGAAAAGAGCGGAACAGATGACTTCTGCTTAATCCGACATAGGATGCAATGTCTTCCACCGTGATCGGATAGGAATAGTTGGAGGAAATAAATTCGATTCCTTTTTGTACGTAGCTGTTGCTGGAGTTCTTGATTTCGTTATTTGTGCTGCCATGCATAAAAAGTGCAAGCATCGTATAGAGACGCCCGGTCATCTCCACTGCGTGTTCAAATTCGTTTCCTCTTGCGTCATAAATGTGCAGGATCTGCCGGTGGATGTCCTCACCGTAAGGAGTCGAACGGATATATGGAACGGATTTGCGGAAGTCTGTTGCCTGTAGGATCGTCGATGCGTCGCTGCCGGTAAAACCAACCCAGGCATATTCCCATGGCATGTCATTGTCGGCACAGTAGGTGACTTCCGTGTTTGGATAAACAAGAAATGAGTCTCTGGCACTTAAGGAAATGGACTCTCCATTTACATGATAGGTACCTTTTCCTGAGATGATGTAATGAATCAGATAGTGATCACGAACACCTGGCCCCCATTGGTAGAGGGAGTTGCATTTCTGAAATCCGACATTATAAACGGATAAGGATACCAGCTCTTTTTCGGTGACTTTATAGGAATTTTTGTAATTTTTCTGCAAAATTTGCTTCCCCCTTTGTTGCATGTCTATATGTATGCTACTACGGAAAGAATCGTCATGCAACAATTTTACATGTTTTTTCTACATTTAATCCTATACAAATGCAGAAAGGTGAGTTAAACTGATAATAGCTTAGGCGACAGAATATGATATTACAGAATTTGATTGGAAAAGGAGAATAAGCTTATGGCAATTTTAGTTACAGGTGGTGCAGGCTACATTGGAAGTCATACCTGCGTGGAACTTTTAAATGCTGGTTATGAGGTCGTTGTTCTTGATAATCTGAGCAATGCTTCGGAGAAATCACTGGACAGGGTGAAAGCTCTTACCGGAAAAGAAGTAACATTTTATAAGGGCGACATTTTAGATCGCGATATTTTGAATACGATTTTTGCAAAAGAGAAGATTGACAGCTGTATCCATTTTGCAGGACTGAAAGCAGTTGGAGAATCTGTTGCTAAACCTTGGGAATACTACAATAACAATATTGCTGGTACACTGACTCTGGTTGATGTTATGAGACAAAACAATTGCAAGAACATTATCTTCTCATCTTCAGCAACCGTATATGGCGATCCAGCACAGATCCCAATCACGGAGGAATGCCCGAAAGGACAGTGCACGAACCCATATGGTTGGACGAAATCCATGCTTGAGCAGATCCTGACAGATATTCAGAAAGCAGATCCGGAGTGGAATGTGATCTTGCTTCGCTATTTCAATCCGATCGGAGCACATCCAAGCGGAACCATGGGAGAGAATCCGAATGGTATTCCGAATAATCTGATGCCTTATATCACACAGGTCGCAGTTGGAAAATTAAAAGAGCTTGGCGTATTTGGAAATGATTATGACACACCGGATGGAACCGGAGTACGTGATTATATCCATGTTGTAGATCTTGCAGTCGGACATGTAAAAGCACTGAAGAAGATCGAAGAGAAAGCGGGACTTTGCATTTACAACCTTGGAACCGGTCATGGTTACAGTGTACTTGATATCGTAAAGAACTTCGAAGAAGCAAACGGAATCAAGATCCCATATGTGATCAAAGCAAGAAGACCTGGCGACATTGCAACCTGCTACTGCGATCCTTCCAAAGCAGCAAAAGAACTTGGATGGAAAGCACAGTACGGTATTAAAGAGATGTGTGCAGACTCCTGGAGATGGCAGAAGAATAATCCGAACGGATATGAAGATTGATGCAAAAGGGAATGTAAAACAGTTTTCTAAATTAAAAGGACACCAGTTCTGGCAAATGCCAGTTCTGGTGTTTTTTAATATTAGCAAATACATGATTAATATTATAACGTTATAATATTGGGAGGGTGATAGCATGAATGAAAATTTTAGAATAAATCCCAGATTTAATGGATATTACAGGCCGGAAGAGGGAAGCATAACCGGAAGCATGGTTAAACTTTTGATTAAACTTTTTTGAAGAGGTTAATACCCTGAAATTTTAGCAATAAAAAAACACCGCAATCTGCGATGTTTCCTCGGGTTGGGCTGTTTATTAAAAATAACAGTCAGCAGTTCGTACGGGAATCGAACCCGTGATTCCGCCGTGAGAGGGCGGCGTCTTAACCGCTTGACCAACGAACCGTGTATTATAATATCATGTACATATGAAAAAAGCAAGAGCTTTTTTATATATTTTTCAAGAAATCCTTGCAATGCGTTCCCAATAGTGATATTATACTAGTTGATAACACGATGACAAGATTGAGAGAGGGCAAAAGTCCTCTCTCAATTCATGTTTTGGCGAATTTGTTTAGAAAAGAGGTGCTAGAGAATATGTCAAATGCAAGAGTATATGAGGCAAAAACAGAAGCTTTGATCACTCCGATCATTGAGCGGATGAAGTTTGAACTGGTGGATGTTGAGTATGTGAAGGAAGGAAGTACCTGGTATTTAAGGGCATACATTGATAAAGAAGGCGGAATTACTGTGAATGAATGTGCGGATGTCGCCAGAGAGATGAATGTTCTTTTGGATGAGGAAGATTTTATTCCGGATTCTTATGTGTTTGAAGTGAGTTCTCCAGGACTTGGACGCCCACTGAAAAAAGAGAAGGATTATGTCCGCAACATGGGAAAAGAAGTTGAGATCAGGACATATCGTGCAATTAACCGGAGCAAAGAGTTTTATGGACTGTTAAGAGCATACGATCAGCAGACAGTTACCATTGAGACAGAAGACGGCGAAGAGATGAGTTTCGATAAATCGGACATTGCTTTAATTCGTCAGGCAATACATTTTTAGCGTAAGATAACAATATAGGAGGATAAGATAATGAATAATGAGTTATTAGAAGCGTTAAATATACTAGAACAGGAAAAGAACATCAGTAAGGATACTCTGTTAGAAGCAATTGAGAACTCTCTTGTTACAGCCTGCAAAAATAATTTCGGAAAATCCGATAATGTTAAGGTTGTCATTGATCCTGAAACATGTGAGTTTCATTGCTATCAGGAGAAAACTGTTGTAGAGAATGTGGAAGATCCTGTAATGGAGATTTCGCTTCCAAATGCACAGATGATCAACACAAAGTATGAATTAGGTGATGTTGTACAGGTTGAAGTGAAATCCAAAGAGTTTGGAAGAATTGCAACACAGAATGCCAAAAACGTAATTCTTCAGAAGATCAGGGAAGAAGAACGCAAAGTGATCTATGATGAGTATTACAGTAAAGAAAAAGACGTTGTTACCGGTGTTGTTCAGCGTTATGTTGGCAAAAATGTAAGCATTAACCTCGGTAAGGCGGACGCTTTGCTTACAGAAAGTGAGCAGATCAAAGGAGAGGTATTCCAGCCGACTGAGCGTATTAAGGTTTATATTGTTGAAGTGAAATCTACTCCGAAGGGACCAAAGATTCTTGTTTCCAGAACGCATCCGGAACTTGTAAAACGCCTTTTTGAATCGGAAGTGACAGAGGTGAAAGATGGAATTGTTGAGATCAAGGCAATTTCCCGTGAAGCAGGAAGCAGAACCAAGATCGCAGTATGGTCTAATGATCCGGATGTTGATCCGGTTGGTGCATGTGTTGGTATGAACGGTGCTCGTGTTAATGCGATCGTTAATGAACTTCGTGGTGAGAAAATTGATATTATTACATGGGATGAGAATCCTGCAATTCTGATCCAAAATGCATTAAGTCCTGCAAAAGTAATTTCAGTTATTGCTGACGCAGATGAAAAATCAGCAAAAGTTGTTGTACCAGATTATCAGCTTTCGCTTGCGATCGGTAAGGAAGGACAGAATGCACGTCTTGCTGCACGTCTTACCGGATTTAAGATCGACATCAAGAGTGAGTCAAAAGCCCGTGAGGATGGAGATTTCATGGACTATGAGAATGACTACGAAGATGAAGAGTATTACGAAGACGAGGAATACAGCGAGGATGCTCAGGCAGATGAAGAAACATTTGCAGAAAATGAGACAGCTGCAGATAGTGAAGAGGAATAAAAATGAACAGTAAAAAGATTCCTATGCGTCAATGTGTTGGATGCGGTGAGATGAAAGCGAAGAAGGAACTGATCCGTGTGATCAGGACTCCGGAAGAAGAGGTTGTACTGGATACAACAGGTCGGAAGAACGGACGTGGTGCGTATATCTGTCCGGATCCGGAATGCTTAAAGAAGGCACGTAAGTCCAAGGGACTGGAACGATCTCTTAAGACCGCAATTCCGGCAGAAGTGTATGAGAATCTCGAAAAGGAGATGGAAACACTTGCAAAATAAGGCATTATCCATGCTGGGACTTGCAGCAAAATCGGGACATGTGGCCAGCGGAGAATTTTCTACGGAGAAGGCGGTCAAGAGTGGGAAGGCATTTTTGGTGATTGTTTCGGAAGAAGCATCTGAAAATACAAGAAAAATGTTCCGGAATATGACCGATTTTTATCATGTTCCAATGTATATATTTGGAACGAAAGAAGAACTGGGACATTACATTGGCAAAGAATTTCGTGCTTCTCTTGCAATTACAGATGAAAATCTTGCAAAGGCAGTAGAAAAGAAATTGGAAACCTATAAAACTGAATAACGGAGGAAACGTAATATATGGCAAAGATCAGAGTTCATGAACTTGCAAAAGAATTAGATATAAAATCACAGGATATCATAGATATGCTCAGTACAACGGAATATGCAGTAAAAGGAGCGACCAGCGGTGTGGAAGATGCAGCTGCAGCTATGGTACGTAAAAAGTACACAAAAGCTCCGGCAAAAAGCGAAACAGCAGCTCCGGCAAAAACTACTGAAAAAGAGCAGAAAACAACAGAAAAAGACGGAGTAGAACGTCCAAAGAAGAAATCAAGCATTTCTGCAGTATTTAATGCGCAGTACAGTAAGCAGCAGAGACGTCCTGGACAGAATAATAACCAGCAGAGAAATGGTAATCGTAACAACGACCGAAATAATGACCGCAACGGAGAGCGCGGAGGAAGAAGAGATAATTCCAATACGTACTCCAATCCGGCAAGTCATATTATCCGTCCGCGTCCGGTTGGAGAACGTGCAATGAGACCAATCAGTGAAAGAACTGCTGGCAATAATGACAATCCGGCAGAGGCACGTCCGGTTCGCACTCAGGAGGAAAGAGGCCAAAGACCTCAGAATGACAGAGGAAACGGCAGACCTCAGAACGACAGAAATAATAACCGCGGTGATCGCAGCAATGGATATAATAACCGCAATAACCGCAGCAATGACCGTGATAATGGCGGTTATAATAACCGTGGCAATGACCGTGGAAACGGTGGATACAATAACCGCAACAATGAACGTAATAACGACAGAGGAAATGGATATAATAATACCCGCAGCAATGACCGTGGAAACGGCAATTACAACAACCGTGGTAACGGTTCGGGCAATCGTTTCAACAATAATGACCGCAACAATTCACGTGGACGTTTTGATAAGGAAATGGATAAGTTCAACAAGGAGGCAGCTCCTGTTGAAGATGTAAGAGGCAAGGAAAGCCGTGACCGCGGAAACAACCGTAGCAATAACAAACATCAGGATCATGATAAGCTTGGAAAACGTCAGGAAAATTATGTAAATCTTGAGAAGCACGGCGGAAGAAAGAAACCTCAGCAGCAGCCACAGCAGCCAAAAGAGGATGAAGATGTAATCAAGACAATTACGCTTCCGGAAAAACTGATGATCCGTGAACTTGCTGACAAGATGAAGATCCAGCCTTCGGTTATCGTTAAGAAACTGTTCTTAAAAGGACAGATGGTAACGGTAAACCAGGAAGTGGATTTTGAAACAGCAGAAGAGATCGCGCTGGAGTTTAATTACATCTGTGAGCCGGAGGTAAAAGTTGATGTGATCGCAGAGCTTCTGAAAGAGGATGAAGAACCAGAAGAAAAAATGGTTCCACGTCCACCGGTTGTCTGTGTTATGGGTCATGTTGACCATGGTAAAACATCTCTGTTGGATGCAATCCGTTCAACAAGAGTGACAGACCGCGAGGCTGGTGGTATCACACAGCACATCGGTGCATCAGTTGTTGAGATCAATGGTCAGACAATCACATTCTTAGATACTCCGGGACATGAAGCGTTTACCGCAATGCGTATGCGTGGTGCGAATGCAACAGATATTGCAATCCTGGTTGTTGCAGCAGATGATGGTGTAATGCCACAGACAATTGAGGCGATTAACCATGCCAAGGCTGCAGGGGTTGAGATTATTGTTGCTGTAAACAAGATTGATAAGCCAAGTGCGAATATTGATAAAGTAAAACAGGAACTTTCCGAGTATGAACTGATTCCGGAAGACTGGGGTGGAAGCACAATCTTCTGTCCGGTATCTGCACACACACATGAAGGTATCGAGAATCTGTTAGAGATGATTCTGTTAACAGCAGAGGTACTGGAACTGAAAGCCAATCCAGACCGTAATGCAAGAGGTCTTGTCGTTGAGGCTCAGCTTGATAAAGGACGTGGTTCTGTTGCAACTGTTCTTGTACAGAAAGGTACATTACATGTAGGAGATCCAATTGCATGTGGAAGCAGCTATGGTAAAGTACGTGCGATGATCGATGATAAGGGAAGAAGAGTAAAAGAAGCTGGTCCGTCTACTCCGGTAGAGATTCTTGGACTGAATAATGTTCCGGATGCTGGTGAAACATTTGTGGCAACCGGTTCAGAGAAAGAAGCAAAGGCCTTTGCAGATACTTATATTGCAGAAGGCAAGAACCGACTGATCGAAGAGACAAAATCCAAGATGTCTCTGGATGACCTGTTCTCTCAGATCCAGTCTGGTAATATGAAAGAACTTGACATTATTGTAAAAGCAGATGTACAGGGATCTGTTGAGGCCGTAAAACAGTCACTTGTAAAACTTTCCAATGACGAAGTTGTTGTCAAGGTAATCCATGGTGGCGTTGGTGCAATCAACGAATCCGACGTTATTCTTGCTTCTGCATCTAATGCAATCATCATCGGATTTAATGTTCGTCCGGATCCGGTTGCAAAAGTTACCGCAGACAGAGAAGGCGTAGATGTAAGATTATACAAAGTTATCTACAATGCGATCGAAGATGTGGAAGCTGCCATGAAGGGTATGTTAGATCCAATCTTCGAGGAACAGGTGATCGGTCATGCTGAGATCAGACAGATCTTCAAAGCTTCCGGAGTTGGTAATATCGCTGGTTCCTATGTGCTGGATGGTAAATTCGAAAGAGGATGCAGCGTACGTATCAGCAGAGAAGGAACACAGATCTTTGAAGGCGCTTTAGCATCATTAAAGAGATTTAAAGACGACGTTAAGGAAGTAAAAGCCGGATTTGAGTGTGGTCTTGTGTTCGAAGGATTTAACGATATCCAGGAACTTGATGTTGTAGAAGCTTATAAGATGGTAGAGGTACCAAGATAGAAAGCAGGAATTAGATGAGAAAAAACAGCATTAAAAATATTCGTGTAAACGAAGAAGTACACCGCGAACTGAGTAATATCATTCGCGGTGAGATCAAGGATCCGCGGATCAACCCGATGACAAGCGTGGTTGCAGTGGAGGTTGCTCCGGATCTGAAGACGGCAAAAGCATATATCAGTGTCCTTGGAGATGAACAGTCTCAGAAAGATACACTTGCCGGACTTCGTTCCGCAGAGGGATTTATCCGTGTGAAACTGGCGAAATCCATTAATTTAAGAAATACGCCGGAAATCAAATTTATCCTTGATCAGTCAATTGAATATGGTGTAAACATGTCGAAAAAAATTGATGATGTTACAAAAGATATCAAAGAGGACTAGAAAATGACAAATCTTGATGAAGTGATTCGGGGAATGCATTCGATTGGAATCGCAGGACATGTAAGACCGGACGGGGACTGTGTTGGTTCCTGTCTGGGAGTATATAATTATATCCGGACATATTATCCGGATATTGATGTGCGTATTTATCTTGAACCAATCCCGAACATTTTTAAATTTATGAATGATTCATCCCAAATACGCAGTGAATATACAGATGAGATGATATTTGATCTTTTCATTGCGTTGGACTGTGGTGATGCCGGAAGACTGGGAGAAGCCAATAAGTACTTTGAATCTGCACGTCATACTGTGTGTATCGATCATCATTTGAGTAATCAGTCTTTTGCGGAACAGAATTACATTTTCCCGGAAGCAAGCTCGACAAGTGAACTTGTGTTTGAACTGATCAATCCTGAGAAGATTACAAAAAAGATTGCAGAATGCCTTTACACAGGCATCGTACATGATACCGGGGTGTTCCAGTATTCCTGTACTTCGGCAAAGACCATGAATATTGCCGGAATTCTTATGGATAAGGGAATTGACTATTCCAGAATTATTGATGAGACTTTTTATGCAAAAACATTTGAACAGAATCAGGTGCTTGGGTATGCATTGTTAAACAGCCGGCTTTATCTGGATGGAAAGGTAATTGCAAGCTGTGTGACAGATGAGATAATGCACAGATATCATGTACTTCCCAAACATCTGGACGGAATTGTCAGCCAGCTGCGCGTAACAAAAGGGGTTGAAGTTGCCATTTTCCTTTATCAGACCGGTGACAACAGCTTTAAGGTGAGCACAAGGGCAAGTGGCGATGTGAATCTTGCAGAGATTGCCATGAAATTTGGAGGCGGCGGTCATGCAAAAGCTGCCGGATTTTCGATGGATGGAGAACCGGAGCAGATCATTGGACTTATCAATGAAGAAATTAAAAAACAACTATAGGAATGAAAAATGGTTAGCGGAATCATAAATGTATATAAAGAAAAAGGATTTACATCCTTTGACGTTGTGGCAAAGATGCGTGGTATTTTTCATCAGAAAAAAATCGGACACACAGGCACGCTTGACCCGGATGCGGAGGGGGTTCTTCCTGTCTGCCTGGGGAAAGCGACCAAAGTGTGTGATCTGCTCACCGAAAAGGACAAGGTGTATGAGACGGTTCTTTTACTTGGAACAGATACAGATACACAGGACATTTCGGGAACAATCCTGAATTCTTCGAATGTCGATGTGACAGAGGATCAGGTGAGGAAAGCAATTGCTTCTTATATCGGGGCATATGATCAGATACCGCCAATGTATTCTGCCCTTAAAATAAATGGACAGAAGTTATGTGATCTTGCCAGAAAAGGAATTACGGTTGAACGTAAAGCGAGACCTGTAACGATATATGAAATTGAAATTCTGAGTATGAATCTTCCGGAAGTACATATGCGCGTGCATTGTTCCAAGGGAACTTATATAAGGACACTTTGCCATGATATTGGACAGACGCTTGGCTGTTATGGATGTATGAAGTCTTTAATACGGACAAGAGTAGCCGGCTTTACGCTGGATAAGGCGTTGCGTTTATCAGAAGTTGAAGAAGCGGTAAAAAAATTGTCGGTTGCGGCACCGCCTGAAACATGGAACTACGACATATTTCGGGAATTACTTTATCCGGTAGATTATGTGTTTGACCGATATCCTGAGATAACCGTGTTAAAAGAGGCAGAAAAACCATTGATCAATGGCAACCGGATATCTGCGGAATTTGTCAAAGAACAACCGGAACATACTGCAGAATTATACAGACTTTATGATTGGAATCAGAGATTTATCGGCTTATATGAATGGCAGAAAATGACGAACGAATATAAACCGGTAAAATTGTTTATGGAATAATATGAAATATATAAGAGATACGCTTGATTTTAGTGTGAAAGAGCCATCCGCGATCACACTCGGAAAGTTTGACGGACTTCACAGAGGACACGAGCTTCTGATGGAAAATCTGCTGAATCAGAGTGCCGAGAACGGATATCGCTCCATTGTCTTTACCTTTGACATTCCACCGACTCGAAAAACTGGAAAAGTGGAAGCACAGGTCCTTACAACAAATGAAGAAAAATATCATATTTTTGAAGAGACAGGAGTTGATTATCTGATCGAATGTCCCTTTACAAACGAAGTGATGTGCATGGAACCCGAAAAGTTTGTGCGCTGGATCGTATCGGCGCTTCATGTAAAATGCATGATCGTCGGAAAAGATTTTCATTTCGGACACAACAGGGGCGGCGATTATAAGCTTCTGGAAAAACTTTCCAGGGAACTGGGATATCACGTTATCGTTTTAGAAAAAATACAGGAAGATGGACGGGATATCAGCAGCACATTTGTGCGGGAAGAAATTAAAAAGGGTGCCATCGAAAAAGCAAATCATCTGCTTGGATATGAATTTTTCATAAAATCCAGGGTGATTCATGGAAAACAGATTGGACGAACTATAGGAATTCCAACGATTAACATGACGCTCCCACCGGAGAAGATCCTCCCGCCAAACGGAGTGTACGTAACCCGGGTGATCATTGGAGAACAGTGGTATCAGGGAGTCTCCAATGTCGGGTGTAAACCAACAATTGCAGGAAACAATCCGATTGGGATAGAAACCTATATTATTGACTTTTGTCAGAACCTGTATGATAAAATTGTGACGATACAGTTTCTTCACTATATCAGACCAGAAATGAAATTTGATTCAATTGATGATTTAAAGCATCAGATGAATTGTGACATTGCCAAAGCAGAGAACTATTTCTCTAAAAAGGAGTAGACATGGACTTGTTTTTTAATTTAGTAGCTGGATTAGGATTATTTTTATTTGGAATGAACTTCATGAGCCAGGGTATGCAAAAGGCCGCCGGAACAAAAATGCGTGGCCTGATTGATGCCATGACAAAGAACAAATTTATTGCTGTTGTATTTGGTGCGATATTTACTGCTGTGATTCAGTCATCCGGAGCAACAACGGTTATGGTTGTCAGTTTTGTAAATGCCGGATTAATGTCTCTGGAACAGTCAGTTGGAATTATTTTTGGTGCCAATATCGGTACGACGATTACTGCACAGCTTGTTTCGTTAAAACTTACGGCGATTGCACCGTATATCCTGCTGATCGGTTCCGTTATGATGGTATTTTTCAAAAAACCGGAAGTGAAGAAGATCGGTGAGATCGTTCTTGGGTTTGGATGTCTGTTTCTGGGTATTTTCCTGATGACAGCCGCAATGGATTCTTTAAAGGAATTCCCAAGTGTTTTAGATACACTTGCAAAATTAAGCAACCCATTTCTTGGAATTCTTTTGGGATTTGTGATCACCGCAATTCTTCAGAGTTCTTCTGTTACGGTCAGCATTATTCTTATGATGGCAGGACAGGGGTTGATCGGACTTCCAATCTGTCTGTTTTTTATTCTTGGATGTAATATTGGTTCCTGCACACCGGCAGTGCTTGCGAGTCTGAGTGGAAATAAGGATTCTAAGAGAGCAGCGCTTATTCATGTGATGTTCAATGTGTTTGGTATGATCATTCTTGGAGTGATTCTGCTTCTTGGAATGGATGCGGTATTGAAGCTTCTTTATGCGGTTTCCGGAAGCAGCATCAATCGTTGTGTAGCCAATGCGGATACACTGTTTAAAGTGTTCCAGACAGTCATCTTTTTCCCAGTTTCCAACTGGTTTATTAAACTGGCCAATATGATTATCCCTGGGGATGACAAAGTGGACAGTGAGTATCATTTACAGTACATTGGCATGAAAAAAACTTTCGTACCAGCCACTGCTGCTGTAGAAGCAATTCATGAGATCAATCGTATGGGGAATCTTGCCATCGATAATCTGAATCATGCAATAGAAGCGTTCTTTGATGAAGATGAAGAAAAACTGGCGGGTGTTTATGAACAGGAACATCTGATTGACTTCTTAAATGACGAGATTACCAATTATCTGGTGCGTCTAGTCCAGTATGAATTGCCTACAGAAGATTCTGAACGTATTGGAAGTCTTTTCCATGTGGTAAGCGATATTGAGCGAATCGGGGATCATGCTGAGAATATTGCCGATGCTGCAACACAACGTTACCGGGATAATATACAATTCTCCAAAAAGGCAGACAGGGAACTTCTTGAAATGTATACCGAGGTCGTAGATCTTTTGAAAAAGGCATTAGCGATGTTTACAACGGGAAATGCATCTGCGCTGGATGAAATCATCAGTGAAGAAAATGATATTGACCATATGGAAAGAACTCTCCAGAAGAATCATGTTAAGAGAATGGCAAAAGGAAAATGTTCTCCGGTTGCGGGCATGATGTTTACAGATCTGATTTCCGGACTCGAGAGAATAGGAGATCATTCTACGAATATTGCATATTCTATTCTGGAAAGTGATCCGGATGAGGATGAAGAAACTATATCATAAATATTACAAAGATATTACAAATGTGTTGACAATATGAGGCACGATTGGTATACTGACAAAATGTGAACTGAAGTACTTAGGAGGATAATATGAAGCACATAAAGAAAATCAGAGCAGGTGCAGTAATTCTTTTTGCTTCTGCAATCACAATCTGTGGTACCATTCAGAGCAATATGCGGGTTGAACAAAGTGAGCCGGTCTTTGCAGTTGGAGCAGCAAAGGCACTTAGCATTGAAAATACAGAGCCGTTAACACTGACTTCTGGGGTCGCAAATGTATTGAGCGACTATGAGGGAGAGAATAGTGCAGGAGAGATTGCCGTGGCAAAGAGCCAGACAAATATGGTTACAACCGGTCAGCAGGAAGAAACGCAGGAGGCTGATTCAGACATCTGCGGATACCGTAATCTTGGAATTGCAGTTGTAGATGATACGTTGAATATTCGTGAGAATGCTTCCACAGACAGTGACATTGTTGGAAAGATGACACCGAATGCGGCTTGTGAGATTGTAGGTACAGAAGGTGAGTGGACACAGATTACATCCGGAAGTGTGAATGGATATGTAAAGAGCGAGTATCTTGTTTCAGGAGATGAGGCACGCACGATAGCAGAAGGAGAGAAAAAACTGATTGCTACTGTGAATACAGATACATTAAGAGTCCGTACACAGGCAACAACCGATGCGGAAATTCTTGCGCTTGTTGGGAACGGAGAGCAGATCACTGCGTTATCACAGGCTCAGGATGGATGGGTACAGGTTGAAGTTGATGATGTGCAGGGATATGTTTCTGCAGAGTTTGTTGATCTGAGCGAGACACTTCCGACGGCACAGTCCATGACGGAATTAAAATATGGAGCCGGTGTATCAGATGCAAGGGTTTCACTTGTCGCATATGCATGTCAGTTTGTTGGAAATCCATATGTGTGGGGAGGAACCAGTCTGACGAATGGCGCAGATTGTTCCGGGTTTACATTATCCATCTTTGCAAAATATGGGATTTATCTTCCACATTCATCACGTGCACAACCGAATTGCGGAACAATCATCAGTGCGTCGGAAGCACAGCCGGGAGATCTGTTCTTCTATGGAAGCGGAAACAGCATCAGCCATGTGGCAATTTACATCGGAAATGGACAGATTGTACATGCAAGTAATGAGACGACTGGTATTATCATTTCCAATGCATTTTATCGGACACCAATCTGTGTTTCGAATGTCCTTGGAAACTGATAAAAAAATAACTTTACAATACATAAGGACTATGTTACACTAGTCAAGTATGAGTTAGCCCATATTCGGTCGATGGACACTCCGACCTTCCGCTGAGTATACAGGGCGATTTAGAAAATTAAAGGAGGATCACAACATGATCGCAAAAGAAAAGAAACAGGCAATTATCGCTGAATACGGAAGAACACCGAACGATACTGGATCACCAGAAGTTCAGGTTGCAATCTTAACAGCAAGAATTCAGGAGTTAACAGAGCATTTAAAAGTTAACCCAAAAGATCATCATTCAAGAAGAGGTATGTTAAAGATGATCGGACAGAGACGTGGATTATTAGCATACTTAAAAGAGCTTGATATCGAGAGATATCGTTCTCTGATCGAGCGTTTAGGTCTTAGAAAATAATTGCTATATGAATAGAGCGGGGTTTAGATTCCGCTCTATTTTTTTTTGAACATTTACTTGCAGGCAGGTATGTGTTCGTTTAAACTTATCTATTGGCAGAAGAATTTGCCGGGACCACTGAAGAATATATGGAATCCGTATACTGTTCAGTAGTTTCGGACCTTCTGCAATAATTTAGGCTATCAGGCATGAAAAGGAGAACAATATGTACAAAAGTTATTCTATGGAACTTGCTGGCAGAACACTCACGGTAGATATCGGAAGGGTGTGTGCTCAGGCAAATGGCGCAGCATTATTAAAATATGGTGAAACAACGGTGTTATCTACTGCAACAGCATCAGAAAAACCAAGGGATGGAATTGATTTCTTCCCATTAAGTGTGGAATATGAAGAGAAAATGTATTCTGTTGGTAAGATCCCGGGCGGATTTAACAAACGTGAGGGAAAGGCATCTGAAAATGCGATCCTGACCTCCCGTGTTATCGACAGACCAATGAGACCGTTATTCCCGAAAGATTACAGAAATGACGTTACCTTAAACAATATGGTAATGTCTGTTGACCCGGAGTGTCGTCCGGAGATCGTTGCAATGATCGGAGCAGCTCTTGCAACAACAATTTCCGATATTCCATTTGATGGTCCATGTGCAATGACACAGATGGGACTGGTAGATGGTGAGTTTGTTGTAAACCCATCTCAGAAAGACTGGGATGAAGGAGATCTTCAGCTGACCGTTGCTTCTACAAGAGAAAAAGTAATTATGATCGAGGCTGGTGCGAACGAAGTACCGGAAGCCAAGATGATTGAAGCAATTTATAAATGTCATGATATCAACCAGACAATCATTGCTTTTATTGATAAGATTACAGCAGAAGTAGGAAAAACAAAACACGAGTATACAAGCTGCGCAATTCCGGAAGAAATGTTTGCAGCCATGAAAGAGATCGTTACACCAGAACAGATGGAAGAAGCGGTATTCACAGACGAGAAACAGGTACGTGAAGAGAACATCCGTCAGATTACAGAGAAACTGGAAGAGGCATTTGCTGAAAATGAAGAGTGGCTTGCAGTACTTGGAGAGGCTGTTTACCAGTATCAGAAAAAGACTGTCCGTAAGATGATCTTAAAGGATCATAAACGTCCGGATGGCAGAGCAATCAATCAGATCCGTCCATTAGCAGCGGAAGTTGATCTGATCCCTAGAGTACATGGCTCTGCAATGTTCACACGTGGACAGACACAGATTTGTGATGTTGTTACACTTGCTCCGTTATCTGAGGTTCAGAAGATTGACGGACTGGATGCAAATATAACAACCAAGAGATATTTACATCAGTATAATTTCCCGGCATACTCAGTTGGTGAGACAAAAGTTTCCAGAGGACCAGGAAGACGTGAGATCGGTCATGGAGCACTTGCAGAGAAAGCACTTGTTCCGGTATTGCCTTCCGTAGAAGAGTTCCCATATGCAATCCGTGCAGTGTCTGAGACATTTGAGTCCAACGGATCAACATCCATGGCTTCTACCTGTGCATCCTGTATGTCACTTATGGCAGCTGGTGTTCCAATCAAGAAGATGGTCGCTGGTATTTCCTGTGGTCTTGTAACCGGAGATACGGATGATGATTATGTTGTACTGACTGATATCCAGGGACTTGAAGACTTCTTCGGGGATATGGACTTTAAGGTTACCGGTACACATGACGGTATTACTGCAATCCAGATGGACATCAAGATTCATGGTCTTACAAGACCGATTGTAGAAGAAGCAATTGCAAGAACAAGAGAAGCCCGTCTGTATATTATGGATGAGGTTATGAGCAAAGCAATTTCAGAGCCTAGAAAAGAAGTGAATGAATGGGCTCCGAAGATTGAACAGATTCAGATCGATCCTTCTAAGATTGGTGATGTCGTTGGTCAGAAAGGTAAGACAATTAACGAAATCATTGCAAGAACAGAAGTTAAGATCGATATTACGGATGATGGTGCAGTTTCGGTATGTGGAACAGACAAAGATAAAATCCAGAAAGCAATCGATATGATCAAAATCATCACAACTGATTTCGCAGAAGGACAGATTCTTACCGGTACGGTTGTAAGCATCAAAGAATTTGGCGCTTTCATTGAATTTGCTCCTGGTAAAGAGGGAATGGTTCATATTTCCAAGATTGCAAAAGAAAGAATTAACCATGTGGAAGATGTACTGACACTGGGAGACAAGGTTACGGTCGTATGCCTTGGAAAAGACAAGATGGGAAGAATCAGTTTCTCAATGAAAGATGTTCCGGAAAATAAATAATTTTTGAAAAGGCAGGCACTTTTGCCTGTCTTTTTTAGTGCAATTTCCTGTTTTATGCATAAGATAGAAAAAAACATATTTTGAAATGAAGCGTGTAAAAGAGATTGTTCATGCAGAAAAGGTATATCAGGCTGGATATACGGGAAAAAATATAAGGATTGCAGTATTAGACACAGGAATTGCAAAACATCCGGATCTGACACACCGGGATATTTATTTTTTGGATATGGTGAATCAAAAACACAGCATGTATGACGACAATGGGCATGGAACGCATGTGGCTGGGATCCTTTGCGGAGATGGAAGAATGAATCGGAATCGGATCAGCGGAATGGCACCAGGTGCAGATCTGGTTGTGATCAAAGTCCTGGATAAAAATGGAAATGGAGAGACAGATGATGTGCTTCGTGCACTGGAATGGGTCATTCATAATTATCGAATTTATAATATCCGGTTGTTGAATTTTTCTGTTGGATTTCTTCCCGGGGCAGATATGGAAGAACAGAGAAAAATATTAGATGCAGTGGAAGAATTGTGGGATCTTGGAGTTATGGTTGTTAGTGCTGCAGGAAACAACGGACCATCCGGGAATTCTATAACAGTGCCTGGAATTTCAAGAAAGATCCTTACGGTTGGTGCAAGTGATGATCTGACAGCAGATACGATCACAGCACCGAGAGGTTACAGCGGGAAAGGTCCTACGGGCTGCTGTATTGTAAAACCCGAAGTGCTGGCTCCTGGAACACGTATCATAAGCTGTGATAACAGGAGTAATGGATATTCCATAAAAAGCGGTACGTCAATGTCAGCACCGGTTGTCTGCGGTGCGCTTGCGCTTGGAATGGAAAAAAATCCATATTTTTATCCGGAAGACTGGAAGCTGAAACTTTATGATTCGGTCTGGCCAAGAGGAACGGACATTCATCAGAAATCATGGGGAATCCTCCATGTTGATAATCTTTTGCAAATGAATTAAAATAGAATGACGGAGGCTGGAACGAATGAAAAGAGTAACTCATGGAATTTTTAGTAAACTTGCGATCGGAGCATGTGCGATCATTCTTCAGTTTGTCTGGCTGATAATGATCATGTATGCAGCCAGTGAAAGATTTTCGGAAATGAACGTTATTTTTCATATTATCTCAGTGATTCTGGCGCTTTATCTGGTTAACCGCAATATCAAACCATACAATAAATTATCGTGGATTTTTATTATTTTATGGATGCCGATCATCGGTGTAACCTGTTATTTTTTACTTGGAAGATCAGAACTGACAAGGGGAAACAGGCGGAGATTGTCGGAAGTAATCCGCCATACGGAAAAATATGTGACACAGGACCCGGCTATTGTAGAACAGCTAAAAACGGACAACTATGAGGCATATAAGCAGTCGCGGTATCTTACCGATTATGCTGGCTATCCGTTATGCCATGAGGAGGATACGGAATATTTCTCTTGTGGGGAAAAAGTGTTTGAACGTCTTCTGGAAGATCTAAAGAGCGCAGAAAATTTTATTTTTCTGGAGTTTTTTATCATAGAACCAGGTTATATGTTCGATACGATTGTCGATATTCTTGAACAGAAGGCAGCGGAAGGCGTTAAGATCCGTCTGATCTATGACGATGTCGGATGTATTAATACACTTCCTTCAAAATACTACCGGAGATTACAGAAAAAAGGAATCCGATGTGCGTCGTTTAATCCATTCCGCCCGTTTCTATCAGTGGTCATGAATAACCGGGATCATAGAAAAGTTGTTGTGATCGATGGCAGGATTGCATATACCGGCGGTTTTAATCTTGCTGACGAGTACATCAACCGTGTGAAGAGATTTGGTTATTGGAAGGATGCCGGAATCCGGATTACTGGAGAAGGTGTCTGGAATTTTACAGTAATGTTTATGCAGATGTGGAACTATATCGTGCGTGGAGATGAGCCGTGTGATCCGTATCGCATGTCATATGACGACAAACAGAAAGAAGAGAGTACCGGAATGATCCAGCCTTATGCGGATTCGCCACTGGATCATGAAAACGTAGGAGAAACCGTGTATTTAAATATCATTAACAGGGCAAGAAAGTATGTATACATTTTCACACCTTATCTGATCATTGATTCCGAAATGTCCACAGCGCTGATCAATGCCGCAAAAAGCGGTGTGGATGTCCGGATTGTAACACCAGGAATACCGGATAAAAAACTGGTTTATTTGCTGACACAGTCTTATTATGAGCAGCTGATCCGTGGTGGTGTGCGCATTTTCCAGTACACACCGGGATTTATTCATTCGAAATGCTTTGTGTCGGATGATGAATACGCAGTTGTCGGCACGGTAAACCTGGATTACCGCAGTCTGTATCTGCATTTTGAATGTGGAGTATGGATGTACCGGGCAAAAGCTGTTGCGGGTGTAAAGGAGGATGCGCTGCGGACATTTGACGAATGCCAGGAGATTTCCCTGGAATTCTGCACACAGCGCAATTTTATTGTGCGTCTGATCCAAAGTGTGTTACTCTTGTTTGCTCCGCTACTTTAATAACAGCATTAAGAAACAATCCAGATAGCAATCGGCGAGAGTTGCTGCTGGGACGGTTTCTTTGGCTATAATATCGACACTGCCAAGCAGACGCTTTCCAATATGAAATTCGATGCATCCGATGGTGTCTCCTTTTTTGACAGGTGCCTCCAGTGAATCCGGGATGTGAAGTTCTTTTGTGATTTCTTCAGAAGAGCTTCCATCTGTGATCACATATTGAAAAGGAGAAGCATAGGCGAGACCGATGGAATCCTGCTTTCCTCTGGAAACTGCAAGGTCCGGTAATTTTGAATCCAGGGGATCGGAATAGACATGACAATGGGTGAAACCGTAGTCGAGAAGGGTAACGGCTTCTTTGTTGCGGATTTTGGAATTTTCTTCTGCCATGACAACTGCGATCAGATTGATATGATCACGTGTTGCTGTAGCTGAAAGACAAAAGCCGGACTGGCTGGTATAGCCCGTTTTTAATCCGGTGCAATCGCTGTATTGCCTCAGTAATTTATTGGTATTGGTGAGTCCGAAATCAGAAGTCCCTTTTCGGGTTGTGTGCGTAATGTGATCCATCCAGATCGTGCAGTAATCGTGTATTTGCGGATGGTTATTTGATAATTCCCTGGACATAAGGGCAATATCATGGGCACTGGTAAGATGACCGTCGGCTTCCAGACCGCAGCAGTTGACAAACGTAGTGTCATTCATATTCAGTTTTTTGGCTTTTTCGTTCATGTGGGCAACAAAAGCATCTTCGCTTCCATCTATGTATTCTGCCATCGCAACGGCTGCGTCATTTGCACTTGCAATACTGATACATTTGATCAGATCATTTACAGTCTGGGTTTCACCGGCTTCCAGATAGACCTGGGAACCGCCCATTTCGGAGGCATGCTCGGACACGGTAACGGTATCGTCAGAATGAATCTGCCCGTTATCAAGTGCTTCAAAGATAAGAAGAAGGGTCATGATCTTTGTCACACTGGCAGGGCGGAGACGTTCATGGGAGTTCTTTTCGTAGAGAATCGTACCGGTATCTGCTTCCATTAATATCGCTGAAGGGGCTGCAAGTGAAAGTGCGTCTTCGGAATCTGCGGTATTTTCAGAATCAGCTTCTGCGGCAAAGCAGATGGAAGCATTGCAGGTAAGCTGGGAAAGTATAAGAAATAAGGCTAGTAAGGCTGAAATATATTTCATATTTGTCTCCTCCAATCAATACAATATATAGGATAGGCTCATCCAATATGTGACTAAATATGGAAAATTGCTTGAAATTTGAGATTCTACAAGTTAAAATGTTATGTGTTATATCTGCCTTTTGATAAACAGATGGGGTAATGAGAAGATATGGAATTAAATGTAAAACTGCAGGTGTTTGAGGGCCCGCTTGACCTTCTTTTACATTTGCTGGAAAAGAATAAAGTAAATATATACGATATTCCAATTGTTGAGATTACAAGTCAGTATATGGAATATATTGAGGAAATGAAAAGACAGGATCTGAATGTCATGAGTGAATTCCTTGTAATGGCTGCGACACTGATCGATATCAAGTCCAGGATGCTTCTTCCAAAAGATCCAAAACAGGAAGAGGAGGAGGAAGATCCGCGTGCGGAGCTTGTCCAGCAGCTTTTGGAATATAAAATGTATAAGTGCATGGCTTTTGAATTGAAGGACAGACAGATCGATGCGGAAAAGATCATGTATAAAACACCTACGATTCCAAAAGAGGTAATGGCGTATGAAGAACCGGTTGATTTACAGGAACTGATGTCGGATGTGACGCTGGCCAGACTGAATGAGATCTATAAAAGCATCATGAAAAAACAGGCGGACAAGATTGATCCGGTGCGTTCCAAATTTGGAAAGATCGAGAAAGAAGAGGTCTCTCTGGAAGACAAGATGGTATACCTGGAAGAATATGCCATGAATCATGAGCATTTCAGTTTCCGGAATCTGCTTGAAACACAGGCAGGTAAGATTGAGATCATTGTTACATTTCTGGCAATCCTTGAGCTTATGAAAACCGGGAAAATCATGATTTCCCAGGAATATATATTTGATGATATTAAAATAAAATCCAAAATTGCGGCATAACACCGCCTGACAGGGGCAATATGAGTAATGTAAATTATGAAGCAGCAATCGAAGCAATCCTTTTTACAATGGGCAATTCCGTTGAACTGGAGCAGATTGCAGATGCATTGGAACTTGATAAAAAGAAAACAAAAAAAATCATAGAAAACATGATGGAACAGTATAAGGATGATAACAGGGGAATCCAGATCATGGAATTAGACGGTTCCTATCAGATGTGTACCAAAACAGAGATGTATGAGTATCTGATCCGTATTGCAAAACAACCGAAAAAGAGAGTGCTTACGGATGTTTTGCTTGAAACGCTTTCTATTATCGCATACAAGCAGCCGGTTACAAGAATGGAAGTAGAGAAGATCCGCGGAGTATCGTGCGGACATGCGATCAGCCGTCTGATCGATTATAATCTGGTCTGTGAACTTGGAAGACTGGATGCACCCGGGAAACCATTACTTTTCGGGACAACAGAAGATTTTTTGAGAAGTTTCGGAGTAAATTCAATTGAGGATCTTCCGGTCCTGAATCCGGTACAGATTGAAGAATTTAAGCAGGAAGCGGAAGAAGAGATGCATGTTAAGATGGACATCTGACCGCAAGAACTGTAATTATGAATAATGGACATACCGTAGGTCATATATATTTCAAAAAACGGAATATATATGGCTTCTTTTTATAAATGGAAACAAACAATCGCATTTCTGTTATCGTTTCTGCTTTTATTATCCATTGTGCCACAAGAACATATTTATGCAGATGTGATCCGGGAATCGGAATTGTATTCGAAATCCTGTGTCCTTATGGATGGGGAAAGCGGAAGAATCCTTTATGGGAAAAATGCAGATCTGCCACTTGCAAATGCAAGTACAACAAAAATACTTACGTGTATAGTAGCTCTTGAATACGGTGATATGGATGGAACAGTTACCATATCGGAAAATGCGTGCGGGCAGCCGAAGGTACACCTCGGAATGCACAAGGACCAGCAATTCCGGATCAAAGACCTGCTCTATGGCCTGATGCTGGAATCATTCAATGACTGTGCGGTTGCTATCGCAGAGTACATATCTGGTTCTGTAGAAGATTTTGCAGTTCTGATGAATACGAAAGCAGAAGAAATAGGCTGCAAAGACAGTTATTTTATAACACCGAACGGACTGGATGCCAAAAATGACAAGGGATTTCATCATACTACGGCAGCGGATCTTGGACGGATCATGAGATATTGTGCATGGGAATCCGATAAATCTGCGGAATTTCTGGAGATTACGCAGACAGCAAATTACAGTTTTTGTGATTCCGATGGCAAAAATTATCAGTGTACGAATCATAATGCTTTTTTAAATATGATGAATGGTGTCATTTCTGGAAAGACCGGTTTTACCGGAAATGCAGGATATTGTTATGTGGCTGCACTCGAATTGGACGGGAAAAAGCTATGCATTGCGCTTCTTGCATGTGGCTGGCCGAATAACAAAACGTATAAGTGGAGTGATGCAAAAAAACTTTTTCAGTATGGACTTGATCATTACGAAAAAAAGAATATTATCAGTACTCCGGAACTGGATTCTGTTGTTGTGAAAAATGGATTTGAACCGTCTGCCAGTCTGGAAAAATGGGGGACAGATATAGAATTTATCCCGCAGGCAGAAATAGAGAAGAAAGAAGCCTGGTATCTGGTGTCAGAAGAAGATCAGATCCGGACGGATGTTGAACTGATGCCGGAAATGACACTGCCGGTAAAGCGCAACACTCAGATTGGGAAAGTACGGATTCTGATCAATGATCAGGTAATGGAAGAGTATGCTCTTATCGCAGGAAAAACCGTGGAACCATGGACATTTGCAGAACTTTTCTACAGTATCATGATGAAGTTTCTTTTCCTGTAAATCGCTATTATTGTTGAAAATGATATGGAAAACTTATATAATGAAAACATAGATATATATTAATCTAAACATAATGGAGGGCATAAAATGAGTAGTAACAAAGAGAACTTGGCAATGCAACGTATTGCTAAGTTGGTCGACGAGAACAGTTTTATGGAAATTGGTTCTCATGTAACCGCACGCAGCACAGATTTTAATCTGAGCGCGGATCAGACACCTTCCGATGGTGTGATCACCGGTCATGGATTAGTTGATGGCAATCTGGTATTTATTTACAGCCAGGATGCTGCTGTCCTTGGTGGTACGATCGGAGAGATGCATGCAAAGAAAATTGCATCCGTATACGATATGGCAATGAAGATGGGCGCACCAGTCGTTGGATTCGTTGACTGTGGAGGAATCCGCCTTCAGGAATCTGTAGATGCACTGGACGGATTTGGACAGATCTATGCAAAAGAAGTGGCTGCATCAGGTGTAGTTCCACAGATCTGTGGTGTATTTGGTAATTGCGGAGGAGGACTGGCAGTTGTGCCTGCCTTATGTGATTTTGCTTTCATTGAAGAATCAAACGGCAAAATGTTTATGAATTCTCCGGATTCCATTAAAGGAAACCGCATTGAGAAGTGCGACACATCATCAGCAAAATTCCAGAGCGAGGAAAATGGCTGCATTGACCGCTATGGAAGTGAAGATGAGATCATTGCAGAGATCCGTTCTCTTATCACAATGCTTCCTCTGAACAATGAAGGGGATGTTTATACGGAAGAATGTGAGGATGATTTAAACCGTATCTGTAACAATATGGATACCATGAAAGGCGATCCAAGATATTTATTGTCTGAGATCTCAGATGGACATGTATTCTTTGAGACCAGATCAGAGTATGCCAAGAATATGGTTACCGGTTTCTTTAAATTAAACGGAATGACAGTTGGTGCTGTTGCAAACTGCACAGAAGTTTACGATGAAGAGGGAAATAAGACTGAAGAATTTTCAAATTCTCTTTCTGCCCGTGGATGCGAGAAAGCAGCTGAATTCGTACAATTTTGTGATGCATTTTCAATCCCTGTACTGACATTGACCAATGTGAGTGGATTTAATCCATGCAAATGCACGGAAAAGAGACTTGCAAAAGCGCTTGCGAGAATGACTTATGCATTTGCAAATGCAACAACTGCAAAAGTAAACCTTATCACAGGTGAAGCATATGGCAGTGCATATGTTTCCATGAATTCCAAATCAATCGGTGCAGATCTTGTATATGCATGGAATGATGCAAAAGTTGGAATGATGGATGCAGATCTTGCAGTTAAGATCATGTATCCGGATGCAAAGGCAGATGAACTATCCAAGAAGGCTGCTGAATATGAAAAACTTCAGTCTACTGCAGAGGCTGCTGCCCGCAGAGGATACGTAGATCGTCTGATTGCACCGGAGGATTCCAGAAAATATCTCGTTGCGGCATTTGAAATGCTTTATACCAAATACGTAAACGAGCCGGAAAAGAAACATGGCACAAAGTAGAAAGGTGAGGTTTATGAAAAAGAAATTAGCATTGATTCTGAGCCTTTGCTTTATTCTGCTGACACTGGGTGCTTGTGGGACAGATCCGAAAGATGTAGATTATAACGGAGTAAGTTATAATCAGTTGCAGGATTATTCGGCAAATCTTATTTCTTCCCTGACCGGATATAGCAGCAGCGATCTGGATTCGCTTCTCTCTGACAGCAGCAGTCTGGATGAAAAAACAAGCAATATGGTTCAGAAATGGAAAGAGACAGTTGCAGATATTGGAGATTATCAGGGAACAGGAGAGTTTTCCGTTGATAAATCCGGAAACACACTGACAACAGATCAGATTCTTCATTTTGAAAAAAGAGATGTCGATTTTCAGGTAGTTATTAATTACACGGATATGTCAATCACCGGATATTCGGTTGAGCCGGTGTACAGCCTTGGGGAAAAGATGGAAAAGGCAGGAATGAACACGGTTATTTCCATGTGTGTAGTATTTGCAGTGCTCATTTTGATCAGTCTGATTATCTATGCATTTAAGATTTTCCCATATCTTGAGAAAAAGAAACAGGAAAAATCCGAACCGTCTGTTGCAAAGGACCCGGTTGTTACACAGATCGAGCAGAAAGAAGAACAGCAGCTGGCAGATGATAACGAACTGGTTGCAGTTATTGCAGCTGCAATTGCAGCAAGCACAGGAACTTCTACAAGTGACTTTGTAGTTCGTTCAATTAATAGAAGATAATTCAGGAGGACTTTGAAATGAAAAATTATACAATTACTGTGAACGGAAACGTTTATGACGTTACGGTAGAAGAGAATGGAACATCGGCAGCTACAGCACCTGCAGCACCAAAAAGAACAGCAGCTGCACCTGCAGCGCCAGCCGCAAAACCAGCAGCGAATGCCGGAGCAGGAAGCATTAAGATCGAGGCCGGAGCAGCTGGAAAGGTATTTAAATTAGAGAAAAATGTCGGAGATGCAGTGAAAAAAGGAGATACTGTTTTAATCCTTGAAATCATGAAAATGGAGACTCCGGTTGTTGCTCCACAGGACGGCGTTGTCGCAAGCGTTGATGTAGCTGTTGGAGACGCTGTAGAATCCGGAGCGCTGCTTGCAACGTTAAACGAATAATCCGAGGAGGTAGTTATTGTGAGTTACGTAGGTGAAACATTATCAAACCTCCTACATCAGACAGCTTTTTTTAACCTGACATGGGGAAATTATGTGATGATCGCAGTTGCATGTATTTTCCTGTTTCTGGCGATAAAAAAAGGATATGAGCCATTACTTTTAGTCCCGATTGCTTTTGGTATGCTTCTGGTAAATATCTATCCGGATATCATTGCATCACCGGAGGAGACAAGCAATGGCGTAGGCGGTTTACTTTATTATTTTTATACACTGGATGAATGGTCGATTCTTCCGTCACTGATTTTCCTTGGAGTAGGAGCGATGACTGACTTTGGTCCGCTGATTGCGAACCCGATCAGCTTCCTTCTTGGAGCAGCTGCCCAGTTTGGTATTTTCTCCGCTTATTTCCTTGCAATCATTCTTGGATTTAATGATAAAGCTGCAGCCGCAGTTTCTATCATTGGAGGAGCAGACGGACCAACATCGATCTTCCTTGCTGGAAAGCTTGGTCAGACCGGATTGATGGGACCGATTGCAGTAGCCGCATATTCTTATATGGCTCTTGTACCGATCATCCAGCCACCAATTATGAAATTATTTACAACGAAAAAAGAACGTGCGATCAAGATGGAGAATCTCCGTCCGGTAAGTAAAAAGGAGAGAATTCTTTTCCCAATCGTTGTTACGATTATTGTATGTACGATCCTTCCTACAACCGCACCGCTTGTTGGTATGCTGATGCTCGGTAATTTATTCCGTGAATGCGGAGTGGTTCGTCAGTTACAGGAAACAGCATCCAATGCACTTATGTATATTGTCGTAATTCTTTTGGGAACATCAGTAGGTGCAACAACCAGTGCGGAGGCATTCTTAAACTGGAGCACGATCAAGATCGTTATTCTCGGCCTTGTCGCTTTTATGGTTGGAACAGCAGCCGGAGTACTGTTTGGTAAGCTGTTATGTTTCATTACAAAAGGCAAGATCAATCCTTTGATCGGTTCGGCAGGTGTATCTGCTGTACCAATGGCTGCACGTGTATCTCAGAAAGTAGGTGCAGAAGAAGATCCGACCAACTTCCTGTTAATGCATGCAATGGGACCAAACGTTGCCGGTGTTATCGGAACTGCAGTTGCAGCCGGATGTTTCATGGCAATTTTTGGAATTTAAGTAAACTCTGTTTTTCAGGGTGATTCGATGTTTAGTATTTAGGAGGATAAATCAATGTCAGCAGAGACAAAGAAACCCGTTAAGATTACGGAAACTATCTTGCGTGATGCCCATCAGTCCATGATTGCGACTCGAATGACAACAGAGCAGATGCTTCCGATTGTTGATAAAATGGATAAAGTCGGCTATCATGCAGTGGAATGCTGGGGTGGTGCAACATTTGACGCCTGCCTTCGTTTCCTGAAGGAAGATCCATGGGATCGCCTGCGCAAATTAAGAGACGGCTTTAAAAATACAAAATTACAGATGCTTTTCCGTGGTCAGAATATTCTTGGCTATCGTCCATATGCAGATGATGTTGTTGAATATTTTGTACAGAAATCAATTGCCAACGGAATTGATATTATTCGTATCTTTGACTGTCTGAATGATCTTCGTAATCTTCAGACTGCAGTAACTGCTACGAATAAAGAAAAGGGACATGCCCAGGTGGCACTTTCTTATACACTTGGCGATGCTTACACATTGGATTATTGGACAGAGATGGCAAAACGCGTAGAGGATATGGGAGCGAATTCCTTATGTATCAAAGATATGGCTGGACTTCTTGTCCCTTATAAGGCAGATGAACTGGTTCATGCATTGAAGGAAGTCGTAGATATTCCAATCGAGCTTCATACACATTATACATCCGGTGTGGCTTCCATGACTTATCTGAAAGGTGTAGAGGCAGGATGTGACATCATTGATACTGCAATGTCACCGTTTGCACTTGGAACCAGCCAGCCTGCTACAGAAGTTATGGTTGAGACATTTAAAGGAACGCCATACGATACCGGACTGGATCAGAAGCTTCTGGCTGAGATTGCAGATTATTTCAGACCAATGAGAGAGGAAGCACTTAAGAGCGGATTAATGAATCCGAAGGTATTAGGTGTTAATATCCAGACATTATTATATCAGGTACCTGGCGGCATGCTTTCCAACCTGATCTCGCAGCTGAAAGAGCAGGGTGCAGAAGACAAGTACGAAGAGGTATTAAAAGAGGTTCCGCGTGTTCGTAAAGACCTCGGTGAGCCGCCACTTGTTACACCTTCTTCACAGATCGTTGGAACACAGTCCGTATTCAATGTACTGATGGGCGAAAGATATAAAGTTGCAACAAAAGAGACCAAAGAGGTACTGGAAGGAAAATATGGTCAGACAGTAAAACCTTTCAATCAGGAAATCGTAGATAAGGTACTTACTGCGGATGAGAAGGCTTCCAGCATCACATGCCGCCCGGCTGATCTTCTTGAGCCGGAACTTGCTAAGATTGAATCCGAAATGAAGCAGTGGAAACAGCAGGATGAGGATATTCTCTCTTATGCTTTGTTCCCACAGGTGGCTACCGAATTCTTCAAATATCGTCAGGCACAGCAGACACAGGTGGATGCAAAAGCTGCAGATACAAAGAACGGAGCTTATCCGGTATAAAACAGAATAAACCATGTATTTCGGGGAGCTTATTTCAGATGGAATTTGGAATAAGCTCTCTTTTTTGCGTTGCAAGATCAATATTCTCTGCTATAATAAATATATTACACATAAAACAGAGAGGATCATATGAGCAATACAAACGACTTGTTGAATCGGATTAATCATTCCTACAGTGCAATGAGTAAAGGGCAGAAACTCCTTGCAACATATATTACAGATAATTATGATAAAGCAGTTTTCCTGACAGCAGCAAAAATGGGAGAGATCGTCGGTGTAAGTGAATCAACGGTAGTAAGATTTGCCACGCACCTTGGCTATAAGGGTTACCCGGAATTCCAGAAGGCTTTAGAGGAACTTGTGCGGAATAAGCTGAATTCCATCCAGCGCATGGAGGTTACTTATGGAAGAATCAGCCAGTCTAAGATCTTAGAGACCGTATTACAGTCGGATGCGGATAAGATCAAATCAACTCTGGAAAAGATTGATCAGAATGCGTTTGAAATGGCAGTAAATACCATTCTGGATGCAAAAAATATCTATATTGTCGGAATCCGAAGCTGTGCACCTCTCGCAAGTTTTCTGGCTTTTTATTTTAATCTTATGTTCGACAATGTCAGGTTACTGCATACAAGCAGTTCGAGTGAACTTTTTGAACAGATGGTCAGGATCGGTAAAGATGATGCGATCATAGGAATCAGTTTCCCAAGATACTCCATGCGTACGTTGAAGGCACTGGAATTTGCAAATAACCGGAATGCAAAGGTGATAACCATTACGGACAGCGTGCATTCGCCGATGAATCTTTATTCTTCCTGCAATCTGATCGCAGACAGCGATATGGCATCAATTGTGGATTCGCTTGTTGCACCGCTTAGTGTGATCAATGCGCTGATAGTTGCACTTTGTATGAAAAAACAAAAAGAGGTGGCAGGTACACTGACCATGCTTGAGGATATATGGGATGAATATCAGGTATACGAGAATGATGAAATCAATTATATTGATGATTCTATCAAGATGCGTTATGCCAGATTAGAGGATACAGATCATGAGTAAGATAATTGTAATTGGCGGTGGCCCGGCAGGAATGTTTGCAGCAATTACGGCTGCTGAAAAGGGACATAAAGTAATATTAATTGATAAAAATGAAAAACTCGGGAAAAAATTATTTATAACAGGAAAGGGCCGGTGCAACATCACAAATGCATCAGATATTGATGTTTTGTTTCAAAATGTGATGAGCAACCGGAAATTCCTGTACAGTGCGTTTTATGGCTATGATAATGAACAGGTAATCCGTTTTTTTGAAAGTCATGGACTGCCTGTGAAAACAGAACGTGGAAATCGTGTTTTCCCGCAATCCGATCATTCTTCGGACGTGATTGCATGTCTGACGAAGGTCCTGAGACAGCTTAAAGTAGAGGTTCTGCTCCACACGGAGGTGGCAGAGATCATTGCCGGTGAAGATGGTGCAGGAGGGGTAATGCTGTCAGATCAGACAAAGCTTTTGGCAGATGCAGTGATTGTTGCAACCGGTGGCGTATCCTATCCACAGACCGGATCTACGGGAGACGGATACCGTTTTGCGGCAAAAACCGGACATCAGATCATAACGCCGGTTCCTGCGCTTGTTCCTTTTGAAATAAAGGAATCCTGGGTGAAAGAATTGCAGGGACTCTCTTTGAAGAATACGGCAATCCGTATATATTCTGGAAAGAAAATGATCTATGATGACTTTGGAGAAATGCTTTTTACGCATTTTGGAGTAAGTGGTCCGATGATATTATCGGCAAGTGCGTCTATAAAACCAACGTATTATAAAGATGACCTGCAGATGGTGATTGACTTAAAGCCGGCCCTTGATACAGAACAGCTGGACAAGCGTGTGTTACGTGAATTTGAGGATGCGAAAAACAAGCAGTTTAAGAATTCCATCCACAAGCTGTTCCCAGCGAAAATGATCCCGGTTATCATTGAGCTGAGTGGCATTCATCCGGATAAAAAGGTGAATGAGATATCCAAAGAAGAGAGAACGGCTTTGGTTCATCTGATCAAAAATCTGCCGATGACAATCACCGGAGTAAGGGATTTTAAAGAAGCAATCATTACAAAAGGTGGGGTGTCGGTGAAAGACGTTGATCCATCCACGATGGAATCAAAGAAATGCAGGCATCTGTATTTCTGCGGAGAAGTGTTGGACCTCGATGCGATGACAGGAGGATACAATCTTCAGATTGCATGGTCGACTGGACATCTTGCAGGAGAAAGCGTTGAATAATAACAGAAAAAGGAAGGAATTATATATGAAATACAATATTGCAATTGATGGACCGGCAGGAGCCGGGAAAAGTACGATCGCCAAAAAACTTGCGGCAGATCTGGGATATATCTATGTAGATACAGGCGCTATGTACCGTGCTATGGCATATTATTTCATCCAGAATAAGATTGCTGCAGATAATGAAAAAGCGGTTGCAGAGGCATGTGCGGATGTTGATATTACGATCCAGTACAAAGACGGTGAACAGCAGGTGCTGTTAAATGGAGAGAATGTAAACGGTGTGATCCGCAATGAAGAAGTCGGAAATATGGCATCTGCTACAAGTGTTTATCCGGTTGTAAGGACAAAGCTTGTGGATCTGCAAAGACAGCTGGCACAGAAAGAGAATGTGATCATGGACGGCCGGGACATTGGAACCGTTGTTCTTCCAGATGCCAATGTGAAGATTTATCTGACCGCAGGAAGCAGAGTACGGGCAGAGAGACGATATAAAGAACTTCAGGAGAAAGGAGTCCACTGTGATCTGGGTGAGATCGAAAAGGATATCATCGATCGTGATTACCGGGATATGCACCGGGAAACTTCACCGTTACAACAGGCGGATGATGCTGTTTGTCTGGATTCTTCCAATCTTGATATTGACGGAGTTGTATCAGAAATGAAAAAAATCATTCAAAGTAAGGCACAGGTGTAGTTTATGAATATAAAACTTGCAAAAAGTGCAGGATTCTGTTTTGGAGTAAAACGGGCAGTGAATATGGTATATGACCGGATCGGACAGACGGATACGCCGATCTATACATATGGACCGATCATTCATAACGAGGAAGTTGTAAAGGATATGGAATCCAAAGGAGTACATGTTGTGGAAGATCTTTCATCTTTAGCAACACTTCCGAAGGGAATCATCATTATCCGTTCGCACGGGATCAGTAAAACGGAATATGAGAAGATGCAGGATGCTGGATTTGAAATTGTTGATGCGACCTGCCCATTTGTCCTTAAGATCCACAGGCTTGTAAGGGAATATAGCATGAAAGGGCATTATATTATTATTGTTGGCAATGAAAATCATCCGGAAGTACAGGGAATCCGTGGATGGGTAGAAGAAAACGGCGTTTCCATCATTGCAACAAAGGAGGATGCTGACAATTTTGCTCTGCCGGATGCAGTTCCGGTGACAATTGTGTCGCAAACGACATTTAACTACAATAAATTTCAAGAATTAGTTGAAATTATCACGAAAAAAGGTTATGATATAAATGTTTTAAATACAATCTGTAATGCAACAGAAGAACGACAGACAGAAGCCCGCAGCATTGCAAAAGAATCGGATGCGATGATTGTGATCGGTGGAAAGAGTAGTTCAAATACACAGAAGTTATTTGAAATATGTAAAAATGAATGTGCAAATACTTACTATATACAAACGAGTAGCGATATGGATTACACAAAGTTAAGATCCATCAATAACGTAGGTATTACCGCAGGGGCATCAACCCCAAACAATATTATTGAGGAGGTTTCAAAGAATGTCAGAAATGAGCTTTGAACAAATGCTGGAAGAATCTTTAAAAACAATAAGAAATGGAGAAGTGGTAGAAGGTACCGTTATTGATGTGAAGCCTGATGAGATCGTATTGAACATCGGATACAAATCAGATGGAATTATTACCCGTAATGAATACACAAATGAATCCAATGTGGATCTTACAACAGTTGTTAATGTTGGTGACACACTGGAAGCCAAAGTTATTAAAGTAAACGATGGCGAAGGACAGGTACTTCTTTCTTACAAACGTCTTGCAGCTGAAAAAGGAAGCAAGAGATTAGAGGAAGCATTTGAGAACAAAGAAGTTTTAACAGCAAAAGTAAGCCAGGTATTAGATGGCGGTGTTTGTGTTAATGTTGATGAGACAAGAGTATTTATTCCTGCAAGTCTTGTATCTGATACTTATGAGAAGGATTTATCAAAATTCAAAGACCAGGAGATCGAATTCGTAATTACTGAGTTCAATCCAAAACACAGAAGAATTATCGGTAACAGAAAAATGCTCTTAGTTGCTAAGAAAGCTGAGCTTCAGAAAGAGTTATTAGCTAAGATCAATGTTGGCGATGTAATCGAAGGAACTGTTAAGAATGTAACAGATTTCGGTGCGTTTATCGATCTTGGCGGAGTTGATGGATTACTTCATATTTCTGAGATGTCATGGGGAAGAGTTGAGAATCCAAAGAAAGTATTTACAGTTGGACAGACTGTACGTGTATTTATCAAAGATATCAACGATACAAAGATTGCACTCAGCATGAAATTCCCGGAAGAGAACCCATGGAATGGTGCAGCTGAGAAATATGCTGTTGGCAATGTTGTAAAAGGCAAAGTAGCACGTATGACAGATTTCGGTGCTTTCGTTGAGCTTGCTCCTGGAGTAGATGCTTTACTTCATGTTTCACAGATTTCAAAAGAGCACGTTGAAAAACCATCTGATGTTTTATCTGTTGGTCAGGAAATTGAGGCCAAAATCGTTGATTTTAACGAAGAAGATAAAAAGATCAGCCTTAGTGTAAAGGCAATGTTTGCACCAGAAGAGACTGATGCGGATACTGCAGATGTTGATATTGAGAAAGTGGCATCCGAGACAGAAGAATAATATAAATGATAAAAAGGCTGCCTGTCATTAGGCAGTCTTTTGTTTTTATACGCAGGGGGAGATTCTATGTTAACAAATTACGAAAAATTCAAAGGTGACGTTTTAAAACTTACCAATATTGATCTCAATTGCTATAAAGAAAAGCAAATGAAGCGAAGAATTGATACGCTGATCACAAAGAATAAAATTGACAGTTATGATAAATATGTGGAACTGATCAAAAAAGACAAAGAGAAGTTCGAACAGTTTATTAATTTCCTTACAATTAATGTTTCAGAATTTTACAGAAATCCGGATCAATGGAAACTTCTTGACAAAGATGTTTTTCCTCTGCTTTTGAGTAAAAGCAAAAGCCTAAAGATCTGGAGTGCGGCATGCTCTACCGGGGATGAGCCATATTCGCTTGTTATGGCATTGTCCAGACATCTGCCGCTTTCCAATATCCGGATTATTGCAACGGATATTGATAAACAGGTATTACAGCAGGCTCAGGTAGGCTTATACAATGAAAAAAGTATTGCATCTGTCCCGGACGACCTGAAAAAAAAGTATTTTACCAAGGTTGGAGCTTCCTATCAGATTTCGGATGAGATTAAGCGTTGTGTGCAGTTCAAGGAACACAATCTGTTAAAAGATCCTTATCCAAAGGATTGTGATCTGATTGTGTGCCGCAATGTTGTAATTTATTTTACAGATGATGCAAAAAATGAGATTTATCAGAAGTTCCATGCGTCTTTAAAGAGCCAGGGTGTGCTTTTTATTGGAAGTACAGAGCAGATTATGAATTATAAAGAGATCGGATTTGAAAGAATGAGTTCATTCTTTTTTCAGAAAATGTAATTTGAAATATCTTTATGGAAAACCGTTGAGCAGGGAGATGATCCCTGTGCAACGGTTTTTTAATTTGAATTTTTTATATATAGATGTCAGCCGCAACTTATCTGCCGAGCACAATATCAGCCGAAGGCATTATGTGCGAAGCACATAATATAACAAATGCTGAATATAGCTGTGTAATTGTGCACCTGAGTTTATCCATTCGTTGGTAAGCTCAAAATAGCTGATTTTGTCATTCCGGCTTTCTTTAAATTCTGGAGTAATGAGGGATTCAAACTGGGGAAGAAACCGACCTTCTTTTCGGGTGTAACAGTTGGAGGCTTTGGCTTTTTCGCGGAATTCTTTATCGACAAAGGCTGCAACACTTTTATGAATTGCCACATCTTCAGCAGGAAGATAATAATAATCCTTATAATTGTCATAGAAGAAATGGAGTTCTCCGGTATAGACGGGAATACTTAAGATAACTTCATTTTGATTTCCCTGTAAAAAAAGCTGCGGCAGCTGGCAGGAAACTTCTTGTGGAAAAGCATATTTTAGATGAATAGTTAAAGCAAATACCGAAGATTTGGAAACTGTATCATCGTCTAAAATCTGGCAGTCGGATATCTGGTAATTTCCTTGAAAAAATTCACCATAGGAGAGCACTGGCAGAAGATCAAGCATGCCAAGCACATCTTCATAGTTATGTAAAAGCAGTAATTGCAGAGCTTCGTTTTCGGGATGGAGACAATAATTGTGATATATTTCAATCAGTTCGCCGCCAGTATAAGTATCTTTGCGATCAATATCAAGAAACGATTCTATGGTTTTTTGCTTGTAATTGGGCAGATTCAGAAGAAATTTCAGTTTGGATACGGATTTGAAGATATCGATAAAGTGAAAACTGTCAAATTGTTCCGGAATCTTGAATTCATGACATTTTGCTTTTAGATATGGAATATCAAAACCAAGACCGTTAAATGTGATGATGGTCTGATACTGGGAAAGCAGATTCATAAATTCAGAAAGAATCTGGGATTGTTCTTCTTTTTGTTCCGCAAGGAATTGCGTGATACAGACTCCGGACTGATCGCGTGTCGCACATCCAATCAGATAAAGAGAGGTTCTTGCAGGAGAGAAGCCTGTAGTCTCAATATCGAAGAATATAACATCTTCTTTAAATATATCATTCGCAATTTCAGTGAAATGAATGTCGGTAAGCAGCTTGCGTGTGATTTTCATGATTTTCCTTTCTTTTATATGTCTATTACACAAAAACATTATTTGTATATCGTATATATTTGTTAAAATTATAACACAAAGAAAACAAAAATGGTTACAAAAGTACTAAAAAAAGAACAAGAAATATAGCGATTTTATTGTCCAAATGTGCTATAATTTTACTAAAGTTTAGCTATGTTTTATCACTCATAGTTCAACAAATAAAATCAAGAAAGTGGGGCACAAAAAATGGGTTTAAAAACATTTAAAGGCGGCGTTCATCCTTATGAAGGCAAAGAATTAGCCAAAGATGCGCCAATCAAAGAAGTTTTGCCCAAAGGCGAACTGGTATTTCCGGTATCACAGCATATCGGGGCACCAGCAACACCGATTGTCGCTGTAGGAGATGCAGTATTAAAAGGACAGAAGATAGCAGAAGCTGGCGGTTTTGTATCTTCACCAATTTATTCTTCTGTATCAGGTACAGTAAAAGCCATCGAACCAAGACGTGTTGCTGTTGGAGATATGGTGAACTCAATCGTGATCGAGAGTGATGGAGAATTTAAAGAGGTTCCGTTTACACCGGTCGATGATGTGACATCATTATCAAAAGAGGAGATTATTGGAAAAGTAAAAGAAGCCGGTGTTGTTGGTATGGGTGGTGCCGGATTCCCAACACACGTAAAATTGTCTCCGAAAGAACCGGAAAAGATCGAGTATATTATTGCAAACTGTGCAGAATGTGAACCATATCTGACCGCAGATTACAGAAGAATGCTTGAGAATCCGGAAGAACTTGTTGCTGGTATGAAGATCATTCTTCAGTTATTTGACAATGCAAAAGGTGTATTCGGTGTAGAGAATAACAAACCGGATTGTATTGAGAAATTAAAAGAGCTGACGAAGGATGAACCACGCATGGAAGTGTGCGAACTTATGACCAAATACCCACAAGGTGGTGAGCGGCAGCTGATCTATGCAGTAACAGGCAGAGCAATCAATTCCAAAATGCTTCCGGCAGATGCGGGCTGCATTGTCGATAACGTTGAGACCATTATCTCAATTTATAATGCTGTCAAACTTGGAATGCCTGTTATGAAACGTGTATCAACCGTTACAGGTGATGCAGTTGCCAATCCAGGCAATTTCCTATACAGTATCGGAACAAGTTATTCTGAACTGGTAGAAGCTGCTGGTGGTTTTAAAGTACAGCCGGAGAAAATTATTTCTGGCGGACCTATGATGGGATTTTCAATGTTCAGTCTGGATATTCCAACTACGAAGACGTCTTCATCCATTCTTTGCCTTGGCAAAGATGCAGTAGCGGCAAATGAACCGATTGCCTGCATTAACTGCGGAAGATGTGTAGAGGCATGTCCTGAGCAGCTGATTCCTTCCAGACTTGCTAAATTTGGCGAGAGAGGACTTATGAAGGAATTTGAAGACTGGCATGGTCTTGAATGTATTGAATGTGGAAGCTGCAGTTATGTATGTCCTTCCAGAAGACAGGTTGCACAGTCTGTAAAAACTATGAAAAAATTAGTTTTGGCTGAAAAGAGAAAGAAAAAATAAATCATAGAGAAAGAGGTGGATTATTGTGAGTGATTTATATCAGGTATCATCTTCACCACATGTTCGTGCCAAAGATTCCACAAGCCGGATCATGCTTTATGTGATTATCGCATTACTTCCAACCAGCTTATTTGGAATATATAATTTTGGCTTTAAAGCATTACTTTTAATTTTAATTACCATTGCAAGCTGTGTAGCTACAGAATGGGTATTTAACAAGATTGTACATAAAAAGGATACGATCGATGATCTGAGTGCTGTTGTAACAGGACTTCTTCTTGCACTGAACCTTCCGGTAGCACTTCCTTGGTGGGAAGCTGTGATCGGTGGTGTATTTGCAATTGCTATCGTAAAAATGATGTTTGGCGGATTAGGACAGAACTTTATGAACCCAGCACTTGGTGCAAGATGTTTTCTTCTGATCGCTTTTGCCGCTGATATGACAAACTTTACAACCGATACTTATACAGGAGCAACTCCTCTTGCACTGATCCGTAATGAAGGACTAGGCTCTGTAAATGTAATGGATATGCTGATTGGTAACACTGCAGGTACAATCGGTGAGACCTCTGTAATCGCAATCCTGATCGGTGCAATTATTCTGATTCTTACCGGTGTGATCGATCTGAAGATCCCTGGTGCATACATTATTTCATTTGCTGTATTTATTTTATTATTCGGCGGACATGGTTTCGATGTAAACTATCTTGTCGCTGAACTGTGCGGCGGTGGACTTATGCTTGGTGCCTTCTTTATGGCAACCGATTATGTAACCTCTCCGATCACCCCAATGGGCAAGATCATTTTTGGTATCAGCTGTGGTGTTTTAACTGGAATTTTCCGTTGTTTTGGAGCAAATGCCGAGGGTGTTTCTTTTGCAATCATTTTAAGCAATCTGTTTGTTCCTCTGATTGAGAAGGTTACGGTTCCAGCTGCATTTGGACTGGTAAAGGAGGCAAAGAAGAATGAATAAAAAAATTGTACATGACGCTTTGATCTTAACAGCTTTTACTTTAGTTCTTGGACTGATCCTTGCAGTTGTATATGGTATTACAAAGGCTCCGATCGATGCAGCAAATCTTGAAGCAAAACAGGAAGCATACAAAGCGGTATTTGATGACGCGGCTTCTTTTGAGACACAGGAATACGATGAGGATGCTGCAAACAGCATGGTATCTGAGGCTGGATACAATGATACGATCGATGATGTGGAAAGCGCACTTGATGCTAATGGCGAAACACTTGGATATGTGATTACAGTAACAGCTAAGGACGGAAGCCAGGGAAGCATTACGTTTTCGGTTGGAATCCAGAATGATGGAACGGTAAACGGATATTCCATTACAGACATTTCTGAGACACCGGGTCTTGGTATGAAAGCAGAAGAGGAGGATTTTTACAGCCAGTTTGAGGGGAAAAATGTTTCTTCTTTCACAGTTGTAAAACAGACTCCGTCATCCGATGATGAAATTGAAGCAATCACAGGTTCTACCATTACATCCAAAGCTATGGCAAACGGTTGTAATGCAGCAATCTTATACTTCCAGAACGAGCTTAAGGGAGGTGCTGAATAATGAATAAGAATGTAGAACGTTTATATAATGGTATTATCAAGGAAAATCCTACATTTGTACTGATGCTTGGTATGTGTCCTACACTTGCCGTTACATCTGGTGCGATCAACGGACTTGGAATGGGACTTTCCACAACCGTGGTACTTATTTTTTCAAACCTGCTGATTTCAGCATTCCGTAAGGTGATTCCAAACGGTGTGCGTATGCCGGCATACATTGTAATTGTTGCGTCACTTGTAACGATTGTACAGTTTTTACTGCAGGCTTATATCCCGGCTTTATCATCAGCACTTGGTGTTTATATCCCTCTGATCGTTGTAAACTGTATCATTCTTGGACGTGCAGAAAGCTATGCTTCTAAGAATCCGGTTGTTCCTTCAATCTTTGATGGACTTGGAATGGGACTTGGTTTTACAGTGGGACTTACAAGTATCGGTCTGATCCGTGAATTACTTGGAGCTGGAACTTTATTCAATCAGCCGGTTCTTTCTGCAATCCCTGGATTTACACCGATCACAATCTTTATTATGGCACCTGGAGCATTCCTGGTACTTTCATTCCTTGTAGCTGGAATGAATATTATCCGTAAGAAAATGGATGCAAAAGGAAAACCGCTTGCAAAACCTTCCGGATGTCTTACCGGTGATTGTGCACATTGCGGACAGTCTGCAACATGTACAGGTAAGTCAGAAGAGAAGAATGATTAAGGAGGGACATTACAGTGAAAGAATTATTACTTATCGCAGTTGGATCTGCAATTGTTAATAACGTTGTATTAAGTCAGTTCCTTGGTATCTGTCCTTTCCTTGGTGTATCTAAGAAAGTGAATACAGCAGCTGGTATGGGTGGAGCTGTAATCTTTGTTATTACAATTTCTTCATTTATTACCGGTCTGATCTACAAATTTATCCTTGCTAATTCATTTTTGATCAGTAAGGGAATTGACCTGACTTATTTAAAGACGATCGTATTTATTTTAGTTATCGCAGCTCTTGTTCAGTTTGTTGAAATGTTTTTAAAGAAATCTATGCCGGCACTTTATAAATCGCTGGGTGTATATTTACCACTGATCACAACAAACTGTGCAGTACTTGGTGTTGCACTGAACTGTGTTACATATGAGTACACAATACTTGAAGGTGTAGTATATGGATTTGCAACCGCAGTTGGATTCTTTATTTCAATTGTACTGATGGCTGGAATCCGTGAAAAAATTGAATATAATGATATTCCAAAGACTTTCCAGGGCACAGCGATCGTACTGATCACAGCATGTCTGATGTCTATCGCTTTCATGGGATTCTCAGGTATGATTTAGGAGGAATGAATAAATGAATATTACAGCAATTATTGTAGCAGCTCTTATCGTTGGCTGCGTAGGTGCTATCATTGGATTTTTCCTCGGAATCTCTGGCGAAAAATTCAAAGTAGAAGTGGATGAACGTGAAGAAGCGATTGTTGGCGTTCTCCCTGGTAATAACTGTGGTGGTTGTGGTTATGCTGGCTGTTCCGGTCTTGCCGCTGCAATCGTAAAAGGTGAAGCACCGGTAAACCAGTGTCCTGTTGGTGGTGCACCGGTAGCTGCCAAGGTCGGAGAGATCATGGGTGTTGCTGCAGAAGAGGGCGTAAGAAAAGCTGCTTTTGTAAAATGTGCAGGAACCTGTGAAAAAGCAAACAAAGATTATGAATATACCGGTGTGGAAGATTGTGCGGCTATGGCATTTGTTCCAAATGGTGGACCAAAATCCTGCAATTATGGATGCCTTGGTTTTGGAAACTGTGTGAAAGCCTGCCCATTTGATGCAATTCACATTGTAGACGGTATTGCGCTTGTCGATAAAGAACAGTGTAAAGCCTGTGGTAAATGTGTTGCTGCATGCCCGAAGCATCTGATTGAACTCATCCCATATGATTTCAAACATGCGGTACAATGTAGTTCTAAGGATAAAGGTAAAGATGTGATGAAAGCTTGCTCCGTTGGATGTATCGGATGTCATTTATGCGAGAAGAACTGTCCATCAGATGCGGTTCATGTTGTTGATAACATCGCATACATTGATCAGGAGAAATGTACAGGATGTGGCATTTGTGCAGAGAAATGTCCAAAGAAGATTATTCTGTAATTTATAATCAATGAAATAGTAAAAAGAGAGACAGTGTGATATAATTCACCTGTCTCTTTTGCTTTATCGAAAAATTGCCATATAACCTTCGATAAAGCAAATTTGTATTGAGATAGATAAATGGAGCTGGTTATGAAAAAAACAAAAGAAAAAACGATGGCCGTCATTCTTGCTATTGGATTTACGGCTTTGTGCGGATGTTCCAATACACACAAAACAGTTGCTACAGAAGAGTTGCAATGTAAAACTACGGAGAGTGTAACAGAGACATCCATCACATCGGAATACACAGACGAAGAAATGGAACAAATGAAATCCGATGTGACACAGGCATTTTGGAATTTGCAAAATGAATTTGGAGATGAAGAACAGATTCGGGATTTTTCAGAATATCTGCTGGAAAATTATGACCCTGTCAGGATTGTCCAGGCTGCGGATGAATGGTATACGCAGTTCGATCAGGGTATAGCGTATTTTGTGGATGAGAATGCTTATCATGAGTTGAGTCAGAAATTATACAAAGAAACCGGTAAATCACTTTATGTATTGTGGAATGAGTTTCAGGGAATTTTAGAGGATGAAACAGTGGCAAATGCGCATCATATTTATTTCAAAGAAGCAGAAGAACCGGAAATACAGATTTCTTTTGCCGGCGATATCTGTCTTACCGAAGATGGTTTTGTGATCGATCATTATGATGAGGTAAATGGAGATCTTTCCCAGTGTATTTCGGATGATATTGAGAATGTTACAAGAAATGCGGATATTTTCATGTTAAATCATGAATATCCGGCAAGTGAGAGAGGAACTGCTTTGGCAGGAAAATATTATACATTCCGGGCAGAACCAAAACGGGAAGAAATTCTGAATGAACTTGGAACCGATATTGTAAGTCTTGCAAATAACCATATTTATGATTATGGAGCAGATGCGCTTATGGATACCTTTCAATGCCTGAGAGATGAAAATATTCCATATGTCGGCGCAGGAGCTGATATGGAAGAGGCCAAAAAGCCGGTATATTTTATTATAAATGGGATGAAAATCGGCTTTGTGGCGGCAAACCGTTCAGAGAAAATTATTTATACTCCGGAAGCGGGAGAAAATACGCCAGGAGTAGTACGCATGTACGACACTGCGATGATGGATGAAATTATTTCAGAAGCATCCAAAGAATGTGATTATCTGATTGCATATCTGCATTGGGGAACGGAAGATTCTCCTTATTATGAGGAATATCAGAGAAATATTGCAAAAGAATTTATCAATCAGGGAGCAGATGCAATCATTGGAGGACATCCTCATGTGCTGCAAGGGGTAGAATATATTGAAGGAAAACCAGTGGTATATAGTCTTGGAGATTTCTGGTTCAATTCAGAGACAAAGTATACAACTGTGCTGAACCTGAAAGTGGACATGGAAGGATTAAAAGAAATGTCACTTCTTCCATGCAGACAGGAAAATGATACAACGCATATGCTTTACGGAGATGAAGCCGCACAGTTTTATGATTATATGAGGGAACTTTCACCAAATGCAGAGATAGATTCTGCAGGAGTGGTATCACCTGCAGAATAAAGAAGTTCTCAGTCTGAAAGTTCTGTGAAAGGAATGTCTTTTCCGATTCCGGATGAGGTATGGATTTTGTAGTCATCCGTGATAAAGATAGCTTCGGTATCCGGCATGGATTCGATCAGCTGCATTCCGGCATCGAGTCCAAGAGCAAAACAGGTTGTACTTAGTCCGTCACCGTCAACGGAACGATCGCTGATGATCGTTACTTCATAAAGATCATTGTCGCATGGATATCCGGTTTTAGGATCGAGGATATGGTGATATAATTTACCATCAATTTTATAGTAGCGTTCATATACACCGGATGAAACAACGGATTTGTCTTTCACATCGACGGTTGCAATGGATGTGCCATCTTTTGCAAAAGGTTTTTGAATGCCGACCTTATATGCAGCTCCCGTGGATTTTTCACCGATCGTAAGCACATTCCCTCCAAGGTTGATGATGCCGGAGGTGATCCCTTTTGAATTGAGGTATTCCTTCATACGGTCAGCAATATACCCTTTTGCAATTCCGCCAAGGTCAAGTTCGGAATCCGGGTCCGTCAGCATAACCTGACTGCCGTCAATGACGATATTTTTGTAATTCACATGTGCGAGATCTGACTGGATATCCGCATCGGATGGAAGCACCGAGGCATCCGTCTCGTTATCATCGGAAGTGAGATTTTCGGCAATATCACTGAAATCCCAGAGATCACTTAATTTACCGATCGTAATATCAAACGCCCCATTGCTGACATCCCCATAATGAATTCCTTCTTTGATCAGTTCTAAGGTTTCATCACTTACCGTAACGTAGGAACCGGAACCGGCATTGGAATTAATCTGGGAAACTTCGCTGGAATCAATCGTATTGGAAAAAAGATTTTCATATTTGTGAGCAAGTTCAAAACAGTCATCAATATACTGTTCGGAATTTGTACCATATAGAGTTATTTTTATTATCGTATCAAAATAAAATCCGGATTTGCTGACGGAGGCATTCGGATTGCTGCAACCACCACAAATAGCAGTAAAAAGCATTATACAGCAGATCAGAACAGATAGTTTGTGTTTCATAAAAGTGCTCCTTTGTATTATATTTAGAATACAATAGCACAGTTTTACGACACGTACAATGCTTTGAAAATAAAACAGGAGGAAAGACTATGAGCCGTGAACATATTTATATCGCAATTGATTTAAAGTCCTTTTATGCATCGGTCGAATGCCGGGAACGCACGCTTGATCCGCTTACCACCAATCTGGTAGTTGCGGATGCATCAAGAACAGAAAAAACAATCTGTCTTGCGGTATCTCCGGCTCTGAAAAAATTCGGAATACCGGGCAGAGCGCGGTTGTTTGAGGTTGTTCAAAAGGTAAAAGAAGTAAATGACGAGCGGAGAAGAAAAGCGCCGCAGCAGACATTTGAAGGTGCATCCTATTCCGAGACAGAATTAGATAAGCATCCGGAATATAAGCTGGATTATATTGCGGCACCGCCGAGGATGGCTTTATATATGCAATACAGCACAAAAATATATCAGATTTATCTCAGATATATTGCACCAGAAGACATTCATGTGTATTCCATTGATGAAGTCTTTATCGATGCGACACACTATCTGAACACCTATCATATGACGGCAAAAGAACTGGCCCAGAAGATGATACAGGAGATTTTGGCCGAAACAGGGATTACTGCAACAGCGGGTATTGGAACGAATCTGTATCTTTGCAAGATCGCAATGGATATCGAGGCAAAGCATGTGGCTCCGGATACGGATGGTGTACGCATTGCAGAACTCGATGAAAACTCATATCGGAAGAAATTATGGAATCACAGACCGTTAACAGATTTCTGGCGCGTGGGAAGTGGCTATCAGAAAAAGCTGGAACAGCTTGGAATGTTTACGATGGGAGATATTGCACGATGTTCACTTGGAAAAGAATGCGATTATCACAATGAGGAACTGTTATATGAAACATTTGGTGTAAATGCAGAACTTCTGATTGATCATGCGTGGGGATATGAACCGGTCACAATCGATGAGATTAAAGCATACAAACCGGATAACAACAGTGTCTGTTCGGGGCAGGTGTTACAATATCCTTATGAATTTGAAAAAGGAAAACTGATTGTCCGTGAAATGACAGAACTTCTGGTTCTTGATCTTGTCGATAAACGCTATGTGACAGATCAGCTGGTACTGACGATTGGCTATGACATTGAGAATCTGAAAAATTCAAACCGGGCTGGCCGATATAAGGGTGAGGTTGTGACAGACCGTTATGGAAGACACATTCCAAAGCATGCACATGGGAGCACAAATCTGGAGCATTACAGTTCGTCAACAGAAGAGATTATGTCTAAGGTCATGCAATTATATGATAAAATCGTAAGTCCGGATCTTCTGATCCGCAGGATAACGATCACAGCAAACCATATTATAAGAGAAGATCAGATTCCGGCCTCAGAATCATTTGAGCAGATGGAGCTTTTTACGGACTATCATAAAGTGGAGGAAGAGCTGGAACAGAACCGGAAAAAGAGAGAAAAGGAACGGAAACTCCAGGAGGCAATACTGTCGGTTAAAAAGAAGTATGGAAAGAATGCAATGTTAAAAGGAACGAATCTTCAGGAGGGAGCCACAACAATAGAAAGAAACCGGCAGATTGGAGGACATAAAGCCTGAAAACGGGGATATTATGAACTTGGATTATAGGTAAAATTACCTGTAGAAATAGTAAGAAAGAAATTTGAAAATTTATTAGATATTCCTGCAAATTATAGCAGGTTTATATCTTGACAAAGATGAGTTATAAGTCTACAATCTGATTGTGTGAGTGAAACAAATGAATCTATTCACAATCTGAACAGATTCATGGTAACAAAAAGGAAGGTAGAAGGTTTTCGAATGAAAAGACTTGTTTTATCTCTTTTAGTTGAAAACAATCCAGGTGTAACAAGCAGAATTTCAGGTTTGTTCAGCCGGAGAGGATATAACATTGACAGTTTTTCCTCAGGTGTGACTGCGGATCCGAGATATACGAGGATTACGATCGTTGCAAGCGGCGAAGAGCAGATTCTTGAGCAGATCGAGAAACAGCTTGCAAAGCTGGAAGATGTGTTAGACATCAAGAAATTAGAGCAGGGGTCCTCAGTAACAAGAGAACTGATCCTGGTCAAGATTCGTGCAAAAGATACAGAGCGTCAGCCGATTTTAAATGTGACGGAGATTTTCCACGGTAAAGTTGTGGATGTCACAATGGATTCCATGGTGATTGAATTGACCGGACATCAGGATAAACTCGATGCATTTTTGGATCTTTTACAGGAATATGAGATTCTCGAACTTGCGAGAACCGGTATCACAGGACTTACAAGAGGTTCTGATGATGTAATATTTTTAGATTAGGCTATTATTTAATTTAGGAGGAAATAAAAATGGCAGAAGCAAGAATGTTTTATCAGGAAGATTGTAACTTATCTTTACTGGAAGGAAAGACTGTAGCTATCATTGGATATGGCAGCCAGGGACATGCACATGCATTAAACTTAAAAGAGTCTGGAGTAAATGTAGTAATCGGACTTTATAACGGAAGTAAATCCTGGGCAAAAGCTGAGAAACAGGGATTTAAGGTATACACAGCAGCTGAGGCTGCAAAACAGGCTGATATCATCATGATCTTAATCAACGATGAATTACAGGCTGATATGTACAAAAAAGACATCGAGCCAAATCTTGAGCCAGGTAACATGTTAATGTTCGCTCATGGTTTCAACATCCATTACGGATGCATCAAACCACCAAAGGATGTCGATGTTACAATGATCGCACCAAAAGCTCCAGGACATACTGTTCGTTCTGAGTATCAGGCTGGAAAAGGAACTCCTTGCCTTGTAGCTGTTGAGCAGGATGCAACAGGAAAAGCCTTAGATATCGCTTTAGCTTACGCTTTAGGTATTGGTGGAGCAAGAGCTGGTGTTCTTGAGACAACATTCAGAACAGAGACAGAGACAGACCTCTTCGGAGAGCAGGCTGTACTTTGTGGTGGTGTTTGTGCATTAATGCAGGCAGGTTTCGAAACACTTTGCGAAGCTGGATATGATTCAAGAAATGCTTACTTTGAGTGTATCCATGAGATGAAACTGATCGTAGACTTAATCTACCAGTCAGGTTTCGCAGGAATGAGATATTCTATCTCTAATACTGCTGAGTACGGTGATTATGTAACAGGTCCTAAGATCGTTACCGAGGATACAAAGAAAGCTATGAAGAAAGTTCTTGCTGATATCCAGGATGGTTCTTTCGCAAAAGAGTTCTTACTTGACATGTCTCCAGCAGGACGTCAGGTACACTTCCAGATGATGAGAAAGAAAGCTTCTGAGCATCCATCAGAGAAAGTCGGAGAAGAAATCCGTAAGCTTTACAGCTGGAACAATGAAGATGACAAATTCATTAATAACTAATTTGTTTTTCGGATAATTACATACGAATCAAGGTGGCAGCCCCGAACTACAATATTGTAGTTTTGGGCTGCTTTTTGTCGTGGACCGGGATAATCATTGTAATCAGGGGAAAGAAACGATATAATAGGAAATCAGTAATGATGATGAACAGACAGTGTGGAGTAGTATGAAACAGATTATATTAGTAGAAGATAACGATGCGATTATTATGGGACTGGAATATCTGCTGACAGGGGAGGGATTTGTCGTCCGGTCAGCAAAAAACGTAAAAGAAGCACAAACCTTGCTTGACAGTATACAGGCGGATCTTGTGCTTCTTGATGTTTCTCTGCCGGATGGGAGTGGTTTTGCACTTTGCCGTATGATTCAGGAGAAAAAGCTTGCCCCGGTGATCTTTCTTACCGCAAAGGATGAGGAGCGGGATGTTGTGGAAGGCTTTGACCTCGGAGCAGACGATTATGTGATGAAACCATTCCGTAACCGGGAGCTTGTTTCAAGAATCCGCAATGTCTTAAGAAGGAATGAAAAGCCGAAGAGACTTACATGCGGAGAGATCAGTGTTGATCCGGATTCCGGAAAGGTGTGGAAAGGAACTGAGGAGATTGCTGTGACAAAGCTTGAATATAAGATTCTGATGTCACTGTTTAGCAATCCAAACAAGCTATTTACCCGGGAGGAAATGCTAAATGGAATCTGGGATATGGCTGGAAATTTTGTAAACGACAATACGCTTACGGTTACGATGAAGCGGCTTCGGGAGAAGATTGGGGACAAGGAAGGAAACGTAATCGTTACCGTGCGTGGAATCGGTTACCGGCTTGGAAAATAGCAGGATATAAGATTGTGGAAATGGAGGGACAGATGGAAGCCTACAGAAATCGTACAGCTCGAAAATATCTGGTTATATATGGGATCGTCAGTGTGTGTATCCTGTTTGTTGCAGGTGTGATTTTGCATATGGAACTGCTGCGGATACAAAAAACTGAGAATCAGACGGTAACTGCAGTGATCGTACAGGGGATGATGGAGCAGGAAACAGCAAACGCCAAACAAACGGACATGGCTGCAATGGATGTGCTGAGTGAGATCCTGGCAGATCCGGAACAATATCAGAAAGCGCAGGAGGCAGAATATCAAAACGTGCAGGAACTTTTGCGGCGGTATGGATATTCCAGTCAGGAAAGTCTGATCCGGGCGGCAGAGCCCGATAAGCATGCGATGGTTCTCAGGCTGCTGCTTCTTCTCGCAGGAACGGAGCTTATATTTGGAGTGATTTTTGGGAGTTATCTGAAAGAACGCAGCAAAAAACTGTCAAAGCTTTCTTCTTACATGGATCAGATTGCAAGGGGACATTATGATCTTGTTCTTTCCGACAATGAAGAGGATGAACTGAGCCACCTGAAAAATCAGATCTATAAGCTTGCTCTTTCCCTGAGGGAGGAGGCAGAAAATTCGAGAGCAAAAAAATGCGCACTTGCGGAGTCGGTTTCGGACATTTCCCATCAGCTGAAAACGCCACTCACGTCGGTGTCGATTCTTTTAGATAATTTAAATGACAATGAAAATATGCCAATCCCGATGCGCAAAAAGTTTTTAGAGGAAATCACAAGACAGATTTATTCCATGAACTGGATGATCGTTGCAATGCTGAGGTTGTCAAGGCTGGATGCGGGGATGATTGAGTTTGAGCATGTCCCGTATCCGATCGTTCCTCTTGTACAGGAGGCAATCGGCCAGATTGAGGTGATTGCGGAGCTGAAAAATATTTCTGTCCGTATCGATGAACCGGGGGAGGTGATTACCTGCATCGGAGATCCGAAATGGATGAAAGAGGCGATTTTAAATCTGATCAAGAATGCGGTAGAACACAGCCCGGAGCATGCAGCAATCGCCGTAACGATCAAAGACAACAGTATTGATACGGAAATCGCAGTGGCCAATCAGGGCAAAGCAATTCCAAGGGAAGTGCTGAAACGTATTTTTGAGCGGTACTACAGTGCATCCAATGACCCGGGACCAAATGCCGGAATCGGACTTCCGCTTGCAAAGGCAATCATAGAGCAGCAGAATGGATATCTGGAGGTGGAATCAGACTGTACACAGACAATCTTTACGATAAAGCTTCTGAAATAAATGACATAATGTCACAGAAATGTCATTTAGGACCGGTAAGATAAAAGCATCAAACGTGGAGGAATAAGAGTATGGAAATCTTAAGAGCAGAACATCTTACCAAAAGATATGGTCAGAATGAAAATGAAGTGATCGCAGTCAATGATATGTCTTTTTCCGTGGAGCAGGGAGAATTCGTTGCGATTGTCGGAAGCTCCGGCAGCGGAAAATCAACCCTGTTACATTTGTTAGGTGGTGTGGACCGCCCGACATCCGGCAAAGTTTTTATCCAGGGAGAGGATATTTATGCTTTAAATGATGATAAACTTGCCATTTTCCGGAGAAGGCAGATTGGGTTGATCTATCAGTTTTATAATCTGATTCCGATCTTAAATGTGAGAGAGAATATCACACTTCCGTGTGAGTTGGACGGTCAGGAGGTCGATCCGGCTGTTTTGGACGAAATGATCCACGACCTTGGGCTGGAGAAAAGACAGAAGCATCTGCCAAATGAGCTTTCTGGTGGACAACAGCAGAGAGTATCCATAGGAAGGGCATTGATTAACCACCCTGCGATCGTGCTTGCGGATGAGCCGACAGGAAATCTGGACAAAAAGGCGAGTGAGGAGATCGTTACACTTTTGAAAATCTCCAACCAGAAATATAAACAGACGATCATTATGATCACGCATGACCTTGAAATTGCCAAAATTGCCGACCGGATCATTCAGATCGAGGATGGCAGGATCATAAGGGAGGCATAGCATGAAAAAAACTCCAGTTATGAAACATCTCACACACTTAAACCTGAAAATGAACCGGAAGCGGACAATTGTAACGGTAATCGGCATTATTCTTGCAACGGCACTGCTTACGGCAGTTGCAACAATGGCATCGTCCCTTCAGGCAAGTCTTGTTTCTTATCAGAAGCAGAAAACCGGAAGTTATCATTATGTTTTTGGTGATGTCCCATCGGATCAGGTAAAACGGATTGAAGATAACCGGAATGTGGCACAGACCTATAAGAAAGCAAATATCGGATACGCAAGTCTCCCGGACAGCATCAATGAAGATAAGCCGTATCTGTATCTAATTGCAATGGATCAGGCAGCAATGGAAAACAGTTCTGTGAAGCTGCTTGAGGGAAGGCTTCCACAGAATGATCATGAGCTCCTGCTTTCCAGACATATCAAAACAAATGGCGGAGTTGATTATAAAGTCGGGGACACGCTTGACCTGAATATTTCAAAGCGGCTTTTATCGGATGGAAGCATAGCCGATCAGAACTGCCCTTATACCGGAGAGGAAAGGCTTGAGCCGGAATTTGAGGCATCTTTTACTGTAGTTGGGATTACAGCAAGGCTTGATGAAGAAGTGGAAGACCGGATGGCGCCTGGTTATACGGTGATTACCTGCATGAATCTGGACGGCGGAAATATTCCAAAGAAATACGAAAAAGAAGCCGATGTCTATGCATTATACACGAAGCAGGGATTAAAAAACCGTGCACAGGTTACGGCTGATATTATAGGTGCAGATCCCAGCTGGATGAAACAGTTTCTCTTCCAGAATGGAACCATGAGTATTGAAGAGATCGAGCGTAATCTGGATGCATGTGATTATTCCTTTACGGAAAATACGTATCTGATCCGGTATGAAACACTGGATTTCCGGGAAAGTATGTTTGCATTTATGTATTCGGTGATCGCAGTTGTTATTACAATTATTGTAGTTGCTTCTGTATTCTGTATCAGTAACAGTTTTGCAATTTCAATTACAGAGAAAATGAAGCTGTATGGAATGCTTGCATCGGTAGGAGCAACCCCGGGACAGATCAAAAAAAATGTTCGTTACGAGGCTTTTCTGCTTGGTGTGGCAGCAATTCCGATTGGACTTTTTTCCGGCGTGTTTGCATGTTTTGCAGTAATTTGGATCATCAATTACTTTTTCCCGGAAGGACTCTATATCACGCTGGAATTTCATACTTCATGGACTGCAATTCTGGCAGGGGCAGTACTTTCAGCGGTTACGATCTTTCTTTCCGCAGAGCAGCCGGCAAAAAAAGCGGCAAAGGTGTCACCGATTGCTGCAATGCACGGGCAGTCGGAAATTACAATCAGAAAAAAAGAGGTATCCTCTCCGGGCTGGGTCAAAAAGTTCTTTGGTGCGGGCGGTGTGATTGCATACAAAAACATGAAACGAAACCGGAGAAAATACCGGGTTTCGATGCTCTCCATTATCGTAAGCGTTACCATTTTCATTGCCCTGTTTTCCTTTATGGATATGATGGTTGATGGAATGCAGTATTACACAAACCGGGATGGAGCGAATCTTATCTTACAGCTTTCAGACTGGCAGAATAACCGGGAATTGCTGGAGACATCGGTGAAAGAGAACGGGGTAGAAAAAGCGGTGCTTGAGAGAAGCACTGATCTGGTGATGCCGGAAGCGGATATTCCGTATACGGAGGAATCCGAACATTTTTATCCGGAAGAATACCGGGAATCCTATGAAGCAATCCGGATGATCTCGCTGGGCGATACGGAATATCGCAGTTATCTGAAAAAGCTTGGTCTGGATTATGATACGGTAAAAGATCAGGCAATCCTTTTAAATGACTCATTCATGGATCAGGATGGAAAAACCGTTTCCTATGTGGCGACATACTGGAAGAAGGGCGATACATTAAACGGATGGGCAGGGGCAGCGTATGGATCAATGGACGATGGAACGTTAGTCGGTGCGGACGGGGAAGCATTTGCTTTTTCCGAAGAACAGAAAGCAACACTTACGATTGCAAAGGTAACCGAAGAACTGCCATTTGGGGAGACCCGTTATTTCAGACCTGCAGGACTTCTGATCGTTAGTGATGCATGGATGGATGCACATGTGCCGGATAATGAATACACAGACATTCGGGCTGGGTATCGCTGTGAGAATGCGGATGAACTCCAGGATGTGCTGATCGAGGACTATGGATTTTCGGAACAGAATATGATAAATCAGGATGAGGAACAGAGACAGACCGATTCATTACTTGCAGTTGTCTCGATTTTTCTGTATGGTTTTATCACGATCATTTCCCTGATCGGGATTACCAACATTTTCAATACAATTACGACCAGCATGGAATTAAGAAGCCGAGAATTTGCCATGCTCCGTTCGATCGGGATGACAGGTAAGGAATTTCGCCGCATGATCTTTTTGGAGAATCTGTTTTCCGGGGTAAAGGCATTGGCGGTTGGAATTCTGCTTGGCTGTGGACTGTCCTATCTGATTTATTGGAGACTTGCTGATGGAATGGACACGGGGTATCAACTTCCAGTATTTGCGATTTTTGTTTCAGTTATAGCAGTCGCACTCCTGTTATCGGGCATTATGCAGTATTCCCTTGCAAAGCTTCACAGACAGAACCTGATCGAAACGATCCGGACGGAAAATATTTAGTTGACAAACTTTGGATCTATGATAGAATAAATCTGTTATTAAGAAAATGCGAAGAAGCGGAGTAGTAAGATTTATGTGCTTTTCAGAGAACTGCCGGATGGTGCGAGGCAGAAGTAACAGTGATCTGAACTCACCGCAGAGCTTCCGGATGGAAGATCTTTATACAGATTGTGTAGATCCGGACGGTATTCCCCGTTACAGGAGTCTGAGTGCGCATTTGTCAGGAAGAGTGCGAATAAGAGTGGTACCACGGAGAGAACAGTCTTCGTCTCTAGGATCGGTTGATCCGGTTGAGACGAAGGCTTTTTTATTCTGAAAAAAGCAGATAAGCACGCAGCAATGCGGAGCTTTTTATAAAGGAGGAAATTATGTCAGAAGTTTACAACCACAAAGTTGTGGAAAAGAAATGGCAGAAAGTCTGGGATGATGAGAAAGCATTCGCAGCAACCCAGGATTACACAAAGCCGAAATACTATGCATTGGTTGAATTCCCATATCCATCCGGACAGGGACTTCATGTTGGTCATCCAAGACCATATACGGCACTTGATATTGTGGCACGTAAGAGAAGAATGCAGGGATACAATGTTCTTTATCCAATGGGATGGGATGCATTCGGTCTTCCAACCGAGAACTATGCAATCAAGAATAAGATCCATCCAAAGATCGTTACCGAAAATAACGTAAAACATTTCAAAGAGCAGCTTCATTCTCTTGGTTATTCTTTTGACTGGGATCGTGAGATTAATACAACAGATCCGAATTATTACAAATGGACACAGTGGATCTTCTTAAAATTATTCAAAGCAGGTCTTGCATATAAGAAAGAAATGCCGATCAACTGGTGTACTTCCTGTAAAGTAGGACTTGCCAATGAGGAAGTTGTAAATGGTGTATGCGAGCGATGCGGAGCACCTGTTGTCCGCAAGGTAAAAAGCGAGTGGATGCTTAAGATCACCGAATATGCCGATAAGCTGATCGAGGGCTTAAATGATGTAGATTATATCGAAAGAGTCAAGGTTTCACAGAAGAACTGGATCGGACGATCTACCGGTGCAGAAGTAGATTTTGCGATTAAAGGGAAAGAAGAAAAACTTCGTATTTATACAACAAGATGTGATACCTTATTTGGTGTTACTTATATGGTTGTTTCTCCAGAACATCCATATCTTGATAAATACAAAGATGAGATCAAAAACTGGTCTGAAATCGAGGCATATCGTGAAGCGGCTTCCAGAAAATCTGATTTTGAGCGTGCAGAGCTTGCAAAAGATAAGACTGGTGTTGCAATCGACGGACTTACTGCAATCAATCCGGTAAACGGCAAAGAAATTCCAATCTGGGTTTCTGATTATGTACTTATGAGTTATGGTACAGGAGCAATTATGGCTGTTCCTGCACATGATGAAAGAGACTGGGAATTCGCAAAGAAATTTAATCTTCCAATGCTTCAGGTTGTTGCAAAGAACGGGGAAGAAGTAGATATCAGTGAAGCAGCATTTACTGATGTTGCAACCGGTGTTCTGATCAACTCCGATTTCCTGAACGGACTTGAAGTAAAGGATGCCAAGGAAAAGATGATCAAATTCCTGGAAGAAAAGGGCATTGGTACTGCAAAGACCAATTATAAACTGCGTGACTGGGTATTCTCGCGTCAGAGATATTGGGGTGAGCCAATCCCGATCGTTCACTGCGATAAGTGCGGATATGTTCCGATCGATGAGAAGGATCTGCCATTGCTTCTTCCGGAAGTTGAGAGCTATATGCCGACAGACAATGGTGAATCTCCACTGGCAGCAATGACAGACTGGGTTAACACAACATGTCCATGCTGTGGCGGACCTGCGAAAAGAGAGACGGATACTATGCCACAGTGGGCAGGATCATCCTGGTATTTCTTAAGATATACAGATCCTCATAATGACAAAGCGCTTGCAAGTCCGGAGGCATTGAAATACTGGCTGCCTGTAGACTGGTATAATGGAGGTATGGAGCATACAACACTGCATCTTCTTTATTCCAGATTCTGGCATAAATTCTTATATGATCAGGGTGTAGTTCCAACACCGGAACCATATCAGAAGAGAACTTCCCATGGAATGATCCTCGGAGAAAATGGCGAGAAAATGTCAAAATCCAGAGGAAACGTTGTTAATCCGGATGACATTGTAAGGGAGTATGGAGCGGATACATTAAGAACTTATGAAATGTTTATCGGAGCATTCGACCTGGCAGCTTCCTGGTCAGAAGATGGTGTAAAAGGCTGCCGCAGATTCCTCGAGCGTGTATGGAAACTTCAGGATATCATGACAGAGGAAGAAGGATATTCCAAAGATCTTGAAACAAAGATGCACCAGACAATTAAGAAGGTTTCCTACGATTTCGAGAATCTGAAATACAATACAGCCATTGCAGCAATGATGTCCCTTTTGAATGACTTTTATAAAAAAGGTTCTATTACAAAAGGAGAATTTAAGACTCTCATCATTCTGTTAAATCCGGTTGCACCACACATCACAGAAGAACTGTGGCAGACGATTGGCTGTGATGGCAGAGTATATGAGCAGACATGGCCGGAATATGATGAAGCCAAAACGGTGGAAGCCAATGTTGAGATTGCTGTTCAGATCAACGGAAAGACAAAAGGTACACTCATGATCGGAAAAGATGATCCGAAGGATGATGTTATTGCAAAAGCAAAAGAAAGCATCGCAGATAAACTGACCGGTAATATTGTAAAAGAGATTTATGTACCTGGACGTATTGTAAACATTGTTATGAAATAAAATTCATACGAATATTATTGAGCGTAAAAAGATACCTCATCGGGCTGCCCGATGAGGTATCTTATTTCTTATATTGATGCGGTGGAAGAGAAGGATCAGATCCTTTTAATTTCTGCATTCCCCGTTGAATGGCATCTTTTGAATCTTTCCAGTCGGCATTTTTGTTGCGATAGTCATATTTTTCGATAAACCAGGAGACATCTTCATAAAGACGTTCCATATTTTTCTGCATCAAAGGAAGCACGGTGTCGTAAAACGCAGTAAGCTCTTCGCCAGAAAGATTCTGATCAGCAGCCTCGCATAAAAGACCGAAGTGTGTCAGACAAAATCCTTTTGTCTGGGAAAGCTTTGAGCGGAAACCGGCGTCTTTTTTATACATCTGAAAGAACGTGTTGAGGTAATCATCAAACGTTCTTTTGACCATATTGCAGATGAAGCAGGAGTGTTCTTTCTGATCGATCCACTGCTTGATGGAGTTGGATGACTGCTCTGATGAAGCATTCTTTCGGAAAAATCCGCTTTTTTTGCCGGAAGCAGACGGTTTGAATCGAGAAAATTCTTTTGTCATTTCATCCAGAATGCGTTTGTAGTGTGTTTTTAAGATCCAGGCATTGCCAAGTGCATTTCCATAATCAAACATCTTCTTAAAATGTGCACGGCAGAATCCGGCTTTATCTGTCATCTCACGAATATCGGCTTCCATATAAGAGGCACCATGTCCGAGCACAAAATCCATGGCGTGATTTTCGGTTTTTCTTTCCATATAACAGAAAGGACATTCACCGGCATGTTCCATTGCCTCAGAAATTGGAATGGTATGAAGCTGTTCTTTCATTTATGATTCCTCCGGATGATAATTTTCATAAAAATCAATAAATGTCTGTAACGATTTGGATGGTTTCAGATTGCTTTTGTAGGCAAATCCCACTTCACGTTCATGGATTGGTATACCCAGTGGGATTTCAGTAAGAGTTCCATCTTCCAGTTCTTTTTTGACAAAGCTTTTAATTACGCAGGCAACTCCGACACCAATTTTTGCAAAATCGATGAGAAGATCCATGTTTGAGATGTCGATGGAATCAGCAACAGTGATCTGGTTTTCCTGTAAATAATCATCAATATATTGTCTTGTCATGTTGTTCTTATCAAGAAGCATAAGCGTGGAGTTCTGCAAAATTTCATCCTCTTTGATTCCACGCTGACTTAAATGTGAAAGATAATCACCGGTAGCTACAAAGATATCTTTGATATTGTCCAGATAATAAAACTGGATAGTTTTCGGGTTGTCAGGTTTACCGATCAGACCAATATCAATTTTATTGTCATCCAGAAGTTTTAAGGTTTCATTGGTTGACTGGCAATTGATGGAAATACTGATGTGAGGATTGCGTTTGATAAATTCCTTTAAATAGGGCAGCAGCATGTATTTACAAAGGGTTGTACTCACTCCGATACGCAGATGACCAACACCAAGTTCAATAGAGCGTTTTAATTTATCCTCGCCGAGCGTCAGGGTTTCAAAAGCGTCTCTGACATGTCCATAGAGCAGATTTCCCTCTTCTGTTAAAACGACGCCACGCGAACTGCGGGAAAAAAGTTTGCAGCCAAGACTTTCCTCAAGCTTTTGAATGGATTTACTGATTGCCGGCTGACTGATATACAGTTCTTTCGCAGCTTTTGAGATATTTCCTGCATTCGCAACGGTATAAAAAATACGATAAGACGAAAGATTCTGATTCATGATTTGCTCCTTCTTTCTTTTCAATCTGTATTCAGTATACCATGAAACTGAGTTATGGTAAATATATTTATTATGTATTTTTATTATAGAAAAGCATATGCTAGAATTTCATACAAGGATAGCTGCATAAGCTTTCACTCACACATCAAAAGCATCGGCAGAGAATGCGGATGCATAATTTTTTATGCAGCTGGAATGATTAGTAATTTTATAGGAGGAATCACGTAATGGGAATGACAATGACACAGAAGATCCTTGCAGCTCATGCAGGTCTGGAATCTGTTCAGGCCGGACAGTTAATAGAAGCAGAGCTCGATCTTGTCCTTGGAAATGATATTACATCACCGGTCGCAATACATGAAATCGACAAAATGAAAGTGGATGGTGTATTTCACAAAGACAAAATTGCTTTGGTAATGGATCATTTTGTTCCAAACAAAGATATTAAATCCGCTCAGCACTGTAAATGTGTTCGCGAATTTGCCTGCAAGAATGAGATTAGTAACTTTTATGATGTAGGAGAAATGGGAATTGAACATGCACTATTACCGGAGAAAGGTCTTACTGTTGCTGGCGATGTAATTATCGGAGCTGATTCCCATACATGTACCTATGGTGCACTTGGTGCATTTTCTACTGGTGTTGGTAGTACGGATATGGCTGCGGGAATGGCAACCGGTAAAGCATGGTTTAAAGTTCCGTCTGCGTTAAAATTCGTCCTGACCGGAAAGCCAGCAAAATGGATCAGCGGTAAGGATATTATTCTTCACATTATTGGAATGATCGGTGTTGACGGTGCACTTTATAAATCTATGGAATTTACAGGGGATGGAATCCAGTATCTGAGTATGGATGATCGTCTTACAATTGCGAATATGGCAATTGAGGCAGGCGGTAAGAATGGTATTTTCCCGGTAGATGACCTTACAAGAGCATATATGAAGGAGCATTCCAAGAGACCGTTTGTAGAGTATGAAGCAGATGAAGATGCGAAATATGATGCAACATACACAATTGATCTTAGCACCTTAAAACCAACTGTATCATTTCCTCATCTTCCGGAAAATACAAGAACGATTGACGAAGTCGGTGATGTAGCCATCGATCAGGTTGTGATTGGTTCCTGCACCAACGGACGTATGGATGATCTCAGAATTGCAGCAAAGGTATTGGAAGGCAAAAAGGTTAAGAAAGGTCTTCGTGTAATCGTTATTCCGGCAACACAGAACATCTATCTTCAGGCAATGGAAGAAGGATTGCTTCGCACATTTATTGAGGCAGGAGCAATTGTAAGTACTCCAACCTGTGGCCCATGTCTTGGCGGATATATGGGCGTTCTTGCAGAGGGAGAACGTTGTGTATCTACAACCAACCGGAACTTTGTGGGACGTATGGGACATGTTGATTCTGAGGTATATCTTGCAAGCCCGGCAGTTGCTGCCGCCAGCGCAATTACAGGTAAGATCTCAGGACCGGAAGAGGTAATGTAGATTGGAGGAAGCAGAATGAAAGCAGCATGTGGTCATGTTTTTAAATTTGGAGATAACATTGATACGGATGTTATTATTCCGGCAAGATATCTGAACTCATCAGATCCAAAGGAACTTGCCACTCATTGTATGGAAGATATTGATAAAGATTTCGTAAATAAGGTAAAACCTGGAGATATTATCGTTGCAAATAAGAACTTCGGATGTGGTTCTTCCCGTGAACATGCACCGATTTCGATTAAAGCTGCAGGGGTCAGCTGTGTAATTGCTGAGACTTTTGCCCGTATTTTTTATCGGAACGCAATCAATATCGGATTGCCAATTATCGAATGCCCGGAAGCAGCGGTTGCAATCCAGGCAGGAGATGAGGTGAAGGTAGATTTTGATTCCGGTGTGATTACTGATGTGACAACCGGAAAGTCTTATCAGGGACAGGCATTTCCACCTTTCATGCAGAAAATAATTGATTGCGAGGGTCTGGTTAATTATATTAATCAGAAGTAGTATACCCGGAACGAGGATAAAAAAGACTTCCGTTAATCCGGAAGTCTTTTTAAGTAATGATAGTAATTCGATGAAAGTCTGATACGGGTGTAAATATCTGCATATTCACTTGCAGAAAGGGATTCAATGTAATTCTCTGGATAGTTGCGGTTGATCCCATGTCTGCGGGCCAGATCCACAGCCTTGTTGTAAGCGATGGCAGCTTTTTCTGCACTTGAGAAGTATCCAAGAGAGATGTTTCCATTGATATGGATTTTGGCTGCATAACGGGTCGTTCCACTATGCTGTGTGCGGCAAACACCGTAATAAGGGTTAATTACCTCGATATTTGCATATCGGAAATCAAAGGGGTCGCCGTTTATAAAGGAATAGTCTCTTCCAGAAACGGCATGTGCTTTGATTCCGTAACGGCTGAGCAGGCTGATCTGCATGCCATAGTCATTGACGTAAAGATGCCCATGACGTCGGAGGATTTTATGTTCTGTATAATAGAACAGATCATCAATATCAAATTTAAGTTCTTCGGTCGGGGAAAGGTAGTAGATAAAATATCCTTTTTTTAGATAGATTGGATTCCCGATGTATAATCGATGATCTCTGTAATTGGTTAAAGTTACTATTTTTTCAAAGGAGAGAAGCGAAGGGGTATGGATCAATTCCTCAAGAGAAACATCCGGATTCTCCAGTATCTCACATGCAGTCTGGTATGCCTGACTGGCATCGGCTTCGGTTTCGTAGCTTCCAAGGCTGATGTGTTTTCCACGGCAGGTGATACTGGAACGGTAATATAAAGAATGATCTTTTCTATATGCTTCATAAACTCCTGGTAACATAAGGACTCCTTTTAACTGTAGTTCTTTATGACTATTTTATCCTATCTAAATGTTCCTTGCAATTATAAAATATGATATATCAAAACAAGTGATGCGATTCACGGACACTTGTCCGTAATGGGTTGACATTTTTATAACTGTTCCATTATAATGGACATTAATGTATGTTTATTAATTTAAGAAAAAGAGGTAAGAAAAATGGGTTTAATGTATTCAAGTACTAGAAATGGTGACAAAAAATTCACTGCTTCTCAGGCAATTTTAAAAGGACTTGCAGACGATGGCGGATTATTTGTTCCAGAAAGCATCCCTGCACTGGATGTTACGCTCGATGAGCTGGCAAAGATGTCCTATCAGGAGACTGCATATGCTGTAATGAAGCAGTTCCTTACAGATTTTACAGAAGAAGAATTGAAAAACTGTATCAACAAAGCATATGACAGCAAATTTGACACAGAAGAGATTGCTCCTTTGGTGCAGGCAGACGGTGCATATTATCTGGAATTATTCCATGGCCCGACAATTGCTTTTAAAGATATGGCATTATCCATTTTACCTCATCTGCTGATTACTTCAGCTAGAAAAAACAACGTAAAGAATGATATTGTTATTCTTACAGCTACTTCCGGAGATACTGGAAAAGCTGCACTTGCAGGATTTGCAGATGTAGAGGGAACAAAGATCATCGTATTTTATCCAAAGCATGGTGTCAGCCCGATCCAGGAAAAACAGATGGTTACACAGAAAGGTGCCAATACCTTTGTTGTAGGAATCAACGGTAACTTTGACCAGGCTCAGACCGGTGTAAAACAGATGTTTAACGACAAAGCCATGGCAGAAGAGATGGACAAGGAAGGATATCAGTTCTCATCTGCAAACTCCATCAATATCGGTCGTCTTGTTCCTCAGATCGTATATTATGTTTATGCATACAGCAGATTATATGCAAACGGTGCAATTGCAAAAGATGAGAAGATCAACGTAGTTGTTCCGACCGGTAACTTCGGAAATATTCTTGCTGCATTTTATGCAAAGAATATGGGACTTCCAATCGGAAAACTGATCTGTGCTTCCAATGAGAACAAAGTATTATACGATTTCTTCTCAACCGGTACCTACGATAAGAACCGTGAATTTATGTTAACAAGTTCTCCATCTATGGATATTCTGATTTCATCCAATCTGGAGAGATTGATTTATCGTATCGCAGGCAATGATGCGAAAAAGAATGCTGAATTTATGAAAGATCTTACCACTGCAGGAAAATATGAGATCACCGATGAGATGAGAGCACAGCTGGCTGATTTCTACGGCAATTATACAAGCGAGGAAGAAACAGCTTCTGTAATCAAAAAATTATTTGAAGATACCGGATACATCATTGATACCCATACCGCTGTTGCAGCCGGTGTATATGAGAAATATAAGAAAGATACCAAAGATGTTGATACGAAGACGGTAATCGCATCAACTGCAAGTCCATTCAAATTTACAAGAAGTGTTATGGATGCCATAGATCATAAATATGACAGCATGACCGATTTTGAACTTGTCGATGAATTAAGTAAACTTGGAAATGTAAAAGTTCCACAGGCAATCGAAGAAATCAGAAGTGCAGAAGTGCTTCATGACACCGTGTGCGATGTCGATGAGATGCCAGATGTTGTAAGACGTTTTTTAAAAAAATAATTATGAAAAAACTTCCATTCAGAATCAATGCTGAATGGAAGTTTTTTATTGGAATATTATAAAAACTGAACGATCATGTAAATAGTTCCAAACGGGAAAAGCACTGGAAATTCATACGCAGTATGCTCAAACGTAAGAACAGAGTCAATGGAATGTTCCAGGGCATTTAATCCCAGTTCCTGTGAATTTTCATTTGACATATTTACAGCGAAAAGCCCATTATGAAGATTCAGGAAATCATCCATGGAAGCTTCTACATATTCGTCAAATTCACTAAATTGTTCCCCTGCGTATCTGGAAGCAAAATGAACCGCAGTTTCCTCGTCCATGTCAAGATATGCAAGAAATGAATCAGCATCACCGGTTAACTTCTGATACGTGCAGTGTGTCGTAGGAAATTCTTTGCATTCAGAAATCGTTAGTGGAGTAAAATCCTCTCCAATAAAACGGATCAGGTTGTTAAACAATAGTTCCATGTACATTTTCCCGGATTCATTGATCGGTTTTTCAGCGATAACCAGAAAATGATCAAATAAATTCTGGATATTTTTCTGCATGGAATCAGAAAAATCCAATTCATAGAGTTCATTCTGTGAGCGATAATCTGCAATGATATTCTCAAGATCTGTATTATTTAAAACACCGTCATCACAGAGAGCCTGTCCAAGTAACAGGAAATCTGGAGTTTGGGATTCAAGCAGCTCGATGACCTGTTCCTGCGTCAGATATCCCTCTTCAATTGCGAGCTCGCCAAATTTTTTATCTTCATGAGTCTGAAGAATCACAATACGGTCAACCTCAGAAGCTGTCATATATCCGGCATGTATTGCCAGCGTACCAAGCTTCATATGGGATTTAAGCTGTTTTTTCATTGCCGTGAATAACTGCTCTTTTGTGATATAGCCATTAGAAAGCAGATAATTTCCGAAAAACTGTGTGTACATATTCTGTTATCTCCCTTCTAAATATTTATCCAACAGGGTAATGACCTGATTCTCGTTTAATGGCTTCTGGATAAAGTCTTTGGCTCCTAATTCGATCGCAGCTTTTAACTGCGTCATTGTACCGATGGAGGAGACAATGATAATCTCAGCATCCGGATCAAAGTTCATAATGTTCTGTACTGTCTCAATACCGTCCTGCTTTGGCATAACGATATCCATAAATACAATATCCGGTTTGAATTCTTGGTACTTTTTAACGGCGTCAACACCATCAGCAGCCTCGTAAAAGGTTGGTGTCCCAAGTGTTGAAATCACATCTTTTAACTGCTTCCTTGCTAAGATGGAATCATCACAAATTAAAATACTTACATCCTCGATCCTCATAGAAATAACCTCTTTCCACTTTCGTTTTCATTCAATAGATATTATTATTCTACAATAAATATCTATAATTATCAATGCTTTAAAGCTGTTGGATCTGCGTTTATAATAAACTTAGTAAAATCTTCAGTTTAAATTCACCTGTTGATCACATGGCAGGTCTATTCTATGGATAATTTCAAGCAGGAGTGTGTTTTATGGAAAAAATATTAGTTGTAGATGATGAAGAAAAAATCAGACAGATTATCCGGAAATATGGAGAGTTTGAAGGATATGAGGTGTTTGAAGCAAAAGATGGAATGGAAGCGATCACGTTATGCAGACAGAATGATTATGATGTGATCATTATGGATGTTATGATGCCGGAACTGGATGGATTTTCCGCATGCAGAAAGATCAAGAAACTCAAGGATATTCCGATCATCATGTTATCTGCCCGCGGAGAAGAATATGACCGTATTCACGGATTTGAAAACGGTATTGACGATTATGTTGTAAAACCATTCTCTCCAAAAGAACTTATGATGCGGGTTAAGGTTGTGGTTTCAAGAAATTCCAATAAAATTTCAGAAACAGAACATGACATTTTCCGTGCAGAGGGACTGGAGGTTGATTTCACCGGAAGAACCGTGTCCGTTGATGGACAGCGTGTAAATATGTCGCCAAAGGAATATGATCTTTTATTTTTCCTTGTGAAAAACAGAAATATTGCATTGGAAAGAGAACGTCTGATCACAGAAGTCTGGGGATATGATTACTATGGAGATGACCGTACACTGGACACGCACATCAAGCTTTTACGAAACAGTCTTGGAGAATATCGCAAATTTCTAATTACACTCAGAGGGGTAGGATATCGATTTGAAGCACGAGAAGATAAGCATTAAATGGAAAATATTTTTTTATCTGCTGCTGTTTACTGCATGTCTTTTGGTTCTTTTGTGGTTTTTCCAGATCGTGTATCTGGATTCGTTTTACAAAATGATCACAAAAAACAATGCACGTTCGGTGGAACAGGAGGCAATATCCATTCTGGAATCAGATTCAGAGGAGAAAGAAGAACAGCTTGACCAGCTTGCGGCCCAAAATAATATTACAATTTATGTGACAGATACTTCCGGAAATGCCCTGTATAATTGCGAATATATTGCCACAACCAAAATGTCAACGCTTCCAAATGAAGAATTCCTGCGGTATTACAAAGAGGCACAGGATAATGGTGGAAGTACGGTGATCGAGTTCAAGGGCAATCATAATAAAACATTTGAAAAACAAAACAGGAATACCGAATCATTGACGGAAGCGGTATCTGCTCCGCAGCCACCAGAAGCGGACAGTGCTATTCCACAGCCACCGGAAGCGGATGGATTTGTCCAGAATTACGGGCAGGATATGGCGGAAAGTATTATTTATGTTGATGTTTTAACCAGTGATCATACCGCATGTGTTCTTATGGTGAATACAGTACTGACACCGGTAAGTGCGACTGTAGATACTTTAAGAATCCAGATGATCTGGATTACGGTTGTCATGATCATCCTGTCACTTCTGATTGCGCTCGTAATTTCCAAAAAAGTTTCCAGGTCTATGATACGTGTCAACAATGCCGCCAAAAAACTGGCAAAAGGAGAGTTCAATGTGACCTTTGACGGAAAAGATTACCGGGAGATTGCAGAACTCTCAGAAACATTAAACCAGGCGGCGGACGATCTGGGGAAAAACGAAAAACTTCAAAAAGAACTGATTGCAAATGTATCACATGATCTGAGGACACCGCTTACGATGATCATTGCATATTCGGAGGTTATGCGTGATCTTCCGGGAGAAAATACGCCGGAGAATGTTCAGGTTGTTATTGATGAAGCTAAAAGACTTACGAATCTTGTCAATGATATGCTTGATATATCAAAGCTGCAGGCGGGCGCTTTGGAGATGAAACTTTCCGAATTCAATTTGACCGACCGCATTCAGGAGGTTCTGGAGCGCTATAACAAATTAAAAGAACAGGATGGTTACCGGATTGATTTTGAATATCAGGAGGAAGTGTATGTCTGCGCAGATGAATTTAAAATTTTCCAGGTGATTTATAATCTGATCAATAATGCGGTCAACTATACGGGAAGTGATAAACGAGTACTCGTGCGACAGCTCGTAAAAGAGCAGACAGTACGGATCGAAGTGATTGATTCCGGAGAAGGAATTTCGGAAGAGAATCTTCCTTATGTGTGGGACCGGTATTATAAAGTAGATAAAACTCATAAGCGTGCGGTTATGGGAACCGGACTTGGGTTATCTATTGTGAAAAACATATTGGAACTTCATCATGCGCACTATGGAGTGGAGAGTATTCTCTCTGCAGGATCGAAGTTCTGGTTTGAACTTCCAGTCATAGAAAAAGAGGGAATCTGATGCTGATTCAGATTTCCTCTTTTTGTGATTACTGGTTTCGTTTGTCGTAAGGAATATATTCTCTGTGATGTCCAACATATTTATAGGCCGGACGCATGATCTTATTGTTATAAGATAATTCTTCGATTCGATGAGCACTCCAGCCTGCAATACGGGCAACTGCGAAGATCGGAGTATATAATTCAACCGGAAGATCCAGCATATTATATGCGAATCCGCTGAAGAAGTCGACATTCGGGCTGACACCTTTATAAATCTTGCGTTCCTCGGAAATGATCTGCGGAGCAAGACGTTCAACATTGGCATAGAGCTGGAATTCATCTTCCCGTCCTTTTTCAGCAGAAAGACGCTCTACAAATGTACGGAAGATAACAGCTCTTGGGTCGGAAAGGGAATATACCGCATGTCCCATACCATAGATCAGACCTGCGTGATCAAAGGCTTCTTTATGAAGAAGCGCAGTCAGATAACGGCTGAGTTCCTCGTCGTCATTCCAGTCCTTTACGTGTGCTTTCAGATCATCAAACATTTTGATTACTTTGATGTTGGCTCCACCATGTCTTGGACCTTTCAGAGATCCAATTGCCGCAGCAATCGCAGAATAAGTATCGGTTCCGGAAGAAGATACCAGATGTGTGGTAAAGGTAGAGTTATTACCACCGCCGTGCTCCATATGAAGGATCAGTGCGGTATCCAGAAGTTTAGCCTCAAGAGGAGTAAATTTGGAATCCGGACGAAGCATATGAAGAATATTTTCCGCAGTAGAATATTCCGGAATCGGATTATGAATAAATAAACTCTGACCTTCGTGATAATGATTGTATGCCTGATAGCCATATACAGACAGTTGTGGGAAAAGACTGATCAGCTGAAGACACTGGCGCAGAACATTTGGAAGAGAAATATCATCCGCTCTGTCATCATATGAATATAAGGTAAGAACACTTCGTGCAAGTGTGTTCATCATATCATTACTTGGAGCTTTCATAATAATATCGCGGACAAAACTTGTCGGTAGTGTACGATACTGGCTGAGCACTGCAGTGAACTCATCCAGTTCCTTCTTATTTGGAAGTTGTCCAAACAACAGGAGATAGGTGCATTCTTCAAATCCAAAATGATTCCGGTCACCTGTACCTGAAATGAGCTCTTTGACATTATATCCGCGATAGTAAAGTTCTCCATCTGCCGGAACCTGTTTGCCATCTACCAGTTTGGTCGCACAGACATCGGATATCTCAGTCAGTCCTACCAGAACACCTTTACCATTTAAATCACGGAGTCCGCGTTTGACATCATATGTAGTATAGTCTGCCGGGTCAATGGTTGCTGTATTCTGACATAAACTGGCGTAATGATTAATTTGTGGTGTTATTTCACTGAATGGATTTGTACCCATGTTATACCTCCTTTAACGTTATACTAAAAATATTATCAAATGTTGTTTCTTAAAACAAGAGTAAGAAATTGATGTTTATGAAAAATTTATAACTTAATGCCAAAAATGGTGGAAAGAACGTGCCGATCATAGTAAAATGTTAGATAATATTATATGCTGGAAAGGAAAATATTTATGACAGATCAGAAATTATGCCAGCTTGCAATAGAAGCAAAACAAAATTCCTATTCCCCATATTCGCATTTTCGAGTTGGGGCCGCACTCCTGACCGAGGACGGTGCAGTGTACCAGGGCGTAAATATAGAAAATGTTGCTTTTTCTCCTACGAATTGTGCAGAAAGAACTGCTTTTTTTAAGGCAGTTTCCGAGGGTAAGAGACAATTTAAAGCAATTGCAATAAGCGGTGATGCACAGGATTATCTGTATCCTTGTGGTGTATGCAGACAGGTAATGGCGGAGTTTTGTGATCCGAAGACTTTTCAGGTTCTTCTGGTAAAACCAGATGGACATTTTAAAAAATGCACATTAGAACAACTTCTTCCAGGCGCTTTTACACAAAATGATCTGGAAAAGGGAATTCAATAAGAATTTCATATTATGGCAAAATGTGTCTTGAATTTTTCATTGAAAAATGAGACATATTAAAGTATAATCCCATCTTTGACAGTCTGAAAGTAAAAAAACGGTTGTGAAGCCAGTAAAATCAAGGCTTACAGCCGTTTT
>CAKRMH010000008.1 GCA_934364805.1 uncultured Lachnospiraceae bacterium
ATGAATCTGAAATCAAAAAATATGCGCTTGAAATGGAAAAGTGTGAGGATATTGCAGTAGTTTATATGGATGGAAATCAATCTATACACGTGATATACAACCGACCTCAAAACCCCAGTAAATCTGCGGACACCTCAGAAGATGCTATGCTCGCTCAGGGTGTTTGCTAATAAATAATTATTCAAGATAATAAGCCCCACATGTTGCGGGAAACCGCAAAACATGTGGGGCTTTTACTTGTTCTGATTGTATGGTTAGTTGTTTGCCTGAAAAAAGTAAGAGAAAATTAAAAGAATTTTAATAAGCATCTCTCCTGTTCCGTGCTATAATGTGCCTGTCATGAGAATACATGGATAGAGAGGACTGAGAATGATGAGAAACTATGGACGTTTCTTAAAAAATATAGCTGGAATTCTATTACTGCTTGCAATGGTTTCGCTGCTTCTTCCGTTTTGCCGTTTCCTGGTGGGAGGACAGGAGATCACACTTTCAGGAATGGATGTATTGAGCGCAGGAGCAAAAGCAGGTTATACTTATCTGACAAATGGACAGCTTGCAGATGATTATGTATTAAAGGCGCCACTTACCGTTGGAACGATGAAATCGGCTCTGACATTTGTTCAGGGAAATGTGGACAGCAGATTATTGGTGGCTGGTGCAGTGGCAGTATTGGCTCCACTTTTGCTTTGTTTTCTGGCGATGTGCATGCTGTTTTTGGCAAGAGGAAAAAAGACCATGGTACTGCCGACGGTGTTTACACTTCTTGTGCTGGCGGAGATGCTTGTGGCATTATTCGGACTGGCAGAACTGCATCCATATTTGCAGATTGGCGTGTATCTTTTCACGCTATTGCATGGAATTGCATGGATTCTGATCCTCATAGGATGGGTGACCGGTGGCTACCGCAGGCCGGAAGAAAAGTCAAAAGATTCCAATAGCCTTGAAAAAACTCCGAGAAAATCCCATCACAAATGGCCCCGCAGAAAACTGTTCCGGAAGAAGAAATCAAAAAAGAAACGGAAGAGTAAAAAGCAGCCGGCAAGGAAAGACAACACAGATAAAAAGTCACCATCTAGAAAAGAGACCACTGCTCAAAAGAATGGAACAGCTAAAAATGACAGCAGTGCAGCGGGGAAAAACCAGCCGTCTAAGAAAAATGGCAGCAGGGATATGGTGGCTGACAGAGGAAGTTCATACGTATGGAATGACTGCTCCATCTCTTACGATGCATCAAGTAAAACCTATCAGATTGTCAACAATTCTTTGGAGGATATTCTGATCTACAAAGATGACACCGTCATCGGAGGATTGAAAAGTGGTGGAAAAGTATTTGTGGATGATACTGTGACACTGCAGCGAAAAGGAAGCCAGGAAAGGCTGAGACTGTCAGGAAAAAACAGACAAATGATAAATGGGGGGAAAACAAAATGAAATTAACACAAAAACTTGCAATTGAAAATCCACAGTATGTGGTTACCACGGATATCACCTATGCACAGGTGGATTCCTGGTATGGACACAGCAGAAGAGACCTGAAAATGGATCTGATCTATCCGGAGGACATGGAAGGACGTACGTATCCATGTATCGTGTGGATCTGTGGTGGAGGATGGCTTAGAATGGATAAGTCTGCACATCTTGCATATCTTGCACAGCTGGCACAGAAAGGATTTGCAGTGGCAAGTGTGGAATACCGCACTTCCAATGAAGGATCATTCCCGATGCAGTTAGTAGACGTGAAGGCTGCGATCCGCTATCTGAAAGCGCATGCTGAGCGTTACCGCATCAATCCGGATGCATTTGGTGTGATGGGGGAATCCGCAGGAGGATATCTGGCATGCATGGCAGCCCTTGATATGGATGCGTCACTGGAAATCGGGGATTATCTCGAACAGTCCAGCGAGGTGCAGGCAGCCTGCCCATGGTATCCACCGACGGATCTTGCAACATTTCCGCATGAAAATGAAAAGCAGGCGGCAGCGTCTGCGGAGTCTCTGATGATGGGATTTTCTGTTATGGATCACCCAGAGAAAGCAAAAGAGAATTCACCGGTTTCCAAGGTGACACCGGCTGCTCCGCCATTTTTTATCATTCATGGGAACGAAGATAAAACGGTTCCGTTTTCCCAGAGCGAAGAGCTTTATGAAGTGTTAGAGAAAGCCGGCTGTGATGTGACACTGCTGGCACTAGACGGCGCAGATCATGCCGATCTTATGTTTTTCCAGGAAAAAGTGTGGGAGCAGATCACAGAATTTTTCATTCGCACCTTAGTGGAAAAATAGATTTTGGTATAACGGAATTAACCGTCCGAATATTCATCTTTTGATAAAAGAATGCAGAGAATCTGAAACTCCAGATCGTTTTTGACACGGAAAAGATCTTTTAGTTTTCCAATGCGGTAGCGTATGGTATTCGGGTGCTGGAAGAGAGCTTCCGCAGTGGGATCAATTTCAAAATCATGGAGGACCAGTTCCTGCATGGTATCTTTTAAGGCAGCATGTTTTGCAGGATGCAGAACTGCTGCTTTTTCTGCAAGAAATTCACAGGAATAACGGTCTTTGTAAATAGAAAAAATCAGATTGCAGAGACCTAGATCACTGTATTTTGATCGCTGACAACCATGTTTTACGGACATTCTGCAGGCATGGAGGCTGCGCTCGATCGCAATGTCAATTTTGGAGATTTGGAGAGGTTGATCACTGATTCCGGCAATATATTTGGTAAGGTTTAGTTCTTTCATAATGTCATTCCACATGGCAGACGTATTTTCTGGCGAATTTTGTTTTTCTTCGAAACTGAGAAAAAGGATTCCTTTCTGATATTTCAGAATACGAAGATCCGCTTTGGTTTTCATGTGGTTGGCCTGAAGCATGAGTTTGTTGATTGTTCGCTGAAGTGAAAATTCATCCGTGTCTGTTGGTGGAAACAGGGAGAGAGAAGTTACGGTTTTTTCACTGATCCGCTGGTCTTCATCAGGAAGAAGAGAGTGAAGAAGCTCGTGAATCTGTGCATGATGAGACGGTGTGAGCAAAAAAGAATCGATCAGATTCTCATAATAGTTATAATTGGCAGAAGAGCGTAAATGATCCGTAATGCTTAAAATAACATCTTCAATGTAGATGTCGTGAAAGAAAAAGACAGGAATCCGGGAATGCTCCGCAAGTGCAAGAACCTCAGCGGGGAGTTCTGTAAAGAACACTGTTTTGATCGCAAAAGCAGACACACCGATATCAATTAATGCTTTAAATGCGGGATATATTCTGGAAGTGTCATTTTTCGCAAAAAGCATATTGGTGATGACAAAATCACCCTCATGAAAACCGCTGAAATCACCTTCTATTCCTTCATAATCCAGAATTACAACGTTTGAAATATTGCGATATAATCCTTTGACACCAGCAATCAGCACAAAATTTTTAAAAAAGTCGAATTTTTCAAGAGAGGCAACATCAAGCATATTTGTTCTCCAATCTGTAATGTAAAGACACAATAACATATTTTTGTAAAAATTACAAAAAAATATAAAAAAATTTGTTTCGCAGTCCATTGTAAACAAGGAACTATGCTGATATAAATATAGGCATAGTAAGCGAAGGGGCTTGCAGAAGATAATTCTGCAGGCCCCATTTTTATTGCATTTAAAGTATTTTAGATGGATTTCAGGAGGTGGATATGAGAGAGGAAATGTTGGAGCTTACCAGAGAAATGGTTGCAGTTCCAAGTGTTAACACAACATCGGGTGAAAAAGATATTGGAATTTTTATAGAAAATTATCTGAGAGAGATCCCATATTTCAAACAGCATCCAGAGCAGGTTGTGATCCAGACACTGAAAGATGACTGCCTGCAAAGAAGAAATGTATTTGCATTGCTCTGCGGAGAAAAGGATGAGAATCCGAATACGATCATTTTTCATGGGCATACCGACACGGTCGGTGTTGAAGATTATGGACCGCTTCAGGAGGCTGCATTTGACACGGCTGCATTGGAAAAGGAACTGGCAAAGGTGGAACTTCCGAAGGAGGTGAGGGAGGATCTTGAATCCGGAGACTATCTGTTTGGAAGAGGCGCATGTGATATGAAAAGCGGAGATGCAGTATTCATGGTTCTTATCAGACACATAGCAGATCATGTAAAAGAGCTTTCGGGAAATATCCTGCTCTCTTTGAATCCGGTAGAAGAAAACCTTCATACAGGAATCATCGAAGGAATCGAAACGTTTGAACTCCTGAAAAATAAATATGGATTAAATTATATACTTGCAATCAACAATGACTATACCTGCCCGATGTATCAGGGAGATACGAACCAGTATCTTTATACTGGTGTTGGAGGAAAGCTTCTTCCATGTTTTTACATTCAGGGAAGGGAGACGCATGTCGGACAATGTTTTGAGGGCTATGATGCGACTGTAGTGGCAGCCAGGCTGACATCAGAGATCAGTTTTCATACGGAATTCTGTGACAGCTATGGCGGAGAGTATTCACTTCCTCCGGTTGCACTTAAACTCAAGGATCTGAAAGGCTGGTACAATGTGCAGACAGCAAAAGAGGCTTTGGTTTATTTTAATTATTTCGTCCACAATGCCAGTACAAATGAAATTCTTTCAAAACTCAAAAAAACAGCTGAGAAAGCTGTTTCTGATACAATGAAGGATCTGAATCAGAATTATAAGGACTTTTGTGAACTTTCAGGTAAGGAATATGTCCCGATTCCGAATGCATGGTCGGTTTTAACGTATGAAAAACTGTATCAGCTTGCCAGTGCAAATTGTAAAGAACTGGATGAGCTTCTTGCTACGATGACAGAAGAAGGTCTTCAGAAAAATGAGGATAAGCGGGAACTGCCGATCCGGATGATCCGGATGATGCTTGAAAAGGCGGGGATTTATCATCCGGTCGTAGTGCTTTATTTTGCTGCTCCGTACTGCCCGCATAACACTTTAAAGAGTGAAGAAGTGCAGGATAAGCGTATTATGGATAAACTGCGGCAGATTACGGATGAAGTGGAGAAAGAGACAAAGGTACATTATGAAATCTGCCAGTTTTTCCCGAGTCTTTCGGATAGCAGTTACCTTTGTATTGATGATCCACAGGAATCCACGGAAAGTCTGAAGAGGAATTTCCCACAGATGGAACAGCTTTATCCGCTTCCATTTGAAAAGATGAGGGCGCTCGGAATCAAATCGGTGAATTTTGGCGTTCACGGAAAAGATGCGCATAAGTGGACGGAACGCTTGTATATGCCATACAGCTTTGAAGTATTACCAAAGCTCATCATAAAAACACTGCAGAAATTCTTATAGGAGGGAATGTGAAGATGTTTGTAAAAGATGGAACAAGTAAGTTAAAAAGAGTATTGGTTTCAAGACCGCAGTTTTTAAAACCAGCGCCGATCAATGAAATCGCAAAGCTCTGGAAGGATACTACGATGGATGTGGGTATCATGCTTCGTGAACATCAGGAATTTGTAGATGCGTATCATAAAGCCGGAATAGAAGTGGAGTTTTTAGAACCGGACGACAAAAGACCAAATTCTGTATTTGCCAGAGATTTTGGCGGATGTGTGAAAGAGGGATATATCATGGGACGCTTTAAGCTGGATATGCGTTATAAAGAACACGTTGATTACAAGCAGCGCATGGAAGAACTTGGAGTGCCAATGATTGGTGAAGTAAAGGAAGGTCTTTTTGAAGGCGGTGACTTTATGTTCCTGAACGAGCATTGGATAGCGGTTGGAATGGCTGATCGCACGAATGAGCAGGGATTGAATGAATTAAAGGCGATTTTAGAGCCACTGGGATATGAAGTGACGGGAGTGCCGCTGAAAAGGGAATATCTTCACCTGGATATGTGTTTTAATCTGGTGGACGAACATCTGGCAGTTGCTTACCGGAATGGACTCCCGGAGCAGTTTCAAAAATTATTGACAAAGCGTGGAATCGAGATCATTGATGTGCCAGAAGAGGCGATTTTCCTTCATGGATGTAATCTTCAGGCTCTGGGCGGTCATCGCGTTATGTCATTAAAGCGGAATGAAAAAGTGAATGAGCAGCTTGCGGCAAAAGGAATGGATGTGATCGAGTTAAATATCACGGAAATCCTGAAAGCCGGAGGCGGACCGCACTGCATGACGTTCCCTTTGCTCAGAGGCTGATCGATTCATTACCTGATTGATGTAGAAACTAAGGGGAAATCTATAGAAAAAGGGTAAAAGAATGAAAAAGAAAATATGTGTATTGATTTTTATGGTGCTCTGTATAGTTGCACTTGCCGGTTGTGGAAAATCCTCTGCCGGAACAAAAAAAGTAACTTCGGTGGATGAACTTTCCGGGGCAAAAATCGGAGTCCAGCTTGGAACGACAGCAGATATTTACGCCTCTGATTATGAAGGCGATGAGGCTGGAACAACGGTAGAACGTTACAACAAAATGGCAGATGCTGTTCAGGCATTGAAACAGGATAAGATAGACTGTGTGATTATCGATGAACAGCCTGCAATTGCGGTGACAAAAGATTCCGATGACCTAAAGATCCTGGATGAAGAGTTTACTTCTGAGGATTATGCAATCTGTATAGCAAAAGGAAATGACCAGTTAAGAGAGAAGATCAACGGTGCACTTGCAGAATTGAAGGAGGATGGAACGATCGAACAGATCCTCTCGAATTACATTGGAGAGGATGCAGGAAAACATCCTTATGAGACACCACAGGGAACAACATATGATCATGGTACGCTGGTTGCTGCTACAAATGCAACATTTCCACCATATGAATACTACGACAATGAGAAAGTGACTGGAATTGATATTGACATTATCACCGCAATCGGCGACAGGCTTGGAATGAAGGTTGAGATTTCAGACATGGAATTTGACGCCATTATCAATTCGGTAAATTCAGGTAAGGCAGATGTTGGTGTTGCCGGTATGACGGTGACAGAAGACCGGCAGAAATCAATCGATTTTACAGATTCCTACACCACATCCAAACAGGTAATTATTGTAAAAGATAACGATCATGTGAATGGTTTGAATCTGGCTCAGAGATTTCAGAATAATTTTATCAAAGACAGCAGGTGGAAATACATAACAAAAGGTCTGAAAAATACCCTGATCATCGCAGTCTGTGCGGCAGTGCTTGGAGTAATTCTTGGATTTCTTACAGCGTTTGTCCGTGTTACACATGATAAAAACCACAGTCTTGGTTTTTTAAACGCAATCTGTAAACTCTATCTGACGATTGTGCGTGGAACACCAATGATGATCCAGCTTCTGATCATGTATTATGTGATTTTTAAATCTGTCAATGTAGATAAGGTATTTGTTGCGGTCATTGCGTTTGCAATTAATTCCGGAGCTTATGTTGCTGAAATTTTCCGGAGCGGAATGATGTCCGTAGACAATGGGCAGTTTGAGGCTGGACGAAGTCTTGGATTAAGCTACAGGATCACAATGCTTTTTATCGTTTTGCCTCAGGCTGTGAAAAATGTTCTTCCGGCTCTTTGCAATGAGTTCATAACACTTTTGAAGGAAACCTCAATTTGTGGATACATTGGATTAAATGACCTGACGCGGGGTGGAGATATTATCCGAAGTAACACGTTTGATGCATTTATGCCACTAATACTCGTAGCAGTCATCTATCTGATCTTTGTGGAACTTTTATCAATGGCTGTATCAAAAATGGAAAGGAGTCTGAGAAAAAATGAGCGCTGAGACATTATTATTTGTAGAGGGTCTGACAAAAGCATATGGAGACCACGTAGTTCTGGACAATATTTCGACGGAAGTAAAAAGAGGAGAAGTCATCGCAATTATCGGACCTTCCGGTTGTGGAAAATCTACTTTTTTAAGAAGTCTGAACCAGTTAGAAAAGATAACCTCCGGCTGCATTTTATTTGAGGGAGTAGATATCACCGGCAGCAGCGTGGATATCAACAATATTCGGAGAAAAATCGGCATGGTTTTTCAGCAATTTAATCTTTTCCCACATATGACAATCAAAGAAAATATTATGTTCGCTCCGGTAAAATTAAAAGAAATGACAAGAGAAGAGGCTTCGAAGAAGGCAGAGGAACTGTTGAAAAGAGTCGGGCTTTTAGATAAAGCAGATGCTTACCCGGATATGCTTTCAGGTGGACAAAAACAAAGAATTGCAATTGCAAGAACACTTGCAATGAATCCGGATCTGATCCTGTTTGATGAGCCAACATCAGCGTTAGATCCTGAAATGGTTGGGGAAGTTCTGGAACTTATGAATGAACTTGCACAAGAGGGAATGACGATGATCGTTGTGACTCATGAGATGGGATTTGCAAGAGAAGTGGCAAACCGTGTCATGTTTATTGATGAAAAGCACATAAAGGAGGAAGGAACACCAGAGGAAATCTTTGAAAATCCAAAGAGTCCGAGACTGAAGGAGTTTCTTTCCAAAGTGCTGTAAATAGAAAAAGAAAGAGGAAGAAAGAATGAGTATATTTTTAGTAGATGAATACAAGGATATGGAGCCATATGTTCCGGGCGAGCAGCCAAAGGATAAGCCATATATTAAACTGAACGCAAATGAGACATCCATGCCTCCTTCGCCAAAGGTTTTTGAGGCAATCTCGAAAAGTGAAATCTGGAATATGAGCTACTATTCAGATCCGCATTGCCATGAATTCCGCCGTGCTGTTGCGGAGGTATATCATGTAAAAGAAGAAGAGGTATTTGTCGGAAACGGGGCGGATGAAGTATTAAGTTTTGTACTCATGAGTTTCTTCCGCCGGGGAATGAAAATATATTTTCCAGATATTACGTATGGATTTTACCGGACCTATGCGAAAACATATGGTCTGGATATGGAAGAGATTCCTGTAAAAGATGATTTTTCAATCGACATTAATGACTATATGGAACTCGATGGGGATATTATTTTTGCAAATCCAAATAATCCGACTGGACTTACCATTCCAACAGCAGATATTGAACGTCTTGTAAAAAGGAATCCAAATCGAATGGTGATCGTAGACGAGGCATATGCTGACTATTCTGGCGAGACATGCCTTCCCCTTGCAGTGAAATACCCGAACCTGGTCGTTGTACGGACGTTTTCCAAATCACGTAATATGGCGGGAGCACATATTGGATTTGCGGTTTCCAGCAGGGAGATCATAGAGGATATGAACAAAATTAAATTTTCTTTTAATCCATTTAATTTAAATTCCGTAACTATGGCTGCCGGAATTGCTGCTGTAAAAGATGTTGATTATCTGCATAACTGTGTTACAAGGATTAAAAAAAACAGGGAGAATTTCCAAAAAGAACTGGAGAGCATTGGATTCCATGTAATCCCTTCCAGGGCAAATTTTGTATTCTGCTATCATGATGCAATAGATTCTGGCATTCTCTGTGAAAAACTCAAGGAAGAAGGAATATTGACAAGGCATTTCGCAGATGAAAAGCTGACAAAATATTTGAGAATCACAATCGGAACAGAACAGGAAATGGATGTTGTGTTGATCGCAATTCGGGAAATTTTAGATGAAGTCCGGCAAAAACAAAGCGTGAAGGAAAAGAAGGCGTGTTAAGATGAGAGAAGGCAGACGGATAAAAAAAGTTTTGATCTGTGACTATGTAAGTGCAATGGAGAAGGATTATGAACCTACGATGCAGAGTGTCCGGAAGGCATATGGAAAAGACGTGGAATTTGAGATCTGTGCCTATGAGAATGACAAACAGCTGATTCAGAAGCTGCAGGACAAAGATGGCCTGATTACCGGATTCCTTGAAATCGGAGAGACGATACTGGCACAGACACCGGAGCTTCAATGTATTTCGGTCAGCGGAATTGGATATTCCAATATAGAACTGGAAGCTGCAAAAAAATATGGTGTGACGGTTTGCCATATTCGGGAATATTGCACGGAAGAGGTCGCAGAGCATACGTTTTCACTGATTGGGGCGTTGAACCGTAATTTGAAGTTTTATGACACACAAATTGATCATGCACATGAATGGAAGTATCATACGATTGCCGGAGGCAGGAATTTATGCAGTCAGACACTTGCGGTTTTTGGTTTTGGCAGAATCGGAAAACGAGTTGCGCAGATCGCTCATGCATATGGAATGAAGGTGATTGCAGTTGATCCTTATACAATCGGGAATGCCCAGGCAGTTGAGCAGGCGGAAGCTCTCGACGTCAAATTGGTATCAGCAGAGGTGGCTTTCAGACAGGCTGATATTATCACCAATCATATGAATCTTACGGACGAGAACTACCATTTTTTCAATGAAGAGGCATTCGCCCAAATGGAAAGAATTCCGATCTTTGTCAATGTTGGTAGAGGAGGAAGTGTCGAGGAAGCTGCACTTGTAAAGGCACTGGACGAGGGAAAAATCCGGGCAGCAGGGCTTGATGTTCTGGAGGCGGAGGAACCGGATCTTGTTCATTGCGGACTCTTAAACCGCAATAATGTTATCATTACGCCGCATTGCGCATTTTACAGCGCAGAATCGATTGAGAAACTTCAGGTGGTCAGTGGTGCAAATATGGGATATCAACTGGCAGGAGAGCCGGAACGGATCGATGAAGTTGTAAAATTAGGAGAATCGTTGGAGAAGACAAAAAAGTGGATCTTGTATTAGAATTAACCATTAAAATTATGATTCTGGCAGCAATTGGATTCGCAGCAGCAAAGGCAGGGATTATCGATGACACCGGTAAGGAAAAACTGTCTTCTTTGCTTGTAAACCTTTTGCTTCCGGTCAGTATGATCGCCTCATCACAACAGCCTTTTGGAATGGAGCATTTAAAAGGTGCAGGCAGTATTGTCTGTATCGCTCTGATCTACTATTTTCTGGCATTTGTCATTGGAATTGCTGTTGGCAGACTGACAAAGATGAATGCAGACCGGACGGCAATGTTTACGCTTTTGATCACATTTGCCAATACCGGATTTATTGGAATGCCGTTGCTGGGACAGGTAATCGGCGACACAGGAACTTTTTATGGAGCAATTTATAACAGTGTATTTGATGTTCTTTATTTTTCGGTTGGAATCTATGTACTCCAGGGGAAGGAGAATGGGCATATGGACAGCAGGAGCTGTTTGTGCAATCCAATGATCTGGATTGCAATAATTACTGTTTTTTTGTATGTTCTTCCATGGCGTTTTCCTACTGTCATAACGGATTCCTTAACGATTCTTGGGGATTGTATGATGCCGGTTTCTATGCTGATCATTGGTGCTGAAATTGCAGGGATGAAAGTAAAAAGAGTACTCACTGACCGTGCATCTTATGGGGTCAGCTTATTTCGTATGTTTCTTTGTCCTATGATCACATTTTGGGTTATGAAGCTTTTACATGTGGAATTTGAAGTAGCAGCTACAGCAGTTGTTTTATGTGCCATGCCATCCGCTTCTCTTAATGTTATTATGGGACAGAAATATAAAAATAATGCAGAATTTGCAGCTGCCGCAGTTATGCAGAATACAATGATTATGATTGGGACGCTGCCATTTTTTACATTCCTGTGTGTAAATCTACTGTCATGATATTGTGTGACAGAATAAATTATGTTAAGATAAATTTGTCTGGATAAGCCGGACAAATAAAAAGAAAGAGCACAACTTGTGCAAGGTGGAGAAATGAGAAACAGATAATTTAGTTTAAGTGAAACACATAGTAGAAAGACCTGCATCGGGCATGCATTTTGAAGTCCGGTGATCGGAAGGGGTGTAACAGATACCTCTTTTTCGTGTACGCTTAAATTAGATGATCATGCATTTCGGAAGCCTTGTGAAACGTTGTTTTCATATAGGTTTATTTGTGTGAGTCTGTTTTGCGTACGCAAAATCAGGCTCTTTTTGTTGTATTTAAATTTGATAGGAGGCAGCTGATGTTACAGATAAAAGGATTAACGATTACACACAGAAAGGATCTCAGAGTGATCCTTGAGGATTTTAACCTGGTGTTAAACGATGGGGATAAAGCGGTAATTATTGGGGAAGAAGGAAACGGTAAATCCACCCTGATGAAATGGATTTACGATCCGGATTTGACAGACGGTTATACAGAATGCGAGGGAATAAGAATTACCGGGCAGGAGCGGTTTGGATATCTGCCGCAGGAACTTCCGGAGAAAGAAAAAGCAAAGACGGTGTACGAATATTTTTCAGAAACGGAAGTATTTTATGACAAATCGCCAAAGGAACTTGCAGCATTTGCCAAAAAGCTTGGAATGAGCACCGAATTTTACTATAGCACACAGCAGATGGGAAGTCTGTCCGGCGGAGAAAAGATCAAGGCGCAGCTGGTGCGTCTGCTTCTGGAGGAACCGACAGTTCTGCTTTTAGATGAACCCTCCAATGACATTGATATTGAGACGCTGGAACTTCTGGAACAGCTGATCCGTGAGTGGAAACACATTGTGCTTTTTATCTCCCATGATGAGACGCTGATTGAAAATACTGCAAATACAATCATCCACATTGAACAGATCATGCGGAAAACAAAGAGTGTTTATACGGTGGCGCACATGCCTTACGTGCAGTATACAAAGGAACGACAGAACCGGTTTGACAAGCAGCGCATGCAGGCCTTGTCGGATCGCAGGGAGAAGAAAATCCGGGATGAAAAATACCGGAAGATCATGCAAAGCGTGGATCATGCACAGGCGGTCATCAGCAGACAGGACCCGGAGGGCGGAAGATTGTTAAAAAAGAAAATGCATACGGTAAAATCGATTGGAAAACGGTTTGAGCGTGAAGATGAGAATATGACCAAGATGCCGGAACAGGAGGAAGCGATCTTTTTCAAACTGGGGGATAAAGATGCTGGGATTCCTGCAGGAAAAACGGTATTGGAGTATTCCCTGGATGAACTGAGGACACCGGATGGAGAACGGGTTTTATCCAAAGATATCTTTTTACGTATCCGTGGAGCGGAAAAAATCTGCATTATTGGAACAAACGGAGCGGGAAAAACAACGCTTTTTAAGAAAATCGCACACGATCTGCTGGACAGAAAGGATATCTGCGTGGAATATATGCCGCAGAATTATGAAGAACTGCTTGATCTGGACCAGACGCCGGTTGATTTTCTGGATGACAGCGGAGAGAAGGAAAAGCGGACGATGATCCGTACTTATCTTGGTTCACTGAAATATACAGCGGATGAAATGGAGCATCCGATCCGCGAATTATCCGGCGGTCAGAAGGCAAAAGTACTGCTTTTGAAAATGAGCCTGTCCAAAGCCAATGTCCTTCTTCTCGATGAACCAACGAGAAATTTTTCCCCGTTATCGGGACCGGTGATAAGAAAACTGATTGCGGATTTCCCTGGAGCAGTGATCAGTATTTCCCATGACCGCAAATACATCGATGAGGTGTGTGACAAAGTATACCGTCTTACGGCGCAGGGACTGACACCGGAAGCCAGAGAAAAAGAATCATTTTTCTAAAAAAATTGTTCACAAAATTGCCTTGTGAAAGTTTGACACTTTTACAAGGCTGTGTGAAAAAAGTACTACTCCTAAAGAACGAAAATTATGCATATTATACAAAAGAAACACATATATTTTATGGATTAGTGTAGAAAACACAAAATTCTATTGCGGAAACTAACGAAAGTATATTATAATTTGTCTTGTGAAAACGTTACCGCAAACATTACCGAAAACGTTCGAATGTTTGCAAAAATTAAATCCTTTAGGAGGGGTTAAAATGAAAAAGAAATTAGTAACAGTATTACTTGCAGCATCTATGCTGGCAACCATGCTTGCAGGATGCGGATCAGGAAACGGGGGAAGCGGTGATAAGAAGGCAGATGGTTCTGTATACATGCTGAACTTTAAGCCGGAAACAGACCTTGCATGGCAGGATCTTGCAGAAACTTATACGGAACAGACGGGGGTTCCTGTTACGGTAGTTACAGCAGCAGATGGTCAGTATAAGACACAGCTTCAGTCAGAACTTGCAAAGAAAGAAGCACCAACCATTTTCAATATCGGAAGCACTGCTGACTGTGCAGAGTATGATAAATACATCTACGATCTGAAAGACACCGATATTTACAAACATCTGAATGACAAATCACTGGCACTGGAATATGATGGCAAAATTGCTTCTGTTGCAAACTGCTATGAGTGCTATGGAATTATTTACAACAAGGCAATTATTGAAAATTACTGCAAGAATTATCCGAATGCAGTTATCAAATCCGTAGATGAGATCAAGGATCTGGATACATTAGAGAAAGTTGCAACTGACATTAATACGAATGTGGATGCGATCAATGAAGCATGCGGAACCAAATTGTTAGAGGCATTTGCTTCATCCGGACTGGACGATGGATCAAGCTGGCGTTTCTCAGGACATCTTGCAGGTATTGAACTTTACTATGAGTTCAAAGATGCAGGCTGTGATCTGACAGCAGGTCAGGATACCATCAAAGGTACCTATATGGATAACTATAAGAGAGTATGGGATATGTATACCAACACATCTGGTGCAGATAAAGCTACACTGGATTCCGGAAGCTTAAATGCGGAATCTGAATTTGGTATGGAAGAAGCAGTATTCTATCAGAATGGTGACTGGGAATATGCTAATTTCGCTGAAGACAATGAGTTTGGATATACAGTATCTCAGGATGATCTTTCCATAATGCCGATCTACTTTGGTGTAGATGACGAGAATGAGGGTCTTGCAGTTGGTACAGAAAACCATTGGACTGTAAATGCCCAGGCTGATCAGAAAGACATTGATGCAACACTTGAGTTCTTAAACTGGGTAATTACAAGTGATGAAGGACGAGATGCAATCACAAACAAGATGGGACTTTCAGCACCATTTGACACCTTTACCGGTGATTATGCATCTAAGAATGCATTTGCCCAGGTTGCATCTGAACTTGCCGCAGATGGAAAGACCTCCGTTGCATGGTCCTTTAACGCAACACCTTCTGTTGACAGCTGGAGAAAAGATTTCGTATCTGCTCTTGCTGAGTACACAGAGAGAGATGGCTCATGGGATGATGTTTCCAAGACATTTGTTGACCAGTGGTCATATTATTGGAATCTCTCCAATGAATAAGATGGAGTAACTGCAGGAGTTTTTCAGGGGTGAGTGGAATTTCACTCACCCCGTATTTTTAGGAGAAGAAGGGTATTTGTTATGGAGAAATCGATTAGAAAATATTTCTGGATATTTGCACTTCCTACAATGGCTGCTTTTACAATCGGATTTATCGTTCCTTTTTTTTATGGAATTTTCTTATCCTTTTGTAAATTCACGACTGTAACAGACTGGTCATGGGTAGGATTTCAGAATTATACAAGGATTTTTGTTGTAAACGGTATTGTAGATAAATCATTTTTACATTCTATCTGGTATACAGCATTATTTACCGTAGTATCTGTGCTTATCATTAATCTGGTATCTTTTGGAATAGCAATGGCGCTTACAAAGGGAATCAAGGGAACAAATCTGTTCCGTACGGTTTTCTTCCTGCCAAACCTGATAGGTGGAATTGTGCTTTCCTATGTGTGGTTGATGATTTTTAACTCGATCTTACAGAACTACTCTAAAACGATCGTAAGCTCACAGTGGTCTGCATTCTGGGGACTGGTCATTGTCGTATGCTGGCAGCAGATCGGTTATATGATGATCATTTATATTGCAGGAATCCAGAACATTCCGCCGGAGCTGATCGAGGCTGCAAAGATTGACGGAGCAAGCTCATGGCAGCTCATCCGTTATGTCACACTTCCGATGCTGATGCCGACGATCACAATCTGCACGTTCCTGACGTTGACAAACGGATTTAAACTGTTCGATCAAAACCTTGCACTTACCGGTGGTAATCCGGGAAAAATGTCACAGTTACTTGCGTTAAATATCTATGACACAATGTATGGAACGAATGGATGGCAGGGCGTAGGTCAGGCAAAAGCGGTTATCTTCTTTATTCTGGTTGCACTGATTGCATTGATCCAGAATAAGATCACAACAGGTAAGGAGGTGCAGGATTAATGGCAAAAAATAAAAAAGAAGAAGTCAGCACAGTACGCACTGCGAAACATGGCTGGATCTTAACACTGATATTCGGAATTCTCTCCGTTGTATGGATTTTACCGATACTGGTTGTTTTGTTGAATTCCTTTAAAAGAAAAGCATTTATATTCCGTTATCCATTTGGGATCAGCACTGCAAAATTATCAGAGGGATGGGATGCATTCTGCGCAGGTATAACACACCTTTTTTGTGGAACGCTGAACTATAAAAATGGACTCCGTGCAACGAATTTCTGGGACTGCTTTGGTAATTCACTTTTCATTACCATTGGCTCGGTTGCGCTTATCATTCTGTGCTGCTCCATGTGTGCATGGTATATCGTAAGAGTTCATACAACCGGAACAAAGATCATGTATACACTTTGCCTGTTTTCCATGATCGTACCGTTCCAGATGGTTATGTTTACTTTATCTAAATTTGCAAACATGCTGCATCTGTCCAATCCACTTGGTATCATTATCGTGTATCTTGGATTTGGCGCAGGACTTGCGGTATTTATGTTTACCGGATTTGTAAAGGGAATCTCCATTGAGATCGAGGAAGCTGCCGTGATCGACGGATGCAGTCCTCTGCAGACATTTTTCCTCGTTGTTTTCCCGATTTTACGTCCGACAGCAGTGACAGTTGCAATCTTAGAGGCAATGTGGGTATGGAACGATTATCTGCTTCCATCTCTTGTATTAAATATTAATAAGTATAAGACCATTCCAATTGCGATCCAGTACTTAAAACAGAGTCATGGTATGATCGACTGGGGCGCAATGATGGCAATGTTAGTTCTTGCAATTTTACCAATTGTTATATTTTACATTTTCTGTCAAAAATATATAATTGAGGGTGTGCTGGCCGGAGCTGTAAAAGGTTAGCAGGCTGATTACATCGAATATGAGGAACAGACTGTGACAATTGTAGATATTGCAAAGGAATCGGGATACTCGGTAAGTACAGTATCCCGGGTCCTGAATCATAGGCAGGACGTAAGTCCTGAGGCAAAGGAAAAGATCATGGAGATCGTGAAGGCACATAATTTTGTGCCGAATACCAATGCCAAAAGGTTAAAGCAGAATACATCCCGCAATATTTATGTACTGGTAAAAGGTACATCCAATATGCTGTTTGCCAATATTACCGAGGAGATTCAGTCTGTTGTCGGGCGTACCGATTATGCGCTGAACATTACCTATCTGGATGAGGACGATAATATTGGAAGTGAGACGATGCGTATCTGCAGAGAACGGAAACCGTTAGGCATCATCTTCCTTGGCGGAAGCCGGGATGACTTTAGTGAAGATTTTTCCAGCCTTTCCGTGCCTTGTGTCATTGTGACATCAAGTGCGGCAGACTGGGGAGTAGAGGGACTGTCTTCCGTGTCGATCGATGATGAGAAGGCCGGAGAGACGGCCGTGGATTATCTGATCCAGAACGGACATACCAGGATCGCTGAGATCGGAGCGAACCTGGAATTTTCGCAGACAGCGATTCTGCGTCATAATGGATATTTGAAAAGTCTGAAAAAGAATGGTATCATACCGGATGAGCGCTACTATGAAAGAGCGCGTTTTTCATCCTATGACAGTGCCTATCAGGCGATGGAACGTCTTCTTGATAAAGATATTGAGATTACGGCTGTTTATGCGGTTTCGGATGTGATGGCGATCGGAGCCATCCGTGCGGTCTTAGACAGAGGGCTTCGTGTGCCGGAGGATATCTCGATCACCGGGTTTGACGGTTCCAAGCTTGCACAGTATTACAATCCAAAGATCGTTTCAATCCGCCAGCCGCATAAGGATATGGCAGAGCGAAGCGTAGAAATGCTTTTCCGCATGATCGATCTGCACAAACCGGCGTGTCATGAGATGATCCCGTTTGAGCTGACCGATGGCGAGAGCGTAAAAAAGGGTGGTATACAATGAAGATCAGACTTGCACAGACATTAAAAGGTTATGAGAGTAAAAATATTATAAAAGATATACTTGCGGGCATCATTATTATGGCGGTTTCTATCCCGATTTCCATGGGATATGCACAGATTGCAGGATTGCCCGCAGTATATGGGCTATATGGATCGGTATTCCCGATCCTTGTTTTTGCGTTTTTTTCCACTTCACCGCAGTTTATTTTTGGTGTGGATGCAGCACCGGCGGCTCTTGTGGGCTCGGCGCTGATCAGCCTGCATGTGGAGAGTGGTTCGAAAGAGGCAATGGCAGTTGTGCCGGTTCTGACGTTCTTTGTTGCGGTATGGCTTCTTGCCTTTTATATTATGAAGGCGGGAAAACTGGTAAATTATATTTCGGCGCCGGTGATGGGAGGTTTCATTACCGGAATCTGTACGACGATCATTTTGATGCAGCTTGCGAAGCTCATGGGAGGAACGGCTGGGACCGGGGAACTTCCGGAGCTTGCCGTTCATATTGCCAGAACGGCAAAGCAGATCAATGTTCCGTCTCTGATTATGGGAATTGCAGCTCTTGCAATTCTGCTTTTATCCAAAAAACGAATCCCTAAGTTTCCGATGGCAGTTGTGCTGATGGCGGCAGGTGCACTTATGACACGCTTTTTGCCGGTTGAGAGCTGGGGGGTAAAAACGCTGGATACGGTGGAAACCGGGCTCCCAAAGTGGAGTATTCCGGATCTGTCACTTGTTCCGATGAATGAGGTGATCACGATCAGCCTTTCTGTTGCAGTTGTGATCATGGCGGAAACATTACTTGCTGAGAACAATTTCGCACAGAAAAATGGATACCGTATTGATGACAATCAGGAAATTCTTGCTTTTTCCATGGGCAATCTGGCTGCAGCACTGACCGGATGCTGTCCGATCAATGGATCGGTTTCGCGTACTGCGATGGGAGAACAGTATCAGGGAAAAACGCAATTGACGGGGATCGTTGCGGGGCTTTCCATGATGATGCTGCTTTTGTGCGGAACCGGATTTATTGGCTATCTGCCGGTTCCGGTGCTTACGGCAATCGTCATTTCTGCTTTGCTTGGAGCAACGGAATTCGAACTTGCAGTGCGCCTGTGGAAGGTAAGCCGCACAGAATGCCTGATTTTTGCCGGGGCATTTGTGGGAGTGCTTCTGCTTGGAACGATCAATGGCGTACTGATCGGAATGATCCTTTCTTTTTCAGAAATGATCATCCGTAATGCAAAGCCGGCGACCTGTTTTCTCGGAATCCAGCCTGGACACAGACATTTCCGAGATCTGAAGGAAGGTGTGCAGATCCACCAGATTGAGGGCGTGGTTATTTACCGTTTCAGCAGCAATCTGTTTTTTGCCAACGTTTCGGTATTGCAGAAGGATATTGAAGACAGCATACGTGAGGGCACCAGGGCTGTGATCCTTGATGCAAGTGGGATTGGAAGCATTGATATTACGGCTGCAGACCGTCTGGAGATCCTCTACCGTTCATTGAAGGAAAAAGGGATCCGCTTCTATATTACAGAGCATATTGCAGAGTTGAATGAACAGATGCGGAAACTCGGACTTGGTTATCTGATCGAAGAAGGGTGCGCACGAAGGACCATCCATATTGCGTTGAAGGATATGGGAATCAAAAGACCATATCCGCTGGAGGGCGGTGTGGACAATGAGGAACGCAGTGCTTCAAGAAAACGTGTAGATAACCGTGTGCAGGAGTTTGTGTGGGCATTTGGTTCCGATACTGAGGCGGAGATTGAAAAGCAGATCATGCGCCAGATCGATCAGTTGAAGCAGAATGGAGATGTGGAAAATCTGTTTCATGGCCGATGGGCTCACATGGAGGAACTGGATCAGGATGAGTGGCTGGAACATCTGGAAGAACACTTAAAGGAAATCGTAAATATATCAGGAAAAGACGAGCGGACGCTGGCTGCCCGTTTTGAGGAACACCGGAAAGAAGTGCATGAGCAAATCTCAAGGGAGCATCCGGAGCTGGCAGAACGCTTCCAGGAGAGGCGCCATCTTCTGGATGAGCATCTGAAGGAACGGCGCCCGGAAGTCTATGATCTTGTGATCAGCTTAAGAGAAGAGAGGGAGAAGCGGAATCGGAGTGATCAGGCATAATGATACTTATTCCGCTGCCGGATCAGGAATGAGACCGTGACACATAAGGTCAGAAGTTCGGCGGCAGACACGGCAGACCAGATTCCATTGATTCCTAAAATCGCAGGAAGAATCAGTACGGCGGCAATCTGGAAGACAAGTGTACGCAGGAAGGAAATTGCTGCAGATACACCGCCGTTGCTAAGTGCAGTAAAGAAGGAAGAACCAAAAATATTAAAGCCATTAAACAGGTAAACCAGACAGTAGATCCGAAATCCGTGTCTTGTCATAGCCAGAAGCTCAGCATCGTATCCGACAAAAAGTGTAGAAAGCGGAATCGCAAGGAACTGGGAGATCACAGCAAGCATCAGTCCCCAGCAGCCGATCAGGCGCAGGCTTTTCTGGAACAGGTTTTTCAGTTCATCGTGGTGGCCGGCACCGTAATGGAAGCTGATGACCGGAGCACTTCCGATGGAATAGCCAAGGAAGATCGCAACAAATATGAAGTTGACATACATAATGGCTCCATAAGCGGCAACACCGTTTTCGCCAGCAAATCGCATAAGCTGGATGTTATATAAGGAATTTACAATAGAGCTTGAAAGGTTTGTCATCAGCTCGGAGCAACCGTTTATGCAGGTCTGCAGAAGAATTCTTCCGTTAAAACGTGTTTTTCCAAGGCGCAGCAGGCTTGAATTCGGTCTTGTAAAATACAGGATCGGGAAAAGTCCTCCAATGAATTCTCCACATACGGTCGCAACAGCAGCACCGGTTAAACCAAGGCCGAGTACACCTACAAAAATGAAATCCAGAACAATGTTTGTTACACCGGCAGCGACGATGACAAAAAGTCCAAGTTTTGGTTTTTCTGCTGTCACAAAGAAACTCTGGAATACATTCTGCAGCATAAATGCAGGCATGGAAAGAAACGAAATTCTTGCATACAGAATACAGTTATCCAGAAGTTCGCCTTTGGCACCGAGCATTCGGGCGATTTCAGGGATCATCAGTGCACCGAGCATGGAAAGCAGAATGCCTCCGATGGCGGTCACATAGACCAGCATGGAGAAGTATTCATTGGCCTTTTCCTTTTCTCCTTCTCCGAGTGTTTTGGCAACGATCGCACTTCCGCCGGTTCCAATCATAAAGCCTAAAGCGGACAGTCCCATCAGAACCGGGAAGACCAGATTGATTGAGGCAAGCGCAGTTTTTCCGGCAAAATTGGATACAAAAAGTCCGTCCACAACACTGTAGATTGAGGTAAAGATCATCATGACGATGGATGGAAAAACAAAGCGCAATAGTTTATGATAGGTAAAATGTTCAGATAATTGAATCTTCATATGAACTCCTTTTCCAGATTACAAATTCCATTGCGAAGCGCATGGATATAGTTGGTATGCAGCTTTAGAAGCTGCTGACAGTCGGTTTCCCCCAGCTGGACAAAGGCATCATTTTCTGCCTGAACGACCGGAAAGATGGTTTTTTCCAAAAGGTTGTGTCCTTTTTCCGTCAGGTGGATATGCATGCTCCGGCCTTTGCCGGGAGTCAGAAGAAGATAGCCCTCCTGCTCCAGCTTATGGATGGAGGAATGGACCGTCTGTTTTGGAATCAGGGTTGAATTGCAGACATCACGCTGCAGACAGCCATCTCCTTCCTCACAGATGGTATATAAAATATCAAAAGCACTGTCGGAAAGCCCGAGTTTCCGGGCTGCATCCCGGTAGATATCATTGTATTCCTTATAAAGCCGGTTGAATTCGCGAAGGCTTGAACTCATGTAGGGAGTGCATTTTTTTTGTTCCATCATAGGAATCCTCCTTTAAGTCTGATTTCGTACTTGAGGAGTATAGTCTGATTTCGGACTTATGTCAAGTGTGGAATTTAAAAGATACCTGTGTTACAGTAATAATATTAGAGAAGGAGGACACGTAGGATGCAGTGGAACGATGGGAAACAGAGGTGCTTCTGGGCAAATCCAAACAATGAAAAATACATAGAGTACCATGATCACGAATGGGGAATTCCGGTGCACGACGATCAGAAATTGTTTGAGATGCTGATCCTCGAGGGATTTCAGGCGGGATTGTCGTGGGAATGTGTTTTAAATAAGAGAGAAGCATTCCGACAGGCGTTCGATCAGTTTGAGGTTGAAAAAGTACGTGAGTATGATGAAAAGAAAATGCTCGAACTGAAAAACAATCCGGGTATCATCCGTAACATGCGAAAGATTCAGGCAGCGGTGATAAATGCGCAGGTATTTTGCAGGATACAGGAGGAATATCACAGTTTTTCCGAATATCTGTGGCATTGGACAGATGGAAAAGTGATCTATGAAAAGGGCGTTACAAGCTCGCCGCTTTCCGACCGGATCTCCAAAGATTTAAAAAAGCGCGGCATGAAATTTGTCGGAACAACAATTGTTTATTCTTATCTGCAGGCGGTTGGTGTGATCTGTTCGCACGAAGAAGGCTGTTATCTGGAACACAGGTAATTCTTTACTGATTCTTAACCGGAGAATACGTATAATTTGCACTATGGGAGGCTGGAATGAAAAAATATCATAATTTGTTTTGGAATATCATAAAATCCATTGGGATACTTGCAGGATTTTTTGTTTTGTGTCTTGTAATTGAACGGTATTTTGAAGCAAGCACGCTGGTACCAGCGATTATGACACTGGCAGTATTTCTGGTATCCCTTGTAACAGATGGATTCCTGTATGGAATCCTTGCTTCTCTGCTCAGCGTTCTGGAATTGAATTTTGCATTTGCATTCCCGTATTTTGCATTCAACTTCAGTATTCCTGAGAATATTATCTCTGCAATTATCATGCTGGTCATTACGATCATGACCTGTACACTTACGACTCAGCTTAAGAATCAGGAACACATCCGCGTGGAAAGCGCAAAGGAGAAGATGCGCGGAAATCTTCTCCGGGCAGTATCACATGATCTGCGTACCCCGCTTACCACGATCTGTGGTTCGAGTTCAACGATCGTGGAGCATTATGACCAGCTGACAAAGGCACAGGTGATCCAGCTCGCAAACGGAATCCGCGATGATGCGGAATGGCTTGTCCGCATGGTGGAAAATATCCTGTCCATTACAAGGATTGACAGTGACGGTGTACAGATCACCAAGACCTCCACGGTTCTTGAGGAACTGATCGATTCGGTGCTCATGAAATTCCGGAAAAGATATCCCGACCAGAAGATTGAAGTGGATATTCCGGATGAATTTATCAGCATTCCGATGGATGCTGTTTTGATCGAACAGGTGATCATCAATATTTTGGAAAATGCCATGCAGCATGCTGCTGGAATGACAAAGCTTGAACTTTCCGTTTTCCGGGAAGGACGAAAAGCGGTATTTGAGATCCGGGATAATGGATGCGGGATTGAAAAAGACCGGTTGCAGAACATATTCAAGGATTATTTTGAAATGAAGGATGCGCCGGTGGATCATCAGAAAAAGAGTATGGGGATCGGACTTGCGGTATGTGCTTCGATTATCCGGGCGCATAATGGTACGATCACAGCATCCAACAGGAAAGAAGGGGGCTGCTGCTTCCGCTTTACCCTGGATCTGGAGAGGAACGAAGATGAACAGCTATAAAGTGCTTCTGGTTGAGGATGAACTGAATATCTGTAACTTTATCAAAATGATATTCGAGACGAATGGTTACCGGTTTACTGCAGCACAGACAGGCAAAGGCGGACTGGATAAATTTCAGACGGAGAGACCGGATCTTGTGGTGCTCGATCTTGGACTTCCAGACATGGATGGGGTGGACATCATCAAGGAGATCCGTAAAAACTCGGATATTCCGATCATCGTTCTATCTGCCAGGATGGATGAGGCAGATAAGGTCGAAGCGCTTGATCTTGGCGTAAACGATTATGTGACCAAACCGTTTGGGACGGGAGAACTGCTTGCAAGAGTGCGGGCAGCCATACGCAACAGCCGTTTTCAGAATGCCGGAAGCCACAGGTCCAATCTCCAGTTAGCGGATATGATGATCGACTTTGATGCGCGGAAAGTAACGATCGCAGGAAATGCGATACGACTGACCCAGACGGAATATCATATCGTGGAACTTTTGGCAGTAAACACTGGAAAAGTACTGACTTACGCCGAGATCATCAATAAGATCTGGGGATATTCTGACTCCGGAAGTGTGAAAAAGCTTCAGGTCAATATGGCGAATATCCGTAAAAAATTTGGCGAAAAGCCAGGTGAGTACCATTATATTCTGAATGAACTGGGAGTTGGCTACCGTATGAGCGATGAGGGAGAAAGCATAGTATAATCAGAAAGAAGGATTTTATTATGTTGGAAAATATAATCGTTGGTATTATAATTGTACTTGTAGTTGTTTCAACAATCATTGCATTCTGGCTTGAATATGGAGGACATGAATGATACAGACCCTGCTTATTATTGCAATTGTAATACTTGCCTGTGTATTTCTGGATAAAATCTCGGAGAGGATCGGCGTGCCGATGCTTCTGGCTTTTATCCTTCTTGGCATGTTCTTTGGATCGGACGGTGTCGTCAAGATTGCGTTTGACAATTATTCCGTTGCAGAGGATCTGTGCTCCGTTGCACTTATTTTTATTATGTTTTATGGTGGATTTGGAACGAACTGGCGTGAGGCAGAACCGATTGCTGGAAAAGCAGTGCTTTTGTCCACGGCAGGTGTCCTGATCACAGCCGGTCTAACCGGATGGCTCTGCCATTCGATTCTTCATTTTTCCTGGATGGAAAGCTTTCTTCTGGGGGCTCTTGTCAGTTCGACCGATGCGGCATCGGTTTTCTCAATTTTAAGATCGCGGCAATTAAATCTGAAATACAAAACAGCGTCCTTGCTGGAGGTGGAAAGCGGAAGCAACGATCCGTGTGCCTATATGCTGACGGTCATATGCATTACGCTTGTACAGGGAGGAATGGATGGAATGACCATGTTAGGCATGGTTGTCGCACAGATCCTTTTTGGCGTCATATGTGGTGTGTTTTGCGCATTCCTTGCAATTATCATGCTTCGAAGGGACGAATTTTCAACCGATGGGTTTGACATTATCTTTACGGTTGGAATTGCGGTGCTTGCATATGCACTTCCGCAGACAATCGGAGGAAACGGATATTTAAGTGTGTATATACTTGGAATTATTCTTGGTAATTCCGAGATCAGTAATAAATCCAATCTGGTGCATTTTTTTGACGGGCTGACCGGGCTTATGCAGATCCTGATCTTCTTTTTACTGGGACTTCTTGCATTTCCATCGCGTCTTCCAGCAGTGTTTGTGCCAGCACTGGTGATCGCACTTCTTCTTACATTTGTTGTGAGACCGATCGCCGTTTCTCTGATCCTGATTCCATTCCGCAGCAGGTTTTCCCAGATTTTTCTGGTGTCCTGGTCCGGACTCCGCGGTGCGGCATCCATTGTATTTGCAATCATGGCGACAAAAGCATTGCAGACGGAGATGGACCTGTACCACATCGTATTTCTGATCGTAATTTTCTCGATCCTGCTGCAGGGAACCTTACTGCCGTTTATGGCAAAATTATCAGGAATGATCGATGCGAATGAAAATGTCATGAAGACGTTTAATGATTATAGTAACGAAGTGCCTGTGCAGTTTGTCCAGCTTACACTGAACGGACGACATGAATGGTGTGGGAAAAAGCTCAGCGATATCATAATTCCGCCGGATACGCTGATCGTTTTATTAAAGCGGGACATGGAGAATATCATACCAAATGGTGACACGGTACTTCTTGAAAATGATACGCTAATCTTAAGTGCACCGGCGTTAGATAAGATCAGTGGAATCCAGCTCATAGAGAAAAGAATTGAAAAATCCCACCGATACGTCGGTATGAGTCTGGCAGAACTTCCGCGAAAGGAGAATGAACTTGTGATCATGATACAGCGGATGGGAGAGATCATTATCCCAAACGGGAATGTGATCCTGCAGCCGGAGGATGTCCTTGTCATCAACCGCTCAAAATAAAATGTATAAAAATGAGCATTCTTCTAATAATAAAATGTGATCATTATTAGATGGAGGAATGAACTATGATTTTATCAGAGCGAGAAAAAACAGTCATTCAGGATCTGCAGACACAGGAGCAGAGCTGTGTGACAAAATATGCAAAGTATGCAGCCCAGGCAAAAGACCCGGAGCTTCGCAATCTGTTTGAAAACCTGAAACAGAAGGAACAGAATCACTATGATTCCCTGACCAAGGTGCTTTCCGGAAATGTCCCGTCTGTGGATTGCAATGATTCTGACGGAAAAGATTACCAGCCTGCAGCATGTTATGATTCCATGACGAATCCGCAGGATAAACAGGACGACAGTTTCCTTGCAACGGATTGCATAGGAACTGAGAAGATGGTATCCGGGGAATACAATTCCAATGTATTTAATTTCGGAGATCCGGATGTGAGAAAACTGCTTGCGGATATTCAGGTCGAGGAACAGAATCATGCGGAAATGCTTTATAAATACAAGCAGGTAAACGGAATGTCATAAATACGAATTTTTCTTAAAAAACCATTGGCTGCATCATTGCAGACAGTGGTTTTTTAGTATACAATTGTTAAAAACAAATGAGTCCATACAGGGGGAAGCCAGAATATGGAGAAAATACAGATTTATGATCTTGGAAATTATACAGAGGATATGAAAGAATACGAAAAATATTCCGTCAGGGGAGTCATTGTGCGGGACGGAAGGATTGCCATGCAAAAAAGCAGGGATGGTGATTATAAGATACTTGGAGGCGGCATGGACCCAGGGGAAGATTATAAGGATGCACTTCTTCGGGAAGTGCAGGAGGAAGCAGGACTGATCGTCATTCCAGAGAGCATCCGCCCGATCGGAGAGATCGAAGAGAAACGCAGAGACCGTTTTGATGAGCATATGATCTTTCACTGTCATTCGCTGTTTTTTTTCTGTGATGTGAAGGAGGAGAGGACAACGACCAGCATGACGGCAAGTGAGGTTGAGAAGGGATATCACCTGGAGTGGGCAACACCGGAGGAGATCCTGACCGGAAACCGTCCGTTTATGGATCAGCCGTGGATCTACCGCGATACGGAATTTATCCGTATGTATGCAGAAGGGAAGTTTGAGAAATGCCAGAAAAAGAACCAATGAGAGCAGAGCAGAAAGCGAATGTAAAGAATAGTATCGGAAGACTTGGGGTTACCGGAATCAGCATTACGATCCAGGTAATCTGGATCATACTTCTTTTTGTGAAGCTGAACCGCTATTCTACAGCAATTTCACTTTTTAGCAGCATTCTGGCACTGGTTGTAGTATTACATATTTACGGAAAACATTCCAATGCAGCATTTAAGATTCCGTGGATCATTCTGATCATGGCATTCCCGGTTGCAGGCCTGTGCATTTATATCATCTTTGGAAATGCCAATTCTACCAGGAAAATGCGGGATAAATTCGCAGAGATGGATCATGAGCTGGAACCGTGGAATCCACAGAAACCGGAGGTGATGTCAGCACTTGAACAGGATGATTATGCGATTGCCAATGAATTCCGTTATGTGCGGGATTATGGAAAATACCCGGTGTACCGGAATACGGATATCCAGTTTTATGATGATGCCGCAAAGGGGTTAGAGGCACAGCTTGCAGAGCTGCAAAAGGCAGAAAAATTCATTTTTATGGAATATCATGCCATTGAGGAAGCAGAGGCATTCGAAAGGATCAAGGCCGTACTGGCGGAGCGGGCTGCAGCGGGCGTGGATGTCCGTTTATTCTACGACGATGTCGGAAGCATTGGATTTATCAATACCGATTTTATACGGAGAATGGAGGCAGTCGGTGTCAAGTGCCGCGTGTTTAATCCGGTAATGCCGATCCTCAATGTTTTCATGAATAACCGGGATCACAGAAAGATAACCGTCATAGATGGCAAGGTTGGATTTACAGGTGGATATAATCTTGCCAACGAGTATTTTAACCTGACACATCCATACGGACACTGGAAGGACACCGGAATCCGCCTCGAGGGTGACGCAGTAAGAAGTCTTACGGTCATGTTCCTTGAAATGTGGAAAGCAATGGAGCATCCTAGAAAAAAGGTGCAGCTGATTCCGGATGATTACAGACAGTTTCTCGAAATCCCAGAATATCATTCCGGGGAAAACGGATATGTACAGCCATATGCAGACAGTCCGCTGGATGATGAGTATCTTGGGGAGAGTGTATACCTGAACCTGATCAAGGGTGCAGCGCACAGCTTCTACGCAGCAACACCATATCTGATCATCAGCGATGAGATGACAAGAGAGCTGGGGCTTGCAGCAAAAAGGGGTGTGGATGTCAGGATCATCACACCGGGAATTCCAGATAAGAAGATCATTTATAAAGTGACAAGATCTTATTATGCAGGGCTTGCAAGACAGGGCGTGCGTATTTATGAATATACACCGGGCTTTATTCATGCAAAACAGACCGTGGCAGATGACCGTATTGCAACGATCGGAACGATCAATTTTGATTACCGGAGTCTGTACCATCATTTTGAAAACGGCGTTCTGATGTATGATGTGGAGGCAGTCCACGGAATACATAAGGATTTTGAGGCTCTGTTTGATGTATGTGAAGAAGTGACAGAAAAATACCGCACAGGCCGTTCGGTTGCACTTCGGATCGGACAGTGCATTTTACGTTTATTCGCACCATTATTGTAACGTTTTTCTCTATTCTTTTCGGCCGGTTTATGCTAAAATATAGGACAAAGCATGCCAGAGGCAGATTGCCAGATGGCAGGGAGAAAGGACAATGTAGAAATGGACGAGAAGAATACAAATAACGCTCAGGGCGGCATACAGCAGGTTGAGGACAAGAACAAAGCCCTGGATGTGCATAACGAAGAACTGGAGAAGGTTCTGAACGAATATATGGAAGAACGCACGAATGAGAAACTCAGAAAGCTGATCGACGTAATCATAGGCTGCAGACTGTTAGTGCCGGCGATCGTAAACGAGGAGAACAAACCATATCCGCTTACGATCACCTCGAACCAACAGGAAAAATTCATCCCGGTGTATACATCGGTTGCGCAGATTCCGAAAGATCCAAAGAGTCCGGCGATTCTCAATATGCCGTATATTCTGGTAAACCACATGGCTGCAAACGGGAAATCCGAGTTAGCAGGCGTGGTGATCAATCCGTTTTCCCAGAATCTGGTATTTAAGAAGCAGCTTACCGAAAAGATTAAAAATGAGTTTGATGCCAGAAGAAAAAGAGCCACTGAACAGGGCGAAGGCGGGACAAAGACGATGCAGGTGACACAGGAACAGTATAATGTACTTACCCGCAAGCAGTATGAATTCAATTTTCTGCCAAAGAAATTCTTCGAGGGTGGACAGGATTTCATCGATGCCTTGTGTGACCAGAAAGAGGAATTCATCGACCAGTTATATGAAGAGGCTTACCAGGAAAAACGTCTGTATCCATATCTCCCGGAGGATTTCTCGGTAATGATCATGGACATCAGCGAGGAACTTTTAGTGATCAGAGTTGATTTTCCGGAACAGAATATGACAGCGCCATCCTGCTATCGTATTTATTTTACATGGAATGCAAAGACAAAAGAGGGAAGGTATTTCACGATTGAGAAGACGAAGGAGCGTGAAGCGAAGCTTCTCGGTGAGATGAATGATAAGATCCAGCATGTAAGCCACGGAGAGGCACCGGTAGAGGGCGCAGAGCTTCAGGAGATCATTGATCTGCATCAGGGAACAGCAAAACAGACCAGTTAACACGACAGGAAGGCATCAGCCTTCCTGTTTCTGTTTTGCGATAATATCAGCAAATTCTGCACGGACAACGTGCGCAAGATCTTTTGGATTTAAACGGACAGAAGTACCGATACGGCCTCCGCTTACATACATCTGGTCAAAGGCTTCTGCGGTGGAATCGATGACGGTCGGAAACTGCTTTTTCATACCGAGTGGACTGCAGCCGCCACGCACATAACCGGTAATTGCAGTAATATCCTTTACGTGGATCATTTCAACAGATTTTTCTCCGACAGACCGGGCTGCGGCTTTTAAGTCGACTTCTTCTGCGATCGGAATGACAAAAACATAATATTTCTTGCTTTTTCCCTGCATGACAAGTGTTTTATAGGTCTGTTCGACCGGAGCGCCTGTCTTTTCTGCGGTGTGGAGTCCGTCGATGAACTCATCACATTCATAGGTCAGCAGCTCATAGTTGATTTTGTTGCGGTCGAGAATGCGGACTGCATTGGTTTTTATTTCTTTTCCCATTGGAATGCCTCCTTGTGTTATCATTACCGTAACTATAGCACAATTTCGGGAGAGCGCAACCGAAAATGAAATGACGATTGAAGTAGTTTTTAAGGAGTGTTATAATCTTAACAATAGAATATGCGCAGAAAATGCACTCTGCGCAGGAACGTGAGGTAGTGTATATGAAAGAATTTATGAAACAGATTCGGATGGATCTCATTACGTCATCCATTATCTGCATTATTTTTGGTATCGTTCTGATCGCTCGTCCCATTGAGACGGTAAGCCTGTTTTGCAGAGTGCTTGCCATTATTATGATCGTTGTCGGTGGAATGTTTATGTTCAGTTATTTCTTAAACTGGATGTCGAGTGGACTGTCTGCGGCGATGGGACTGATCGTGCTTTTGATCGGGGTATGGATTTTTATCAATCCGGGCATTATTGAGACATTGATTCCGGTTGTGATCGGTGTCATCCTTTTGTGTCATGGAATCCAGGATGTGCGGATGTCCTGGCAGATGAAAGAATATGGACAGGACTCGTGGAAATTCAGCATGGTGCTTGCAGTGATCAGTGTGATCTTTGGTGTGCTGTGCATTATTGATGCATTTATGGTTGTAAAAGCAGCAATGATCCTTCTTGGGATTGCACTGATCTACAATGGAGTATCCAATCTTCTGATCACAACCAGGACGACCAAAGCGGAGAAAGAATACAGAAATAAAATGGATCCGGTTGACGTAGAATTTAAGGATGAGGATTAGAAAAGGGAAGTGAGATCATGCGTCAGATGGAGTTTAAGATGGAAAGACCTGGACTGACCAAAGTCGGAGACCGGCTGAAGATTACGGAGAGTAAACTTCCAACTTCCTATTATTACACGATCGAGCATGCGATTGCGATGTCGGGCAATTATGCGGTAAGCGAGCGCCTGAAGTCCAGAGAGGGCGTTGTGGTTGATGTGGAGGAGACCGAGAAGGGGTACTTTGTTACAATGGAATTTGATGAGTAGAATATAATTAGGTGATTAGATTTATATGACAGGACAAGGGAAGAATGCAATTGATATATTGCTGGCGGAATCACTCAAGGAGATTGCAACAAAGCATCCGATTGAGAAGATAACAATAAAAGAGATTACAGATAAAGCCGGAGTCATACGTCCAACATTTTATAATCATTTTCAGGATAAATTTGAACTTCTGGAATGGATTCTGAAAAAGGATCTTCTGGAGCCGGTGCATCCTCTGATCCAGAACGGGATGATCTCAGAGGCCATGGTACTTCTGTTTTCAAATATTGAGAAAGAACGGGCATTTTACACAAGGGCGATCAAGCTGGAAGGACCGGTGTCTTTTCGGAGTATTGCGCAGAAATGCGTGCAGGAGGAACTTGCGGGTGTATTCCGTGATCTGTCCACCGGCAAGAAATACATACACAGCTGGCTGACACCGGATCTGCTGGCATCTTATTATGCCCAGTCCATGTGTTTTGCGGTCATAGAGTGGATCAAAATGGGAATGAACATTCCACCGAAGGAGATGGCGGATGTATATGATTACATGCTTTCCCATTCGATGGATGACATAATGCGTGAACTGTAGAAATGCAGTAGACAAAATGAACAAATTGTATAGAGGTTCTGACAGACAAAAAGGATTGAATATTTTGTTATTCAATCTTTTTTTTTATACTTTAAAATATAGTAAGACAAATTAGGAAAAGAGAAGGTGTGAAAAATGATTAAGTTTGGAAAAGGAGTTGTAAAGTTTCGGATCCCGATTCTGATTCTTTCGTTTCTTTTACTCATTCCGGCGGCGGTTGGCTATTTCAATACCAGAGTCAATTACGATATTCTTTCGTATCTGCCATCTGACATTGAAACGATGAAAGGTCAGGATATCCTGCTGGATGAGTTTGGAACAGGGGCATTTTCCTTTGTCGTCCTAGAGGGGATGGATGACAAGGATATTGATACCCTTGCAGATGAGATCGAAGATGTGGATCATGTCAAGGATGTGATCTGGTATGGTTCGGTAGCTGATTTCAGCATTCCAAAAGAAGTTCTTCCGGATGATATCAATGAGTTTTTCCATAATGCGGATCAGAACAGTCAGCTGATGGCAATCCTGTATGACGATTCCATGGCATCGGACGGAACAATGGCAGCAATTGATGAGATTCAGACAAAAGTAACAGACCAGTGTTATATCAGTGGTATGGCATCAGTAATCAATGATATCCGTAAGCTGTCCATGAAAGAAGTACCAATCTATGTTGTCCTTGCGGTTGTTCTTTCACTTGTTGTGTTATCGCTGACAATGGATTCCGGTTTTGTTCCGTTCCTGTTTCTGTTCAGTATCGGAATGGCGATCATTTATAACATGGGAACCAACGTATTCAAAGGGGAGATTTCTTATATTACACAGGCACTGGCGGCAGTTCTTCAGCTTGGTGTGACAATGGACTATTCCATTTTCCTGTGGCATAGCTATGAAGAACAGCAGGAGCGTTTTGACGGAGATAAAAAACGTGCGATGGCACATGCAATATCTGCGACACTGACATCCGTAATCGGAAGCTCGATCACAACCGTTGCCGGATTCGTAGCGCTCTGCTTCATGAGCTTTACACTTGGACTTGACCTTGGTGTTGTCATGGCAAAAGGTGTTATATTTGGTGTGATCGGATGTGTAACGATCCTGCCGTCTATGATCCTTGTATTTGATAAACTGATCGAGAAGACAAAACACAGAGCAATCGTTCCAGATCTTGGAAAAATTGCAAACTGGATCACAAAACACTATGTTGTTTTTGCAATTCTTTTTGTGATCATCCTGTTCCCGGCAATCTTTGGATATCGTAACACCAGTGTGTATTATGATCTTGCAGGAACACTTCCGAAGACACTGCAGAGTATTAAAGGTAATGACAAACTGACATCCGACTATAACATGGGTGCGACGGATATTATTATCGCAGACAGTTCCTTATCCGCTAAAGACAGCCAGAATATGATCGCGGAAATCGAAAAGGTTGACGGTGTCAAGATGGCAGCATCTTTAGATTCCATCGCCGGACCATCGATCCCGGAGGAAGTAATTCCGGATAATGTCAAAGACATCATGAAAAACGGAGATTATCAGATGATGCTTGTAACCTCCGAATATGCGACAGCCTCCGATGAAGTCAACAATCAGTGTGATGAGATCAACAAGATCATTAAGAAATACGATGACAGCGCAATGCTGATCGGAGAAGCTCCTTGTACAAAAGATCTGATCGAGATCACCAATACGGACTTCGCAAGAGTAAGCGCAGTGTCCATCGGCGCAATTTTTGTCATTATCTTATTTGTATTTAAGTCGATCTCACTTCCGGTTATCCTGGTAGCAGTTATTGAATTTGCAATCTTCATTAATATGGGTATTCCATATTATACGGGAACGGTTCTTCCGTTTATTGCATCGATCGTTATCGGAACCATTCAGTTAGGAGCGACGGTCGATTATGCAATTCTTATGACAAACAAATATAAGAGAAACCGTAATCACGGCATGGAAAAAAGAGAAGCCATCAGCAATGCACTGCAGAGTTCCATCCAGTCCATTATGGTCAGCGCATTCAGTTTCTTCGCTGCAACCTTTGGCGTAGGTCTTTATTCCAATATTGATATGATCAGTTCGCTGTGTAATCTGATGGCACGTGGCGCAATTATCAGTATGTTCGTTGTAATCTTTATCCTGCCATCGATGTTTATGATCTTTGACCGTATCATCTGTGCGACAAGTGCAGGATTTAAACCGAAAAAATAATAGGAGGATAGGAAAATGAAATTACCTGAATTAAAGAAAAGATTTCAAAATAAATATGTAGTTCGTATTATTGCCGGCGTTCTTACAATCGCCATGGTCGGAACCGGATTCTCCGTATACACCGTTCATGCAGAGAAAGCAGGAACAGAAGCAGCACAGACAACAGACAATACATCTGATTCTGAGGATGAGTTATCTTTAAGCAGTATGTTAAAAGAGAATGTGTCTGTATCTGAAAAGGAGATTGATAAGGACGAAACGGTATATCTGATCTCAGATGCCAGTGGTAATGTCAACCAGACAATCGTATCCGATCATCTGATCAATCGTGACAAATCCGACACTTTAAAAGATAAATCTTCTTTAAAAGATATTGAAAATGTAAAAGGGGATGAGTCATTTTCACAGAGTGGAGATGATCTGACCTGGCAGGCCGATGGCAACGACATTTACTATCAGGGAACATCAACTGCACAGGCACCTGTTTCACAGAAAGTTACCTACTATCTGGATGGAAAAGAGATCTCACCGGAAGACCTCGCAGGAAAATCCGGAAAGGTAACGATCCATTTTGATTATACCAATCATTCTACCTACACGGAGACCGTAAATGGTGAAGAAGTGACCGTATGTGTTCCATTTGCAGCAATTACCGGTATGGTCCTTGATGACAGTTTCAGCAATGTAGAAGTTACAAACGGTAAGGTTCAGAATACCGGAAAAGGAAATATCGTAATCGGTTATGCACTTCCGGGCTTAAAAGACAGTCTGGATCTGAATGACGATGATCTGGATGAGGATGTGGATATTCCAGAGTCCTTTGAAGTAACCGCAGATGTTGAGAATTTCTCACTGGAAACAGCTATGACGGTTGTCGCAAATGCAGGAAGCTTCTTATCAACCGATGGCTCGTCTGATTTATCTTCGGTTGATGATATGATCGATACATTAACCGATGCAAGTGAGCAGCTGCAGGATGGCTCCAAACAGCTTTCCGAAGGACTGGATACCTTACAGAGCAGCTTAAAAGAATTCTCAACCGGAATGAATACATTATCCGGCGGAATCAAGAGCTACACCGATGGTGCAAAAACACTTGGTAATGGAATTGGCTCCCTGAAAAACGGAATGGATTCTCTTGCAGGAAGCGCACCGGCACTTATTGATGGCGTAAATCAGCTGAAAACCGGTTCTTCACAGGCTGCAAGCGGAGCGGGTCAGCTCGTTGCCGGATACGAAGGAACCAGCGAACAGGCAGGACTTGTAGACGGAGCGAAACAGCTTGCAGATGGAGCAGCACAGGTTGCAAGTGGTGTTGCAGCGGTACAGGATGGCGCAAGCAAGCTGAAAACTGGAAGCCAGAGTGCAGTTTCCGGAGCAGGACAGCTTCAGTCAGGGGTTGCAGAACTTCAGACTGGAACCGCAGCAGTAAAAGACGGAAGTTCAAAGACTGCAGCCGGAGCAAAAACATTATCAGACTCTTTGCAGGCACAGCTGCCACAGCTGAAATCAATGATCAATACTACAATCGCATCTCAACTGGATGCCACAACATTGCAGCTTCTTACGGGAACTGGATGCATAACAGATGGAACCAATGCTGTGACGGTAGATAATATTGCAACCGTATACGCCAATGTGCAGAGTAACAAAGATACGATTATCGGAGTTATAAAACAGCAAATAATGGCAACAGGACTTGATGATGCAACTGCGACTGCAGGGGCAAATCAAAAATATGCAGCATTAGAGGGTGCATTAGGTCAGGCAAAAACATCGGTTGACAATCTGAATGCTATGGTAGATGGCGCAAAACAGCTGGCAGATGGAACTGCGGCTGTCGATGCAGGAGTCGGCCAGCTGCAGGATGGTGAACAGAAGCTGAAAACAGGTGCAGATGCATTGTTTACCGGTCTCCAGACCTTAGACGCCGGAATCAATTCTCTCTATGATGGAGCAGTTACCTTAAACGGTGGAGCAGCACAGGTTCGTGAAGGTGCGAAGACCGTAAGTGATGGTATCAATCAGGAGTATGAAGGAACCAAATCACTGGCAGCCGGAATCGGACAGATCGATGGCGGACTTGGCACAGTAACTGACAAGATGCCGGATCTTACATCCGGAATCAAACAGCTTCAGGATGGAACCAATCAGCTGGCAGCCGGAGCAAACACTCTGGTATCCAACAATGATACATTGAATTCTGGAGCAGCCCAGTTGGTAAACGGAACTGGTCAGATCGTTGACGGTGTCAATAAACTGGATACAGGTTCCCACACACTTGCAGATGGAATGGTTGAGTTCAACGAGCAGGGAATCAACAAGATCGTGAATGCATACAAAGGTGACTTAAAGCCACTTGCAAACAGACTGCAGGCTATGATCGATGCCGGTGAGGATTATCAGAGCTACAGCGACATTGCAGATGGAGCAAACGGAAGAGTGAAGTTCATCTATAAACTGGATTCCATCAAGGAAGATAAATAAGGGAAAGACATACGATCATATTGAAATGCATGGATACGGGCAGCGCGGGTTGAAAATAGCTGCCTGTATCATTTGCATTTTCTTGAGTTTTATGATTAGGGTGTCAAAAGGTGGCTTTTATTTGTAGAATTAGCAAATTACACAAAGCAGTGCCTGGTATGTTCCATTGTCCGAAAATAAGAAAATCTAAGTTTACCTGATTTGTTTTTTCGGAGTAACGTGTACGTCTTAAACGCCCCGTCCATGGGACGTTAAGACTTTTGCTGCCGTCCATGGCAGCAAAACACTGGTTACACGCAGGTAAACTAAGATTTTCTAATTTTCTCCCAGGTCACAAAAGCAGTCACTGTTTTGTGCAATTTGCCAGCCACTAAGCAAAATGCCACCTTTTGACACCCTAATCATTTGGAAAATTGCAATCGGATGAAAGTTTTTTTTCGAAAACAAAAGACTGGATACACATATTTCACAGATTTTCTGTGGAAAAATAAGAGGGAATGAGTATAATTAAATTAAGTTGCTCAAGTGAGGAGGATTAACATGAGCTGGATAGAGAATCTTTTGATCATCGCAGGAATATCCCTGGACATATTTGGAGCAGTAGAATGTCAGGGTTCGCTGGTCAAAAAAATTAATAAAGTGCATCTTGCAATCATCTGTGGACTGGTGACATTATGGCAGCTGGCAGCGTTATTTGTCGGACATTTTCTGTCGGACTGGATCTATATCAGAACATCGGAGCAGAGTGAGATGCTTCTTGGGCATGCGATCGCAATCGTAATCTTCTTTGGACTTGGCATCCGCCTCATGGTAAAAGCCGTAAAAAATGAACGGATCGAAGAACACTGTGAGACGAATCTTGGATTTAAACGTTTTGTCAGAATGGTAGCAGTGACCAGCCTCTATACACTTTTGACAGGAGTAGCATTTGGACTCCTGGGGACAAGTTTTCTTGGATTAGTCGCATTTATCATCCTGTTTAGTGTTGTCGTGGTTGTAGCAGGAATGTATACTGGATATCATTATGGATTTGAATTTAAAAACAAAGCATATGTGATCGGAGCGGTTCTTCTATGGATCGCCGGAGTCGATGTGATCGTGCGCTGCGTGATGGATATTCTTTAAATTAAGAAAATCTTTTGCTTTTTTAGAAATCGTTTCGAAATTGCACACATTCTGTACATATTTGTTCGATATAATAAAAGCATGAATTGAGGGTGATCAATTCAGATGGAAGGAACCGGGGAAGGTTCTTTTACATATCATAGGGACTACGAGGTTTTAACGGTTCGCAAAGGTGAACAGGGGGTTGGGGCTTTACTAGTTCCGTCTAAATACAGTTCTGTAGAGCGGAGGAGCCGTATACAGATTCAGATAGAGACCAGCTGGAAGGATACAGCTGGTTTTTTTGCTACAGGCAGAGTATAATAACAGACATATGAGGATTATGGTTTTTCCGGGCGAGACAATGCTTGGAGCATTACAGAGAATACAAGTGAATATGGATGCACCATGTGGTGGGAACGGAACCTGTGGCAGGTGTGAGGTGATGGTTTATGGAATTGGAAAAGTGAAAGCCTGCCAGTTTTGCAAACCAGGAATGTATGAGGTGACGATTCCGAAACAGACGGAATTTGATGCGGTTACTTCCGCACAGGATCATTCCCAAAAACGTGGGACGGAAGGCTTACGTAACGTGAATGCGGACATACGTGGTGCTGTTGTGGACATTGGTACAACGACAGTGGCAGTGCGCATTTTTGCAGATGGAGACGTGAAGGAACAGAAGTTTACGAATCCACAACGGAGATATGGTGCTGACGTCATGAGCAGGATCCGTGCAGCTGTGGAAGGAAACGGAGAGAAACTGCAAAAGCTGATCGCAGAATCTTTACAGAAGGCGGTTGGCGGCGCATCGCCAGTTATTATTTCAGCAAATACGACAATGCAGCATCTGCTGGAAGGATTATCCTGTGCGGGACTTGGGGCAGCACCGTTTCAGCCGGTGACGCTGAAACTGCATGAGCTGGATGGCAGTATGGCACGCATGAAAAAAGGAAGCAGGCTGGTTTTTCTGCCTGGAATTTCAACGTTTGTCGGGGCGGATATCGTGAGTGGGATTTATGCGTGTGGGATGACAGAGAGTGAGAAAATCTCACTATTTCTGGATCTTGGAACCAATGGCGAGATGGCAATCGGAAACAGCCGTCATCTTTTTGTGGCATCGGCGTCTGCTGGACCGGCATTTGAAGGAAGTGAGCTGGCACAGCATATTTATGGCTCTGGAATCATGAAAGCACTGCGCCAGATGCTTACAGATGGAGTGATGGATGAGACCGGGCTTCTCGCAGATCCATTTTTTGAAGAAGGTTATCCGGTTGGAAAAGAGAACGCAATACGAATGACACAGGATGACATCCGCGATATCCAGATGGCAAAAGCAGCAATCCACGCCGGCGTACAGATACTGTTGAAAACCTGCGGCATTCATCCAGTGGATGTAGACAAAGTTTATCTTGCGGGAGGAATGGGATATTATCTGAATCCGGAAGATGCCATTGCAATCGGACTTCTCCCAAAAGAATTTGAGGGGAAAATCCAGGCGGTTGGAAACAGTTCGTTAGATGGTGCAGAATGCTATCTGGCGAACCCTAAAGATGCCGGAGTAAAGATGGAGCAGATCGTAGATATGGCAGAAGAAGTTGTACTGGCGGAGCATCCGCTTTTTCAGACATTCTATATGGATGGGATGAATTTTCCGGCAATATAAAAAGCTCCGGATCACCGGAGCATGGATACCTGGGACAGGTCAGCACTATTCACGGACATGGTCAAGACCCTGTTCGATGATCGTCATGACATGGGAATCGAGAAGGGAGTAATAAATCGTCTTTCCTTCGCGGCGATTCTTGATCAGGCGGTTCTCTTTTAAAATACTGAGCTGGTGTGAGATCGCACTCTGGGACATGCCAAGCTCATCAGCAATGTCATAGACACATTTCTCGCCACCCATCAGACAAAACAGGATCTGCAGTCTTGTCGGTGTGCCAAATATTTTAAATAATTGTGCAAGAGATTCAAATTCTACTGTTGACATTCATTTACCTTCCGTTCATTCTAACATCGATCATTCTAGTAATAAAAATACCATAAAAATACATTGAATGCAAACAAGGAGCATATATGAAATTTTTACTGACGGCAATTAATGCCAAATATATTCATTCGAATCTCGCAGTTTATAGTCTGAGAGCCTGTGCAGGACAGGAAAAGGAAAATATTGAGATTGCAGAGTTCACGATCAACAATCAGAAAGACTATATTTTAGAGCATGTTTATAAGGCAAAGCCGGATGTGCTTCTTTTTTCCTGCTACATCTGGAACATTGATTATGTACTGGAAATCTCAAAGGAATTCCATAAGATCTGCCCGGAGGTGCCAATCTGGGTCGGCGGACCGGAGGTCTCTTACGAAGTGGAAACATTTCTTTTGGAGCACCCATGGATCACCGGCGTTATGATTGGTGAGGGCGAAGATACCTTTCGGGAATTGTGTGGATTTTACGACCGGACACAGGGAAGACAGCCTGCAGATGCGGGACTTTCTGAGATCGCAGGTATTGCATATCGAGAAACCTTTCCAAGTGACAAAGGGGAAGAAACCGTGCATTTTACAAAGGTGCGTGGAATCACAGATATGAGTAAAATCCCGTTCTGTTATGACAGAATGGAGGATTTTTCCAATCGTATCATTTATTATGAGAGCAGCAGAGGCTGTCCGTTTTCCTGCAGTTACTGTCTGTCATCCATTGATAAGAAGCTCCGTTTCCGCAATCTGGATCTGGTAAAGGAAGAACTGCAGTTTTTTATCGATCAGAAGGTCCCGCAGATCAAATTTGTAGACCGTACATTCAACTGCAACCATGAACATGCGATGGAGATCTGGCGTTATGTGAAGGAACATGACAATGGAGTTACGAATTTTCATTTTGAGATATCTGCGGATCTGCTCAATGAAGAAGAATTGGAACTGATCTCAGATATGAGACCGGGACTGATCCAGCTGGAAGTCGGCGTGCAGTCTACAAATGAGGTTACAATCCACGAAATACACCGGACGATGAAACTGGATGTGTTAAAACAGATCGTGCGCAGAATACAAAAGGGTGCGAATATCCATGAACATCTGGATCTGATCGCAGGACTCCCGTATGAGGATTATCCGACGTTTCAGAAATCTTTTGATGAGATCTATGCGCTGAAACCAAACCAGCTCCAGCTCGGATTTTTAAAGGTGCTGAAAGGTTCTTATATGTATGAACACGCAGAGGAATATGACATCCGTTATCATGACAGGGCGCCATATGAGGTGCTTTCGACCAGATGGCTTCCCTATTCGGATGTACTCCGAATCAAACAGGTGGAGGAAATGTTAGAGGTATATTACAACAGCGGACAGTTTGAAATCTCGATCAAAGTTATGGAACTTTTCTTTGCAAGTGCATTCGGGATGTTCCAGAAGCTTGGAGAATTCTACGAGCGTAAGGGTTATTTTGGCATGAACCATTCCAGAAACCGACGTGCGGAGATCCTTCTGGAGTTTTTGCAGGAAGAAGAAAAACAAAAAGAGCTGCTTGACATGATGCAGGAGGCATTGACATTTGATCTTTATTACAGGGAGAATTGCAAGAGCCGTCCGGCGTGGGCGCCAGATCCATCGGAATTTAAGAAGGTTACACATCTTTATTGTAAAAACGGAAAGATCTCGCATGTGGAACCGTTTCATTATGTTTTCCCCCAAAAGGCAGAGCGTACGCTGACTGCACTTCCGGAATATCAGAAGGAGCCGGTTTGGGCGCTGTTTCATTATGACCGGAGAGATCCGCTGGATCATCAGGCAGAAGTGGAGTATGTAGATGGAAATGTGGAATGATTATACGGTGATCGATCTGGAGATGACCGGACTTTCGGTAAAAGAGGATCGGATCACAGAAATTGGTGCTGTCCGTGTCCGCAATGGGCAGATTGCAGATACGTATGGGATGCTTGTAAACCCGCACCGGCCGATTCCACAAAGGGTTACGGAAATCACCGGAATTACAGATGCCATGGTGGAAGATGCCATGGAACCTGATGAAGCGATCGGTGGACTTATTGATTTTATCGGAGAAGATGTGATCGTGGGACAAAACGTGATCTTTGATTATAGTTTCCTCAAACAATGGGCGGTAAACCGGAAAAGACCGCTCGAACTGAAAGCACTGGATACGCTGAATCTTGCGAGAAAACTACTTCCGCAGGAACAACCCAAAAATCTCGAGGCTTTGTGCAGTTATTATCAGATCAGGCGGGAACATGGACATCGTGCGCTGGATGATGCAATCCAGACGCAGCGGCTGTTTGAAATTCTTATGAATGAGATCGCAAAACGCCCGGAACTGAAGGAACGGGATAAAGAGGCATATCTGAAACCAGCCGTTTTACAGTGCAAAGTCAAAAAACAGACGCCTGCCACCAGCCATCAGGTGGAGCGTCTGCGGGAGCTGATTGATTACTATCAGATAGAAGATGAGATTATCTGGGATACGCTGACAAGAAGCCAGGCATCCAGACTGATCGACCAGTATTATGCAGCTTATGGAAGACCACAGAAAATCAGGTAAGATAATCCTGCATTTTGTCAAGAAATGGCTGCCGGTTTAACGAAGCATGTTCTCGGGCATGCGTGATCAGTTCCAGGGTTTTTGCGTTTTCGCCGGTATCATGATAAAGACCGGCGAGCGTCAGATAGGTGTGTCCGACGTCGCTTCCGATCGCAACAGCGTATTCGAGTATGGTGATCGCATCCTGTGCACGGTCATGATCCAGAAGTTCGGAAGCATAGCTGTCGAGCGCTTTTTCGAGGTCTACGTAATTGCATTCGTATTTGGAAAGCGTCTCAAGGTTGGCAGCACCGTATTTTAATTTCAGATCGGTGTTGGTATAAGAACTCAGATCGATCATTTTTTCACTGGCAAGTGACTGGATCCTGCGGGAAGAATCGGTGTCCAGATCCAGTGGCAATTTTTCCAGAGGTATGGTAATATAATCTAATTCGCTGATATCCTGACGTCTTGTTGCGTTAGATTCATATTCGCGGCTCCAGAAGTCTTCTTCGGCTTTGGACTGGGCGGCATCGTTTTTCCGGCGGAAATGAGCAAGGACCAGAACAAAAAGGATACAAAGTGTTAAAAATGGAAGCATAAAGAAAAGCTCCTTTCAATATAATAATTACAGTATAACCGATTTTTAGGACGAGGTGAACAAAATGTATAATTTTAATGGAAATCCAAAGAAAAAGAAAGCAATTGCAGTCATCGTACTGATCGTCGCAGCGGCAATGCTTGTGACAACCATCCTTTCCTGCCTGTTTATTTAAGGATACTGCGAACTGTGAATTGTCACCCAAAACAGCCGAATCATGCATATTGTTTTGTGGATATTCAACCTTGAAAATATGCACCGGTATGTTATAAAATAATTCGTAGCATGTATAAAATAAATCAGAGGATATAGAATGAAAAAGATCAACAATTGGATGCCGGTCATAGCGCTTGCAGTTGTGGCTGTGCTGGCATTTGGTAACTCAGAAAAAATAAAGGCAGATGATAAAGACGCAGGTTCAGCAGTTGTCTCGCAGGATGCCCAGACGATTGCAGATGGTGTGAAGATCGGTTCTGTGGATGTCAGTGGAATGACAGGCAGTGATGCAAAAAATGCGGTCACAGAATACATAAACAGTCTGAAGGCAGCAACATTTACCCTGACAGGGGCAGAGGATAAGACTGTGGAAGCTACTGCAGAGGATATGGGTGTTACCGCTGATGTGGATTCCGCAGTGGAGAAAGCCCAGGCAGTTGGAAAATCCGGAAGCCTGATCCGCAGATATAAAGAAACACAGGATCTTAAGAAGTCAGACGTTGTGATCGACATGAAACTTCATGTAGATAAGCAGAAGACTGCAAATCTTCTTTATGCGAATGGAGATTCCCTGAATGTGAAAGCAGTCAACATGGGACTTAAGCGGGAAAACGGTGTATTTACGATCATTGACGGACAGGATGGACAGGAAGTGGATTATGTACAGTCTGTTTACGCAATCAATGATTTTCTGGTTGATCAGTGGGACGGAAGCAATAATACGATCCAGCTTGTCGTAAACGATGTGAAACCGGAAGGATCTGAAGAAGAACTTGCAAAGGTAAAGGATGTACTCGGAACCTTTACAACAACGTTCCCGTTAAACAGTGCAGGACGTACACAGAATGTTACCCGTGGATGTGAGAGCATCAATGGCAGTGTGGTATATCCTGGAGAAGAATTCTCTGCTGATGCAGCAATGCGTCCGTACACGGAGGACAACGGATATGCGCTTGCAGCTTCTTATTCCAATGGTACGACGGTCGAATCATTTGGTGGTGGTATCTGTCAGGTGTCTACGACACTTTACAATGCAGTGATCCGTGCAGAACTGGAAGTGACAGCAAGATTTAATCATTCTATGACTGTCGGATATGTGGATCTTTCTGCAGATGCTGCAATCGCAGGTGATTATAAAGACTTTAAATTTGTGAATAACAGTGATGCTCCTATCTATATTGAGGGAAGCTGCTCCGGCGGAGTGCTGACATTTACCGTTTACGGTGAGGAGACAAGACCTGCGAACCGTCAGGTATCTTTTGAGAGTGAGACACTTGAAACAATTAATCCGGAAGTACAGTACAATGTGACATCTTCACAGCCGGTTGGATATTATCATGTGGATCAGTCTTCCCATACCGGTTACAAAGCACGCCTGTGGAAGGTGGTAACTGTGGATGGTGTGGAGCAGAGCCGTGAAGTATTTAACAATAGTACGTATAAGGCATCGCCGAAGATCATAACAGTTGGAACCGGAGGTGCATCCGAGGAACAGGCTGCGCAGATTCAGGGCGCTGTGGGCTCCAATGATGAAGCACAGATCCAGGGTGCAATTGCTGCGGTACAGGGAGAAATTGCAGCAGCAGATCCAAATGCGCAGCAGCCAGCAGATCCGAATGCACAGCAGCCGGCAGATCCGAATGCGCAGCAGCCAGCAGACCCGAATGCACAGCAGCCGGCAGAACAGCAGCCGACAGATCCGAATGCGCAGCAGCCGGCAGAACAGCAGACAACACCGGCTAATTCAGGTACCAACGCATCTGGCACGGAAAATGGAGCAGCAGATCAGGCAGGTGGAACAACAGATTCTGGTGCGCAGTCTGCTCCGAATCCATAATCATGTCGGAAACACAGGCTTGATCATGGGATAAAAGATAATAAAAATTTACGAGGATGCACAGGGAAGACACTGTGGTCCACTATGGGCTGCCCCGGAATCCCGGGACAGCCTTGCGTGCATAATGAAGATATGTGATAATAAGTGACAGTTCGACATGGAGGAAGCTATGAAAGCAGGAAAAATTGCAGAATCGGTACTGAAGCGTTCCGTACTCAGACAATTACATACAGAACCTGAAGAGGTACTGCTTGGGGCAGCAGTAGGGGAAGACTGTGCTGCAATCGACCTGAAAGACCAGAATACGGTTGTGTTGTCGTCTGATCCTGTTTTTGGATCATTGGAACAGCCGGAAGAACTGGCAAAACGTGTCGTCTGGAAGGCGGTAAATAACCTTGCATCTGCAGGGGCAGCTCCGGTCGGAATCATGATCACGGTACTTTTTCCGACCAGTGCCAATGAACCACAGCTTCGGACTCTGATGCAGAAACTCTCCGAAGTGTGTCAGGCACAGAAGCTTGCTATCCTTGGCGGACATACTGAGGTTACAAGGGCGGTAAATCAACCGGTGATCACAGTAACCGGTGTCGGCCGCACACAGAAAGATAAACTTGTCCGGACATCTGGGGTAAAGCCTGGGATGGACATCATTGCGACAAACTGGATCGCATTAGAGGGCACTGTACGGATCGCAAACGCAAAGGAAGAAGAACTTCGGACGCGTTATGCACAGCCGTTCATTGATAAAGCAAAGAAACTCGAAGTATACATTCCGATTCTTTCGGAGGCCGCAGTCGCCTGTATGTCTGGCGTGAGTGCAATGCACGATGTCTCAGAAGGCGGAATTTTTGCCGCACTCTGGGAAATGGCAGAAGCATCTGGCGTCGGACTTGAAATCGACTTAAAGAAGATACCGCTTCGCCAGGAAACCGTGGAGATCTGTGAGTTTTTTGGAATCAATCCATATAAACTGGTTTCCGGAGGCTGTATGTTGATGGCAGCCGCAGATGGCAATGCCATCGTAAGAGAAATTGAAAAAGCCGGCGGGACAGCTTCCATCATCGGAAAAGCAACGGACAGCAATGACCGTGTGTTATGGAACGAGGATGAACGGAGATTTTTAGAGACACCGCAGACGGATGAAATCAATAAAATAGGAGAATTGTCATGAGAGAGAAAATTTTAACATTTATAGAGAAAAACAGCAGAATCGATTTGGAAGAGCTTGCGATCATCCTTGGTGTGGATAAGGCATCGGTTATGAACGAGCTTGAAGCAATGGAAAAGGAACGTATCATTTGTGGATATCATACTCTGATCGACTGGGATAAGGCAGGGATCGAGAAAGTGACTGCTCTGATCGAAGTACGTGTTACACCACAGAGAGGCATGGGGTTTGATAAAGTCGCAGAGCGTATTTACAATTATCCGGAAGTGAATTCCGTATATCTGATTTCCGGCGGATTTGACTTTATGGTTACGATCGAGGGAAAAACATTAAGAGAGGTTTCCCAGTTTGTATCAGATAAGCTGTCTCCGCTTGATGCAGTGCTCAGCACAAAAACAAACTTTATTCTGAAAAAATACAAAGACCACGGAACTGTTATGGCAGAACCAGCAAAAGACGAAAGGATTATGATGTTCTAATGAGAGACCCATTATCAAAAACAATCGTTACCATCCAGCCATCAGGAATCCGTAAGTTTTTTGATATCGTAAGTGAGATGAAGGATGCTATCTCGCTTGGAGTTGGTGAGCCGGATTTTGATACCCCATGGCATATCCGTGATGAGGGTATTTATTCCCTGGAAAAGGGAAGAACTTTTTATACATCCAATTCAGGCTTAAAAGAACTGAGAATGGAGATCGCAAAGTTTTTAAACCGTCGTTATGGTCTGGAATATGACTTTAACAGAGAGATGGTGATTACAGTCGGAGGCAGTGAGGCAATCGATATCGCAATGCGTGCAATGCTTGACCCGGGTGATGAAGTGCTGATTCCGCAGCCAAGCTATGTATCGTATTATCCATGCTGCATACTTGCCAACGGAACACCGGTTGTGATCGAACTGAAGGCAGAGAATGAGTTCCGCCTGAAACCGGAAGAATTAGAGGCTGCGATCACACCGAAGACAAAGCTTCTTGTGCTTCCATATCCGAATAACCCAACCGGAGCAGTTATGGAAAAATCAGATCTTGAGGCAATTGCTGAGATCATCAAAAAACATGATCTGTATGTCCTGAGCGATGAGATCTATTCGGAACTGACGTATACGGATAACCATGTATCCATAGCTTCGCTTCCGGGAATGAAGGAGCGCACGATCGTAATCAACGGATTTTCCAAATCCCATGCAATGACAGGCTGGAGACTTGGATATGCATGCGGACCGGAGATCATTATCAAACAGATGTTAAAGATCCATCAGTATGCGATCATGTGTGCACCGACGACCAGCCAGTATGCAGCAATCGATGCGATGAAAAACGGGGACGAAGACGTACAGAAAATGCGTGAAGAATATAACGGAAGAAGACGTTATCTGCTGCATCGTTTTAAAGAAATGGGACTCGAATGTTTTGAGCCGTTTGGTGCTTTTTACATGTTCCCATGTATCAAAGAATTTGGCATGACATCGGAAGAATTTGCGACAGCACTGTTAAAAGCAAAGAAAGTCGCAGTTGTACCGGGAACCGCATTCGGTGAATGCGGAGAAGGATTTTTGCGGGTTTCCTATGCATATTCACTGGAAGACTTAAAGGTCGCACTCGGAAGAATTGAAGAATTTATTACAGAGCTTCGGGAAAAGAAAGATTCCGCAAAAACAAAGTAAAGGAAGAGAAAATGGCTAAGTTAAACATTGTACTTCATGAGCCGGAGATCCCGGCAAATACAGGAAATATCGGAAGAACCTGTGTCGCAACGGGAACAAGACTTCATCTGATCGAGCCGCTTGGATTTTCTCTGGATGAGAAACATTTAAAAAGAGCGGGAATGGACTACTGGAAGGATCTTGATGTTACGACTTATGTAAACTGGGAGGACTTCTGTGACCGTAATCCGGGAGCAAAAATCTATTATGCAACAACAAAGGGAAGACATGTATATTCGGATGTGCATTATGAATCAGACTGTTATATCATGTTTGGCAAAGAAAGCGCAGGAATTCCGGAGGAGATCCTAAAAGAGAATCCGGATACCTGTGTGCGCATTCCGATGATCGGAGAGACAAGATCCTTAAACCTTTCCAATTCAGTTGCAATTGTACTTTATGAGGCTTTGCGCCAGAATAATTTTGACCATATGAAACTGGAAGGCCAGCTGCATCATCTGAAATGGGAGGATTAGTATGGGAATTATCAAGGCAAGCAAATTAGTACATGAATATATCCGCAGAGATGAAGAAGGCAATGTAGCGGCCATTACAACGGCGCTTGACCATGTGGATCTGGATGTCAAAGAAGGACAGTTTATTGCGATTCTTGGACATAACGGTTCTGGAAAATCTACACTTGCAAAGCATATCAATGCGCTTTTATCACCGAGTGAAGGATCACTCTGGGTAGACGGCATGGACGTGACAAAGGAAGAAAATATTCTTCCGGTCCGACAGACCGCAGGCATGGTTTTCCAGAACCCGGACAACCAGATCATCGCAAGTGTTGTAGAAGAGGATGTTGGATTCGGACCTGAGAATATCGGAGTTCCAACCGATGAGATCTGGGAGAGGGTCAATTACAGCTTAAAGGCGGTCGGAATGACCAAATACCGCAAGCATTCACCAAACAAGCTTTCCGGAGGACAGAAGCAGCGTGTGGCAATCGCCGGAGTGGTTGCGATGGAACCGAAATGCATCGTATTTGATGAGCCGACCGCCATGTTAGATCCAAATGGACGGAAGGAAGTGCTGGAGACCGCACATGCGCTGAATAAGAAAAAGGGCGTAACCGTCATTCTTATCACACATTATATGGAAGAAGTTGTAGACGCCGATTATGTATATGTTATGGAAAAAGGAAACGTGGTCATGCAGGGAACACCACGTGAGATTTTTTCCAGAGTGGATGAACTGAAGGAGCATCGTCTGGATGTTCCTCAGATCACGCTTCTGGCGGATGAACTCCGTAATGCAGGACTTGATATTCCGCTTGGCGTCCTGACAAGGGAAGAACTTGTGGAATGCATTATGAAATGCCGGAATCACATGTAATGGATGCGGGATGAGAAAGGGAACGTAAAATGCCAATTATTTTAGATAAAATCAATTATTGCTATAGTCAGGGAACTGCATATCAGATTCAGGCATTAAAAGACATCAATCTGAAGATCGACGATGGTCAGTTTATTGGAATCATTGGTCATACCGGATCAGGAAAATCAACACTGATCCAGCATCTGAACGGACTGATCCGTGCAACGTCAGGAACCATTTATTTTAACGGGGAAGATATCTATGCGGATGATTACAATATGAAAGACCTGCGCAGCCAGGTGGGACTGGTATTTCAGTATCCGGAGCATCAGCTGTTTGAGACAACGATTTTTGATGATGTATGTTTTGGCCCGAAAAATCAGGGACTGGATAAAAAGACGGTTGAACTTCGTGCATTTGAGGCACTTCATAACGTCGGTTTCCCGGATGAACTGTATGATCAGTCACCGTTTGATCTGTCAGGCGGACAAAAGAGAAGAGTTGCAATCGCAGGTGTTCTTGCGATGAAACCGCAGGTGCTGATATTAGACGAGCCGACCGCAGGACTTGATCCTGCCGGACGGGATGAAATCTTAAACCTGATCGCCAAAATGCACAAAGAACTTGGGATCACGGTTATCCTTGTTTCACACAGCATGGAGGATGTGGCAAAATATGTGGAACGCATCATTGTGATGAACAGCGGAGAAGTGATGTATGACGGTACTCCGAAGGATGTTTTCCATCATTATAAAGAACTGGAAGCCATCGGACTTGCCGCACCGCAGGTGACATATCTGATGCATGAACTGAAAGAAAAAGGGCTGGATGTCGACCTGGATGCCACAACAGTGGAAGAGGCAGGAAACAGCATTCTTGCAGCACTCAGATAAAAATCGAATTTGTACAGGAGAATAAGGATAAGATATGATTCGAGATATTACGATAGGTCAGTATTATCCGGCAGAATCGCCGGTTCATAAGCTGGACCCGCGTGTGAAATTATTTACCACATTAATTTATATTATTGCATTGTTCTGTTTTAAGGGAGTGCTTGGACTGGTGATCATCACCGCAGCACTGGCGGCAGCAATCAGGCTGTCAAAGGTTCCGTTTTCCTTCATGGTCAAGGGGTTAAAGGCGATCGTCGTACTGCTTTTGATCACAGCAGCATTTAATCTGCTTCTGACTCCTGGAGATGTGACGTTGTGGAAATGGGGGGTATTCCAGATATCCGATAGCGGTATCAAAAATGCGGTTGTGATGGTCATCCGCCTGATCTATCTGATCGTCGGAACATCCCTGATGACACTGACTACGACACCGAACCAGCTTACCGATGGTCTGGAAAAATCGCTTGCTCCACTTGCAAAGATCAATGTTCCGGTCCATGCGATCGCAATGATGATGTCGATTGCCCTTCGTTTTATCCCAATCCTGATCGAAGAGACGGATAAGATCATGAAAGCACAGATGGCGAGAGGCGCTGATTTTGAAAACGGCAATCTGATTCAGAAAGCAAAAGCGATGATCCCGCTCCTGGTTCCGTTATTTGTGTCCGCATTCCGCAGGGCGGATGACCTGGCGATGGCGATGGAAGCCCGCTGCTACAATGGCGGAGAGGGAAGAACAAAGATGAAACCGTTAAAATATAATGCACAGGATCGAAAAGCCTATCTTCTTGTTGTGGTATTTCTGGTCCTTGTGATCGCAGCAAGAATTGTATTCCCATTCCCGATGTGATCTGGTGAGAGGTATCAGAGCGAAATACAAAAAGCAGGAGCACATGATATGAAACGTGTAAAAATGATCGTTGCTTACGATGGAACCAATTACTCCGGATGGCAGATACAGCCAAACGGAGTTACCATTGAACAGAAATTAAATGAAGCGCTCTCAGCGCTGCTCGGAGAGTCGATTAAAGTAACCGGTGCAAGCCGGACTGATGCAGGGGTTCACTCACTTGGGAATGTCTGCATTTTTGATACAGAGACAAGAATGCCGGCGGAGAAGATCTCCTATGCGGTCAACCAGCGGCTTCCGGAGGACATTGTTGTACAGGACTCCTGTGAAGTGCCGATGGATTTTCATCCGAGATTCACGAAAAGCCGGAAAACCTATGAATACCGTATTTTAAACCGGAAATTCCGCATGCCGACAAGAAGACTGGATACATACTTTTATCATTACGATCTGGATGTGGAGAAAATGAAAGAAGCAGCATCTTATCTGGTTGGAGAACATGATTTTAAGAGCTTTGCTTCGGTGAAAATGCAGTCTGAGACTTCAATCCGCACAATCTACAGCTGTGATGTGGATAAGTCAGGAGATATTATCACAATCCGTGTAAAAGGCAATGGATTTTTATACAACATGGTGCGCATTATTGCGGGTACACTGATCAGGGTCGGCGCCGGAGATCTGGAGCCAGAACAGATGAAAGATATTCTTGCAGCAGAGGACCGGAGTGCAGCGGGACCGACCGCTCCGGCACACGGTCTTACCATGATCGGACTGGAATATGAAGAGAGCATATAAAGTCGAAATTGTGCTTGACACACAAGGTGACGTGTACTATAATATGTAAGTCTGTGAATAGTATAGAAATGTGAGCCAAAGCCCCGGCGAGCATTTTAACTATAAAGTATAAGAGAGCAGGGATAACGTCCGGACATACGGGATCCTGAAAGCTCAATTGTAAGTTATTGTGAATGAATCAAGGAGGAAAACCGATGAAAACATTTATGGCTAGTCCTGCTACAATCGACAGAAAATGGTATGTAGTTGACGCTGAAGGAATGACATTAGGACGTTTAGCATCAGAAGTTGCTAAAGTATTAAGAGGAAAGAATAAACCAATCTTTACACCACACATTGACACAGGTGATTACGTAATCGTAGTTAACGCTGAGAAAGTCAAAGTTACTGGTAAGAAATTAGATCAGAAAGTTTACTATCATCATTCAGGATACGTAGGTGGACTGAAAGAGACTACTTTAAGAGAAATGTTAAACAAACATCCAGAGAGAGTTATTGAGTTCGCTGTAAAAGGCATGCTTCCAAAGGGACCTTTAGGACGCGAGATGTATACAAAATTATTTGTATATGCTGGACCAGATCACAAACATGCAGCTCAGAAACCTGAAGCTTTAACATTTTAATTGGTAAGGAGGTAAATTACATTGGCTAATACAAAGTATTACGGAACCGGAAGAAGAAAATCATCTGTTGCCAGAGTATATTTAGTACCAGGAACAGGTAAGATCACAATCAATAAAAGAGATATTGATGAATATTTAGGATTAGAGACATTAAAGGTTGTTGTTCGTCAGCCATTAGTTGCTACAGAGACATCTGATAAATTCGATGTTATCGTTAACGTTAGAGGTGGCGGATACACAGGACAGGCTGGAGCTATCAGACATGGTATCGCTCGTGCTTTATTAACAGTTGACGCTGATTACAGACCAGTATTAAAATCTGCTGGATTCTTAACACGTGATCCACGTATGAAAGAGCGTAAGAAATACGGTCTCAAAGCAGCTCGTCGTGCTCCACAGTTCAGCAAGAGATAATTCAAGAGACAAAGCGAAAAGAGCAAATTTCCCCGAAAACATCGAGTTTTCGGGGATTTCTTTATATTCCGATAAATCTATCAGACACCCTCAAAACACACAACTAACAGGTAACTAACACGGAAAACCTTGTCTTGCTTCACAAATTGCCTATAAGGAATTGGAGCGTAGAAAGACTAAAGAGTCAATTCAATGGGAGATTAAGACTGGTAATAGGACAGGAACAGTTGAGCAGAGGCTGTTGTGATAAAAAACAAAAAGAACACATGTTCTTTTATAAAAGTCCCAATATGTCCATAAAATTTCAGCATTTACTAGAAAAAAATACCGCATATGTGGTATTGTGAAATATATAATGGAGGAAGAAAAATGGACAATGAAATCATGACAATTCAACAGGCTGCAGAGTATTTACAAGTGTGTGATAAAACGGTTAGACGCTTGATTTCAAAAAAGGAGTTGTCTGCGTCTAAAATAGGTAAGTCGTGGCGTATTAAGAAAAGTGATATTGAAGAATATTTATTACAGACAAGAAATATGTAATGGAGGAAAAAAACTGATGGTTTCATGCTATTTTTTGCCAGTTATTATTGAATTTTCAAGGTACATAGGCACTTATTCAAGTGCGAAGTTTGAGTAAATTAGATTTCTGGGCTTTTTCTTGTTCTCAAAACGTTAACAAAGAGATAATTCAAACTGAATATTGGAAAATTATCATTACATTCCAGGACTTTTTGTTCTGGAGTGTTTTTTGATAGAAACTGTGATAATATTAAAATGTAATATAAGAAAAGTTATTTGATTGGAGTGGTATGTTGCATTATGACACAGAAACATTTCTAAAACCAATTAAAGATATATGATGCAGCTTAATTATGAAAAAAATATATACATGGGATAATATGGACTTTACTCAATGTATGATAAAATTGTATAAAATAAAAAGCCGTTAAACACGGCTTTATGCCACACCCTGTGGCGTCAAATGACGATTTCGGGTTTCCCCTTATTTGAACTCGTCTTGTTAATACGGTATAACCATAGCATTGAACAGGTGGAATGTCAATAATATTTTGGGAGGTTTTAACAATGAATTCTAACAGAAATGTAGATTATTATGTCGGTATAGATATGGGCACTGGGGCTTTAGGAGCTGCGGTTACTGACCCTGAGTATAATTTAATTAAAGTAAAAGGAAAAGATTTTTGGTTCGTTAGAGAGTATGAAACTGCACAATCGCAATTGAATAGAAGAACTCATCGGATTTCCAAAAGAAGGTTGCAGCGTCATCAGGTTAGAATTGGATTGATTCGTTCATATTTTGCAGATGATGTATTAAGTCATGATCCTCTTTTTTATATTAGACAAGACAATAGTAAATATTATAGTGAGGACAAAGACTCTAGATTAATATCAAAAGATTGCATTTTTGCAGATCCAGATTACAGCGATAAAGAGTATTACGAGGATTATTCTACAATTTTTCATTTGAGACAGGCTCTTTTAAAGGATACGGTGTCAAATAATGAAAGATATTCCAGATTACTGTATTTGGCAATAATTAGTATGTTCGAACATAGAGGACATTTTCTTTTAAATACATCCTCTGACGATGTGAATTCTGATATGGTAGAGATTGCTGGTAAAACAGTAATGAATTATTTGAGAGATTCTTTAGAAGAAATTTCAAGTGAGATTTTATATACAGATTTCATAAAAATTTTAGCTGATAAAAGTATTTCCAGAAGCACTAAAAAAGATAAAATAATTTCATTAGCTGGAATCAAAAAATCAAAGAAGGCGCAAATAGAACTTGTAAAATGTATGTGTGGTTTGGAAGCAGATGCAAGAGTGATATTTGAACTTGATGATGTAAGTGATAAGATTAAAATCGCATTTCAACAGGCATCATTTGAAGAGGAAAAAGAAGAGATCGAATCTGCTATTGGAGAAGAGAACTATGTCATTATAGATGCCATGAAGCAATTGTATGATTATAGTCAATTACAATCTGTTTTACAAGATTTTAACTATTTATCGGATGCCAGAGTAGCTATGTATGAAAAACATAAGGAAGATTTAAAACTTTTAAAATCGGTATATAAACATAATTTGAGTAAAGATAAATATGATATTATGTTTCGTTCCAAGGAAGATGGATCATATTCTGCATATTGTAATTCATTAAATTCAACAGATTCATTGGCTGAAAATCAAAAATACAGAAGAAATATGAAGGGGAGAGAAAAAGAAGATCTTTACACAAGAATTAAAAGAGATTTGAAAGATGTTGATACTGCGGATGCGAAGATTATTCTTAAAAAAATAGAATTAGAGCAGTTTTTGCCCAAACAAATTACAGGCGCAAACTGTGTGATTCCAAATCAAGTACATTGTAAAGAACTGAAAAAGATTCTTAAAAATGCAGAAACGCATTTGGCATTTTTGAAGGAGAAAGATGAGAGTGGATATACTGTATCGGAAAGAATCATAATGTTATTTTCGAATAATATTCCATACTATGTTGGACCGGTAGGAAAAGGATCTAAAAACGGTTGGGCTAAGATTAGAGAAGAAGGTCAGGTTTTGCCGTGGAATATGGAGAAAAAGATCGATATGGATGAAACATCAGAGTGTTTTATTACCAATTTGATTAGAAAATGTACATATCTTGCCGGGGAAAAGGTTATGCCCAAACAATCGCTGTTATATGAAAAATACTGCGTTTTAAATGAAATTAATAATCTGAAAATAAATGGAAAACGTATAGTTCCAGAATTAAAACAGGATATTTATAATGAAATTTTTCTAGGATCTAGATTGGGAAAGAAGGTAACGAAAAAGACAATTTGTTCCTATTTGGTTAATAGAGGATTCATATCTGATGAATCAGAAATATCAGGTGTTGATCAAGAACTGAATGCATATTTATCATCTTATGGCAAAATGTATGCTGTTTTTGGTGATAGGATAAAAGAAGAAGCAATTCGGGATAAGGCAGAAGAAATCATTTATTTTGGAACAATTTATGGCGATTCAAAAGTCATGTTTAGAAAAAAATTGAAGGAATATATTTCAGAAGGAACAATCAATGAGATTCAGGCAAAAAGAATTTTGGGATATAAGTTTAAGGATTGGGCAAGGTATTCAAAAAGCTTGCTGTATCTTAGGGGCTTTGATAAGAATACAAGTGAAGATATTTCTCTTATTCAGGCAATGTGGAACTATAATTTGAATTTTATGGAGTTGATTAATAGTGAAAGATTTGATTTTAAGGAAAAATTAGATGAAAAGAAACAGACATTAGAAAAAACATTAGGTGAGTTCCAATATGAAGATTTAGAAGAGTATTATTATAGTGCGTCGGTTAAGAGAATGATTTGGCAAACAGTATTGTCATTAAAAGAGATTATTAAAATAATGGGACATCATCCAAAACGTATTTTTATAGAAATGACGAGAACTGATGAAGAAAAAGGTGAACAGGGGAGAAAGTCATCGCGCGAAAAACGTCTTTTGAAGTTATATGAAAATATAAATGATAGCAGACCATGGACAACCGAAATAAAAAATGCAAGTGAATCTGGAAAATTAAACAGTAAAAAGATGTATTTGTATTACCTTCAGATGGGTAGGGATGTATATACAGGAAAAGAAATTGATATTGAAGAGTTATTTCTCGATAATAGATACGACATCGATCATATTTATCCAAGGAGTTTAACGGATGATAACAATTTGGAAAACAATCTTGTGCTTGTGTCTAAGAAAATAAATGAGAATGAAAAAAAGAACGACTATCCGGTTCCCCAAAAGGTTAGAAATGATCCAAAAGTTCGTGAATTATGGTATATGCTTCATAAAAGAGGGTATATGAATGATGAAAAATATAGTCGATTAACATCTGGTGAACCTTTGTCAGATGAGCAATTGGCAGGATTTATTGCTAGACAGCTTGTAGAGACCGCACAGGGGACAAAGGAAATTGCAGATCTTTTTAAATCAATGCTGCCAGAAACAAAAATTATATATGTGAAAGCAAGGAATGTTTCGGATTTTAGACAAAACTATAAGTTGATAAAGAGTAGATTGGTAAATGACCATCATCATGCAAAGGATGCATATCTTAATATTGTGGTTGGAAACGTGTATTATACGAAATTTTCAAGCAGCCCGATAAATTTTATAAAAAACGAAGCAACAAAAGACCATAAAAATTATAGTTACAATTTATATAAAATGTATGCGAATGATGTGATAAGAAATGGAGAAGCAGCGTGGATCGCGCCAAGCGGCTGCAAACCGGGAACTATTCAGTTGGTAAAAGAAGTTATGTGTAAAAATACTCCTATAATTACAAGGCAGAATTTTGAACAAAAAGGGGAGTTATTCAAGTTACAACCAATTGGAAAATATTCAGCAAAGGCTAAAAATTATGTCCCACTAAAGGCAAATGATCCCAGAATGCAGGATGTGGAAAAGTACGGCGGATATACAGCGTTGAAACCGGCATATTTTATTTTTTTAGAGCATGGATCGGAAAAAAAGAAAAAGAAGTGTTTTGAAGTAGTGCCGTGTTATTCCGCTTCTCAAATAAAAAATGCCAATGACCTGGTGGAGTATCTTGAAAAAAATGGATATAAAAATCCTAAGATCATTGCGGATAAAATAAAAAAGAATTCCCTTATTAAATATAATGGGTATTTCTTATATATTGTCAGTATGGATTACAGAAAGAACGTTGAGTTTTCAAATGCAACAGCAATGTGTTTAAGGAATAAATATATACAGTATATTTGTAAGCTGGAAAAATTGAATACAGCAATAAGTTTATCTGAAAAGAAAAAAACAAATTTGAGATGGAATGCAGATGTTACTTATGAAAGGAACTTAGAATTATATAGGGAACTTATAGATAAACATATGAATTCAATCTATAATAAACATCCGAAAAGTATTGGTAAGTATCTTCAAGATGGTGAGGCTTCGTTTAAACTTTTAAACCTGGAACAACAGGTAAAGGTTTTGTGCGATATTATTCAATATACATCATTTCAAAAAGGAACGTTTTCATTGTCTGCTATTGGAGGACCAAAAGAGGTGGGGAGAATTAGAATTTCTGGAAATATGACAGAGGCTAAGGAACTTAAACTCATTAATTATTCGGTTACTGGATTTTATAAAAATGAGATAAATTTACTGGGTTAAGAAATGGGGGCATATTATGAGTTGGCGGACAATAGTAATATCCAGCACAGCCAAGTTAGACTATCAGATGGGATATCTGGTGATAAGAAAGGAGGATATAATTAAGATACATCTATCTGAAATTGAAACATTAATGATAGAGTCAACAGCTGTCTCATTAACTGCAGCTCTTTTGTGTGAGCTGACCAAGAAGAAAATAAAAGTGATTTTTTGTGATGAAAAACGAAATCCTTCTTCAGAATTAGTTGGATATTATGGAGCTCATGACACCTCTTTAAAAGTTAGAAATCAGGTGGCTTGGTCAGGTGATATAAAGAAACATATATGGACAGAAATTGTAACGGAAAAAATACGAAAACAGGCAACACATCTTAGATATTGGAATTGTGATGGGGCAGACTTACTTTATGCTTATATCAATGAAATTGAATTTGGCGATTCTACCAATAGGGAGGGTCATGCTGCAAAGGTGTATTTTAATGCATTGTTTGGAATGAATTTTACCAGAACAGCTGACAATGCTACAAATGCTGCATTAAACTATGGATATTCTTTACTATTGTCAGCATTTAATCGCTGTGTGGTGCTCAATGGATATGTTACGCAGTTGGGATTATTTCATGACAATGTTTTCAATCGATTTAATTTAGCATGTGATTTGATGGAACCGTTTCGACCAATTGTAGATTTAAAAGTAAAAATGATGTCATTTCCTTTTTTTGAACAAAAGCAAAAGCATGAAATGATTTCATTGTTAAAAAAAGAAGTAATCATTGACAATCGAAATGAGTATCTTACCAATGCAATTAAGATTTATACAAAAAGTGTTTTTGCTGCCTTAAATGATAATGATGTTTCACAAATAAAATTTTATAAAACAAATGAGTTATAGATATATGAGAGTAATGGTATTTTTTGATTTACCAGTTATCACTAGCGCAAATCAAAAAGATTATAGAGATTTTCACAAGTATCTTATAAAATCAGGCTTTTTGATGATGCAAGAGTCCGTTTATTGTAAGCTTGCTCAGAATTCTACCATGGCAGAGTCAGTTGTAGAAAACATAAGGAAAAATAAGCCAGCAGATGGAGTGGTACAGGTTCTAAAAATAACAGAAAAACAATTCGAAAAAATGGAATTTATTGTCGGTACAAAGAAAAGCGAAATTTTAGATACGGATGAAAGAGTGGTAATAATATGAAGCTTGTTAATTCGAGATTAGGAATAGAATTAGAACTTTTTGAAAATCAGGTGCTTAATCTGACAATTGAATCACCTGAGCGATTCTCGGAGATTGTATACAATATATGTATGCAGGTAGAGGGGGCAGAAGGAGAATTTGTTCTTTCTAATGTTGAAAAACAAATTCCTTTGGAGAAAAAAGCAAGTGTAATTACAAATCCATTAATGGTAAAGTGTGATGAAAAAAGAATTATTTCACAGCTTTATAAAGATTTATCAGAAAAGATTGTGATGGATTATTCCGATGAGTTTGCGAAAGTTAATCAACATATATTGAAGTTTATGGATTTAGTTGTAAATGCCTCAGAATACAATTTGACACTAGACGTTGATTTTCAAGCATTAGGGATAATAAAATACTGTAATGTGTGTGTAGATGATTACGGTAACAATCTTACTGAAAAATTTATAGATTATTTAAAAGCCTTGAAAATGATTTGTAATACAGATATAGTATTTGTATTAAATCTGAAACAGTATTTCAATATAGATGATTTGAAAGAAATTTATAAATATTGTTTTTATGCCAAGATTTATCTCATTAATATAGAAGGAATAAAGACGAATCCAATAGAAGGTGACAGATACATTATTCTAGATAAAGACCTTTGTATATTGGATCTCCTGCATTAACAGCTGTCATTCGTTGGATGGTAATGACTCGGTGATAATCTGATTTGAGGTTTGAGAGTCTTGTTAATACAGAAGATTGTAAAACATGCATGGAAAGATGTGAAGAAATATTTTTGTTTGAGAGTCTTGTTAATACAGAAGATTGTAAAACTGGATGTGTCGGAGAGTGAGATTAATAATCGTTTGAGAGTCTTGTTAATACAGAAGATTGTAAAACATGGATTTACTGGTGCAACATTATTAACGGGTTTGAGAGTCTTGTTAATACAGAAGATTGTAAAACGGATATCTCCACCAGATCCGCCTGTGCTGTGTTTGAGAGTCTTGTTAATACAGAAGATTGTAAAACTTACATTTGCTATAGCAGCAAACGCATCAAGTTTGAGAGTCTTGTTAATACAGAAGATTGTAAAACATACTTTCTTGGGATGGTATACAGAAAAAGGTTTGAGAGTCTTGTTAATACAGAAGATTGTAAAACAAAGATCCCTAAATTTTTTATTTAAATTCCACCGTCCGCTTATGCGGTGGAATTTACTCCCACACAGTCGATATTTACTCTTTCATATAAAAGTGATAGGCTTATCTTTCCTTCTGACAGCAGTTGGAGGAATATGACTATGAGTAAATATATACCTGGTAACCAAAAACACTTAACTCTGGATGATCGTATTTATATCCAGAATGAACTTTCCAAAGGTACTTCTTTTAAAGATATCGCACGTTTCCTCTGTAAGGATCCCACTACGATTTCTAAGGAAGTGAAAGCACACCGGCTGTCCGACTGGTATCACAAAGGTACCTTTTATAATGCCAGAAACTTTTGTGTACACCGCTATCATTGCAAAAAGACAAATGCCTGTGGGAAAATCCTTCTTTGCGGTATCAAGTGCACTTCCTGCCCTACCTGCAACCAGACCTGTCCCGACTTTGAAAGGGAACGCTGCAGCAGACTCGATAAAGCTCCCTATGTCTGCAACGGCTGTGACAAACAGATTTCTCACTGTACCATCGCACATAAATACACTTACAATGCCAGGTTTGCAGACCGCAAATATCGGGAATGCCTGAAGGAGTCCCGTTCTGGTATCAGCATGACCAGACGTGAACTTCACCAGAAAGACAGGATCATCAGTCCTCTGATCGAACAGGGACAGTCTCCTTACCAGATCATTACGAACCATCCGGAGCTGAAGCTTTCTGTGCGCAGCGTTTACACTTACCTCGACATGGGGATCCTGACCGCAAGAAACATTGACCTGAAGCGTAAAGTGAAATTCAAACCACGGAAGGTACACAAAACCCAGATCTCTGACCGTCGTATTTTTCAGGGTCGGACCTATGCCGATTTCCAGCAGCTGGGACTGTCTTCCTTTGTGGAAATGGATACCGTGCATTCCGCCTCCGGATCCTCCAAAACGCTGCTTACTTTCTTTTTTACAGGGGAAAAATTGTTTCTTGCATTCCTGATGAACCGTAACACAGAGGGTGCTGTAAGGATCGTCTTTGACCGGCTGGAAAAGCGTTTTGGTACTTATGATTTTCAGTCACTGTTTGAATACATTCTGACGGACAGGGGATCGGAGTTTGGCGACCCGGAATCTCTGGAAACCGGATTTACGGGAATCCAGCGTACCAGCATCTATTACTGCGACCCTATGCGCAGCGGGCAGAAAGGCGGTCTGGAGCAGGCGCATACCATGCTCCGGATGATTCTGCCGAAAAAGACAAACTTTGAGTTTCTGACCCAGTGGGATGTCAACCTGATCGTAAGCCATATCAATTCCACACCAAGAGAAAGCCTTCAGGGCAGAACCCCTTACGATGTGGCACTGGAAACTCTGGGAGAAGAAACCCTGAAAGCATTTCAGCTCAGGCGGATTGCCCCTGACGAGGTCAATCTGACGCCCAAGCTGATACGCTTCAACCGATAATTCATTGAAAAACCTGCTGTCAGACTGGAAGTAAACTTTTCACATTTTTTAATGTGGCCGGTGGAATTTAGTCTGACACACTACCTTCCAGTGGCTTGTTTACCATACAGAAAAACAGAGAATTTCGCCATGAATTACTATGATTATAACAGAAATCCCGTATTTTTCCTCAAAAATCATTCGATTTCAGGTAACTCTTAAAAGTGCGGTGGAATTTACCTGTGCACTGGAATTTAAAATTTCAAGTCAGCTAAAACAAAGATCGGATGCAGAAACTTGATAATTCAGTTTGAGAGTCTTGTTAATACAGAAGATTGTAAAACAGGAGAGCAAAAGCGTTGTAGATTCGGTATGTTTGAGAGTCTTGTTAATACAGAAGATTGTAAAACTTGTTATGTACCCAAGAATGCAGTTGTAGAGTTTGAGAGTCTTGTTAATACAGAAGATTGTAAAACGAGGATTCTCCGGTTTATGGATTCAAAGAAGTTTGAGAGTCTTGTTAATACAGAAGATTGTAAAACGGGATTTTGCAGATCAGATCATCAGTCAGAGTTTGAGAGTCTTGTTAATACAGAAGATTGTAAAACCAGATGGTACCGTAGTAGACCATGTGCCTGGTTTGAGAGTCTTGTTAATACAGAAGATTGTAAAACTAGACGGAGTGGCAGCGTACCTGCAGGATGTTTGAGAGTCTTGTTAATACAGAAGATTGTAAAACGAAGAATCGCACCGAATGGGATTTGGGAAGGTTTGAGAGTCTTGTTAATACAGAAGATTGTAAAACTTATACTTGCATAATAATGTCGCATCATATGTTTGAGAGTCTTGTTAATACAGAAGAATATAAAACGATTTCTGAGTGATAACACTTCTGGAGTCAGTTTGGTTTTGAGGGAGTGTTTGGTAGAAGGACGGTTATAGAGCTTTCTGAGCGAAAACAATATAAATTAAAGAAATAAGCGAAAATAAATGAATCTCATCGTATGAGAATGCATAAAATGAGGCAAATTGAAGGTAACAAAGGCATAAAATGCCGGATTAGGAGGAATCATATGGATTTTTATAAGAGAGCGGTGGAGTTAAAAGACGAAACCATTGAAAACCGCAGATATATTCATAAAAATGCTGAGACAGGCTTAAAACTGCCAAAGACAAAGGCATATGTTATGGACAAGCTGAAAGAGTACGGGTTAGAACCGGAAGAATGTGGGGAAGGAGTAACCGCATTGCTTGGAAAAGGCGGGAAGGTACTTCTTCTCAGGGCTGATATGGACGCACTTCCGATGCCAGAGCAAAGTGGGGAGAGCTTTGCCTGTCCGACGGGCGAGGCCGCCCATGCATGTGGACATGACTTTCATGCTGCAATGCTGCTGACAGCTGCGAGAATGTTAAAGGAGAATGAGGGACTGCTCGATGGAACAGTCAAATTTATGTTCCAGCCGGCAGAAGAGACATTCGAGGGAAGCAAGAATATGATCGAGCACGGCATATTGGACAATCCCAAAGTTGATGCTGCACTTGCATACCATGTTTCACCGGGAAAGATGCCGGTAGGCCTTTATATGTACAATGATAAAGATACAATGATGTACTCGGTGGACGGATTTAAGATCACGATTACCGGAAAAGGTTCGCATGGCGCTTATCCTCATGCCGGGGTAGATCCGATCAATATCGGAGTGCATATCCACCTTGCCTTACAGGAACTGATTGCCAGAGAATGTGATCCATCGCATGCGTGTGTTCTTACGATCGGACAGTTCCAGGCTGGTACAGCGGCAAATATTATTCCGGATACTGCGGTACTTCAGGGAACGATACGTACGAATAATACGGATGCAAGAGAACTTCTTGTGCGCAGAATGAAAGAAGTCGCAGAAAAAACAGCAGAAGTATACAATGGATCAGCGCAGATTGAGATGATCTCGGAAGTACCGCCGCTGATCTGCGATGGGGAGATGACAGATGAGATCGTCGGCTATATGAAGGAGATGAACATTCCGGGCCTTACCCCGTATCCGGGCATTTCTGCAAGCGCATCGGAGGATTTTGCGGTGGTTGCAGAGAAAGTACCAAGTACATTTATGTATCTTTCTGCTGGCTATCAGGATGAGAGAGGAGCTTATCCGGCACATCATCCAAAGGTGCAGTTTAATGAGGATGTGTGCCCGATCGGGTCAGCATGTCTTGCACATAGCGCAGTGCGCTGGCTGGCAGCACATAAAGAATAGTAAAGCAGTTATGGAAATGGATAAAAGCATAAGATAAGGAGCGGAAGTATGGAACAAAAGAATGGACAGACAGCAGCAATTGTACTGCCTGAAGCAAAAAAGAAATGTGTACAGATTGGGTGTGTTTTCCTGATGCTGTCGGTTGCAATGTACGGACTTGTATTTGCAACGCTGACAGCACCGATTCTGGAAAACGTGGATGCAATGGGATATGTGGGACTGTTTTCTATTTTTGGAGCAGTCGGAGTATCGATCATGACTCCGATTGGTGGAAAACTTGGAGATTTGATCGGACGGCGGAATATTGTCGTGATTCCAGGAATTCTGTGTGCAGTATGCGGAATTGCATTTGCATTTGTGCATGCACTGGCACCGCTTATGATACTTCGGCTTCTGATCGGACTGGCACAGGGCGCTTTTACGGCAGCACCCTATATTATCGTCGGACTGATCAATGAGAAAAAGGACGTTCCGAAGGCTATGGGATTTCTTGCAGCATCCATCTCAGTCGGAGGGTTTGCAGGAAGTATTATTGCTGGAGTACTGACTGATATGGGACTGCTTCCGGCTGCGATCATTATGCCGGCTATTCCGCTTCTGATCGGAGTGGTACTCATCGGATGCAATCTTCCCAACCAGAAAAAAGAAGGGAAGGTTATGATCGATGGGTGGGGAATGGTTACACTGGTGATCGCACTCTGTGGAATCCTGCTTGCACTCAATTTTGGTTCTTCGCTGGGATTTGGACATCCGGCAATCCTTGCAGGATTTGTGATCGGAATTGCAGCATTGTTGTTATTTATTTATGTGGAAGGAAAGGTAAAGGAACCGCTTATTCCGCTTCGCCTTTTCAAAAATAAAAATTATACGATACTGCTTCTCATCGGCCTGATCTGTTATTTCTATCAGAATGCAATGAATATCTATGCTCCGATCGGTGCGATGCAGGTAATTGGAACTTCGGCAGGTACAGCAGGGGCACTTCAGATGCCGAGAATGCTTCTTACAATCGTGCTTCCGGCATTTGCAGGAGCATGGGTTGGAAAAAACAGCAGGAATGCATGGAAGTCAATGGTGATCGGCACCGCATTGGTAGTCATTCCGATGGCAGTTATGGGATTTACAACACCGGAAACAAATATAGCAGTTTACTTTGTGGCGCTTACCGTAACTGGCGTTGCAGAGAGTTTCCGGGCAGTTTCCATCACGCCGTCTGCACAGGCGATGCTGACGCCGGAAGATATGGGGATTGGAACAGCGCTTGTGAATTTTGCCAATTCGCTGGCGGGAACGTTATCGGCAGCAGCGTATGCAGTTGCATATAATGTCTGTACAGCAGAGAATCCGGAAAACAAAGTATATATGCAGAATGGAGTCAATGCAGTATTCTGGACGGCTGCAATCGTGACCTTGATCGGGCTGATCCTGGTACTTACAGTGGTACGATCTTCGATGGTACGTGGGAAAAATCAGGAGGAAGTGTAATGATAAAGACAGTATTAAAAATTAACGGCATGATGTGTGGCATGTGTGAGTCTCATATGAATGATCTGATCCGTAAGAATTTCAAGGTGGACAAAGTGAATTCTTCCGCTTCGGATGGCGAGACGGTGATCATCAGTGAAGAACCGATCGATATTCCTTGGGCGAAGAAACAGATCAAAGAGATCGGATATGAACTGGTTTCTTATGAGAGTGAACCATACGAGAAGAAAAAAGGATTTTTCCATTTTGGAAAGAAATAGATCAGGAATCAATGAAAATCCCGGGCAGTCAAAAAAAGCTGCCCGGGATTTTCATTTGTTAAGGATTATTTTATAATTTATTTTGTATAGTATCAGCAGATGAAAGGAGAGAACAGATGTATTTCAAAATTTTAAAGAAAGATCTGAAAAGAAAAAAGACAATGAATCTCATTCTGCTGATCTTTATTCTGCTTGCGACCATGTTTGTGGCGGGCAGTCTGAATATGGCAGTTACCGTGATGAACGGAACGAATTATTTTTTTGAAGAAGCAGGGATTGGAGATTATCTGATACTTACCATGCGTGGGAGTGTAGATGCAGACAAGTCCAATGAGGAAGCAATCGCACATTTTCTGCAGGAAGATTCTTACGTAGATCAGTACTCGCAGGATGAACAGCTTTTTCTTATGAAAAAGGATATCTTAAAACCGGATAACAAACAGGTGGATTCGAATACATCAATCCTGTTAAGCAGTTATAATATCCACCAGCAGTATTTTTTTGACAGTGCCAATCAGAAAATTACACATATGGATAATGGAACGGTGTATCTGCCGCTTTCATTTATGACGGAAAACAATCTGGAAGCAGGGGACGAGATTACGCTTCATACAGAGAATGGTTTTGAAAAAAAGCTGAAAATAGAAGGGAATGTGAAGGATGCATTTCTAGGATCGGATATGATGGGAAACGCACGTCTTGTTGTAAGTGATGCTGATTTTGCGGATATCTATGACAATGGCGGACTTTCATGCAGCACCTGTTTTTCGGTCAGGACGGATCATCTGGAAGAATTTCAGCAGGATTATTTCGATCTTGGAACTACGCAGGTGTTTTCCGGAAATCAATCATTGATCAAGACAACCTATATCATGGATCTTGTGATCGCAGGAATTCTGCTTATGGTAAGTTTCTGCCTGGTTATCATCTCCGGAGTGATGCTGAAATTTATCATTACGTTTACCGTCAATGAGGATTATAAGGAAATCGGTATTATGAAAGCGATCGGATTAAACAATTCTTCCATCCGAAAGCTTTATACGGTCAAATATCTGATGCTGGCGATCATCGGAGCAGCAATTGGATTTGCGGCGGCAGTTCCATTCAGCAGTCAGATGCTGGCACAGGTGACACAGAATATGCTGATTAAAAATGGAACGGGCAACGTATGCCTGCAGTTTGTTGTGAGTGCGGTCATGGCATGCGTGATCACAGCTCTGGCTTATCATTCCACAGGAAAATTAAAAAAGCTTTCGCCAACGGATGCGATCCGAAGCGGAAACAGTGGAGAACGTTTTAAAAGAAAAGGATTGCTGTCGCTTAGGAAGACACACCTGAATACAACGACATTTCTTGCATGCAATGATATATATAATGAATTAAAGCGGTTTATTCCGTTATTCTGTACTGGAATCGTGGGAATCTGGCTGATCGCAATGTCAGTAAATTCGCTGAATACATTATCTTCGGACAGTGTGAATAAATGGTTTTCCATGATCGTCAGTGATGTGTGGATCGCTGATGATGAAATAGTGACCGAGTGTACCTTAAACGGAAGTGATCAGAAAACAGAAGCTATGCTGGATCAGATCAAAGATCATCTGGAAGATAACGGCGTTGATGTGGACCGTGTATATCTGGAAGTTATGTTCCGCTATAAAGTGCATAAAGGAGAGAAAAGTTTCAGTACAATTGCATTCCGCGGATATCATACAAGTGCCGATGAGTATGCATATGAAGAGGGGGTTCCGCCGAAATATGCGAATGAGATCGCACTTTCGGAGGTCACTGCAAAGAATATTGATGCGCAGGTCGGAGATACGGTTACGATTCCGATGGATGGAGAAGACCAGCAGTTTCTCGTGACGGCACTCTATCAGAGTATGAACAATCTCGGGGAAGGAATCCGTTTTTCGGAGAATTGTCAGATGGACTATGCTGCGATATCTGGCGGCTTTGGAGTACAGATCGATTTTGATCATAATCTGACGGAGGAACAGAAAAAACAGGAGTTTGAAACCTGTAAGAAACTTTACACTGGCGTAAAAACAAACAGCGAATATATTTCCGATATGCTTGGCGGTCTGGAAGAACGAATGGAAGCACTGAAGTTTTTGATCCTATTTATTGTAGTGATCATAGTGGTTCTTGTGGTTGTTCTGATGCAGAAAATGTTTTTGATACGGGAAAGAGGCGAGATCGCGATGTTAAAATCCATCGGTTTTACGAATCGGGCACTGATTTTTTGGCAGACAAAGAGAGTTACTTTTGTGCTTCTTGCCGGAATGATCGTGGGAATTCTGACAAGTACGCCTTTTTCCACATTTACGGCAGGAAACATATTTAAGATTATGGGGGCATCCAGAATACAGTTTGTCATTCAGCCGTTTGAAATTTATTTCTTATATCCATTCCTGGTGTTTGTATCCACGATTCTGGTGTGCATTCTGGTAATGCTTGGAATACGGAAAATCACTATTCAGGATATGAACAACATTGAATAGCCGAAAGGAGATTATCATGGCAGAAGTATTAAAGGTTACAAATTTGTGTAAAACCTATGTGATCAATAAAAGACAGAATAATATTTTGAAAAATGTATCGTTTTCTATCGAAGAGGGCGAAATGGTCGCTGTGATGGGACCATCAGGATCGGGAAAATCCACGCTTCTTTACAGCGTGTCCGGAATGGATCGTCCAACAGCGGGAGAGGTTATTTTAGCCGGAAAACGGATCTCGGACATGAAGGAACGGGATCTTGTGGATGTACGTCTGAATGAGATGGGATTCGTGTTCCAGCAGATGCATATGTTAAAAAATCTGAATATTGCAGACAATATCCTGCTTCCTGCTTATCAGGCAAAGACAAAAGGAAGAAGCCGCAAAGAAATCAATGAGTATGGAAGAAGTCTGATGCATAAATTATCCATCAGCGAAATTGCGGAAAACGACATTACGGAAGTATCCGGCGGACAGCTTCAGAGGGCATGCATCTGCAGAAGTATGATCAATCATCCGAATATCCTTTTTGCGGATGAACCGACCGGAGCCTTAAACAGAGGGGCATCGGATGATGTCATGCGTGAAATGAACCGGTTAAATCAGGAAGGCACAACGATCATGCTCGTAACGCATGATATGAAAGTTGCTTCAAAATGCAGTAGAATTTTATATATCGTTGATGGTAATATAAAAGGAGAACTGTCTCTCGGCATGCTGGGAGACGAGAGTGAAGGAAAGGCCAGAGAGCGGAAAGTGGCAAACTGGCTGGATGATATGGGATGGTAGAGAATGGCAGATATCATTGTGGTGGAAGATAATGAAGAAATTGGAACACTTCTTTCGGATTTTCTGGAGGCAGAGGGATACGATACCTATCTTGCAGTAAGCGGAGAAGAGGCACTTGCGGTCTATGAGGACGAGGGCGCAAAGCTTGTTGTGCTTGATATCATGCTCCCTGGGATGGATGGTTTTGCCATCTGCAGCCGAATCCGGGAAAAGGACAATACACCGATCATCATTGTCAGTGCCAAGGGTACAAAGGAAGACAAGTTAAACGGGCTGATGCTCGGTGCAGATGATTACATGGAAAAACCATATGATATCGACATTCTTCTTGCCAAGATCAATGGAATTTTTAAGAGAAAATATGGAGCAGATGAACTGACAGACGGAGACATCCGCTTGAACCGGAGTGCGAGAACCGCATTTTTTAGGGATGACCCACTGGTGCTTACCGGCAAGGAGTTTGATCTGCTTTGTTATCTGATCGAGAATAAGGGTAAAGTCCTTTCCAAAGAGCAGATTTTTAACGAGATCTGGGGCAATGATTCCGAGAGCGAATTACAGACGCTTACGGTTCACATTAAGCGCCTTCGCGAAAAGCTGAAGGATGGTTCTGGTGGACAGGAGAGAATCGCAACCGTATGGGGCGTGGGGTATCGCTATGAAGAAATATAACAGACTTCTGCTTGGCGTTTTACTGACAGGGTTGTTTTTCGTTTTTTTTCTTCCATGGAAGATCGTACATCTGCAGGTGCAGAAGGCGGATCAGACTTATAAGGTGGAGATCAGCCGTTTAAAGACCGAACTTCCGGCGTATGAGGAAGCGAAACAGTGTGCAGCAGAGTCACTGGATGATCTTGAGGCGTTCAGTCATACCGATTATCAGCAGATCACAGGATTTTTTGTATATGCCAGGGAGGAATTAAAGGGCGGCGCCGTGGAGCAGCTCATGATATCCAACAAGGACGGGCAGGTGATCATTCCAACAGAAAAAACGTATTATCTTGTGACATATCAGAAGACAGAATGGAATACAAACAGAATGTACGGTATTCTGGCGGCGTATCTTGGGGTTGTGCTTTGTGGTGTTCTGGCGGTGCTTCTTTATATCCGGCAGCGTGTGATAAAACCATTTCATGAATTTGAAGATCTTCCGGTGGAGATTGCAAAAGGAAACCTGACAAAGCCGCTGGAAGAGTCTGCGCATCATTTCTTTGGAAAATACCTCTGGGGCATGAATATGTTACGAGAGACGTTAGAAGATAGCCGGAAACGGGAACTGGAGCTTGTCAAAGAGAAAAAGCTGCTTCTGATGTCACTTTCACACGATGTGAAAACGCCGCTCAGCGCGATCAAGTTATATGCCAGTGCATTGGAGCGGGAACTCTACAAAACACCGGAAAAGAAGCGTGCAGCAGCGGAGCATATCAATGAGAATGCAGATGAGATCGAGCGTTATATCGGAGAGATTGTAACGGCATCGAATGAGGATTTTCTGGATTTTGAGATGGAATGCGGAGAACTGTATATTCGACCGGTTTTAAAAGAAATAAAGGAATATTATACCAGAAAATTAGAACTTCTCCAGACGTATTTTGAAGTGGATATTCAAAATGACTGTATGGTATATGGCGATCAGGACCGGATTACGGAAGTCCTTCAGAATATCATCGAAAATGCTATTAAATATGGAGATGGCAACTGGATACGGCTGCGTGCCGCAGATTGGGAAGACGGATATGAGATCTGTATTCGAAACTCCGGCTGCACACTTTCACACGATGAACTTCCGCACCTGTTTGACAGCTTTTTCCGTGGAAGCAATGTCGGAAAAAACAGCGGAAGCGGTCTTGGCCTTTATATATGCAGACAGCTGATTCACCGGATGGAAGGGGAAATACTGGCTGAAATAGAACCGACACCGGATACAACGGTGATGTGCGTACGGATTATTTTGCGGAAACAAAAACGGGATGACACACCAGAAAGAAGGCAGCGTTTTGTATAACCGCAAATATCAAGAATGATTCTTTTATTATAAGAAACGGTAGATGATGATTGCGGCAACGACTCCAAGGATCCCGGCAACGGTGATGTTGATCGTTAATGCAAAAGTGATCACAAGGATACCAAGATCCAGAACCACAGGCGAAGTAAGTCCGAACGTCTGTCCGTAATTCAGCCATGCCAGCGCCGGAACACCGGATGCCAGTTGTCCGATCAGTCCTCCGATCACAACACCGATCAAAATTAAAAGGGCAAGCGCCCATGTATTTTTTCCTGCAATTCCTTTACTCATTTGTCTGTCCTCTCGTATCATGATGAAATATTATTCTAAGTGTACCATAAATTGGATTTTCCAACAATCCTATTCTTGTGAACCACAGAAAAATCCCATATAATAGAGGTATGCGTCCGGTATTGACCGGACAGGATACAGAAAGGGCAGAATATGTTAAAAGTTACCGAGTTATCTTATGGATTTCCCCAGAAGGATTTATACAATAAAATATCATTTACCGTGGAGGATGGGCAGCACTGTGTGCTGATCGGAACCAATGGAACCGGAAAGAGCACGCTGCTTCAGATGCTTCTTGAACCACAGGAATATTTATATGAAGGAAAGATCGAGATCGAGCCTGGAAGCCGCATTGGATATGTCAGTCAGTTCCCGGGGAAAAATGAAAACAGTGATCAGACAGTTTTTGATTATATCAGTGAACCGTTTGTCAGACAGCAGGAGAAAATCAACCAGATCTGTGCGCAAATGGAACACGGAGAGAATATGGATGAGCTGTTTGAACAGTATCAGACCGAATGGGACGTATTTCAGGCAATGGATGGGGATCATTATGAGGTCAACATCAAAAAACAGCTGAACCTTGCAGGGCTTGAGAAGTCTGCACAGCTTAAAACATCGGAGTTAAGCGGCGGTGAATACAAGCTGGTCTCCATGATCCGGGAGATGCTGACTGGTCCGGCGCTCTTAATTATGGATGAGCCGGATGCGTTTTTGGATTTTGAGAATGTCAATGCACTGAGAAATCTGATCAATCAGCATAAGGGAACGCTTCTTGTAGCCACACATAACCGCTATCTTTTAAACCATTGTTTTGACAAAGTGCTTCATCTGGAGAATACCGAGCTCCAGGAATTTGATGGAAGTTATGTTGATTATCATTATCTGATGCTTCAGACAAAGATCGAGCAGATGGAACTTGCTGCGTCGGATCTTGCAGAGATCGAACGTAATCAGAAGATTGTAGAGAGACTCAGAAAACAGGCAACGCTGATCGTAAGTGCGGCAAGGGGAAGAGCACTTCATGCGAGAGTTTCACTTCTGGAACGTTTACAGGCGAGAAAGACCAGATCGCCATTTATTGAAGTACCACATCCACAGATCAATCTTCACACGGACCTTGTGGAGGAAGAAAAGGAAGATGTAGTCTTAAAAGTGGAAGATTACAGTGTAAGTTTTGACGAACAGCTGTTAGAGCATGTTTCATTCGAAATCGGACCAAAAGACAAGGTTGCGATCGTAGGAAGCAATGGAACCGGAAAGACAACACTTCTCAGGGAGATCATGTATGGAGGCAATGATGCGGTCTGGATCGCACCGGAAGCGGAAGTTGCATATCTGTCGCAGATGCAGGGCGAGACCATGGATGAATCCCAGACAGTACGTAAGATCATGGATGCGGCCGGACTTGAGACGAAAAAGGAAGTATTGGAATACCTTTCCCCATATGGCTTTGCAGAAGATATGTTAGAACAGCGGATTGATTCTTTGTCCGGAGGAGAGAAAAATCTCTTGCAGCTTGCTGTTTTATCGAGAGGAAATGCAAGCCTTCTGCTTTTGGATGAGCCGACCAGCCATCTTGACATTTATGCACAGGAATCACTTGAGGAAGCAATTCTTGGCTACAATGGTGCAGTTCTTATGGTTTCCCATGATTTTTATACCATTGCAAACTGTGTGGATTATGTGCTGTACGTAGAGGATAAGACGGTTCGCAGAGTCAGTGCACGTAAATTCCGTAAGATGATCTATGCAGATCACTTTGACAAGGATTATCTGGAACTGGAAAAGAAGAAAAAAGAGACAGAGGTGCGCATTTACCAGGCTCTTGGGAAACGTGATTACGAGACGGCAAGAGCCTTGTCTGATCAGATGGGTGAGCTGATCGCAGCGATGCAGAAATAAGATTATTCACCTATGTTCAGATAGCGGTCCCAGCTTTCGGTATTGTCGGTTCCACTGACTTCCAGTGTATAGGTGCGTTCTTCACCATCGATGGCAATGGTGTAAAGCGCATCTTTTTTCTCGATCGAATAAATGACGCTCTCGGTCTCACATAAATGCTGGAAGGTGTCTTTGTAGGATTCTGGTGCGACAACTGTATCTTCATACTGTGCCATCAGATTGCCATCGGCATCATATTCTTTATAGCCCTCTTCGATGCAGCGCAGAAGTCTGCCATCGGCGATACGCAGTTCGAGGTTATTGCATCGCATTTCACGGATATCATGGTTCGTGCTGTTATCCGGAAGAATGATCACATTGTCCAGATAGAGCACAAAAGAGCCTGGGGTAAGCTGGATCTCACCAAGGTAAGCTCCCTGAAATCGAAAATGTTCAAGTTCGTTGGTTGTATGAAAACTCATAGAAAGATCTCTCCTTTTTATTCAAAATTACTGGGTAAAATTTATTATATAGGGAATCCCGTATTTCTGCAAGAGAGCGGGGAGAGGCAGCTTTCACTTTTTTGACGATGCAAAGTGTTCTGTGGTAGAATTGAGGCACATATCAGAAAGTAAAGAGGCAATCCATATGAAAATAAAAATCTGTGGTCTGACGACACCACAAGAAGCACAATATGTGAATGAGAATCACATTGATTTTGCGGGAATGGTATTATTTTTTCCGAAAAGCAGGCGTAATATTACGCTGGAACAGGCAAAGCTTATCCTTGACAGCCTGAGCAGCACGGTAAAATCCGTTGCGGTTGTGGTATCGCCTACGTTGGAACAGATCAAGAACATCCAGAGAACGGGGTTTGATTATATTCAGATCCATGGCAGTCTTCCAGAGAAAATTGCGGATGTCATCACGATCCCGGTGCTGAAAGCATTTAACGTGTCTGATCTTGGGCAGTACGAAGCCTACCACAATGACCCGGTCATTGCCGGATATGTATTTGATGCACAGGAGGCAGGCAGCGGAAAAACATTTGACTGGAGCCTGATCGATCAGATTCCAAGGGACGAGAAACTTCTGATCCTTGCAGGAGGACTCTGCCCGGAGAATGTGGCGGAGGCAGTGGAACGTGTACATCCGGATGGAGTAGATGTGTCCTCTGGTGTTGAAAATGACAATGGCATCGGAAAGAATCCGGATAAGATCTGCGCATTTGCGGAGGCATGCCGGAGCGTTTTCGGTGACGAACAGAAGTAAGGAACAGCGGAAGCGAAGATCGTAGATAGAAAGAGGCGAAAGCAGTGAGCAGAAATAAAGCAAAAAGGAAACCTGGTATGTACCGGATCATTACAGGCGTTCTGACGGTTGTAATTCTTGCCGCAGTCATTATCTGGTATGCGGTGCCGAAAACAAAGGAGCTGGGAACATCCGGAAGCCCGTTTGATGAGGTGACGGTTCTCGAGGATGCCAGACAGATTGCCAGACTGATGGGAAAACAGGATTATGATACGATTTTAAATACCTGGGGCAATGACACGTTAAGAAAAGCGCTGGATGATGAGAAACTGAAAGCGGCATATCAGGGAGTTAATGAAGACTGGGGAAACCTGGTGGCATTTGGCGAACACAATGCCAGACAGGTTACACAGATGGGACACACCTTTGCCATGATCTCAATACGAACGTCTTATGAGAATACCGATGTGATATTGACGATGACTTTTGACAGGGATATGAAGCTTGCAGGCCTGTATCTGAAATAAAATCATAGAAAATGAGGAAAAAACCGTGACGGAATTAGAAGAATATTACGGCAAATTTAACGAGGAAAAACGTTTAAACAGCAGGCATGGACAGGTGGAATACATCACTTCCATGAAATACATCCACAAATATTTAGAGGAGATCCGCAATGGCAGATCCAATGACCGGATCAGGGTTCTGGATATCGGAGCAGGAACCGGACGTTACAGCGTGCCGCTTGCAGAAGAAGGCTATGATGTGACTGCAGTAGAACTTGTAAAACATAACCTTGGACGGCTCAGGGCAAAAGGAAGTACCGTGAAGGCATATCAGGGAAATGCACTGAAATTATCAAGATTTGAGGAAAACAGCTTTGATCTGACACTGTTATTTGGCCCGATGTATCATCTGCATGAGGAAGATGAAAAAAGACAGGCGCTTTTAGAAGCAAAGCGTGTGACAAAACCGGGGGGAATCATTCTGGTGGCATATATTATGAATGAATTCAGCGTAATTACGTATGCTTTTAAGGAACGTCATATCAAAGAGGCACTGGCAGAGGGAATGCTGGATGAGACCTATCATACGACGAAAAAGGGGAATCCGCTATACAGTATGGTGAGGCTCGAAGAAATCGGGAAGCTGGATCAGGAAGCAGCACTCAGAAGGGAACAGATCATCGCCGCAGATGGCGCTGCGAACTACCTGAGACCGTATCTGAATGCTCTGGATGAAGAAGAATTCCAGGCATTTGTGGCATATCATCTTGCAACATGTGAGAGACCGGATCTGATGGGGGCGAGCAGCCATACCGTGGACATTCTGCGCAAGCCGCTGTAACCTTGAATGAACGATAGGTTTGTGTTACACTAACCCTATATGGAAACGGACAGATTCCCAATCTGATTGGAATTGGAGGTATTCCCATGGCAAAATGGATTAAATATCAGGACATCAATGGATTTTTGGTAAGACCAGGCGTTTTTCGGGTGAATGGCGCAATTCAGCGGGAAGATGGGATTTGCTTTACAATTAATTCACACGGCGCAACATCGTGCACGCTTCTGCTGTTTCATCCACAGGAGTCAGAACCGTATGCAACCCTGCCATTTCCGGAAAGCTGCCATCTGGGGAATACGTATTCCATGGTCGTATATGATCTGCGGAAGGAAGAATTTGAATATGCATTCCAGTTTGACGGACCATATGAACCGGAAAAGGGAAAGATATTCAATAAAGACAATATCATACTGGACCCTTATGCGGAGGCTGTTACAGGACAGCGTAACTGGGGTGAAAGACCCGAGGGCGGCAAGGATTTTGTATACAAAGCCAGAGTGGTACAGAGTGAGTTCGACTGGGGAGACACGAAACAGCTGGAGCATCCATTCGAAGATCTGGTGATTTATGAGACACATGTCAGAGGGTTCACGAAGGATACATCGTCCGGTGTGAAGGCGAACGGAACCTTTGAAGGACTTCGGGAGAAGATCCCTTATCTGAAGGATCTGGGAATCAACGCAGTAGAATTAATGCCAATCTTTGAGTTCGATGAAATGGAGAGCACAAGGATTGTAGATGGACAGAAGCTTTATAATTACTGGGGCTATAATACGGTTGCATTTTTTGCACCGAACACAAGTTATGCCTTTAATAAAGAACATAACCATGAGGGAAATGAATTAAAACGTCTTATTTACGAACTGAAAGAGAATGGAATTGAGGTCATTCTTGATGTTGTATTTAATCACACGGCAGAGGGCAATGAATTCGGACCGTGCTTTTCCTTTAAAGGGATTGACAACAATATTTATTATATGCTGACACCGGATGCGCATTATTATAATTTCAGTGGCTGCGGAAATGTTATGAACTGCAATCATCCGATCGTAAGAAGGTTTATCATCGACTGTCTGAGGCACTGGGTGGTTGATTACCGCGTAGATGGCTTCCGGTTTGACCTTGCTTCGATCCTTGGACGTGATCAGAATGGTGCACCGATGGATAACCCTCCGATTCTTGAGGCACTGGCATTTGATCCGGTACTTGGAAAAGTAAAACTGATCGCAGAAGCCTGGGATGCCGGCGGACTCTATCAGGTAGGAAGTTTCCCGTCCTGGAGCAGATGGGCAGAATGGAATGGAAGATACAGGGACGACATGCGGCGGTTTTTAAAAGGTGACGACGGAACTGCGGGAGCAGCGATCACACGTATTACAGGTTCCAAGGATCTCTATGATCCAACATACCGTGGAAACAGTGCATCGGTCAATTTCCTGACATGCCATGATGGTTTTACGCTGTATGATCTTTATTCCTATAATGAAAAGCATAATGAGAAAAACGGCTGGAACAATACGGATGGAGACAATAATGGAAATAGCTGGAACTGTGGATGGGAAGGCGAAACAGAAGATCCGGAGATTTTGGGCCTTCGGAAACGTCTGATCAAGAATGCGTTTGCGGCGCTGATGTGCAGCAGAGGACCTGCAATGTTTTTTGCGGGAGATGAATTCTGTAATACCCAGTATGGTAATAATAATGCCTATTGCCAGGATAATATCGTGTCATGGCTGGACTGGAACCGTCTGGAAGAATATCAGGAGATTCATGATTTCGCACGATTTATGATCCATTTTCGAAAGGAACATCCGATTCTTCGGAAAACAACAGATCCTGCAGTCTGTCAGTTTCCTGAGATCAGCATCCATAATGGATACCCAAACCAGGAAGCCACGGACTACACAACGCATCTGATCGGAATTATGTATGCAGGACGTAATGAAGGAAACACCGGAGATGACATTATTTTTTATGCGATGAATTCTTATTGGGAACCGCTTACAGCACAACTGCCGGTTCTGCAGAACGGAATGGAATGGAGCGTGGTTGTCAATACCAACTGTCAGTATGAAGACGGGCTGGATTATCACGCCATGACAGAATGGTTTGGACCGTATACGATCCGGATACCTGCGCGTACGACAATTATTCTTGTCGCAAAATAAGGATTATGATTTGGAAGCTGGATTGGATGCCTGAAGCTGGCGGAGAATGACCAGAGCGGAAGAGCGGGTTGTCTCATCAATGGTATGAAACAGGGAAAGAAATTGTTCATCCTGACGTGGAAGCCTGCCACAAACCATGTCAGGATAGTCAGTCAGACCAAGCAGATAATCGGTGGAAAAGTGTAAGATATTCGCAATTGCAGATAAAGTCTGGATACTTGGAAGACGTCTTCCGGTGCGGTACGCACTGACCGTTGACGTAGAAACATAGAGTGCATCTGCAAGTTCGCGTACACTCATCTGACGGATTTCCATACTATAACATAAACGGGAAGCAAACAGATTGCTGCTTTCCGTTTTTGTGTTTGATTGTTCTTTTTTGCCGACCGGCTTATCTTTTGCATTTTTTCCCATAAGCTGATTGTATACAAATCATTTGGAAAAAACTGTAAAATGAGCAATACGTCAACTGGATTCTTGAATTCTAAGAAACAAAAATCAGATCCATCCGCCGTCGAGTGTGATGATCTGACCGGTCAGGTATTCATTGCCGGTAGCGAGCTGGAGCGCAAGATGAGCAACTTCCTCCGCAGACCCGAATCTTCCAGTCGGAATCTCTTCTGCGAGAGCAGCACGCTCGGATTCGTCAAAGCATGCGTTCATCTGCGTGTCGATCACACCACAGGCAATGGCATTCACCTGCACATTACTTGGCGCAAGCTCCTTTCCGAGAGCTTTGGTAAAGGAGTTGATACCTCCCTTGCAGGCAGAGTACGCAACTTCGCAGGAGGCTCCGACATTGCCCCAGACGGAGGAGATATTGATGATTTTACCATTTTGTCTGGATACCATCTGCGGAATTACATATTTACAATAGGAAAAGACCGAAGTCAGATTGCAGGCGATGATGTGATCCCATTCCCCGATCGTCATATCACTGAGCAGGCCGATATGGGCAATCCCGGCATTGTTGATCAGAACGTCAACATGTCCAAAGTGTGAGATCGTTGCATTCACCATTTCATGCACAAAATCATGATCTCCAACATCTCCGGTAAAAGTCAGGACTTCTGTATGGAATTCGGTTTGCAGTTTTGCAGCAAGCTGCTCCAGATCAGAAGATGAGTGGCAGCAGCAGAGAGAAAGATGATAACCAGCCTGTGCAAATGCATAGGCTAAAGCAGCACCGATACCTCTGGAAGCTCCGGTAATAATTGCAGTTTTATTCATAAAACACAGATCCTTCTTTCCGTTGTGAATCGTTTTTGGTATTTACATAAAATATAGCAAAAAAATAAAAGAAATTCTAGACAAAAACAAAACATTGTGATAACATAATCGGGTACGGCAGAGAATGCCGGATGAATTTTATATAGCGGAATGTGGCTCAGCTTGGTAGAGCGCTTCGTTCGGGACGAAGAGGTCGCGTGTTCGAATCACGTCATTCCGATTCCTTGGCAGGGGCACAAAGGTGTCAGATCCTCAGAACTTTTTAAAGTTCTGGGGATTTTTTTATTGAATCAAGAATGGTTTTACCGTTTTTTTACATGAATTTTACTGTGGAATGGTATTGGATTTTACTTACGTCCGATATGATAACTCCTGTAAAACGAACAGAGAGTTCAGGAGGAAAATAAAATGAAAAAGAAAATCGTAAAAACATTAGCAGTTACAACAGCACTTACTATTGCAGCAGCAAGTATGGTAGGATGCGGAAACAGTGGAACAGCTGATTCAAATGCAGATAACAAAGCATCAGGAGATACACAGGCAGCAGCTTCAGACAGCAAAGATGCCAAAGATATAACAGGAACCGTAACAATGGCAGGAAGTACTTCCATGGAGAAACTTGCAAACTCCCTGAAAGAAGCCTTCGGAGCAAAATATCCGGGAATTTCCGTAACAGCAGAATTCACAGGATCTTCTGCCGGAATTGAATCCTTAGAGGCTGGAAGCGTTGATATCGGTAACTCATCCAGAGAACTCAGTGATGATGAGAAATCCCAGGGGATCGTTGAAAACGTTGTAGCAATCGACGGAATCGCAGTTATCACAGATACCGCAAACGACGTAACAAAGATTTCATCCGATGATCTTGCAAAAGTATACACTGGAGAGATCACAAACTGGAAAGAGCTTGGCGGACAGGACGAGGCAATCGTAGTAGTCGGACGTGAAGCAGCATCCGGAACAAGAGGAGCATTTGAGGAGCTTCTGGATATCAAAGATCAATGCAAATATGCCAACGAACTGGATTCCACCGGTGCAGTACTTGCAAAAGTAGCATCTACTCCTGGATCGATCGGATATATTTCACTGGATGTTTTAGATGATTCCGTATCAGCTCTTGCAATTGATGATGTAGAAGCAACAGAAGATAACATTGTTGCAGGAAAATACAAATTATCTCGTCCATTCGTAATGGCTACCAAAGGTGAGATTTCAGAGCAGAGCGAAGCAGTTCAGACATTCTTTGATTATATCCAGTCAGATGAAGGACAGGAAGTAATCAAAAAAGCTGGTCTGATTTTACCACAGTAAGAATAGGAAGGATTGTATGGAAACTAACACAGTATCAATTATTGGGAAAAAGAGAGCGGGTTCCATTGTAGAAAGTACCGCAAGAGTGATCTTTCTGGCAGCCGCAGTAGTCGCAATAGTTGCAGTTCTTTCCATCACAGTTTACATGATCTTAAAGGGAACCCCGGCACTTGCGAGCGTCGGGGTAACCGACATATTATTTGGAACTGTTTGGGAACCGACTGCGGCAGAACCACATTTTGGAATTTTATATATTATCCTTACATCGATTGTAGGAACTGCGCTGGCAATTCTGATTGGAGTTCCAGTCAGCATTCTCACTGCAGTTTTTCTTGCAGAAGTTGCACCGAAAAAACTTGCAGCGATCGTTCAGCCGGCAGTAGAGCTTCTGGCAGCGATTCCATCCGTTATCTATGGACTTCTCGGACTTATGATCCTGACACCATGGATGTATGGACTTGAAAAGAAAATATTTGCCGGATCACAGAACCATCAGTTTACAGGCGGAGCCAATCTGATCTCGGCAGTGATCGTGCTTGCGATCATGATACTTCCGACCGTAATCAACATCAGCGTATCTTCCATCAAAGCTGTGCCACAGCAGATGAAATCGGCATCTCTGGCACTTGGTGCAACGAAAATACAGACGATATTCGGAGTTGTTCTTCCGGCAGCAAAATCTGGAATTATGACCGCAATCGTACTGGGAATCGGACGTGCGCTTGGTGAGGCAATGGCGATCAGCCTTGTATCCGGAAGTGCGGTCAACATTCCGCTTCCGTTTAATTCCGTTCGTTTCCTGACAACAGCGATCGTAAGTGACATGAGTTATTCCCAGGGAACACACAGACAGGTTCTGTTTACGATCGGACTGGTACTTTTCGTATTTATTATGGTGATCAATCTGATTTTAACCAGACTGATTAAGAAAGGAGAACAGGAAGTATGACAACGGAGGCTGTTGTGAAATCAAGGCCGGTGGTATCTGCAGGAAGTATCACAAAAGGCCGGAAGAGACCGGCAGATGTACTCGCATACATTGGCATATATGCAAGTGCAGCATTTTCTGTATTACTTCTTGTCGGAATTATCGGTTATGTACTTGTGAAGGGATACTCAATGATCAGTTGGAGTTTCCTGACCGGTGTGACAAGTGTATTAAATGATACCGTTGGAATTGCCGGAAATATTTTGAATACATTATATATTATCGTTTTAACAATGCTCATTGCTACGCCGATCGGAATCGGAGCAGCCGTATATCTGAACGAATATGCAAAACCTGGAAAACTGGTGACAGCGATTGAATTTGCGACCCAGATCCTATCCGGTATCCCATCGATCATATTCGGACTTTTCGGAATGATTTTTTTCGGTCAGACACTTCATCTGAGTTATTGCATCCTGACCGGCGCACTGACACTTGTGCTTATGGTACTTCCACTTGTAATCCGTAACACACAGGAAGCATTAAAGACCGTTCCGGACAGCTACAGGCAGGGGGCGATCGGACTTGGAACAGGAAAATGGCATATGATCCGCACAATTCTTCTTCCGTCTGCAATGCCAGGGATCATCACCGGTGTTATCCTTGCGATCGGACGAATTGTTGGCGAATCCGCAGCACTTTTATTTACGGCAGGAAGTGACGGAATGCTTCCAATTACGGTAAAACAGTTTCTGGATAAAATCTTTGCTTCCGGCGGAACACTGACCATTCAGCTCTATCTGAGCATGTCAAAGGGACAGTATGATGTGGCATTCGGGATCGCAGTTGTACTGCTTGTGATCGTCCTTTTGATCAATATGTTAACAAAACTTCTGGCGCGCAGGTTCGATGTGCACACCAGAGAGTAACCAGGAGGAAATATGGAGAAAAAAACAAAGATCAAAGTACGTGACCTCCATTTATATTATGGAGAAAACCATGCTTTGAAGGGTGTAAATATGGACATCAAGGAGAACAGCGTCACTGCCTTTATCGGTCCATCCGGATGTGGTAAATCTACATTTTTAAAAACATTAAACCGCATGAATGATCTTGTGGATCATGTCCGGATCGAGGGAAATGTGTACCTTGATGGAGAGGATATCTACGATGAGAACGTGGATACAACGGTTCTGCGTAAAAAAATCGGTATGGTATTCCAGCAGCCAAATCCATTTCCAATGAGCATTTATGACAATATCGCATATGGACCGAGAGTCCATGGAATCAAGGACAAAGCAAAACTGGACCAGATCGTGGAGGAAAGCCTCCGCGGAGCTGCAATTTTTGACGAGGTGAAGGACCGTCTGAAAAAATCAGCGCTTGGATTATCCGGTGGACAGCAGCAGCGTATCTGTATTGCAAGAGCGCTTGCCGTCCAGCCGGAAGTACTTCTGATGGATGAGCCGACCTCAGCGCTGGATCCGATCTCTACCGCAAAGGTAGAAGAGCTGATGGATGATCTGAAGAAAAAATATACCGTTGTTGTGGTAACACATAATATGCAGCAGGCGGTACGAGTATCGGATGATACGGCATTTTTCCTGGTAGGAGAGATGGTGGAATTCGGTGATACCAAAACCGTCTTTTCCTATCCGAAGGACAAGAGAACAGAGGACTATATTACAGGGAGGTTTGGTTGATGCGTACAAAATTCGACGAGCAGCTGAATCAGCTGAATCAGGAACTCATGCATATGGGTACGATGATCGAGGAACAGATCCAGAAAGCAGTGGTAGCCTTTATGAAACAGGATACAGAGCTTGCCAGGATCATTATGGACAATGATACCGATGTTGACCGCGAAGAGAAAAAGATCGAGAATATCTGTTTTAATCTTCTGATGCAGCAGCAGCCGGTAGCAAGAGATTTAAGAACTATTTCGGCAGCCATGAAAATGGTTACCGATATGGAACGCATCGGAGATCATGCGGCAGATATTTCGGAAATGACGATACTGATCGCAGATAATACCTATGTAAAACAGCTGGACCATATTCAGAAAATGGCCTCTGAGACCGTGCAGATGCTGATGAAGAGCATACAGGCATATGTAGATAAGGACATGGAAACAGCAAAAGCAGTGATCAAAAATGACGATGTGATCGATGAACTTTTCCTTGAGGTAAAACAGGATCTGATCGCAATGATTCACGCTAACGCAGATTGTGGAGAACAGGCGACGGATCTTCTGATGGTCGCAAAGTATTTTGAACGTATTGGAGACCATGCAACAAATATTGCAGAGTGGGTAATTTTTGCTCTGGATGACAAAAACCGGGAGGGGTGATCAGAATGCGGTGGCTTTGGGAAAATATAAAAAATAACATATGCAGGGAAGAGTGGCAGCAGAGGATATTTCTCTTTCTGAATACCGTTATGTGGATGGGGATTGGCTTCCTGATCAGTTTTCTCATTGGAGTCATCTACATGCCGGTTGGATGGACACTTCTGGGGTATGCATTGATCGCTGCCGGTTATGCTGCAGTTTTCATTGGTTTTCTTGGGGGATGCATTTTTCTGATGAGAAATACACCGGAATAAAATTTTACATAGATTTTACATAGATAACCCTTCGGTTTTACATATGCTTGTTATAGTATTCTTTGTAAGAATGATGTAAAAAGTATGTAACTTAAGAGGGAGCTTTCTATGGACATTTTTGGTATTCTGACAATGATTGGCGGTCTGGCCCTGTTTCTTTATGGAATGAACGCAATGGGCGATGGGCTTGCCAGGTTATCCGGAGGTAAAATGGAACAGGTGCTGGAGAAACTGACTTCCAGAAGAATTATGGCAGTTCTTCTGGGCGCAGGAGTGACCGCAGTGATCCAGTCTTCTTCCGCTACGACAGTTATGGTCGTAGGATTTGTAAATTCGGGAATTATGAAATTAAATCAGGCCGTGGGGATTATCATGGGTGCCAATATTGGTACAACGGTAACTTCATGGCTGCTTTCGCTTACCGGGATTGAGGGAAATAATATCTGGATTCAACTTTTGAAACCATCCTCATTTTCACCGGTTCTTGCAGCTGTCGGTATTATTCTTACCATGACAGCCAAAGACACGAAGAAAAAGGACATCGGAAATATCCTTGTAGGGTTTGCCATTCTGATGTTTGGAATGGAGACGATGAGTGGCGCAGTAGAGCCGCTTGCATCAAATGAGCAATTTACGCACCTGCTGTTAATGTTCCAGAATCCGGTTCTTGGAATGATCGCAGGAACTGTCCTTACCGCAGTGATCCAGAGTTCTTCAGCATCTGTTGGTATTCTGCAGGCACTGTGTGCGACCGGAGCAGTAAGTTTTGGCACTGCGATCCCGATTATTATGGGACAGAATATCGGAACCTGTGTGACTGCGATCATGTCATCGGTTGGAGCAAGTAAAAATGCAAAAAGAGCGTCGATGATCCATCTCTTTTTCAATATGATCGGAACTATTTTATTCATGATCGTATTCTATACGCTGAATGCATTTTTACATTTTACATTCCTGGGACATGCGGCCAATGCAGCTGGAATTGCAGTGATCCACAGCTTATTCAATATCGGAGCGGTCGTTGTACTGTTTCCGTTTGGCGACTGGCTGGTAAAACTTGCAACGCTTGTAATCCCAGAGCATGCAGGACATGAGGAAAAGAAACCGGATGAATTTGCAATTCTGGATGAGCGTTTTCTGGAGCAGCCGGCATTTGCGATGGAGCTTTGCAGAAATGCTGCAGTACGCATGGCAGAGGAAGCAAGAGATTCGCTTTATCTTGCAATTGGACTCTTAACGGATTATCATAAAAGTACAGCAGAGCGTGTTTCTGAGATGGAGAATAATGTAGACCGCTATGAGGATGCACTTGGAACCTATCTTGTAAAACTGAGCGGAAAAGAACTTTCGACGGGCGACAGCAGGAGCATGTCGGTTCTGTTACACTGCATCGGAGATTTTGAACGTATTTCGGATCATGCAGTCAACATTATGAATTCTGCGAATGAGATCCACAGGGAAAAACTGGAATTTTCATCAAAGGCGGTCGAAGAAATCGAAGTGTTTGCTTCTGCGGTGAGAGATATCGTAGGAGAAGCCGTGGATGCCTTTATGAAAAATGACCTGGAAAAAGCAAGAGATATCGAACCTTTAGAACAGGTGATCGATGGTCTCAATATGGAAGTAAAACAGCGCCATATCAAGCGTCTGCGTAAAGGAAAATGCACCATGGAGCTTGGCTTCGTACTGCAGGATATCTGTACGAACTTTGAGCGTATCTCGGATCATTGTTCGAATATCGGGGTCTGCCTGATACAGATCAATGAAGATGGTTTTGAGACACATGAGTATCTGGATATTATAAAGGATGAAAGCAACGAATGGTTCCGCAATGAATATATTGCATTGCAGGACAAATACAGGCTCCCGGGTAAGAAAAGCAATGAGCGATAGAAAGGAAAAGCATGGCTTTAATTTATATTGTTGAAGATGACAGTAATATCAGGGAAATAGAAACAATTGCACTGAAAAACAGTGGACATACGGTCAGTGCATTTGAAAAAGCAAGAGATTTTTATAGGAAAACAGAGGACCTGGTTCCTGATCTGGTGCTTTTAGATGTTATGCTCCCGGATGAAAGCGGGTATGATATCGTAAAGAAGCTCCGGAAGAATCCGGTGACAAAACAGATCCCGATCATTATGGTTACGGCGAAAACGACCGAGATGGACATGATCAAGGGACTGGATGACGGAGCCGATGATTATATTAAGAAACCATTTTCCATTATGGAGCTGATCACTAGAGTGAAAGCACTTCTCAGGAGAACAACTCCGGAGGAGAGCAAATATGCAAGGATTGACAATGTATTTCTGGATAATGAAAGGCATATGGTGTATGTAGATGATGCTCCGGTGGAACTGACCTTTAAAGAATATGAGCTTCTCAGGCTTTTGATGTCGAACCCGAGTGTCGTGCTTACAAGGGAAGTGATCATGCGGCATGTGTGGGGAACCGAGTTCGAGGGTGAATCGAGAACGGTGGACATGCACATCAAGACATTGAGACAGAAACTTGGAGCAGCAGGAAGCAAGATCAAGACCGTACGAAATGTCGGTTATGTAATGGAATAAGAGAAAAACAGCCAGGCTGATGGATTCGGTCTGGCTGTTACTGTACAAGAAGGAGTTACAATGAAACGCAGAATCAATATTCAGCTGATCGGAATTGCGCTGATCGCAATTATTTCAACCATGGTACTGATGACCAGTATTTTTTATGAAGTATTTCAGAAACAGGTAAGAGAAGACCTTCGCCTGGAGACCCAGGTATTATGCAGCACAGGGATTTTTAACGAAGACCATGTGGGTGAATTAAATCTTGCCGTATCCGAACTGCGGATTACCTGGATTAGCCAGGATGGAACGGTATTATATGACAATGATGCAGATATTGGTTCCATGGATAACCATGCGACAAGACCTGAGGTGGAAGAGGCCTTTTCCGGTGGAGAGGGAGAGACGGTCAGACGTTCCGACACGATGAATGCAAATACGTTTTATTATGCGGTCAGACTGGAAGATGGAAGTGTGCTCAGAGTCGCAAGGGAAGCTGGAAGCTTCTGGAGCATTTTTGAATCTTCTTTCCCACTGATTGCGGTCATTATCCTGGTCATGACAGTGATCAGCATCATTCTGGCGCATTTTCTTACGAAGAAGCTGATCGCACCGATCGAGCAGATGGCAGGGAATATGGACGATTTCAGTGGTGCACCGGTTTACAAGGAGCTTGTCCCGTTCCTTACAACGATCCGCATGCAGCATGAGAATATCTTAGAGGCTGCAAAGGTAAGACAGGATTTTACGGCCAATGTTTCACATGAATTGAAGACACCGCTTACCGCAATTTCCGGATACGCAGAGCTGATCGAAAATAAGATGGTGGAAGGCGAACAGCTCGAACATTTTGCAAAGGAGATCCGTCATAATGCAGAGCGGCTGCTTTCGCTGATCAATGACATTATTAATCTGTCGGAGCTGGATCGCACGGAGGATCAGATCCAGTTTGAAAATCTGGATCTTTGTGAAGTCGTGGAAAACTGTTCGGATACACTGCGGATGAATGCACAGCAGAAAAACCTTAACTTCAGCTTTGAGGGAGAACCTTGTATGATCCGGGCCAACCGGGATCTGATCAATGAGCTGGTAACCAACCTTGGTGAAAATGCAATCCGCTATAATCGCGAAAACGGTTCTGTGGATATCCGTGTTTTTTCAGAAAATGGAAGACCCGTGCTTCTGGTTTCGGACACTGGAATCGGAATTCCGAAGGAACATCAGGACAGAATTTTTGAGCGTTTTTACCGTGTGGATAAAAGCCGTTCGAAACAGACCGGAGGAACCGGACTTGGACTTGCCATTGTAAAACATATCGTTGCGATCCATGATGCATCCCTGACGCTTGAGAGTGAGGAGGAAAAAGGAACTACAATCCGCGTTGAATTTTAAAAAACCTTAAGAAATAGGTACTTGTGCATATTGTCCCATTGCTTTAGAATAAGAAAAGAGCATTTTGAGAATGTTATAAGAGGGAGTGGAAAAATGGCAGCAAGGCGTAAAAGCGCAAAGGAAAAAGCATTGGATGGCGCGATCCGAATGGCATCGTGCGGGATCATACTTGCATTTGTGCTGATTGGAATACAGATGTTTTCCGGTTTTGTGGAGACAGAACTTATGGCACAGAATGAAGTAGTGAAGCCGGAAAATACGCCGTTACTGGAAACACCGGTTATTACCGATACAGAGGAAGAACAGACTGGATTCACCGTCTGCATTGATGCAGGACATGGTGGAAAAGACAATGGGTGTGATTATAAGGAACGTTACGAAAAGGACGATAATCTGACACTCGCACTTGCTCTTCAGCAGTATTTACAGTCACAGAATGTGAATGTCGTTATGACCAGGGACGATGACAGCTTTTTGAAGCTGTCCGCCAGATGCCGCATATCCAATGATGCAAAAGCCGATTATTACATTTCCCTGCATCGCAACAAAGGCGAAGGATATGGAGTTGAAAGCTGGATCTATAGCAATGCCAACGATGAAAGTATTTCCCTGGCTGAAAATATCATGAAGGGACTTGAGACGGTAGGCATATCGAGAAACCGTGGAGTCTCATACGGAACCTCAGAGGGGAACGGCTCTGATTATTATGTCAATTCCCATTCCAACGCACCATCGCTGATCCTTGAGATGGGATTTATCAATTCTTCAGAGGATAACAGGCTTTTAGATGATCAGAAGGAAGCGTATGCAAAGGCGATCGGAGATGCGGTTATTGAGACCTATCAGGCATATCAGCAGGACAAGAAAACAGGAGATTCAAGTGGATTATGAGAGAAAACAATAACAGACCAATGGACCGTGCGATGGCGGCAGTATTCTGTGCAATACTGTTAGTGGCGGTCCTGATCATTTTGCTGGCCGCAGGGCATCTGGTGTCAAAAAATGCAAAGCATAAAGATTCTGGACAGGCTGCGGAAAATACACAGAGTGAGAAAAGTTCCGAGACGATCGGAATGGAGACGCAGGAGACCGAAGTGACGGAGACACTCGCACAGGAAGAGACCGAGACGGAAGAACCGTTTACGACGACACCGATTCCGAATGTGGAATCATTAGATACCACAAGTTATGGATGGGGACAGGGCGTCCAGTTCGATGAGTACAACCGGCCGATCAGCGCTGTGCAATATCAGGAGACTTACGGGAAATACAATGCCAATTTTATTGGGGAGAACAGACCGGTCATCTATCTTACATTTGATGAGGGATATGAGTACGGATGTACCGAAAGAATACTGGATACATTAAAAGAAAAGGGCGTACATGCGGTGTTTTTTGTGACACAGCCTTACGCAGAAGACAATCCACAGCTGGTGCAGCGTATGATCGATGAAGGACATACCGTAGGAAATCACAGTGTGACACATCCGTCCAAGGGACTGCCTTCCCAGACGATGGAACAGCAACAGCAGGAAGTTATGGGCTGTCATCAGTATGTACTGGATCATTTTGGATATACGATGCATCTGTTCCGTTATCCGACCGGGGCTTTTTCCGAACAGTCTCTTGCAATCGTCAATAACTGCAATTATAAGAGCGTGTTCTGGAGTTTTGCCTATCTGGACTATGACGTCAACAATCAGCCGGATCAGACACAATCTTTGCAGAAGCTTGTAGACCGTATGCATCCGGGAGCAATTTATCTGCTCCATGCAGAATCCGAGACAAATACGGCGATTCTTGGAAGTTTTATCGATCAGGCAAAAGCAGCAGGCTACAGCCTGGAAGCCTTTGACTGATCTGGAAACGCATATTTATACGAGCGTTCCGTCCGAGGAGATCGTTACGATCTGAAGCGGGATATTTTTTCCGCTGGCAGCAATCGCTTTCTCGACAGCCATGGCAAGTCCGCCACAGCAAGGAACGGTCATTCGTGTCAGAGTGATCGAGCGGATATTGTTTTCGGAAAAGATCACAGAAAGCTTTTCGCTGTAGTCAATATCGTCTAACTTCGGACAGCCGATCAAAGTAACACGGTCCTTAATAAAATCATTATGGAAATTACCATAAGCGTAAGCGGTACAATCGGCTGCGATCAAAAGATCACAATCATGAAAATACGGCGCATTTGGAGCCACAAGCTTGATCTGGACAGGCCACTGCGATAACTGGCCTGGGACAGCGTCGCAAGAAGCGGACGGAGCAGCCGGTTTCATAGAACGAGCCATAGAGCCTGGACAACCGTGAAATACCGGTGTCCGGGCTTCTTTTTGCTTGGCGTTTCTTTTCGCAAGATGCTCTTTTACCGCAGCTTCATCATAGGCAGCAGCTTCCCGTTCGATAAAGGAGATCGCATTGACCGGACAGTTTGGAAGGCAGTCGCCAAGTCCGTCACAATAATCGTCACGCATCAGCTTTGCTTTTCCATTGACCAGGGCGATCGCACCTTCATGGCAGGCTTTGACGCAAAGCCCGCATCCGTTACATTTTTCTTCATTGATCTCAATGACTCTTCTTACCATTTTTTTAATCCTCCATATATCAATACAGTTTCTTTCGTTTTTCGTTGATAAATATTTTCAATACGAATATAATACAGGTATCATGGAAAGTATGTTGTTTTTCCAACAAAAAGGAAAACGGGGGAAGAAATATGAAAGTTACAAGTGCAATGCGGGAAGCATCCATTTTTCGGAATCTGAGTGACGAGGAAATCATTGGAATGCTGCCCTGCCTGAATGCAAAAGAACAGCATTTTAAGAAAAATGAAGTGATCTACCGGCCGGGAGATCAGGTGAGAAAGATCGGGCTTGTGGTTTCCGGTGCTGTCCGCATCGAAAAGATCGATTACTGGGGCAACCGCAAGATCATTTCCGTGATCGAGCCGGGGCAGATATTCGGGGAAGCCTATGCGGGAATGAAAACGATCCCAATGGAGATGGAGGTGCTTGCGGCAGTGCCTTCTGTCATTCTTTTTATGGAAGTCGGGAAAATCCTTACGACATGTGGAAATTCCTGCGAATTTCATTCCAAAATGATACGGAATATGGTCTATGTGCTTGCGGAACGCAATTATAAACTGACACAGAAAATGGATCACCTGACGCAGAAAACGACGCGGGAGAAGTTGCTTTCCTATTTTTCCGAGCAGGCACTGGAATGTGGAAGATCAGATTTTGACATTCCGCTGGACAGACAGCAGCTGGCGGATTATCTGAGTGTTGACCGGAGCGCAATGTCCACTGAGCTTGGCAGGATGAAAAAGGATGGTCTGATCGAATACCGGAAGAACCATTTTACGCTGAAACAGGGAATGCCTGAGTAGGCTGCATTTACAAATTGTGGCAGCTGTGGCATAATGAAGGATAAAGCATTGCAAAAGTAAAGGAAACAATACAGGAGGTATTGGTATATGTATAAACAGTTATCACAGTTACTTATGTATGGAGATCTGGATCAGGATGGAATCCTGTATCAGCTTGGAGAAATTTTTCACCGCTACGACAAGGGTGATTATGATAGAATGGAGCTTGTGCGTGATATTAATATACAGATCAAGCATTTACTGAAGGTGGCAACCGATTATGGATTTGACGATAATCTCTGGCACAATTATCTGACTTTTTTCCTTATGATGAGCGAGAATCCGTTCAGCATGACCTGTGAAAAAGTCGGCGCCAGCGAAGGAACCGTAAACCTTCTTGTGGAGAACGATTTCCGCATTTTCAAATCCCTGTTTGACTATGATTTTTCAAAGATTGAGAAGGATCTTGGAATCGACTGCTTCAGCCGTATCTCCAATTATCATGCGATCAGCAAAAAGGATCTGATGTACAACAAAAACGTCAGCGAGAAGGTGCGTGCACTCAGCAAAAAACTGGAAAACACCACAACAGAACAGGAATTTTTCGATGTTGTAACCGGATTCTATAAGGATTACGGTGTTGGAATGTTCGGACTGAACAAGGCATTTCGTATCGAGGAGAACCCGGCTGGCGGCGTAATCTTCCGCCCGATCAACAATATGGATCAGGTAATGCTCGATGATCTGGTTGGATACGAGATCCAGAAGAAGAAGCTGGTGGATAACACAGAAGCATTTGTGCAGGGCAGAAAAGCCAACAACTGTCTGCTGTTTGGTGACAGTGGTACTGGAAAATCTACAAGTATTAAGGCAATCGTCAACCAGTATTATGATCAGGGACTGCGTATGATCGAGATCTACAAACATCAGTTTAAAGATCTTTCCAGAGTCATTGCAGACATCAAAAACCGGAATTACCGGTTCATTATCTATATGGATGATCTTTCTTTTGAAGAATTTGAGATCAAATACAAATTCTTAAAGGCAGTCATCGAAGGTGGTGTAGAGACGAAACCGGAAAATATTCTGATCTATGCAACCTCAAACCGCCGTCACCTGATCAAGGAATCATGGAATGACAGAAATGATATGGAACACGAGAATGACAGACACCATTCCGATACGGTCGAAGAGAAGCTTTCTCTGGTAAACCGTTTTGGTGTTACGATCAATTACTCAAAACCGACGCAGAAGGAGTATTTTGACATTGTATTGAATCTTGCAAGAAAACAGGGAATCACAATGTCGGATGATGATCTTCGCACAGAAGCAAATAAATGGGAACTCAGCCATGGTGGAATTTCCGGACGTACTGCCCAGCAGTTTGTCAATTATCTGGCGAGCCAGGAAATGTAGGAAGTTTCCCTGCTTTCCCAACGGGATAAGGATGAAATTATGTTATATCAGATCAGTAATGGCGCAGTCGCATTTGCGGATGATGTCATTTTACATCATATTAATTTTGAAATTCGAAATACAGAAAAGATCGCAGTTGTCGGTCGAAACGGATGTGGCAAGACCACACTTCTTAAACTGATCTCCGGAGAAGTGGATCTGGAAAAAAGAGACAGTGATGAGGATGTTTTTATTGCAAAATCCGGAAATCCACAGATCGGATATCTCAAACAGATCGCGTTTGAAGACACTGGGATCACACTGGAGCAGGAGATCCGCAAGGTTTTTGCACCGATGGAACTGCGCAAAAAACAGCTGGAAGCAGCTGCAAAGGAGCTTGAGACCGATCATTCGGAAGAAAAAGTAAAAGCATACACGAATATGGAAGAAAAATTCCGTGAGGATGGAGGCTATTACTTTGAAAAAGAATATGAGGTCCTGATCCGCAAATTTGGGTTTTCCGAAGAAGAACGAAAGAAACCGCTTCGGGATTTCTCCGGAGGACAGCAGACAAAGATCGCATTTATCAAGCTGCTTTTGAGTAAACCGGATATTCTTCTTCTGGACGAGCCGACCAACCATCTGGACATCACAACGATCGAATGGCTGGAGGGTTATCTGAAAAACTATCCGAAAGCAGTTGTCGTTGTATCGCATGACCGAATGTTTTTGGATCATGTGGTGGATGTGGTTTATGAGATCGAATACGGAACTGCCAAACGTTATCCGGGTGATTACACACACTTTGTGGAGCAGAAGAAGTTAGATTATGAGAAGCAGTTAAAGGATTACAACGCACAGCAGAAAGAGATCGCACGTCTGCAGCATATGGTAGACCGTTTTAAGAACAAGCCTACGAAAGTTTCGATGGCGAGATCAAAACAGAAGGCGATTGAGCATATGGATAAGATCGAGGCGCCGGATCGTTTTGATACCAGGACATTTCATGCCAATTTCCAACCTGCAAAAGAGACCGGAAATGATGTGCTTATGGTAAATAATCTGGAGATCGGATACGATCATCCGCTTTCTACGGTATCACTGGATCTGAAAAAAGGCGAAAAGCTTGGAATCTTAGGTGGAAACGGACTTGGAAAATCCACGTTCCTTAAGACGATCGTTGAGAAAATTCCGCCGCTTTCCGGAGAATTCCGTTATGGAACCAATGTGCAGATCGGTTACTTTGATCAGCAGATGGCGATGTATCAGAGTGACAAGACGGTTCTGGATGATTTCTGGGATGAATTCCCGAATCTGACAGAGACAGAGGCGAGAAATGCACTTGGCGCTTTCCTTTTTACCGGTGAGGATGTCTTCAAAAACATCAATATGCTTTCCGGAGGCGAAAAGGTGCGTCTTGCGCTTTGCAAGATCTTAAAGAGAAAGCCGAATGTACTGGTACTCGATGAGCCGACCAACCACATGGACATTGTCGGCAAGGAAACGCTTGAGAGCATGCTTTCCGAGTTTGCAGGAACACTGATCTTTGTATCGCATGACCGTTATTTTGTGAAAAAGGTTGCAACAAGACTTCTGGTATTTGAAGACGGAACAACCAATCAGTATCAGTTTGGTTATGAAGAATATCAGGAAAAACTGGACAGAGAAGCGGCGGAAGAAGATTCCTCCTATAAAGGGAATCCGGTGCTTGGTGGTGCGATCAGTGTAAATGGTGGACAGCATGCAGCACAGAACACACAGACTGCTTCCACTGGAGGAAAAAAGGCATACTATAATCCAGGCAAGGAACGTTCGAAGATAGAGAAGAAAGTCAAAAAGGCAGAAGAAGAACTGGCGGTAAAAGAGGCGAAGCTGGACGAACTGAAAGCGGAGCTTTTAAAACCGGAATATCAGTCCAGCTATTCGAAGCTGACAGAGATCCAGAATGAAATTGATGCGATGGAAGAAGCAATCATGGAAGATATGGAAAACTGGGAGCAGTTGTCCTCGCAGCTGGAAGAACTTATGCAGTCGGAAGGATGATCTATATAGCTATAGACGTTTGACAAACTCTTCCATATAAATAAGAAGAAAAAGAACAAAAAGGGAATCCAGCTTCTGGGATTCCCTTTTGACGTTGTAAGAAAACCTGCCATTTTATAAGGACAGGCTATGTTGTTCCTGTTTATATTGTGCCGGACAAACAAAAAACAGGATATCCATCGGATATCCTGTCCTTAGCAGCTTGTAGGGGAATCGAACCCCTGATTCCGCCGTGAGAGGGCGGCGTCTTAACCGCTTGACCAACAAGCCATGAACTTATTATAACAAGCTTTTTCAAAAATGCAAGCTTTTTTTGAAAAAAATATTTTTTTTATTGAATTCGCAAAATTTGATACAATTAAAAAAATAGAAAGAAAAATTAGAAAAGGTAAAAAAAGGGGACAAAACTTTATTGAAAAACAAAAAATATTATACTATAATGCACGTGATGTAAAAATAAGAGTATTTTTCGATATATGAGGTGGTATAAATGAGTAACAATAAGACAGCAAAAGAATTGACAAACTGTGAAAAACTGATCATGAAGGTTGTATGGGAAGCAAAAGAGGACATCTCAACACCGGATACGATTGAACAGTTAAAGGTGCGTTTTGGCAAGGAGTATGCCAGAACAACGGTGGTTACTTTTGTACAGAGACTGGTTGAGAAAGGTTATGTGACAACCTATAGAAGGGGACGGGTTTCTTACATCCGGCCGGTACAGAGTGAAGAGGAATACTGTAACCGGATGTTACAGGATACGATGAATTTCTGGTTTGATGGCGATTGTACAAAAATGATCTCTGCACTTTGCAGTGACAGTAACCTGAATGCAGAAGAAGCAGAGAAAATCCGTCAGATCATAGATAATACAGACAGATAATTCTTTATAAAATTAAAATTTATATAAAAACTGCACAAAAAAGTTTGCTATTTCAATGGATTATGGTATAATAAAACCATGATATATCTGTATCAAATAAACGGCAAAGGGGTTGGACATCATGAGAATTACGATCACAGGAAAGAACATTGAATTAACAGATGGAATCAAGAAGGCAGTAGAGGACAAGCTGAGCAAGCTTGAGAAATACTTTACCCCGGACACCGATGTAAATGTTACATTGAGTGTTGAGAAGGATCGTCAGAAGATTGAAGTGACCATTCCGATGAAGGGTAACATGATTCGTTCTGAACAGGTCAGCAATGACATGTATGTGTCCATCGATCTTGTAGAAGAAGTAATCGAGAGACAGCTTAGAAAGTACAGAACCAAGCTCGTTACAAAGAAACAGAATGCGGAAGCATATTTTACACCGGATTTTATGGACGCTGACACAGAGGAAGAAGAAGTTAAGATCGTTCGTAGTAAGAAGTTCGGAATCAAACCAATGTATCCGGAAGATGCATGTGTACAGATGGAATTATTAGGACATGATTTCTTTGTATTCCGTAATGCGGAGACAGATGAGGTCAATGTTGTATATAAGAGAAAAGGAAGTACATATGGATTAATCGAGCCAGAGTGCTAGAGATACACGAAAGAAGAGACCGGCAGGAGGTTGCTCCTGCCGGTTTTGTCGTGGGTGCAGGGGATATTTGCTGCATGACAAATTGGGGGTTGCATTTTATTGAAAAATGCGTATAATAAAATGTAACAAGTTTGTAACAAATTTAAATTTTACGAAACAATCAAGGAGAAGAAATGAATAAGAAGGTAATTGCGAGACTGGCGGCAGTATTATCAGGAACGATGCTTTTGACAGTGTTTGCATATGTAAATCAGAATCCAGATGCAAATTGTGACAAGAATGTTACAGCAATTGTTGCAGAGGAAGAACCGGGAACAGTTTCCGTTCAGGAGAATGAGACGAATCCGGTAACAGCCGCAGAGGAGAATGGGGACTCCGAAGCTGCTGAACAGCCACAGACAACAGAGAACTCAGAGAGCACTGAGAGTACCGAACAGCCGGCGGCAGTGGACGGACAGGCTGCGGCAGAAGCACAGGCGGACGATGCCGCAGCAGATGCTCCGGCAGAGAGTGTTGATACAGAACAGAATGAATTTGCAAATACAGCGATTGCGCAGGTCGATGATTATGTAAACATCCGGTCTGCAGCATCTGAGGATGGAGAGATCCTTGGAAAGCTTTATAATAATTCCATCGGAACCGTAAACGGAGAAGAAAACGGATGGTATCAGATCACTTCCGGATCTGTAACCGGTTATGTAAAGAGCGAGTATGTTGTGGTTGGAGATGCTGCGTTGATCCAGAGCGCAGGAACCAGATACGCTACCGTGAATACCACGACATTATTTGTAAGAAGTGAGCCGACAACGGAGTCAAAGGTTATTTATATGCTTCCGGAAGGCGATGACCTTGTGGCGCTTGACGAGTCCAATGACGGATGGGTTAAAGTTTCTACAGAGGCGGGAGAAGGATACGTTTCTTCTGAATTTGTCAATATGTCGACCGTATACGTAGAAGCAGAATCCAAAGCAGAAGAGGAAGCACGTCTTGCCGCAGAAGAAGCCAAAAGAAAGGCAGCAGATGCAGCCGCTGCAGCAGTGACAGGTTCTTCTAAGAGCTCCGGTTCAGCCAGCAGTTCTTCATCATCTGCAAGCTCAAACGGTCAGGCAGTGGTAAGTTACGCAAGCCAGTTCCTTGGTAATCCATATGTTTATGGTGGAACCAGTCTGACAAACGGAACCGATTGTTCCGGATTTGTTATGGGAGTGTATGCACACTTTGGTGTGGGACTTTCCCATTCATCATCATCTATGAGAGGCGCAGGCTATGGTGTCAGCGTTTCCGATATGCAGCCGGGTGATATTGTATGTTACAGCGGACATGTTGGAATTTACGCAGGTGGTGGTTCCATCATCAATGCAGCAACAGAATCTACTGGAATTACCTATACGAATGTAAATTATGCACCGATTCTTGCAGTACGCAGAATCTTCTAGTGCTTAACAATCGATAACCGTAATTTGAGAAAGAGTGTGAAAGCGGATGCTTCACACTTTTTCTTTATGCAAGAATTTCTGACAGGTTGTATCCATTCCGAATGCACCTAACGGGGCTGTGATGACAATTGCCATAACTGCAACCGATAATACGATTTTTCCACATGCTAATCCGGCTGCTAACGGAACGGACCCGATTGCGGCCTGAACCGTAGCTTTTGGTGAATAAGCGATAACACAAAACAGCTTTTCCTTCCAGGATAAGCCTGTTTTGATCACGCAGAGCAATACGCCGGCGGCACGGAATAAAAGTGCGAGGAATATCATGACAACGGCAGCAATTCCGGCATTTAACGTATAGCGGATATCAACAGCTGCACCAACAAGTACAAATAACATGACTTCGGCAGCGAGCCAGAGTTTGCCAAATTTGTCGGATAATCTTTTCGATACAAATGCAATGCTTTTCATTTTTAACACACATGCCATACTGACGACCGCAAGTAAACCGGAAACAGCGACTTTTCCTTCTAACAGCGTTTCAAGTGCAACCAGAAGAAAAGCAAATCCTAATACGATCATTACCTTTTTACTGTTTCGGACATAGTGTTTATGCGCATATGCCGTTTCAAAAAAGAGATACAGGCCGTATCCTGCGAGCGCACCTGCCAGAATTCCCAGTATAATGGAGACTGGAATGTTGACAAATGCCATAACATTTGCAGTGCCACCCTGGGCCATACTCAGGAAAGTCGTGAATAATACAATAACAAAGATATCGTCGCAGGAAGCTCCTGCCATGATCATTTGCGGAATTCCTTTTTTGGTACCATAGTTATTTTCCATATAAGAAACCATTCGTGGCACAACAACGGCAGGAGATACTGCACCTAAAACAGCACCCATTACAGCAGCCTCAATTCTGGTAATTCCAAGCAGCATCGGTGCAAAGAGAATATATCCAAGAATTTCACAGGATGCCGGAACAAACGATAAAAGAATTGCAGGCCTTCCCACTTTTCTCAGGTCATTCAGATCGAGTGAGAATCCGGCTTTTAACAGGATAATAATAAGAGCCATTTTTCGAAGATCGGCAGAGATTGACAGAATTGACGGATCGAGAAGATCGAGTACATACGGCCCTAAAACAATGCCTGTGATCAACATGCCGATAATTCCCGGAAGTTTCAGATGCTGGCAGATCGCACCCATGGACAGACCCACCAGAAAAATGAGTGATAAAGATGTTAACATAATTTTCCCTCCTTTGGACGCAAAAAAAGCTGACAATTTCTGCGACCATAATAATCGTAGAAGTCATCAGCTCAATAAGCAGTTTAGGTTTCCCAGGGGAGAACTTCATTCCCTAGCTTTTAGAATAAACGATTTCATATTCCATGTCAATAAGGGATTTTCCCTGTTTATTTTTCTTAGGAAATAAGAATACGGTGTACATATACAACCTTGTTATTTCAGAAAAAATAAAGTACTATGAATTTAAGCACTTTTGGAGGGAGAAGAATGTAATGGGACGATAAAAGGGGGAAGGTATGGAAAACAAAAGAAAAAGAACAGACGGAATGGAGCTGGAGTCCAGACAGGGGGAAGAGGAACTTCTGGCTGCGTTTTGTAAAGAACTTACGCTGAATCCGGAGAGGATGGCTGTTTTGTTTCAAATGGTATTCGCAATGACCGATGAACGCTGGGAGGAATTACGGGAGCTGACTTTTTTGTATGGAAGCTGCCTGAAGGCAGACAATGTTTTCGGAAGACAATTATTTACCCGGCTGGTCATGTTTTTAAGAGAGAAAGAAGCACAGGCAGAGAGTTACCATTATAATTAGAAAAGAGAAAAGTCCCATATAGATGCCGGATAAACTGGCAGAACTGGAATAAAGTTCATGGATATTTCCGTGGACTTTTTTTAGTAGATGTATTAGAATAAAAGGCGTTCCCGTGTATTAAATTTGGAACATGAAAATATATTGACAAAAAAATAACAGTCAGTATATACTAACTACAGTTACCAATAACTAATTTTGCACAAATTTTAGGAGGGTGTCAAAATGATAGAAATGAAAGAGTGGGATGGATTTGAAGGAAGACTCTGGAAAGAGGAGATCAACGTCCGTCAGTTCATCCAGGACAACTACACTCCATATGATGGAGATGAAAGCTTTTTAGCAGATCCTACAGAAGCAACAGATAAACTCTGGGGAGCACTTCAGAAGCTGCAGAAAGAGGAGCGTGCAAAGGGCGGAATCCTTGATATGGAAACAGAGGTCGTAACCGGAATCGATGCATATGGCCCAGGCTATGTGGATGAGTCTTTAAAAGACCTTGAGCAGGTAGTTGGACTTCAGACAGACAAGCCATTAAAGAGAGCATTTATGCCTTACGGTGGAATCAAAATGGCTGTTCAGGCATGCGAGACCTATGGTTATGAAGTTAGTCCAAAATTAAAAGAAATCTTCACAAAATATCACAAAACACACAATACAGCTGTATTTGATGCATATACACCAGAGATGATGAAGGTTCGTCACGCAAAGATCTTAACAGGTCTTCCGGATACATACGGAAGAGGACGTATCGTAGGCGATTACCGTCGTGTTGCTTTATACGGTATCGATCACCTGATCGAAGAGAAGAAAAAAGATAAAGCAAACTGCGGATGCGGACAGATGACGGATGATGTGATCCGTTTAAGAGAAGAGATCGCTGAGCAGATCAAATGCTTAGAGGGCATGAAGAAACTTGCTGAGAGCTACGGATATGACATTTCCAGACCGGCAACAAACGCAAAAGAAGCAATCCAGTGGTTATACTTTGGATATCTTGCAGCAATCAAGACACAGAATGGTGCTGCAATGTCCGTTGGACGTGTTTCTACATTCCTTGATATCTACTTCCAGAGAGATATCGAGAAAGGAATTCTTACCGAGAAAGAAGCTCAGGAGTTAGTTGACCACTTCACAATGAAGCTTCGTATGGTAAAATTCGCACGTATCCCTTCCTACAACCAGTTATTCTCAGGTGACCCGGTATGGGCAACACTCGACGTTGCTGGTACAGGTGTTGACGGACGTTCCATGGTTACTAAGACTGACTTCCGTTTCTTACACACATTAGAGAACATGGGACCTGCTCCGGAGCCAAACCTTACTGTTTTATATTCTTCAAGACTGCCACAGGCATTCAAGGATTATGCAGCAAGAATCTCAATTGATACAAGCTCAATCCAGTATGAGAATGATGATGCAATGAAACCGGTATGGGGCGATGATTATGCAATCTGCTGCTGTGTATCTGCTACACAGACAGGTAAAGAGATGCAGTTCTTCGGCGCTCGTGCAAACCTTGCAAAATGCTTACTTTACGCAATCAACGGTGGTGTTGATGAGAAGTCTGGTGAGCAGGTTGGACCAAACTACACACCAATTACTTCTGAGTACTTAGATTATGATGAAGTAATGGAGAAATATGACAAGATGATGGACTGGTTAGTTGACATCTATGTAAATACACTGAACCTGATCCAGTACATGCATGACAAATACTATTATGAAGCAGCAGAGCTTGCTCTGATGGATACAGACTTAAAGAGAACATTTGCAACCGGAATCGCAGGATTCTCACATGTTATCGATTCTCTTTCTGCAATCAAATACGCAAAAGTAAAAGTAATCCGTGACGAGAACGGAATCGCAAAAGATTTCGAGATCGAAGGAGACTTCCCGAAATACGGTAATGACGATGACCGCGCAGATGAGATCGGTGTATGGCTTCTTAAGACATTCATGGATAAGTTAAAGAAACATCATACTTACCGTGATTCTGAGCCTACAACATCTATCCTTACGATCACATCAAACGTTGTATACGGTAAAGCTACCGGAGCAATGCCAGATGGACGTAAAGCCGGAGAGCCACTTTCACCAGGAGCAAACCCATCTTACGGTGCAGAGCAGAATGGTCTTTTAGCTTCTTTAAACTCTCTTACAAAGATCCCATACGAGTGGGCATTAGATGGTATTTCCAATACCCAGACAATCAACCCGGGAGCTCTTGGAAATAACGAGGATGAGAGAATTGAGAACCTTGTAAACGTTATGGATGGATACTTTGACCAGGGAGCACATCATCTGAATGTCAATGTATTCGGTAAAGAAAAACTGATCGATGCTATGGAGCATCCGGAGAAAGAGGAGTACGCAAACTTCACAATCCGTGTATCTGGATATGCTGTTAAGTTTATCGACCTTACAAAAGAGCAGCAGCTCGATGTAATTTCACGTACCTGCCACGAAAGAATGTAGCAGGACGTATCCTAATCTGTGAATTGGGAATACTAGGATCAGCCATTCCTTCGTATGTCAGAGCGGAAACCGTCGTGTTTTTGCTCTGACATACAGTGGGTGGCTGTTCTTTTATTATATCATCAGTAACAGGAGAAACTATGGAAGAAATATTAGGAAGAATTCATTCGGTGGAAAGCTTTGGTTCTGCGGATGGACCAGGCGTAAGATATATCGTTTTTTTGAAAGGCTGTAACATGCGCTGCAAATACTGCCATAACCCGGATACCTGGGCAAAAACAGATGACGGACAGCTTATGAGTGCATCCGAGGTGTTAAAGAAAGCGCTGCGCTATAAAAATTACTGGAAATCAAAAGGCGGGATCACTGTAAGCGGTGGAGAGGCGCTGCTTCAGATCGATTTTGTAACAGAGCTGTTCCGTCTGGCAAAAGAAGCCGGGGTCAATACCTGTCTGGATACCTCAGGCAATCCATTTACCAGAGAAGAACCGTTCTTTGGAAAATTCAATGAACTGATGAAGTATACGGATCTTTATATGCTCGATATCAAGCATATTGATCCGGAGGGACATAAGAAGCTGACGGGCCAGCCAAATGATAATATTCTGGATATGGCGCGTTATCTGTCCGAAAATGGCAAGGCAATGTGGATCCGTCATGTGCTTGTTCCAGGCGTTACCGACGATGAAGACCAGCTCACGGGATTGAAGGCTTTTATCGATACGCTTTCTACTGTGGAACGTGTGGAGATTCTTCCGTATCATACACTTGGCGTTTTTAAGTGGAAGGAGCTTGGAATCCCATATCAGCTTGAGAATGTCGAGCCGCCAACGAAAGAGGATGTGGAACGGGCAGAGAAGATCCTTGGTATTAAGAAAAATTAATATCGGTTATGCAATGACCTGTTCAAAAAGTGCTGAAAAGTATTCAAAAAGTGCCGGATCATTTTATAATTCTTGTTTCTGCAAGCGGAATCGTTTAGTATAATAGGGATGTTATATAATAAATGAGAAGAAAGAGGCGTTACTATGAATATTGTAGTATTAGCAGGTGGATTAAGTACAGAACGAGATGTTTCCTTTGTAACCGGAAACATGGTATCAAAAGCATTGAGAGAGAATGGACATCAGGTGATCCTGCTTGATGTTTTTATGGGATATAGTGATAAAGAAGAGGACCTTACCGGCATCTTTGACCGCAGTGAAGAAGTCAGTGTAAAGGTAACTTCCATTCCGGAGACCGCACCGGATCTTGCAAAAGTAAAGGCATCCAGAAAAGACCAGTCGAATTGTTTCTTTGGACCGAATGTCATCCGTCTTTGCCAGATGGCAGACATCGTTTTCATGGCACTCCACGGAGAAAATGGTGAGAATGGTAAGATCCAGGCAGCTTTCGACCTGTTTGGAATCCGTTATACAGGAAGCGATTATTTAAGCAGTGCGATCGCAATGAACAAAGGAATTGCAAAACAGTTCTTCCTTGCCAACAACATTCCGACACCAGGAGGAATCACGATGACAAAGGAGAATCGTGAGGACGATATCAAAAAGCTTCCACTCACACTTCCATGCATTGTAAAACCATGTTGTGGAGGTTCCAGCATCGGTGTTACGATCGTGCGCAGTGAAGAGGAATTCAAAAAGGCATTAGACGATGCGTTTTTCTGGGAAAATGAACTGGTGATCGAAGAGTTTGTACAGGGACGCGAGTTCTCTGTCGGTGTCATTGAGGGAAAAGCCCTTCCAATCATCGAGATTGCACCAATCCAGGGCTTCTACGATTACAAGAACAAATATAAAGCAGGAAGTGCAGTAGAGACCTGCCCGGCAGAACTTCCAGAGGAAGTTACGAAACAGATGCAGAAATACGCAGAAGAAGTTGCAAAATGTGTAGGACTTGACACATATTCCAGAACCGATTTCCTGTTAAATGACAAAAACGAGATCTTCTGTCTGGAAGCAAACACTCTTCCGGGAATGACTCCAACCAGCCTTCTGCCACAGGAGGCAGCAGTTGTCGGCGTAAACTTTAATCAGTTGTGTGAACACCTGATTGCAATATCTTTAAAGAAATATGAGGATGCATAATGTTTGGATGTTATCATAGAAGCAAAATGGAAAATCAGATGCCGGAAATGACACTCCGCAATATTACTGAGGCATGCTCCGGAACCTATGTCGGTTCTCTGGAGAGCATGTCCGATACGGTTGCGGGTGTGGTGATCGACAGCCGTCAGGTAAAACAGGATTATCTTTTTATCCCGATCAAAGGGGAAAAGGTGGATGGACATAAGTTTATTCCGGACGTTTTTGAAAAGGGCGCGATCGCAGTTCTTTCTGAGCATGCCTTAAAAGACCCGGCAGGACCATACATATTAGTAGATTCCACAACAGAAGCAATGAAAAAGATCGCCCGTTTTTACCGCGAACGTCTTCAGATCAAAGTTGTCGGAATTACAGGAAGTGTTGGAAAAACAAGCACAAAAGAGATGATTTCTTCCGTTCTTTCACAGAAATACAGCGTGCTGAAAACAGCAGGTAATTTTAACAATGAGATCGGACTTCCGCTCACAATCTTTCATATCCGTGCAGAACATGAAGTTGCAGTACTTGAGATGGGAATTTCAGATTTTGGTGAGATGCACCGGCTGGCAGAGATGGCCAATCCGGATATCTGCGTGATCACGAATATCGGGCTCTGTCATCTGGAGAATCTTCACACCAGAGACGGAATCTTAAAGGCGAAAACAGAAAGCTTTGATCATCTGAGACCAAATGGCATTGCTATTTTAAACGGGGATGATGACAAGCTTTGTACACAGAAGATGGTAAACGGCCAGCCGGCTGTTTTCTATGGAATCGGCCAGGAAGCTGCACTTGATGAGGCTGGTCAGAAGATGGCAGAAAAATCCATCTATGCAACAGACATCGAGAACCTTGGTTTTGAAGGAATGAAAGCAGTGATCCATACTCCGGCAGGAGAATTTCAGGCGCAGATTCCGATTGCTGGTGAACACAATATATACAATGCGCTCGCAGCAACGGCAGTCGGACTTCAGATGGGACTGACATTAGAAGAGATCCAGGATGGAATTGCGGCAGTTGAGACGATTTCCGGAAGAACAAATTTCCTTGAAGTTCATGGAATGACCGTCATTGATGACTGCTACAATGCCAATCCGGTTTCCATGGCGGCTTCCATTGACGTATTGTCACATGCTGCTGGCAGAAATATCGCAGTACTCGGTGATATGGGTGAACTTGGTGCAGATGAGAAAGCACTTCATTACGGAGTTGGAAAAGTCGTCGGAGAAAAGAAGATCCAGACACTTTTTGCTGCAGGAACACTTGCAAAAGAGTATGCAGACGCAGCCAAAACAGTCAATCCGGATTGCGATGTGCATTATTTTGCAGACCGCGAGAGCATGACAAAAGAGCTTCTTTCTTATGTGAAAGAAGGCGATACCATTCTTGTGAAGGCTTCGCATTTCATGGAATTTCCGAAAGTCGTCGAGGCGTTAAAGAATCTTAACAAATAGATCGTTAGTGAGAAATTAGCTCCTTCGATTTGAGATAATCCCGTTTTCTTACGTAAATATTGTATATATAAAAGGTTTCTCCTACTATAGTATTATAAGAAGCCGGAGCACCATGACCAATGGTCGTACTCATTTTAGCATGAACCATAGTGTCAAAGGTGCTTTGGCTTTTTTTTGTCACTAAAGTATATGGAATATGAGCGTTTTTTAACAAATCGACAACTTTTGTAATTTCAATGGATGATGTGTCGGATATAAGTAATTTGCGTAGTATTATAATGTGAAACATGTTACGATACCTCCGTAAATATTTTTAGTGAAAATCAACAGGATGATATGAATGTTGTCACAAACAGAAACCAGACATGTATCATACAATCCATATCTATCATAGCATATTCTTTGCGATTTAACATCACAATTATTTAGTAATTGTGATATTGAATCGATTGTGCGAAAATAATGTTGAATTGGAAAAATATATTTACAATCGCAAATAGGTAAAGAAGTTGTTATTTAAAAAGGAGAGGCAAGGATGAAATCCCGATTATTATTGTTATTGGTAGTTTGTTTTATATTATTATCTGCCTGTGTAAGTGGTTCACAGTCTGATTTTAGTGAAGATCGATATAATAGAGAATCTGCATATGGTGTTGCATTTGATACGATAAAAACGGAAAGAAATGGAATTACGTATTCTTTTGAAAAATCGGCCTGTACAGAAGAAGAGGCAGTGAAATATGTTGATCAGATCAACTCGGATATCGTCACAATATACAATGCGTTATCTGAAATTGAAAGCATTTCCCTACAAAAAAAACTTGATATTTATGTGGTAAAATCACTTGTAAATCATGAACAAATTATTGATGGACAGAATATTTTTCTGGATATTGCAAGCATCACGGATTGCTCTTATCGGAGTTTATTACTCAGGGCAATGCTTGATATGGGGAATTGTGTTAAGATTTATGGATTGAGTGGTTATATTTTCAACATAAATGGAGATTTGAACTATGTGCAGGATAGTTTATCCTCAAAGCGTGGTGAACTGGATTTGTTTATAGGTAGAACAAATCCTTCTTTTGCAACAAAAGAGGAAATAGAATTGTTTAGGAATGTTGCGATACTTTTATCAAGATACGTAATCGAGAAGAAAGGATTGACGCATTTTGTTCAAAGTTCGATTACAACAGAAGATATTGATGAATGGTTAAAGTACATTGATGTTTCTGCTGCTTATGATAAAGAAAGTATTGAATATCAGCAGAAATTTGAAGGATCATATCTCGATGGATATGATATGGTTTTGAAGTATGATCAGACGGAATATGCATTTCATGATTGCGGAGAATATTTTACAGATATATCAGAAGTAGAAGATGTGCTTTTAGCGAATGTAAAATTAACAGAGAGTATTCCTTTGTATTGGAAGGAACATAATCTCACAAGTTACGATTTTGAAGGAGACATAAATCATATTGTGTATGATATTCAGTATAATCAAAATGCGATAAGTCAGACCGTTGTACAAGGACATGAAGCAAGTCCGGTCATAAAGATTCTATCCCCACGCCAATTGACTTTTACGCATGAATTTATGCATGTGTGTTTTAATTGTAAGGATAGTGATCGATATTGGATGGAAGAAGGGCTATGTGAATACTTTGCCTTTGTGGAATTTTGCCCGGAGTACATGAAAGAAGGTTTATATCAGGCATTATGTGATGAAACATATCAAAATGGTAAGCTGAAAGAATATTATGAATACTTTAATGGCACAATCACAGGTGTTGATACGTATAATCTTCAAACGGTATACAATTATTATATTTATCAATTGGATATTTTACATCAGCAGCCTGAGGTGAAAATGACAAATTCAATTGGTTCAATAAATGTATATAAAGGAACCGGAGATGAACTGAACTATATGGAAGCAATGACTTTTGCAGGGTATTTGGTTCATGAGAATGGAATTGATAAAATTGTTGAATTTTTAAGTGGAACGGAATCATATGAGGATTTTTTTGGTTCATCTTATGAGAAGCTAAAAAGTGAGTGGCTAAACAGTATATCGTTAGACTTGAATTAATTGCGGTTAGAATTTATAACAACGACAGCATGGCAGTTGCATTTTATGCAGCTGTCATTTTTTTTACATTACTGGATCAGCGGCACAGTATGAGAACAGAAAATAAGAAAGTTACCCATACATGGGGTTGCTTTTTTTTATTATATTGATATAATTAAACTTACAGTTTAATTAATTTACAAAAGGAATCAAATGTGAGGATAGAAGATGGGAAGACGAAAAAAAGAGCCAAGGAGTGTGCACAGGGAGCATATTGCGAGTGCAGCAGCACAGCTTTTTGCAGAGAAAAGTATCGATGCTGTTTCCATGGATGATATTGCGGGTAAAGCCGGATACAGCAAGGCAACGCTTTATGTCTATTTTAGGAACAAAGAGGAAATTATAAGTATTCTGGTTTTAAAAAGCATGCAGATGCTTTATGACTGTATTTGCAGGGCTGTGGAAGAAGAGGCTGCAACGAAAGAGAAGTACAGGATGATCTGCCGCAGCCTTGCTGCTTATCAGAAAGAATATCCATTGTATTTCCAGATGGTGTTAGAGAATATCAATATTGATTTTGAAAATACAGAATGCATTCCAGAGGAAAAAGAGACCTATCTGGTTGGTGAACGGATCAATGAGAAACTGATGCAGTTTTTTGAGGAAGGAGTGAAAAAAGGCGATCTGCGTCCGAATATGGAGATTCTTCCGACGATTTTTCAATTCTGGGGAATGCTTTCGGGACTGATCCAGCTAGCCGCACAAAAAGAAGAATATATTGGTGTGTCAATGGGGCTTTCGAAGGAGCAATTTCTGGAAAGTGGTTTTGAAATGTTATATCGTTCTGTAGCAAAGGAGGAAAAACATGGAGAGTAACTATGCACTTGCAATACAGGGAAGTCCGCGAAAGGATGGAATCACGTCGGTAATGTTGGAAAAAGCAATTGCGGAGGCAAAGAAAAAGGGATACACCGTTGAAAAGATTGATCTTTATGAACAGAGCATTCATTACTGCAATGGCTGCCGAAGCTGCCTGAACACTGGAAAATGCGTACAGAATGACGACCTGCAAAAGCTGGTGGAAGCTGTGAAACAAAGTAAACTCGTTATTCTTGCGTCACCGGTATACTGGGCAAATGTACCGGCAGCAGTAAAGAATCTGTTTGACCGGATGCTTGGCGTGGCGATGGAGGAGACGGTGGCATTTCCAAAACCACGGTTAGAGGGAAGAAAATACATGATTCTTACTGCATGCAATACGAAAGCTCCGTTTTCCTGGATTTTTGGACAGAGCAGAGGTGCCATTCACTGCATGGATGAATTTTTCAGAACCGCAGGAATGCGCCCGTTTGGCAAAGTGGTATGCGCTGGAACAGGCAGTAAAAAGGAACCGGATATTCATACATTAAAAAAGATTGAGAGGTGTTTTCGATGAAATTATCTGTTGTGCACTGGATCAGGCATAACGGTGCATCATTTGACTTGAATTAATTGCGGTTAGAATTTATAATAATGACAGCAGTGCAGATGACTGCCAGATTATGTAAAGAGAGGAAAACAATATGGCACAGAATCCAGTTGTAACATTTGAAATGGAAAACGGCGATATGATGAAAGCGGAACTTTATCCGGAAATCGCCCCAAATACAGTAAATAACTTTATCAGTCTGATCAATCACGGATTTTACGATGGACTTATTTTCCATCGTTGTATCAAAGGGTTTATGATCCAGGGCGGAGATCCGGAAGGAACCGGAATGGGTGGTCCGGGATACGGAATCAAAGGTGAATTTGCACAGAATGGTGTGAAAAATGATTTAAAACATACAGCAGGCGTTCTTTCCATGGCACGTTCCATGATGCCAAACTCTGCAGGAAGCCAGTTCTTTATCATGCATAAAGATGCTCCGCATCTGGATGGCGCATATGCTGCATTTGGTAAGATCATCGAAGGTCAGGAGAATGTAGATAAGATTGCTGAGACAGCAACAGATTACAGCGATCGTCCATTAGAGGATCAGGTAATGAAAAAGGTTACCGTTGAGACTTTTGGTGTAGAGTATCCGGAACCGGAAACAATGTAATAAATATGAATACGGCAGCTGCATTTTATGCAGCTGTCATTTATTTTTACTTTACAGGGTCAGGGGCACAGTATGAGAACAGGAAAGCTGGAACGTATTTTTTACTGGAAAGAGGAGACTGCAGGGGAAGAACATCTGCGGACGTTCGAAAAGGCATACAACAAAATATTTTATGAACTGCCGGAAGCTGGAACAAAAGAAGCACAGACTCTGGAAGACATTTTGGAGAATGCGTTAAAAGATATTGATCCGATGGACTGTCTGCTTATCACTTCCAGAGATGAGCGTATCCATCTGGCAGAAAAATGGAACCTTGCCACGGCAGCATATCCGAATCCGGCGATTCCCGGGCAGAGCCTGTTTGAGGCAGATGTGCTGATCGAAAGTTTTGAGGATGTTGATCTGGAATATCTCGAGCGAATCCGGAGAAGGCATCATGGGATTCCGTGGGTGATCGCACAGACAAAACGGTGTATCCTGCGTGAAATCTGTATGGAAGATATGCAGGCGTTGTTTGATCTGTATGCAGAGCCTGGAATGACGGATTTTATCGAGCCGCTCTATCCGTGGGAGCAGGAACTGGAATATGAAAAGTCATACATCGAGCATATGTACCGGCTATATGAATACGGTATGTGGGTTGTGATCGAGAAAGATACCGGTAAGCTGATCGGGCGCGCAGGACTGGAGCATCGCGAGTATCCAGAAGAATCACATATGGAGCTGGAGCTGGGATATGCGATCGGGACTGCGTACCAGCGTAAGGGATATGCAACGGAAGTTTGCCAGGCAATCATCGCCTATGCGCAGGCAAATCTGGAATATCCAAGGATCAACTGTCTGATCGAAAAGGAAAATACAGCATCCATACATTTCATCGAATCGCTTGGCTTTACATTTGTGGGAGAATCGAAAGCCGCAGGAACTACGATGCTACGCTATGTGAAAGAAATATAGATATTTGAAATTTTCATAAAAATCAGATCAGGGTGTCAAAAGCTGTTTTTTGACACCCTGATTTCGTTTGGGCAGTTTAACTAGATTCTTACGCAGTCACGTGTGATCTCGGAAAGTGAGGAAACACCACACATTGCCATCGTATCAGCAAGTTCTCCACCAATCTTCTGGATGTAGGATTCCACGCCTTCCCTTCCACCGCCGTATACGGCAGTAACAAACGGACGGGCGATGATCGCTGCATCAGCACCGAGTGAGAGTGCTTTAAACACATCTGTGCCGGAACGGATTCCACCATCAACAAGGATTTTCATGGAGCCATCCACAGCAAGGGCAATTTCTTCTAAAACCTCAGCCGTTGCAGGACATTGATCCAGAACTCGTCCACCATGGTTGGAGACAACGATTGCGGAAGCACCGGCTTCTTTGGCTTTTAAGGCACCTTTTACGGTCATGATACCTTTTACGATGAAAGGAACACCTGCGGCTTCGGCGATTGCATGAAGCTCCTCAACGGATTTGCTTCCGGCAGGTGGAGTAAGATTCTTTAAAAATGGAAGACCAGCGGCGTCAATATCCATGGCAACAGCGAATGCTCCTGCGTCTTTTACAAGAGCCATCTTCTCGCGGATCGTTTCGATATTCCATGGTTTTACGGTTGGAATTCCGAATCCGCCGGCTTTTTTGATCGCTTTGGTGGCGGCAACCATGACATTGCTGTCGGTGCCATCTCCGGTGAAAGCAGCAATTCCGAATTCTGCGCAGGAGGACACCAGAATATCGTTGTAAGTGATATCGTTTAAGGAGTCTCCATAATGAAGATTGACAGCTCCGACCGGACCGGCAAAGAACGGATATTTAAAATCCTTGCCAAATAAAGATAAGGAAGTGTCGATCGGGCGGTTTTCAACGAGTGTGTCCATCTGTACCCGGATCTCTTTCCATTTATCATAATTTCGGATCGCAGTATCGCCGATTCCTTTTGCACCTGGACCAGGCATCTGGTTTTTGCAGGCTTTTCCATTGCACTCCGGGCAGGCTTTGCAATAGCTGCCGACTTTTCCCCTTGCCTGTTCAATACATTCTGAATAGTTCATTTCCCATTCCTTCTTTCGTTTTTTGCTAAGTTTAGTATATCATGAATTCGCACACGAAAGGACTATTTTTGAGAATTTTCCTCATAAATACAAAAACTACCCATTCAAACCGGAATTTGCTATAATATAGGCAATGATTAGAACAAGGCACAAGAGGTAGCTGGAATGGAAAAAGTCGGAGTTGTAATCTGTAACTACAATAAAGAGAATGATGTACTGATCAGTATCCAGTCGGTACTTGAATCTACATATCAGGATCTGCATATTTATGTTGTGGATAATGCATCCACGGATGCGTCGGTTGCAAAAATCCGTGAGAAATATGCAAAAGAAGCCAGACTGACGCTGATCTGCAATGATAAGAATCTTGGTGGGAGCGGTGGTTTCAACACCGGATTAAGGGAAGCGTTTAAAAATGGACACGAATATCTGATGTGTGTGGATAACGATGCGTTTTTGGATGAAAAGTGCATTGAAAAACTGTCAGATTTTCTGGAGACGCATCCAGACACCGGAATTGCTGCCGCAAAGATCTATCACACGCAGGAGCCGGATTATATCCAGCAGTATGGTTCTTTCCTGAATTGGAAAGACTATTGTGTGGATTCTACTTATCTGAACCGGCTTGAGGATGGCACGCTTCCGGAAGTTGTATATTCGGATGCAGTTCCCGCCTGTGCACTGATGATACGAAGAAGTATTGTGGAAAAAATCGGATTCATGCCGGAGGAGAACTTTCTTTACTGGGATGATACCGAATGGTGTTACCGGTGCACGCTTGCCGGTTATAGGATCGCATCGGTTGGTGCAGCCGCAGCGTGTCATGCAATGGGCGCCAAAAAGGAAGACACAAATACTTTCCCGACATATTATGCATGGAGAAACTGGATCTGGTTTTTCTTAAAATATATTCCAGATGAACAGCTTGAAGATATGGCACAGGTATTTTTAAATTCGATCTTTACGATCCAGTATGAGGGAATATACCGCAATGAGTCAAACCGTGCCAAAACCGTAATGGCAGCGCTGGATGATGCGCTTCACGGCAACCTTGGAAAAGCCGGGGAAGATCGTATTTTTGAAATGGAACACACGTATGATCCGCTGCCTGTGATCCTGACCGGAAAAAAGAGTCTGCGTATTGTTTTTGGAGAATATCCGAGGACGGCAGAGAATCTTGCATGGAATGTGATTCGGCGTTATCCGGAGTGTCTTATATATCTGACAAAGGCAGAGGGAGAAGAAGTTTTACGCTGTGAAAAAGATGGAAGTTTTGGTGCAGCAGATGAAGATGCACTGGCAGGGTGTGATGCACAGATTGTACTCTGTGAGGACATTTTCAGACAGAAAGATCTGAGTATTTCTTCTTATTATATGGATGTGGATGAGAACATTCTTGCGACGGAAGAAGATGCTTTTATGGTCGCAAATTATGATTATTGCAGGAATGTATTCCTTTTTTCACAGAAGCCATTGTTCCTTCGTCTGGCCCGTGAGATCCGGAACAGATTTCCAAAAGGATCAGGCATCTGCAAACAGGAATAAAAAAGACGGATTCTATCCGCATAATTTGACAAAATATTGCTTTTTACATAGAAATAAAATATAATATGGAATACAATACGCAGGATTTTAGTGAAGAAGGTGAGACGCATGGCAGACATTTCGACTGAAGAACTTGAGAAAATGGAGAGCGAGTTCCATTCGAACACGGATGGAATCAGACCCATTAAAGAATTTGTAAGTCCTGAAGCATTATATGAGGAACTGATTGCAAGCATTCGGAAGTATCATCCGTCTGCGGATATTACACTTGTTGAGAAGGCATATAAAGTGGCATACGAAGCACACAAGGGACAAGTGCGCAAATCAGGAGAGGCATATATTATCCATCCGTTGTGCGTCGCCATTATTCTTGCAGAACTGGAGCTTGATAAGGAGACCATTGCAGCAGGACTTTTACATGATGTACTGGAAGATACGATCATGACCGAACAGCAGATTGTGGACGAATTCAGCGAGGAAGTACTGCTTCTGGTGGATGGCGTTACCAAGTTACAGCATCTGCATCTGACAGATAACGGCAAGAAAGACGGAGACGACAAGGCTACCAGGGACAAAAATGCAGAGCGTCTAGAGATGCAGGCAGAGAACTTAAGAAAGATGTTCCTTGCCATGGCAAAGGATATTCGTGTTATCCTGATCAAGCTGGCGGACCGTCTGCACAATATGCGTACCTTAAAATACCAGTCACGTGAGGCACAGATCCGTATCGCAAGGGAAACACAGGAGATTTACTGTCCGATCGCCCAGCGTCTTGGTATCAGCAAGATCAAGATCGAACTGGAAGATCTTTCCCTTAAATATCTGGATCCGGATGCATATTATGATCTGGTCGAGAAAGTCGTTTTACGTAAAAATGTCCGTGACCAGTATGTTCAGAGTCTTGTGGATGACGTGAAAGCGGATATTGCAGAGGCTGGCATCAAAGCTGATGTATCAGGACGTGCAAAGCACTTTTTCAGCATTTATAAGAAAATGGTGAACCAGCACAAGACGATAGACCAGATCTATGATCTGTTTGCAATCCGTATCCTTGTGGATTCCATCAAGGACTGTTATGCAGCTCTTGGTATCATGCATGAGAAGTATAAGCCGATTCCAGGACGTTTCAAGGATTACATTGCCATGCCGAAACCAAACATGTACCAGTCTTTGCATACAACGCTGATCGGACCGAGTGGACAGCCATTTGAGATCCAGATCCGTACTTATGAGATGCACCGTACCGCAGAATATGGTATCGCTGCGCACTGGAAATACAAAGAGGCGAATAACGGTGTTGCAACCAATACCACGGTTACAGAGGAAGAGAAGTTAAGCTGGCTCAGACAGATCCTTGAGTGGCAGCAGGACATGTCCGACAATAAAGAATTTATGAGCCTGTTAAAGAGCGATCTGGATCTGTTTTCCGACACGGTATTCTGTTTTACACCATCCGGAGATGTAAAAAACCTGCCGAATGGTTCTACACCGATCGACTTTGCATACAGCATTCATTCGGCGGTCGGTAATAAGATGGTCGGAGCAAAAGTAAACGGAAAGCTTGTCCCGATCGATTATCTGATCCAGAACGGAGACCGGATTGAGATCATCACATCGCAGAACTCCAAAGGACCTAGCAGAGACTGGCTAAAGATCGTAAAGAGCACGCAGGCAAAGAATAAGATCAACCAGTGGTTCCGAAGTGAGCTGAAGGAGGAGAATATCCTTCATGGAAAAGAACTGATGCAGGCTTATGCCAAGGCGAAATCCATCAATTTTTCTGATATTAACCGGCCGGAGTATCAGGAAAAAATTATAAGAAAATACGGTTTTCATGACTGGAATTCCTGTCTGGCTACCGTAGGACACGGTGGTCTCAAAGAGGGACAGATCGTCAACCGTATGTATGAGGAATATAAGAAGGATCATGTGATCCCTCTGACGGATGCGGATGTTCTGGAAACAATCGGGGAGCAGAAGCCACAGGAGACACCTAAGAAATCCAAGAGTGGAATCGTGGTCAAGGGATTATACGATGTTGCAGTTCATTTTTCCAAATGCTGCAGCCCGGTTCCGGGAGATGAGATCGTTGGATTTGTGACGAGAGGAAGAGGCGTTTCCATTCACAGAACCGATTGTATTAATGTGATCAACCTTTCCGAAATAGAACGTGCGAGACTGATCGAAGCAGAATGGCAGGCAGGCGCCGAGGCAGAATCGCTGGGTGAGTATCTGGCGGAGATCAAGATATTCTGTCACGACAGACCTGGACTTTTGGTTGATATTACCCGTATTTTTACAGAGCGCGAGATCAACATTATCGGAATCCATTCCAAGACAAGCAAGCAGGGAATCGCTACGATCGAGGTGTCCTTTCATACGAAAGGCAGAGCGGAGATCAGCAGTATCGTTGAGAAGCTCCGTCAGGTGGACAGCGTGATTGACATCGAGAGAACGACCGGCTGATCGCATGGGCGAAGACCCAGATGTATTTGCGGTATAAAAAGAAAAGAGACAGGGTGGAATCTGTGACTGGATTTCATCCTGTTTTTGTGTCACAGGGTAAAATCTGTTTTTCAAAAGCCTGGATATATGGTATAATAGATAAATTCAAAAAAGAGGTGGGAACAATGGGTAAAATGAAAGTCGATCATTATGTAGTCGGACCGGTACAGACGAACTGCTATTTCGCAGTGAATACAGAGACAAATGAGATTCTGGTTATTGATCCGGGAGCAGATGCAAAAGAACTTGCAAATCGTATCCGTTTTGACGGATATACACCGGTGGCGGTTCTTCTGACACATGGACATTTTGATCATGCAACAGGAGCACAGGCACTGGCGGATGAATTTGGAATCCAGATTTATGCGCATGAGGCGGAAAAACAGACACTGGAGGACGAAGAGATCAATCTCTGCGGCATGGTGGGAGAGCATCATGTATACCATGCGGATGTTTATTTAAAAGATGAGCAGGAACTGGATCTTGCCGGATTTCATATCCGTGTATTGTTCACACCGGGCCATACACCGGGTGGATGCTGCTATTATTTCCCATACGAGGATGCTGTGTTTGCCGGAGATACGTTATTCTGCGGTTCCGTAGGACGCACAGACTTCCCGGGAGGAAGTATGTCACAGCTGATCCGTGGCATCAAGGACAAACTCATGACATTGCCGGATTGCACAACGGTGTACACCGGACACAATGATATTACTACGATCGAACAAGAGAGGATGTACAACCCATATCTATGATAAATGTGAACCTGAACAAACCGGAATTTGAATATGATATCCATTCGCTGATCAAGGCATTTTTTCCGAAGGATGATGTGGAGATCTATTATACGGGCGATGTGGAAGGACAGAATGTGGCATGTACGAACCATTCCAGAACCGGAAGAGGTCATACAGGCGGTGAGACAGCCGATCTGGATGTTACAGATGTTTTTGACATTACCTACGAGGACGATAAGATTTCTCTGAACTGGATGGAAAAGGACAAATCTTCCGAAAGCGGTGGAGAAGCTGCGGAAAGTCTGAAAATGTCAAGCGAATTTGCCGTGGATTACAGTGACAGACGTGCAACCAAAAATGCACTGAAACAGCATCTGTATGAATTCCTTGCAAAAGGACGGAAGGAAGAACTTCCGTGGGGGACACTTACGGGAATCCGCCCGACCAAGATCCCGATGAAGCTTCTGACTGAAGGAAAAACAGATGCAGAGATTTTTCAGCACATGAAGGATACTTATTATGCGACAGATGAGAAGATCAATCTGAGCATTGAGATCGCAAAGCGTGAGCTGGCGCTGTTAAATAAGATCGATTATGAAAACGGATACAGTCTGTATGTCGGAATCCCGTTTTGCCCGAGTACCTGTCTGTATTGCTCGTTTACTTCTTATCCGCTTGCGTCATGGAGTGCGAAAGTAGATGCTTATCTGGATGCACTGGAAAAGGAGATCGATTTTACCGCACAGAAGTTTTATCATAAAAAGCTGAATTCCATCTATATTGGCGGTGGAACGCCGACGACACTAAATCCGGCGCAGTTAGACCGGTTGATCCGTAAGATCCGGTGCAGCTTTGATCTTACGCACTGCCTGGAGTTTACCGTTGAGGCAGGGCGCCCGGATTCGATTACACGGGAGAAGCTTCAGGTGCTCCGCAACAATGGAATCAGCAGAATTTCCATTAATCCGCAGACGATGAAACAGGAGACACTCGACCTGATTGGAAGACGTCATACGGTAGAACAGATCAAAGAAAGCTTCCATATGGCAAGAGAACTTGGTTTTGACAATATCAACATGGATCTTATCATGGGACTTCCACAGGAGAGTCTGCAGGATGTAAGGAATACAATGGAAGAATTAAAGGCGCTTGACCCGGACAATATTACCATTCATTCGCTTGCAATCAAGCGTGCGGCAAGGCTGAACATTTTCAAGGATCATTATAAGGACATGCAGATGATCAACACGAAAGAGCACATGGATCTGTGTGCATCGTATTGCAGGAGCATGGGACTCGAACCGTATTATCTCTATCGCCAGAAAGGCATGGCAGGAAATATGGAGAACGTGGGATATGCAAGAGCCGGAAAAGCAGGCGTATATAATATCTTGATTATGGAAGAGAAACAGACTATAATGGCACTTGGTGCCGGCGCAACAACGAAATTTGTTCTTCCAGAGAAGAATCCGGATGGAAGCCAGCGCATCGAACGTGTAGAAAATGTCAAGGATGTAAAGAATTATCTGGAACGTATTGACGAAATGATAGAAAGAAAAATCAGAAAGATGGAGGAAGTGGGATGGCATTAAGCAAGAAACCGGTGAACGGTATGAAAGATATTTTACCAGCAGAAATGGAGATCCGTGATTATGTGACAAGCGTGATCAAGGATACTTACAGAAGTTTTGGGTTTACACCGATAGAGACTCCTTGCATGGAGAATATTGCAAACCTGAGCAGCAAGCAGGGTGGAGAGAATGAGAAGCTAATCTTCAAAGTATTAAAAAGAGGAGAGAAGCTGAATCTTGAGACAGCAAAGGAAGAGGCAGACGTTGTTGACTTTGGTATGAGATATGACCTTACGGTGCCACTTTCCCGTTTCTATTCGAATAATGCAAACAATCTTCCTACACCTTTTAAAGCACTTCAGATCGGAAGCGTCTGGAGAGCAGACCGTCCACAGAGAGGACGTTATCGTCAGTTCACACAGTGCGATATCGACATTCTCGGTGAGCCGAGCAATCTGGCAGAGATCGAGTTAATTACTGCGACAACAACAACCATCGGAAGACTTGGATTTAAAAATTTTGAGATCCGTATCAATGAGCGCCGTATCTTAAAGGCAATGGCTGCTTACAGTGGATTTACCGAGGATCAGTATGACAGTGTATTCATCACACTGGATAAAATGGATAAGATCGGTGTGGATGGTGTTGCAGAGGAACTTGAGAAAGACGGATATGCAAAGGAATCCATCGATAAATATCTTGGACTTTTCAAACTTTTAGAGGATAAAAAGGATGTTGCAGAAGGTGTTGCATTCTTAGCAGATACACTTGGCGAGTATCTGGATCCGGAAGTTGTAAATAATATGAAAGAGATCGCAGTAGCCGTAAATGCAACAAAAGCTGCGGAGTTTACACTGGTATTTGATCCAACACTTGTCCGTGGAATGAGCTACTATACAGGAACGATCTTTGAGATCGCAATGCCGGAGCTCGGTGCTGCATGCGGCGGCGGCGGACGCTATGACAAGATGATCGGTAAATTTACCGGAAATGATGTGCCAGCCTGTGGATTTTCCATCGGATTTGAGCGTATCATCCTTCTTCTTATGGAGAATGGATTCAAGATCCCGGAAAGCCCGAAGAAGGTCGCATACCTTGTAGAAAAAGGCTATCCTGCTGACAAGCTTGTGGAGGTTATGAAACAGGCGAAGGAAGCAAGAGAAAATGGACAGCAGGTACTTGTTGTCCGCATGAATAAAAATAAAAAGTTCCAGAAGGAACAGTTAAATAAAGAGGGATATGAAGAATTTGTAGAATTCTTCAACCGTTAGGAGGAAATCATGGCAGAGTCAATGAGAGGTTTACACAGAAGCCACAGATGTACAGAAGTATCCAATTCCAATATTGGTGAGAAAGTTACCGTTATGGGATGGGTACAGAAAAGAAGAAATTTAGGAAGTCTGATCTTTGTAGATTTAAGAGATAGAAGTGGAATTCTTCAGCTTGTATTTGATGAGGACAGCATTGGCAAAGAAGGATTTGAAAAAGCCGGAACATTAAGAAGTGAGTATGTAATCGCAGTAGAGGGAACCGTTCAGAAACGTTCTGCAGCAGTGAATGAGAACTTAAAGACCGGTGATATCGAGGTAATTGCAACAAGCCTTCGTATTTTATCAGAAGCACAGACACCACCATTCCAGATCGAAGAGAACAGCCAGACCAAAGACGAAATCCGTCTGAAATACCGTTATCTGGATCTGAGAAGACCAGATATCCAGCGGAATCTGATGTTAAGAAGTAAAGTATTATACCTGATGAGAGATTTCATGGCAAAAGAGGGATTCTTAGAGATTGAGACTCCGATCCTTTGTAGATCCACACCGGAAGGAGCAAGAGATTACCTTGTACCAAGCCGTGTGCATCCAGGTAACTTTTATGCACTGCCACAGTCACCACAGCTTTTCAAACAGCTTCTGATGGCATCCGGATATGACCGTTATTTCCAGATCGCACGCTGCTTCCGTGACGAGGATCTTCGTGCAGACCGTCAGCCGGAGTTTACACAGGCAGATATGGAGTTATCTTTTGTAGACATGGAAGACGTATTAGATGTCAATGAAAGACTGTTAAAATACGTATTTAAAGAGGCAATCAATGTAGACATCCAGCTTCCACTTCCAAGAATGCCTTGGCAGGAAGCAATGGATCGTTTTGGTTCTGATAAGCCGGATACACGTTTTGGAATGGAATTACAGGACGTATCCGATGTTGTAAAGGGCTGTGGATTCTCTGTATTCACAAGTGCACTGGAAGCAGGCGGATCTGTCCGTGGTATCAACGTAGAGGGACAGGGAGCTATGCCTCGTAAGAAAATCGATAAATTAGTTGAGTTTGCAAAAGGATATGGAGCAAAAGGCCTTGCATACCTTTGTGTCAACGAAGACGGAACCTACAAATCCTCTTTCGCTAAATTCATGACGGAAGAAGAGTTAAATGCGCTTGTTTCTGCGATGAATGGTAAACCGGGAGATCTGCTTCTTTTCGCAGCGGACAAGAATAAGATCGTATGGAATGTCCTTGGTGCACTCCGTCTGAAAATGGGTGAAGAGTTAGGTCTTATGGATCCGGATCAGTACAACTTCTTATGGGTAACGGAATTCCCATTATTAGAATGGTCGGATGAAGAGAACCGTTATATGGCAATGCATCATCCATTTACCATGCCAATGGAAGAGGACTGGAAAAACGTAGATACGGATCCAGGCTCTGTTCGTGCGATCGCTTATGATATCGTGTTAAATGGTACCGAACTTGGTGGTGGATCTGTCCGTATCCATCAGGATGATATTCAGGAGAAGATGTTTGAAGTACTTGGAATCAGCAAAGAACGTGCACAGGAGAAATTTGGCTACCTGTTGGATGCATTCTCTTATGGTGTTCCACCACATGCAGGACTTGCATATGGGGTAGACCGTATGGTTATGCATATGGTACACGCAGATACGATCCGTGACGTTATCGCATTCCCGAAAGTAAAGGATGCATCCGATCTTATGACAGCAACTCCGAACGTTGTAGACGAGGAGCAGTTGGAAGAACTTGGTATTGCAGTGATTCCACAGAAGGAAGAGGACGCAGAATAATATAGAATTCAGAGGGCAGTTTCATATGGGACTGCCCTTTATTCCTTTATAGGATCAGGGTGTCAAAAGCCAGCTTCTGGCTTCCTGATCTTTACAGAAAAAGGGGGGCGGAAAGCATGAGGAAATGGAAGAGAAGGAAAAAAGAGCCGGAAACAATTGGCGGCATGCTGAGAAGGAAAAGACGCAGAAATTATATTCTGCTTGCATCTGCCAATATTATGATCATTGGACTTTTGGTGTGGCAGCTCTGGAGTTTTAAAGAGCGGATGGATCAGCTGGATAACCAACTGACATATCTGATGGATACCAACAGTACGATCCAGGGTGATGTGAGTGGAATGCAGTCCAATATCCAGGCAAAACTGGATGAGGAGGCGAGCCTGCTTTCAAATTACTCCATCGAGACGACGGCGGTAGATTTTAATGCGGGAACATATGATGTTGAGATCCATGTCACTCCGAAGGAATACACGGATGAGACACAGGTCGTTGTGTATTTTGGAACTACGGAGTATCATCTGCAAAAGGGCAGTAAGGATTTTGAAGGAAGTGCAACGCTAAGTTTCCTGAATTCTTATGACGGAAATGTAACGTTCCTTTTTATCAATGGCGAAAAGAAATCCACGGAAGTGCTGAAAAACTATGTTGGTTATCCACATACTTTCGAGGATGTCCTCTATGGCAATCTTGGTGAATTTCCGGAATATAAAGACGGTAAATTAAAGATTGGTGGTGAAACGCAATTTACTTTGCAGGGGAATGATACGTTCCAGTTTGAAAGCTGTGATATCGTGGTAAAAGCCGGAACAGATGATATTTACCGTGGGAATCTGTTAAATGGGGAAGTATTGCTGAAACCTGCGGATGATACTGTGGATGATCATGCAGACCAGGATAATAACAATGGTGATAGTGCTCCGGAGAATAATGCGGCAGATTCCGCAGAGCAGGTGATTGAGCCGGCAACGGAAAATGCTAGTGCAGAAGAAAGCGGACCGATATCCAGTACGGATGGAACCTACACGATTACAGATGCACTTCAGATGGCACAGGACACGAAGGTACAGATCCGTCTGGAAGCGAAGACGACGGATGGATTTACCTTTGATTACGTGATCTTTGAAGGAAAAACAGCGCAGGCGGATCCACAAAAACCGGATACGGCAGTAGATGGCTGGCAGGAGTCGGAAGATTATCTTCCATACACTTATACGGTGACAGATCCCAATGGTGCGGTACGCATATTTGGAAACTAAAAAAAGAATCTGGCTGAGATTATCAGTCAGATTCTTTTTTTGATACCGGTAATGTGAAAATGAATTCCGTACCGACGCCTTCGGTACTGATACAATTGATATATTCGTTGTGAGCCTGGATGATCTCCTTGACAATGGAAAGACCAAGCCCGGTGCCTTTTTTGTCTTTTCCGCGTGAGAGATCGGTCTTATAGAAGCGCTCCCAGATCTTTTTTACACTGTCTGAAGGAATGCCAATGCCGTAATCCTTGACGGAAACGAATACCTTTTCGTTTTTCAGACTGGTTTCGATACGGATGGAAGAATCGTTGTGGCTGAATTTAATGGCGTTATCGATCAGGTTGTAAAGAACCTGCTGGATCTTCGACATATCGCCGGTAACAAGCAGCTTCTGACCGGTCAGGATGACTTCAAAAGTAATTCCTTTTTTGCTGCAGGTCCCTTCAAAGGTCTGTAACGTCATGCGGATCATCTGGTTGAGATCAAAATCACTGAGATCGAGCATCATACCATGGTGTCCGAACTGATTCAGATCCAGAAGGCTCTTCGTCAGTTTATTCAGACGTTCTGTCTCAAAAAGAATGATGTTCAGGTATTTTTCCTGCATTTCAACAGGAATCGTGCCATCGATCATGGCTTCCACATACCCCTTGATCGAAGTAAGCGGAGAACGGAAATCATGGGAGACATTCGAGACGAACTTACGCTGATCCTCTTCAAGCGTATCCAGCTCATGGGACATATAGTTTAAGGTGTTGGCAAGATAGCCCATCTCATCGCTGCGGTGCACATCGATCGTCGCAGAAAAATCCCCCTTGGCATATGATCTGGCAGCCTTTGTAATCCTGCGCAGCGGTACATAAAAGGTGTAGCCAAAGATCAAAAGCAGAACCAGTCCACATAGATAAATGATACCCATTGTGTAGAAGGAAATGTTTGTGTAGCCATTGGCATTTTTCAGAATGTCCGATAACGGTTTATGTAACAGGACATATCCCCGTACTTTGTAGTTGATCGTGATCGGGGAAAAAACACTGAGCATTTTTTCATCATAGGAATGATAAAAAGTCCCAATGTGGTAATATTTATTCCCAAAATCAGAAATATCAAAGTGTTTGATCTTGACATAATTCTGCTCCAGTGCATTCTGGCTCACACTGCTGTCGCTCGAATCCAGAAGCAGATTTCCCTGCTGGTCGATGATCCAGATGTCTGCGGAAAGATAGCTGGCAAGTGATTGCAGCCTGAGCTGAAGATCATCGAGGGATATGGAATTCTTATAGTAGGTTGCTGCATAGTCGGAGGCAATCAGTGTCGATTCACGGTAAAGAGAACGGGCCTCCTCGGCTTCCATATGACTGGACATATTTTTCTGCGTAAAGGTGCTCAGAATGCAGAAAGCAATGATCCCGAATACAAGATAGCCGCAGATCAGTTTCGTAAAAAGTGTGCGTTTCATAATATCCCCTATGCCTGATTTTTCACTTCGAATTTATAACCGATGCCCCAGACGGTGGAAAGACGCCACACATCATGATCCTTGATCTTTTCACGGAGCCGTTTGACATGGACATCAACAGTCCGGGTGTCTCCGATGTATTCATAGCCCCAGATATGATCCAGAAGCTGTTCACGTGTAAATACCTGATTTGGAGAGGATGCAAGAAAATACAAAAGCTCCAGCTCTTTTGGCGGCATATCGATCGGGTTTCCATTATAGATAACGGAATAGTTGGAAAGATTCACGATCAGATCCGGATATTCCACGCATTTGATCTCGATGGAAGGTTCTTCCTGCTTGACCGGCTGATAACGCCGTAAAACAGCTTTTACGCGTGCTACAAGCTCCTTGGAATCGAAAGGTTTCATAATGTAGTCATCTGCACCAAGCTCAAGTCCGAGCACCTTGTCAAAGATCTCGCCTTTTGCGGAGAGCATGATGATCGGGACGTTGGCTTTGGCGCGGATCTCGCGGCAGACCTGATAACCGTCAATGCCCGGAAGCATCAGATCTAAAAGGATCAGATTGGGATGATAGCGCTCAAATTCTGCAAGTGCCTCCTCGCCGTCATTGACGATTTTTGTGTCAAAGCATTCTTTGGTGAGATAAAGAGAGACAAGCTCTGCAATATTGTTGTCGTCATCTACAATGAGTATTTTCTGTTTAGCGACCATATAAATTCTCCCTGTTATAATTATTCAAATTCTGCAATGGTTACACCGGCATCTCCTTCACCGAATTCTCCAAGGTGGAAGGATTTGACGTATTTCAGACGTTTTAAGTGATTCTGTACAGCTGTGCGGAGTGCACCGGTTCCTTTTCCGTGTACGATCCGTACAGAAGGAATATGGGCGATATAGGCATCATCCAGATATTTGTCCAGGCGTGCAATCGCTTCATCGGTTGTAAGACCGATCAGATTGATCTCGGTGGAGACAGAAGAGGCTTTGCTCATCTTGATCTTTCCGGATCCGTTTCCGCCGGTTTTGCCAAGTCCGTATTTTTTGGCAATCGGAGAAGACGCATCATCATTGATCAGTACCAGATCGTTGATATTTACCAGAGAACGGAGAATACCCATCTGGACGTACAGATCGCCTTTGGCATTCGGAAGCGTGTGTACAGTACCTTTTAAATTCATGCTGAGTACTTTTACCGTATCTCCGATGCGGAGCTTCTTCGGTACATTGTGGTTTGCTGTTTCTTTCTTTTTGACGTTGGATAATTTCTTCTCTTTTTCCGTCATTTTATTACGGACATTGGTACGTTCCTTTTCCATCTGGCTCATTGGAGCAGTACCTTTTCCATATTTATTGAAATTGCGGATGGTTTCATCTGCAAGCTCTTTTGCTTCTTTGAGGATCTGTAAAGCTTCTTCGTTGGCTTCACGCAGGATTTTGTCCTTGCTTGCATCCAGCCGCTCCTGTTTGCTTTCTAATTGCTTTTTCAAAGTCTCAATCTCGGCTTTGTAGCGGTTGATCTCAAGCTGTTCCTTTTCGATCGTTACACGGCTGGCTTCCAGGTTGGCAAGAAGATCTTCAAAATCAGCATCTTTCTGACCGATACGGTCTTTGGCATCCTCAATGATATTGTCGGCAAGACCGAGTTTGGAGGAGATTGCAAAAGCATTACTTTTTCCAGGAATACCGATCAGGAGGCGGTAGGTCGGGCTCAAAGTCTCGACATTAAACTCACAGCAGGCATTTTCCACGCCTTCCGAGGTCAGTGCATACACTTTCAGTTCACTATAATGTGTGGTAGCCATAACAACGGAGCCATACTGGCCGAGTTTGTGCAGGATAGAGATTGCAAGAGCCGCTCCTTCCGTTGGATCAGTTCCGGCACAGAGCTCATCAAAAAGGACAAGACTTCTGTCGTCTGCATGCTCCAGAATGCGGATGATATTGACCATATGGGAAGAAAATGTACTTAAGCTCTGCTCAATGCTCTGTTCGTCTCCGATATCAGCAAATACCTCATCAAAAATTGCAAGTTCAGAACGATCACCGGCCGGAATATGAAGACCGGATTGTCCCATCAGTGTCAGAAGACCGACCGTTTTTAAGGAAACGGTCTTACCGCCGGTATTTGGGCCGGTAACGATCAGCTGCTTGTACTCCCCGCCAAGACGGACATCGATCGGTACGACTTTTTTGGCGTCTAAAAGCGGATGGCGTCCTTTGCGGATATTGATGGATCCGTTTGTGTTAAAGACAGGCGCAACACCGTTGTAGGTTTTGGCAAGGGCTGCCTTGGCAAAGATAAAGTCCAGTTCGGCAAGCACACGGTAGTCATTTTCCAGTGCAGCGGCATGTTCGGCAACCAGATTACTCAAAGCTGCAAGGATTGCATTGATCTCATCCTGTTCTTTGATGAAAAGTTCACGGAGCTCGTTATTCAGGTTCACAACAGCCATTGGCTCGATGAAAAGTGTGGAACCGCTGGAAGACTGGTCATGTACCATACCTGGAACCTGTGTTTTGGCTTCTGCTTTGATCGGCAGACAGTAACGTCCGTCACGCATGGTAACGACAGCATCCTGAAGATAGGTTCTGGTCGTGCTGTTATTCATGATGGAAGTCAGCTGTGCGTGGATACGGTCATTCATTCCACGGATGGATTTGCGGATCTTAAATAGTGCCGGGCTTGCGTCATCGGCAATCTCATCTTCGGATAAAATACAACGGCTGATCTCATCGTGTAATGGAGAAAGCGGTTCAAGCTCTGTAAAAAGCGGAGTCAGGGAATCTGTTTTCTCATCTGCCCGGTCTGAACGGTCGTAAGCCTTGGCACGCTTGGCAACCTCAAGAAGAGAGCGGATGCGAAGAAGCTCAGATGCATTTAAAGAGCCACCGATATCCAGACGTTTTAAACAGGCATGGATATTATGGATTCCGGCAAAAGTAATGGAACTGCTCTTATACAGACGGTTTAACGCATCCTCAGTGGTTGTCTGCAGTGTACGGATCTCATCCGGGTCTGTCAGCGGTTCCAGATGCAGACAGCGTTCTTTGGTTTCCTCACAGGAAGCGAATGAGGCAAGCTGCTCTAATATTTTATAATATTCTAATGTTTTTAGTACTTTATGATTCATAATGTGTATTTCCTTATTCTAATATGCTGCCTTTATTATATCGCATTCCCCTGTTTTCTGAAAGGTAAAAATAGTTGCGCATAAGGATAAATGCGAATATAATGAGTAATAGCGTGGGTTTTGTTACCACTTATTTTCGAAATACAGGCAGGATACGGTATATGGAAGATCAGAAACATCAGAAAAATGAATTTATCCGGGAACAGATCAAGAATAAGCCGGTGAACCGGAAAAAGGCAGCAGCAAAGGTTGGTATATGTGCCATTTGCGGTGTTGTTTTTGCCCTTGCAGCAGCCGTCGTGTTTGTTCTTGCTGAGCCTGCGGTCCGGAAGATCCTCTGCCCTCAGGAAGAAGAAAATCCGGATTCTGTAAACACATATATCGCAGATACGGAAAGTGTAACAGAGTCAGAACAAAGTGATCCTGATGTGACCAGTCAGCCACAGGAAAGCCTTTCGATTGCAGATTATCAGAATTTGCAGAATCAACTGTATGCGATCGGCAGTCAGGCAAATCATTCCATTGTAACTGTGACAAGCGTCGTGAGCAATACCGACTGGTTCCATAATTCTTATGAGAGCGAGGGACAGGGCTCCGGTGTGATTATTCAGGAAAATGCATCGGAAGTGCTGATTTTGACGGAACAGAAAGTCATCACCGATCCGTCCCGTATAACAGTTACATTTATCGATAACACCACTGCAGGTGCGGTCATGAAAAAATACGACGGCAATACTGGAATTGCAGTTTTGAGTGTGGCAAGATCGGACATCAGTGATAGTACGTTAGATACGATCTCAATTGCTGAGTTTGGCAATTCGAACGGGGTGACAAAGGGAAGTATTGTCATTGCTCTGGGAAGCCCGCTTGGAACCAATTATTCCATTCTGACCGGAAATGTTACTTCGACGGACAATGAAATATCGACCATTGACCATAATTATTCCATTTTTACAACAGACATTGTGGCAAGCAAAAGCAGCAGCGGAATTCTGATCAATGTAAGTGGTCAGATTGTCGGTATGGTCATGCAGGATTACAGCAATTCTTCCGAGGAAAATACGCTGATCGCAGTATCGTCAACCGAACTGAAAAGCATGATCGATATGCTTGCGGAGGGAAAAGATATTCCATATCTTGGAATGACGGTTACAACCGTTACGGAGAAAATTGAAAAAGAGTATGACATTCCCGAGGGTGTATATATCAAAGAGGCTATGATGGATTCGCCGGCAATGGCAGCTGGTCTTCAGAGCGGGGATGTGATTACGAAGATCAATGGAGAGAAAATTGCCAGCGACACAGCTTATAGTTCCCAGGTGATGAAACTGACACCGGGCGACACCATTCCAGTAGTTGTTCAGAGGCAGGGCGCAGACGGATATTCCGAAATTACCTGTGAAGTGGAAGTCGGCGTACTTGAATAAAGGAATGATCTACAGGTGGAATCCCTGTAATGGGTGAAGAAAGTGAGGAAATTATGAAATATATTGAAACACTCCGAGAAGGAGAACGTGTATCGGAAATCTATCTGGTGAAGTCCAAACAGGCAGCACTGACCAAAGCAGGAAAGCCATATGACAATGTGATCCTGCAGGATAAGACAGGAACACTCGATGCCAAGATCTGGGATCCGGGTTCTGTCGGAATCGCTGAGTTTGAAGCAATGGATTACGTTGCAGTCACCGGTGATATCACAAGCTTCCAGGGAAATCTGCAGATGTCGATCAAACGAGCAAGAAAAGCGGATGAGGGAGAATATGAGCCAAAGGATTATCTCCCGGTCAGCAGCAAAGACATGGATGCCATGTATGAGGCCTTGAAAAAGTACATCGCATCTGTGAAAAATACATATCTGAATCAGCTGTTAAATGCATTTTTCGCAGATCCGGAATTTGAGAAACGGTTTAAATTTCATTCTGCCGCAAAAAGCGTACACCACGGATTCGTTGGCGGACTTTTAGAGCATACATTAAGTGTTACCAGAAACTGTGATTTTTTTGCAAAATGTTATCCAATCTTAAACAGAGATCTTATCGTAACAGCAGCAATTTTTCACGATATCGGTAAACTGGAGGAACTTTCTACATTCCCGGAGAATGATTACACGGATGAGGGACAGCTGCTTGGACACATTATGATCGGGGCAGAACAGGTCGGATTAAAAATCCGTGAAATCGAAGGATTTCCGGTAATTCTTGCAAACGAATTAAAACACTGTATCCTTGCACATCATGGAGAACTGGAATACGGTTCACCAAAGAAACCGGCGCTGGCTGAGGCCGTTGCACTGAGTTTTGCAGACAATATTGATGCCAAAATGGAGACAATCACGGAAATGTTCTCAAATGTTCCAGAGAATAATCTGGGGTGGCAGGGCTATAACCGCTTTATGGAGAGCAACTTCCGAAGAACAAGTCATGAATGAGAAAATGTATGAATAAGAACGATTGTTTTAAATTAAAAATTACAGATATGGGTGTGGACGGGGAAGGAATCGGTAAATACGATGGCATGACCTTTTTCGTAAAGGATGCATTGATCGGAGACGAAATCCTTGCGCGTGCACTGAAACTGAAAAAAAATTACGGATATGCGCGTGTGGAAGAGATTCTGACACCGTCGCCATACCGGGTAGAACCAAGGTGTCCGATCCACAGACAATGCGGAGGCTGTCAGATCCAGGCACTTTCCTATCAGAAACAGCTGGAATTCAAAGGAGAAAAGGTGCGGAATAATCTCCTTCGAATCGGTGGATTTTCGGAGGAAGAACTGGATCAGGTCATGGAACCAACGGTTGGCATGGATGAACCATACCGCTATCGCAATAAGGCACAGTTTCCTGTTGGAAAAGATAAAGAAGGCAATCTGATCACCGGATTCTATGCGTCAAGAACGCACAGCATCATTCCGGTGACGGACTGCCTTCTTGGTGTATCTGAAAACGAAGAGATTCTTCTTGCTGTGAAAAATTATATGCAGAAAAACCACATCGAACCGTACGATGAAAAGACCGGAAAAGGTCTCATCCGTCATGTTCTGATCCGCTTTGGATTCACAACAAAGGAAATCATGGTCTGTCTGATCATCAATGGCACAAAACTGCCGAATCAGAAGGACTTGATCGATGCTTTGACAAAGATTGACGGAATGACTTCTATCTCATTCAATGTGAATACCAGAAATACCAATGTGATTCTTGGTGACAGAACGGAATGTATCTGGGGACAGGCATATATCACGGATTATATTCATTTGAGAAAAGGGAAAGATTTCACCATTACGGATACGGCAATTGCGTATCAGATCTCTCCACAATCTTTCTATCAGGTCAACCCGGAGCAGACTGAGAAACTATACAGTCTGGCACTGGAATATGCGGGACTTACCGGACAGGAAAGCGTGTGGGATCTCTACTGTGGAATCGGAACAATCTCCCTTTTCCTGGCACAGAAGGCGAAACAGGTCTATGGTGTGGAAATTGTGCCACAGGCCATTGAGGATGCCAGAAATAACGCCAGTATCAATGGAATCACAAATGCAGAATTCTTTGTCGGGAAAGCCGAGGAAGTGCTTCCGGAATTCTATGAAAGCCACAAAGGCAAAGATGACACCATGTCCCGCCCGGACGTGATCGTGGTCGACCCACCAAGAAAAGGCTGTGACCGTCTGTGCCTGGACACGATCCTTAAAATGCAGCCTGTGCGTGTAGTCTATGTCAGCTGCGATTCTGCAACACTTGCAAGGGATCTTCGCATTCTGTGCGACGGCGGGTATGAACTGAAAAAGGTCAGACCTGTGGACCAGTTCGCACATACGGGGCATGTGGAGACGGTTGTCTTGATGTCAAGAAGGAATAAATAAACAACTGAAAAGTGTTGAAATCAATAGGTTTTGAGTTTTACTCAAAAATGCAGAATTATGAGAAGGCAGTTTCTCCTTGATTTTACAATAGTTCTATACCCTCAATTTATATAGGGTGGAGTTCAGAAACTACTTTTTGACCCGTTGAGTGAATAGAACTATTGTCAGTTAGGTATTACAATATACTGCAATAAAATGAATGAGGTGATTGCTATAATGAATGAGTATTTTCTGATAAAACAACGTAATATGGAGGAAGAACTAGTGTATTGGCATATTGATATTTAGCTAAATATCAATATGCCAATACACTAGTAAGATTTGATATTGTTTTCTATGTGCGTATGAGCGACGGATTGTCACAGATTATCATAAATGTAGAAGCACAGAAAGACGAGCCGAAGGAATACGAAATCTTAAACCGGGCAATCTTTTATGTGAGCAGACTGATCTCATCACAAAAAGAACGTGATTTTGAGAACTCCAGCTACGATGACATTAAGCGTGTATATTCGATCTGGGTATGTATGAACATGGACGAGAGCAGCATGAGCCATGTGCATCTCACAAAGGAAGATTTGATTGGTTCCTATGAATGGAAGGGAAATCTTGATCTGCTGAATATCATCATGCTTGGACTGGCAAAGAATCTGCCGGAACATGATGAGACATATGAACTGCACCGTCTGTTGGGGGCGTTGCTGTCACAGGAACTTACAATAGATGAAAAACTAAACATAATTGGAAATGAATACGATATTCCTATTGAGGAGAACTTCAGGAAGGATGTGAGCGTTATGTGTAACTTGAGTCAGGAAATAAAAGAAGATATTGCGATTGGAGCAGCAAGGGAAAAAGCGCAAATCATTCTTAATATGCACAAGAATGGTTTCACAGCAGAACAGATAGCATCAGCTACTGATAAGGATATAGAAGAAGTGAAAGCGATTATTGCAGGAAAAGAACCTGCACTTGCATAGTTCTTTTACAGTAGCAGGAAAACAGTTTTCTGTGAATAAAATGGTTGGAATCAAGCCTCCAAGTCTATAATAGATTTGGAGGTTTCTCTTTATATGTCCTGTGTAAAATTTTTGCGAAAAGAATAAATGTGATATAATGTATGAAATGTTACAAAAATTACAAACTAGTTTATTGGTAAAAAATGATTCAAGTAGAGGATGAAAAAATGATTTTTTTGGATGCAAATGCCTTTTATTCATATTATGGAAGAAGCAAATTAGGAATGACATCAGAACCTGTTGACGAAGAACGTTTAAAAAAATATTTAGAACAACAGAGAGAAAAGAGTCTTCCGACTTCGGTATATATTGAGATAATGACACACTTTAGAAATAATCCAAAAGTGTTACAATATTTACTTGAGTTTAGGTATGCGAAGGGGTTGCCACTTTTTAATAATATTCTAGACTATGTTGTGAGTGAAGATGAAATTACCAGTGTTAAATCATTTCTATGCATTACAAAGAAATTGTTGTTTAAATGGTTAAACCGCAGAAGTCAGAAACATAGTTACACATGGGAAACATTGATGCTAGAATATAAATAGTACAAGCCAAAATGAGAAATTCCAAATACATATTAACATGGTACAATAGAGACATGCTGAAGGAGGATCTCATATGGCAATGCAACATGACAAACAATTTAAACTTGATGCAATCCGGTATTATCAAGATCATAAAGATCTCGGTGTACGTGGATGTGCAGAGAATCTTGGCATCGGATACAGCACACTAACAAAGTGGCTGAAAGACTTCCGTGAATCCGGTGATATTCCTGTTTGGGGTTCTGGTAATTACGCATCCGATGAACAGAAGGAAATCGCCCGTCTCAGACGTGAATTACGTGATGCCCAAGATGCACTTGATGTATTAAAAAAAGCAATCAACATTCTGGGAAAATGACGGAAGCCATTTATCTCGAAGTGTCTGAGAAGACGGAAGCTGCCAAAAAGGCTGGACGCCGGTTTTCCGTCTCCGGAATGTTGAAATTTTTAGGTGTCTCACGTTCAGGATATCGTGCATGGCTCCACCGCGTGCCTTCTGATACAGAAAAACGCCGTGAATCTGTAAAAGCAAAAATACAGGATATATAGGATGATTCCAAGCAGAACTACGGTGCTCCGAAAATCACTGTAGAATTGCAGAAAAACGGTGAAGTCATTTCGGAAAGAACTGTTGGTACATACATGCGTCAAATGGGAATCCGTGCCCAGTGGAGCAAGCCATGGACAATTACCACAAAAGATTCTGATTTCAGCACTGAATTACAAAATATCCTCGATGAGCAGTTTAATCCTGACCGCCCGAATGCCGTCTGGTGTTCGGATATCACCTACATCTGGACAATAGACGGATTTGTCTATCTGACCAGTATTATGGATTTATTTTCCAGAAAAATCATAGCATGGACACTTTCAAAAACACTGGAAGTATCCTGCGTGATTGATACGATAAACGAAGCCAAAGCTCGCCGAAATACCGACCAGCCATTGATCATTCACCCTGATCGTGGCAGTCAGTACGTTGCGACGGAATATAAAAAAGTAACAGAAAATATGCAGCGTAGTTACTCAAAGAAAGCATTTCCGTGGGATAATGCCTGCATTGAATCCTTCCATTCGATTATCAAATGTGAATGGCTCAACCGCTTTAAAATTCACGATTACAAGCAGGCATACCGCTTGATTTTCGAATATCTGGAAGCATTCTACAATACGAAACGAATTCATAGCCATTGTAACTATATGTCACCAAATGAATTCGAACGATTGTATGAAAGAACACACACTGAGGCTGAGCTT